>JBIQHQ010000013.1:4806-69521 GCA_044508445.1 Deinococcaceae bacterium
GCGTGGTGATACCGGCCCAGCCGACCTCGCCCAGCAGCTCGACGGTGGTGGCGAGTATGCGCTCGCGGGGGTCGGCGGCCCTGGCTGACCCCTCCCGCCGTGCTTCGGGGTCGGGGCCCGCCGCACCCGCGCCTCTCGGCACCGATGCCACCCGCTTCCGCTCTCCTCGTTCGTCGCTCAAGGCTCCCTCCACCCGGGACTCGCGTGCTCGGCCGCGCCACGCCCGGCTGCTTAGCCAGCCGCCTTAGTCGCCCGCTTTAGGCAAGTGCCTAAAGCCGGTCAGATGGTACTGCCGGGAGGGCGCGCCGTCAAGTCGCTATCTCTCTCCCGCAGCGCGCTCCCGCCGCTACCGTGGCCCGGCGGGCGGGGAAGGAGAAGGCGTTGAGCGAGTACACCGTGGGGCGGCTCGAGCCGGCCACCTGGGACGCGTTCGCCGACCTCGTGGAGCGCAACGGCGGTATCTTCGGCGGCTGCTGGTGCATCGGCTGGCACCCGGAGTGCGGGCAGCGCGGCGTGGACTACCGCGAGGTGAAGCGCGAGCGCGTCCTCACGAACCGGGCGCACGCGGCGTTGGTGTTCGACGAGCACGGCGAGGCCCAGGGCTGGTGCCAGTACGGCAGCGTCGAGGAGCTGTCGAACATCAAGCACGCCAGGAAGTACGGCGAGGAGCTGCCGCCGCGCCCGGACTGGCGCACGGCCTGCTGCTTCGTGGACAAGCACCATCGCGGCCAGGGCATCCTGCGTCTGGCGGTGGGCGGCGCGCTGCGGCAGATCGCCGAGGAGGGCGGGGGCCTGGTGGAGGCCATCGCCGAGACGGTCACGGGGCGCGTGGCCCACGGGCGCTTCCTGTTCACCGGCACCGCCGAGCTGTTCGAGGACCACGGCTTCGAGCGCGTCAGGCAGGTGGGCAAGCACGCCTGGATCCTGAACAAGGTCGTCGAACCAGCTTGAGCTGAGAGGGCCCCGCGGCACCCGCCGACGGCCGTGCATCGGTGGGGGCCTGAGGCACGGCGCCCGGCGCCGAGGCCGCTGCAGGCGGGCCCCGTGGAGCGAGGGCCTCGGCAGAAGCGAGGTCTACGCCGCGTGCCGCCATGGCCTCGGCGTTAGCCTGGGCCCGTCCGTGGCTCCCTACTTCGTCTCGCACCCCGTGGCGCTGGCGCTGACGCTCGCCACCGCCCTCGCCTGGGCTGTGCTGGACCGCGTGCACGAGGCTCGTCACCGTTCCGGGGGCGGCCGGCGCCGCGACCGGGGCAGCTACTGGCTGCTGGTGGCGTGCACCCTGGCCTCCTGCGTCCTCGCGCTGCTCTCGACCGCTGGGAAGGGCGGCCGCATCCCCGGCCAGCCCCTGCCTTTCGCGTTGGGCCTGGCGGCGGCGTGGGGAGGGCTCGCCCTCAGGCTCGCGGCGTTCCGCGCCCTGGGCCGAGACTTCACCTTCCACGTGGAGACGAGGGCGGGCCAGGGCGTCGTCGCCACAGGCCCGTACCGGCTCCTGCGGCACCCCGGCTACAGCGCGTACTGCCTGATCCTCGTCGGCCTGGGCCTCATGTGCGGCACGTGGCTGGGGCTGGCCGCCGTGACCGTGCTGCCCGGCGTCGCCCTCGCCTACCGCATCCGCGTGGAGGAGCGCGCGCTGGTCGCGGACCTCGGCGAGGCGTACGAGGCGTTCGCCGCCACGCGCAAGCGTCTGATCCCCTTCGTCTGGTAGCTCCGCGGGGCCGGCGGGCCCGCGGGCCCCGCGCGAGCCTCCCTGGTCGCCGGTACGTCAGCGCGGCTCGCCGGACGCTAGCGTGGCGACCGACTTGGCGATGCGCCGCTGCCTGGTCTCGTCGGTCTTGGCGCCCTCCACCTGCAGGACGTGCCACTGCTTGTTCGAGTAGGAGAGCCTGTCGAAGGTGGCGCGGGCGGCCGGCTCGGCGTCGAGGGCCGCGGCCAGGTCGGCCGGCACCTCCACCTCGCGCGGCGCGGTGTCGAGCTCGATGTCCACGTCCACCACGTCGCCGCCCGCTACCCCGGCCTTCTCGCGGTTCTCGGCGCTGAGGCTGATCATGGGCGTGCCGCCCATCGAGCCCACGGAGCTGCGGTAGGTGTGGCCGTTGATAGTGACCCTCACGGCCGGCCGCTTGCCGGACCCGAGCGCCTCCAGCACGTCGGCCGGCACCTCGATGCCGGTGGTGTTCTTGCCGGTCTGGACGATCTGCGTGCGGATCCTCATGGCGCCTCCTGGCCCGCGGGTCACCCTACAACCAGCCGCGCTCCCTGGCGATGCGAGCGGCCTCGATGCGGTTCGCGGCGCCCAGCTTGCCTATCGCCTCGGAGAGGTAGTTGCGCACCGTCCCCTCCGAGAGCCCGAGGGTACCGGCGATGGCTGCCGTGGTCCGACCCTCGGCCGCCATGCGCAGCACGCGCCGCTCGCGGTCGGTGAGCGGGTCCTCCTCGCTCCAGGCCTCGAGGGCCAGCTCCGGGTCCACGGCGCGCCCGCCCGCGTGCACGCGCCTGATGGCCTCGGCGAGCCGCGAGGCCGGCGCGTCCTTGAGCAGGTAGCCGGTGGCGCCGGCGTCGAGGGCGCGGCGCAGGTAGCCGGCGCGGGCGAACGTCGTGAGGATGACGACCTTGGTGGCCAGCTCGCCGCGCTGGCGCAGCTCGGCCACCGCCGCGGCGAGCTCGAGGCCCGTGGTGCCGGGCATCTCGATGTCGGTGACGAGGACGTCGGGAGCGTGGTCCCTCACCAGGGCCAGCGCCTCGTCGCCGTCGGAGGCCTGGGCCACGACCGCGATGTCGCCCTCCAGCTCGAGCAGCGCGGCCAGCGCGCCGCGCACCATGGCCTGGTCCTCGGCGATGACGACCCTCACGCCCGCCCCTCGGCCGTCACGAGCCTCGCGCCGCGCCCCTCACGCCGTGGCCGGCGCCTCGATGCCCGCGGTCGCCGGCTCGTCGCCGGCGCTCGCCGTAGCGTCGCCGCCGCGCGCCCGGAGCGGCACCTTCACCTCGAGGACCGTGGACCTCGCGGCCGGCCGCAGCGTCACCGCGCCGCCCAGCGCCTCCACGCGCGAGCGCATGCCGGTGAGGCCGTTGCCGAAGCCGGCGTCCGGCGGCAGTCGACCGTCGTCGCTCACGGTGAGGACGACGTCTTGGCCCCGGGCCTCCAGCCGCACCTGGCAGCGCGACGCCCCCGCGTGCCGCACGACGTTCGTGACGCCCTCGCGGAGGGCCAGCGCGAGGGTGCTCTCGGTGGCGGGCGAGAGCTCGAGCCGCTCGAAGTAGTAGTCGTACTCCACGCCCGCGGCCTCGAGCGCCAGCTTGGCGTTCGCTAGCTCGCCCTCGAGACCCGTGGAGCGGTAGCCCCTCACGGCCTCCCGCACCTGGCCGAGGGCGTCGCGCGAGATGCGCTCGACGTCGGCGATCTCCCTGGCGGCGCGCTCCGGATCGCGGGCGACGAGCTTGGCGGCGAGCTCGGACTTCAGCGTGATCGTCGAGAGCGTGTGCCCGAGCAGGTCGTGCAGGTCGCGCGCGATGCGCTCGCGCTCGGCGATCGTCGCGAGGCGCTCCACCTCGTCCTGCGCCATGCGGAGCCTGGCGTTCTGGTACTCGCGCTCGCGCACGAAGTAGTTCGTGACGCCCACCAGCGGGACGAAGATCAGCGCCGGCAGGTACGGGTAGAGCACCCAGGGCAGCGGCACGCGGGACAGGAGCGCCGCGAGCGGCACCAGGGCCGCGGCGACCGCCAGCGCCCTGACGGCGAGGCGCCGCGGGCGGAGCTGGCCGCCCGCCGCCGCGGCGTAGATGAAGAACACGCTGGTGCCGGCGTTCAGCGGCGCCAGGAGCACTCCCATCGCGAGCATGACGACGATGCCGAGGACGCCGCCCGGCCTGCCGCTCCACAGGTAGGGGCGCGAGCAGGCGTGGCGGTCGGTCCAGCCGTAGACGGGCACGAACGCCACCGCGATGAGCACCGATACGGCCCAGTCCACCCAGGTGGCGTCGGCGTCGAAGAGCGGCTGGAAGACCAGGAAGCACAGGTAGACCAGCCACACGAGGGACCGCCTGGGGACCGTGAACGAGCGCCAGCGCATCCCGTCGAGGATACGCGGCGCTCGCCCCTGCCCTGGCGACGCGGGCGTCCACGGCCCGTCGTCCGCCCTGTCCATCTCAGCCGTAGGTCTTGCCCTCGTCGCGCCTGTAGGCGACGTAGGCGACGACGAGGAAGACGAGCGTGAAGGCGAGGAGGTAGAGCGCGTGGCGCGCGGCGTCGCCGAACGGCGTCGCGCCTATCGTGCCGACCGCGAGCTGCGCGTAGTGGAACGTGGGCAGGTAGGGCGCGATGCCTTGCACCACGGGCGGCAGGATCTCGACAGGCATCCACAGGCCGGAGGCGAACGCCATGGGCATGTAGAGGAGGTTGAGCACCACGGGCGCCGAGTTCGGCCCCACCGAGTAGCCTATCGCCAGCCCCAGCGACGCGAAGGGGAACGCGCCCAGGAGCAGCACGCCCAGCAGCGACAGCCAGTCGAGGAACGCCACGCGCACGCCCTGCGTGATCACGCCGGCCAGCGTGATCGCGATGACGATGAGCGCCCCGAACAGCAGCGCCATGCCGATCTTGGCCAGGAAGTAGGCGGCGGGCGGCATGGGCGAGACGCGCTTGAGGCGCATCCAGCCCTGGCCGCGCTCCGACGCCACCCCCACGCCGAAGGCGAACATCGCGGCAGAGAGGACGCCGGCGGCGCCGAACGTCGCCACCATGTAGCGCGCCACGGTCACGCCCTGGGTCTTCGCGTCGCCGTAGAACGACCCGAACAGCAGGAAGAACATCAGCGGGAACGCCAGCGTGGCCACGCTGTACATCGGGATCCTGAGCAGCTTGAGGAACTCGAACTTGGTCTCGCTCAGGACGAGCCCGAGCAGGTTGCGCCGCGGGCGCGCGGCCGCGGTGTCGGCGGCCATCGTCGCCGTCGTCATGCGAACACCCCTTCCCTGTCGGCGCGGGCTTCCCCGCGCCCCGTCCCGGCGCGGTCGGCGCCGGGCGTCGTGTCGGCCCGACCGCCGCCGCGCCCCGTCCCGGCGGGCCCGTGCCCGCCCGTGATGTTGAGGAACGCCTCCTCGAGCGTCGCGCCCGTCACCTCCAGGCCGTACAGGCCGTCGTCGGCCGCGAGCAGCGCCCTCACCGTGGCTTCGGCGCTGCCCGTGTACAGCTCGGTGGCCACCCCGACCCTCTCCACGCGGTTCACGCCGGGCAGGTCCGCGAGGCGCTCGGGCGCCAGCCTGGTGACGGCCTTCACGACCTTGCCGCCGGTCCGGGCCTTGATCTCGGCCGGCGTGCCCTCGGCTATGACGCGCCCGTGGTCGAGCAGGACGATCCTGTCGGCCAGGGCGTCGGCCTCCTCGAGGTAGTGCGTGGTGAGCACGACGGTCCGCCCGTCGCCGCTGAACTCGCGTACCTGGCGCCAGAAGTCGCGGCGCGACTCCACGTCCAGGCCCGTCGTGGGCTCGTCGAGGAACAGCAGGTCCGGGTCGCCGACCATCGCCAGGGCGAAGTGGAGCCGCTGCTTCTGGCCGCCCGAGAGCTTGCCGTACTGCCGGTTCGCCACCTCCGTAAGGCCCGCCAGGGCGATGGCCTCGTCCACGGGGAGCGGCGCCGGGTAGTAGGCGGCGAACGCCGTGAGGTGCTCGCGCACGGTGAGCGTGGGCGGCACGCCGCTGATCTGCAGCATCGCGCCCACCCGCACCTTCGCCGCCACGTCGTTGGGGCTCGTGCCGAACAGCGACGCCACGCCGTCGTCCGGCCGCAGGAGGCCGAGGAGGGTGCTGACCGCCGTGGTCTTGCCAGCGCCGTTGGGGCCGAGGACGGCCAGCACCTCGCCGGCCCCGACCCGCAGGGTCACCTCGTCGAGCGCCAGGACGTCGCCGTAGCGCTTCGTGACCCTCTCCAGTTGGGCTACGTAGGTCTCGTTCACGCCCCGAGGATGGCCCCGGGGGCGGTGGGCGCGGCAGTGCCTTCGGTCAGCCGCGCGGGTTGACAGGTGTCATGCCGGCGGACCCGTGGATCGGGTCGTACGAGCCGGGGACCGGGGCGCCGGGACCGCGTGTCCGGCCTGCCGCAGGCGGCGCTACTTCGACATGGACTCCTCAGAGACGCGAGCCGCCCCGTCGCCGACCCCAGAAACGCGAGCCGCCCGCCTCGGTGGGCGAGGTGGGCGACCCGGTAGCGCCGAAGCGGCGGTCTGTGCGGGATCCAAGGGGCGGGCGGTTCCGCTACGCGACCTGCTGCCGGCGTCAGCGCTCCCAGTGAGGGGGCGGCTCCGCCGCGAGCGCGCGATGGCATGGCTGCGCCTGCGCACGGCGGCGGGCTTCGATGTCTAGGTCCACGAGGGGGAGGAGGCCCACCCTGGTGCGCGGCAGGCCGCGACCGGGAACCGCGTGCGTAGCTGCGACCTCTCGGCCTGTCATGGCTCCTCCTCCCCTCGATGGAGCGCCAGCTTACCTAAATATCTAAGGTAGTGTCAAGACGACCCGGCCGGAGCCGTCCGGTGCTGGGCCTGTACCGATGCGACGCCTCCCCCGCCTCGTGTCCCTATGATTCGCTCACATGCCCACGGGCACGCAGGTGGGATTCGTGAGGCTCACGGGTCGGCCCGCGGCGTTGGCGGGGGTAGGCGAGGTGCCGTTCGCGCCCGACAAGCGCTACCAGCTCCTCGGTTACCTGGCCTACGCCGACGGCTGGGTGGGCCGCGAACGCGTGGCGTTCCTCTTCTGGCCCGACTCCGACACCGCCACCTCGCGGCAGAACCTGAGGGGCCTCCTTCAGCGCCTCGACACCCTCCCGTTCGCGGCGGGCGTGGAGGCGACGAAGCATCAACTCAGGTGGGAGGTCCCCACCGACGTGGCGGCCTTCAACGAGGCCGCTCTTCGCGGCGACGTCGCCGCGGCGCTGGCCGCCTACCAGGGACCCCTGCTGCACGACGTGGGCGGCGACGCCGGCGACGAGTTCGACGGCTGGCTGGAGATGGAGCGCGAGCAGCTCTACTCGCGCTGGCGGTCGCTGGCCCTCAGGCGGCTCGGCGACCTGGGGCCGGACGACGAGGACGAGGCGGCCGACCTGATGCGGCGGCTGCTCGATGCCGACCCCCTCGACGAGGAGGCGGTCCGCGCCCACATCCGGGCGCTCACGCGCTGGGGGCGCCCCTCGGCGGCCGTGCGCTCCTACCGCGAGCTGGCCGCGAGGCTCGAACGCGAGATGGGGATGGAGCCCACGTCCGACACGGTGCTGGCGTACGAGGAGGCCATGGCCGCCGCGGCCGCCGGCACCACCCCGCCGTCGAGCCAGGACCGGGGCAGGGCCGTCGTCGAGGCCGTGGAGCCGCGCCGCGCGGTCGAGGCGGGCGCAGGCCTCCAGCGTCTGCCGGTGCCCAGCACCAGCTTCGTCGGGCGCGAGGCCGAGCTCGAGGACGTGGCGGCGCTGCTGAGGAACCCCGACTGCCGCCTGGTCAGCCTCACCGGCCCGGGCGGCGTGGGCAAGACGAGGCTGTCCCTGGCCGTCGCCGCAGAGCTCGCGCCGGGCCTCGCCGACGGCGCGGTGTTCGTGCCGCTGGAGTCGGTCTCGACGCCGGAGGAGGTGCTGCCCGCGGTCGCGGGCGCCTTCGGGTTGGGGAGGGCGACGGGCGGCGACCTGTGGGAAGCCGTCCAGCGGCGTCTGTCGGGTGCGAGCCTGCTCATCGTCATCGACAACTTCGAGCAGGTGCTGGGCGCCGCCGAGCTGCTGGCGCGCCTGTTGGCCGCCGCCGACGGCGTGAAGCTGCTGGTGACGACCAGGGAGCGCCTGGGCCTGGAGGCCGAGTGGACGTACCTAGTCGGCGGGCTCGACTACCCAGGCGAGGACGTCTCCTTCGCCGAGCTCGACGGCTACGCGGCGGTCAAGCTCCTGCTGGAGCGCGCGCGGCGCGTGCGGCCGAGCTTCGGCCTCGTCGAGGAGGACCTGCCGCATCTCCGCAGGCTCTTCGCCCTGACCCAGGGCATGCCGTTGGCGATCGAGCTCGTCGCCGCCTGGCTGAGGGCGGTGCCGCTGAGCGCGCTGGTCGAGGAGCTCGAGCTCGACCCTGGCGGGCTGACGGCCGCGTCCGCCGACGCGCCGCCGCGCCACGAGAGCGTGAGGGCCGTGTTCGAGCAGTCGTGGTCGCGCCTCACCGAGGCCGAGCGCCAGGTCATGCGGCGCCTCGCCGTGTTCGCCGGCCCGGTGACGCCGGAGGCGGCCGCGTTCGTCGCCGGGGCGAACCGGACGGTGCTGGCAGCCCTCGTCGACAAGTCCCTCCTGCGCCTGGCGAGCGACGGACGCTACGACCGCCATCCCCTGCTGCTCGGGCTGGCGCGGGAGAAGCTCGACGAGGACCAGGGCGAGAGGCGCGAGACCGTGCTGAGGCACTCCGCCTACTACCTGCGCTTCCTGAGGGAGCGCACCGACCGGGCCAAGGGCCCGCGGCCCGCCGTCGTGCAGCGCGAGGTGCGCTCCGAGGCGGGCGAGCTGCGCGCCGCCATGCGCCGGGCGGCGGAGCTCGGCATGGACGAGCAGCTCGTGGCTTTCATGCAGCTCCTCGAGCTCGAGCTCGGCTACTTCCAGGCGCACGGTCACGACGACGAGACCCTCGACCTGCTCTCGCGAGCGGCGGACGCCGCCGTGCGGGTCGGCGCGCTGGAGGTCGGGCGCGACCTGCGGGGCCGCGTGGGCGACGTCTACGGGCTCCACCGCGGCGACCCGCGGCGCGGGCTGGCCGAGTACGCCGTCGCCGCCGAGCTCGCGCGCAGGACCGGCGACAGGGGCCGCGAGGCGGTCTTCGCCAGCGTGTCCGGCGTGATGCGCAGGTCCATCGCGCCCGGCGCCGGCCAGGAGGAGATGGACCAGGCGCTGGCCCTGGCCACGGAGAGCGGCGACCCGGTGGCCCTCTCGATCGTCTACGAGCACCGCGGGTTCCAGAGGGTGCGCGACGGCGACCTCGAAGGGGCCAGGGAGCTGTACCTAAGGTCTCGCGAGACCGTGGACAAGCTCTCCGACCCCGAGACCGTGCATCCCTTCGAGCTGACGAGGCGGAGGTACTTCGCGACGCTGAACCTCGGCCACATAGACCACCAGCTCGGGAGGTTCGACGACGCCATGGCCGCCCGGCGGTCAGCGCTCCGCCTGGCGCAGGAGGTGGGCAACCAGATCTGGGAAGCCTTCGCGCGCAGGGAGCTGGCGGAGATGCTGGCCGGAGTCGGGCGCCACGACGAGGCCGTGGAGCATCTCAAGCGCGCCCGCGCGCTCTACCTGGCGAACCACGTGACGGCCTACCTGCACCGGATAGAGGACCTCGCCGAGAAGCACGGCTACGACCTAGGGGCTTGACGCCGGGCGCCGCGGCGCCGGAGAGGAGGGCAGGGGGAGGTGGGCGGCGTCTACCCCGAACCGCAGAGTCGAGAGGGGAAGTGATGAGGAAGAGAGCGCAACACCTGGTCATCGTGGGCGCGACGCTGTTGCTGGCCGTCCTCCTCGTCGCCGTCGCGCAGCCGCCGCCGGTGCCGGAGGGCGTGGTCGTACCGGAAGAACTCCTGCTGGACGAGAGGTGCGTGACCCACGAGCTCAACATCCCCGGGCAGGACGTCTACCTGTCCGGCACCACGGTGAACCTGCCCGGGTCGAGGGGCCCCCTCGTCCTAGAGCCCATCACGGTCAAGGACCCGACCGGGAAGTACCCGGACGCGACGCTCCTGCCCGACGCGATAGAGGCCGTGATCCAGTTGGTGGGGCAGCCGCCCGCCCCGCGCCCGTACCTGCCGAACGTCAACACCTTCTCCGCCGTGGACTTCATGAACCGCGACGTCGTGATCGTCGTGGCTGACGACTTCGGGGGCGGTCACTACCGCCTGCCGGAAGCCCTCGATTCGTCCCGGGCCGGAACCGTGACGGCGGAGCAGATCGCCGACATGGACGCTCGTGGCGACCTGTCCCACGGCGCGCTCGTCATGCACCACCTCAACGCGGCGATAGCCTCCCTGGGCGTGTTCGGCAAGGACGTCTCGGCCAGCGACGAGGACCGGACCGTGTGGGTGCAGCGGGAAGTCGACCATAGGCTGGTCGTCAGCGCCCTGGACCTGTCGGACGTCGCCCACGGCCCGCGCATCACGACCGGCGCCGTGGTGGAAGCGTTGATGAACCGCGTGCGCCTGAGGATCGACGACGCCCGGGAGGTGTCAGATCCCCAAGGCGTGGTCGTCAACATGAGCTGGGTCTTCCTGCCCTGCAAGACCGTGGAGGACTTCCTGGCCGACCGGGACGCCTACGACACGTTCGAGGACTACCTGAGGGGCGTCGGGGTGGACCTCGACAACCAGAGCATCAGCGATGTGATCGCCGCGCTCGCCGCCGTCGACGACCCTGACCTCGTGGGTATCCTCGACGAGTCGACCGACATGTACCCCTCCTACTTCGGGGTCGAGGGGTTCGGCCTGGTGGCCGCCTCGGGGAACTACTCCCTGCCGTACCAGATGCTGCCCGCCGGCTGGTCGCAGGTCGTCGGCGCCGCCGTGCATCTCCCCGGACCGCGCGACTTCCCTCCCGGGTACTCGAACGAGGGGGACGTCACCTTGCCAGGCGAGTGGAACGTGTACCAGCCGCTCGACCCGGACGGCAACCTGGGCGCTGCCACACCGCTGGCCTACGGCGGGACGTCGTTCGCCGCGCCGCTGGTGTCGCTCTACCTGGCGCTCGACATGGCCAGGGAGGTCCACTACTGCGTGCACCAGCCGCCGGCACCGCCGCCGCTCGCCCCCGGCCCCACCCTCAACGTCCCGTTGGCTGACGCGATCGGCAACTGCTAGGCTCGGGAACCCTGAACGCCTCGTAAAAGCGCCGACCGGCTCCAGGGCCGGTCGGCGCTCCCCCCTCGCCCCAAGCAGCCGGGGCCGCGTCAGTACGCGGTCGTCCGGCAGAGGAGCCGCTGCTCGGACTCGACGCCGTAGAAGGCGTCGCCGAAGGCGTTGGTGAGGACCGGCGCCGAGGCTTCCTCGAAGACGCGCACGAGGCGCCCGTCGTTGGTCCGGATGGAGCGAGCGACGAGCTCCAGGTCGGTGCCGGGGGTGAGGGTCGCCTCACCCGGGGCCGGACGGGCCGCGGCGGTCGCCTGCCGCGCCGCCTGCAGCGCGAAGGCGTCGGCCAGGATCGGCTCGAACTCCAGGTCCCTGTAGCGCACGGTCCCGGCACCTTGGGCGGGGCCATGCCCCGGCTCGAACTGGATGTCCTTGGCGAGGACGACGCTCGCCGCCACCACGGCTAGGAACAGCATCAGCTTGCGCATACGACCTACCTCCTCCGCGCCATCGCGCTGTGGTTCGGAGCGCTCGTCAGCGGCCCGGTTCGTGGCTCCCGGTGCTCACCGGCGTCTCCTGGCGCGGAGGATGCGCGTTCGTCCGTGATGCGTTCGTGATGCGGGTTGGGCGGTCCGCCCCTCGGATCGCTGGTTCAGCGGTCCGCCGCTCGGTCGCTAGTTCAGCCGTTGGGCGCGCAGCGCGTCGCCGAACTGCGCCTCGTGCAGGCGGCTGTAGACGCCGCCCCCGCGCAGCAGGTCGTCGTGGCGGCCCTGCTCCACGACGCGCCCGCCGTCGACGACGACGATGCGGTCGGCGTGCTTGATCGTCGCCAGCCGGTGCGCGATGACCAGCGTCGTGCGCCCCAGGGAGAGCTCCTCCAGCGCCTGCTGGATGGCCCTCTCGGTCTCGGTGTCCAGGGCCGAGGTCGCCTCGTCGAGGATCAGGATCGGCGGGTTCTTCAGGAAGATGCGCGCAATGGAGAGGCGCTGCTTCTGGCCGCCCGAGAGCTTCACGCCGCGCTCGCCTATGAGCGTGTCGAGGCCGTGCGGGAGGCTCGCCAGCAGGTCGCCGAGCTGCGCGCGCCGCGCCGCGTCGAGGATCTCCTCGTCGCTCGCCCCCAGCTTCCCGTAGGCGATGTTCTCGCGCAGCGTGCCGGCGAAGAGGAAGACGTCCTGCTGCACGATGCCGATCTGGCGCCTCAGCGACGCCAGCGTCATGTCGCGCACGTCGATGCCGTCGATCGTGATGCGGCCGGCGTCGACGTCGTAGAAGCGCGGCAGCAGCGAGGCGATCGTCGTCTTGCCGGCGCCTGACGGGCCCACGAACGCCACGGTCTCGCCGGCCGCGACCTCCAGGCTCACGCCCTCGAGGACGGGCAGGTGGGTGGAGTACGAGAACGAGACGTCCTCGAAGGCGATGTCGCCGCGCAGGTGGTCCACCTCCAGGGCCCCGGGCCTGTCGACGATGTCAGGCTCGGTGGCGAGCAGCTCGAGGTAGCGCCTGAAGCCGGCGATGCCGCGCGGGTAGAGCTCGATGACCTGGTTGATCTGCTGGATGGGCCTGAAGAAGACGTTCACGAGCAGCAGGAAGGCGACGAAGCCGCCCGAGGAGAGGCCGCCGGTGATCACGAAGTAGCTGCCCGCGACCATGACGACGAGCTGGGTGAGCCTCATGCTCATGTAGCTCGACGAGTGGGTGAGGGCCATGATGCGGTAGGCCTCGAGCTTCGTGGCCCGGTACGCCTGGTTGTCCTTCGCGAAAAGCCTGCGCTCGTGCTCCTCGTTCGTGAACGCCTTGACGACGCGGATGCCGCCGATCGTCTCCTCGAGCCGCGCGTTGAAGGCGCCCACGCGCGCGTAGATCTCGCGCCAGGTGCGCGTCATCTTGCCGCCGTAGCGCGTCGTGAACCAGCCGGTGAAGGGGACGATGGCCATGGTGACCAGCGCCAGCGGCACGTTCACGAAGAGCATGAGGACGAACGACGCGATGAGCGTCATGATCGCGATGAACACGTCCTCCGGCCCGTGGTGCGCCAGCTCGCCGATGTCCTCGAGGTCCTTGGCGATGCGCCCCACGAGGTGGCCGGTCTTCTGCTCGTCGTAGAAGCGGAACGACAGCCGCTGCAGGTGGTCGAAGGCCTTGCGGCGCATGTCCGTCTCGATGTTGATGCCGAGCATGTGGCCCCAGTACGTGACGACGAAGGTGAGGACCGTGTTCAGCAGGTAGACGAGCGCCAGGCCCACCGCCGCCAGCGCGATGACCCGCCACCGGCCGCTGGGCAGCAGGCCGTCGATGAAGCTCTGCACGGCGACCGGGAAGGCCAGCTCGAGGATGCCGAGCACCACCGCCGAGGAGAAGTCGAGCAGGAAGAGGCCCCTGTAGGGGCGGTAGTACTCGAAGAACCGCCTGACCACCGGGAGATGGTATCCGGTCGGGCGTGGTGCGGGGGTTCTATCCCTGATCGCGCCCTCGGGCCGCCGACGCCGTGGCGGCACCCTGGCGCCGCTCGCCGCCGCTCGGCCCGCCGGCGGCGGGCTAGGCTGCTCCGCCCGCCGGCGGCGGGCTACGCCGGTCGGCCCGCCAGCGTTGCCACTAGCGACCCGCGCACGAGCTCGCGCGGCACGCACATGCGCGCCGTCATCCAGGGGTCCACGACCTGGCTGATGCGCAGGCCGCCCGCCAGGCTGCACAGCATGTAGGCGTCCTCGAAGGAGAGGCCCTGCGACCGCTCGAGGAGCTCGACCATGTCCTCCGTGGCCAGCCTCACGGCGCCCTCCAGGTCGGGCGCGCTGCCGATCGTCTGCCAGTGCGTGGGCGTCTCCAGCACGGGGCGCCGCAGCCCCGCCCCGCTCACGACCTCGCAGGCGAGGTCTATCTCGAGGGGCACGCCCACGCCGGTGCCGCAGACCTCGCCGTCGCCCATCACGGCCTTGCCGTCGCCCATCGCCAGGAGACCGCCCGGAGCCGACACAGGGAGGTAGAGCGTGGAACCGGCGGCCACCTCGGTGGTGTCCATGTTGCCGCCGTGGTCGCCGGGGTAGAGGGTGCTGACCCGCCCCTCGGCCGGCGCGACGCCTATCGTGCCTATGCACGGTCGCTGGGGCAGCACGAGATCGCCGAAGTGGACGCCGGCCTCGCTGATGCGGCAGATCTTCGTCCTCGGCTCCGCCACCCTGTCCTGCAGCAGGCCGAAGCCGGGGATGAGCAGCACGTAGCCCTGGTCGGCGGGCACGCGCACGTCCTCGATGTGCACGGCCAGCGCGTCGCCGGGCAGCGCTCCGTTCACGTGTATGGGCCCCACCGCGTCGTTGACGCGGTCGGGGTCCACCTTCACGTAGTGGTCGCGTTCGGTGCGGATGCGCCCGCGCATGCCGTCCGGGCAGCGCACGGTGACCGGCTCGCCTGGGTCCACGCGCCAGACGGGTTCCATGTCCGGCGAGAAGTGGTAGACGACGGATCCCTCGATGACGCGCCTGGTCATGGGCGTCCCCGGCTTCCTCGGACCGCGCGGCGAGGGTCCGGCCGGTGGGCGTCCGCGCCGGCGCCCAGCGCCGGTCCGCTCACGCCTCGGCCTTGAACCTGTCCACGGCGAACTGCGCCAGCTCGGCGTCCGTGGCGGCACCGAGGGCGAGCTCCGCCACCCTGGCGCCGGAGTACGGGGCGAGCTGCAGGCCGGAGGGCCCGTGGCCCGTCAAGGCGTAAGCGCCCTCGACGGGGGTGCGTCCGAGGACCGGCTTGCCGTCGGGCGTGGCGGGCCGCAGGCCCACCCTGAACTCGTCCACGCGCGCGCGCGCCAGGCCGGGCGCCACCCGCAGCGCCTCGCCCAGCACCTCGTGCGCGCCCCCGGCGGTCACGCGGACCTCGAAGCCGGAGTCGGCCTCCCTGGTGGCCCCCGCCACGACGCGTCCGCCCGGGAACGTGAGCATGTAGTGCGAGTGGAAGCCCATGACGGTGGGCCAGTGGCCGGTCTCGAGGTCGTGGAAGCGCAGGTGCGCGATCTGCCCCCGCTGCGGTGCCACAGGCACGGAGACGCCGAGCTGGCTGAGGAGCCCGCCCGACCACGCGCCCGCCGCGACGACGACCGCCGAGCCTGACACGACCCGCCCGCCGAGGAGCTCCACGCCCGTGACGCGACCCCTCGACACCCTCAGGGCGGCGGCGCCCTCGGCGAGGAACCGCGCGCCGCGCTTCACGGCGGCGCGGCGCAGAGCGCCCATGAGCAGCCGGCCGTCCACCCGGCAGGCGCCCGTCACGTGCACGGCGCCGGGCACCTCGCCGAGGGCGGGGAAGAGGCGCCGCGCCTCGTCACCGTCCACGAGCCTCACCTCGTCCACCAGCGGCGCGCCCAGGGAGCGGCTCCTCAGGGCCGTCGCCTCCACCTCCGGCAGGCGGGTCAGCTCGGCTTCGGAGGTGGCTACGTGGAGCAGGCCGGTGCGCGTGTGGCCCGTGTTCGTCTCGCCGTCCTCGGCCAGCTCGCCCAGCAGCTCGTCGTAGAACCTCACCGCGGGGAACGCGAAAGCCTGCCACCAGGCGTCGCCGGCGTTGCGGGTCGTGCCGGGCGTGAGGATGCCGGCGCCCGCGGCCGTGGCCTGGCCGGCGTCCTCCCTGTCGATCACGGTCACCTCCGCCCCCAGCCGGCTGGCGCGGTACGCGCACGACAGGCCGGCCAGCCCGCCCCCGATCACGATCACGTCGCTCACAAAGCCTCCCTAGATGACGGCCTAGCGGCCCCCGGCTCGCGCCCCACGACGAGCCGCGGGGCGGGCGGCGACCGCCTAGCCTCGAAGCCCATGGCCTCAGCGACCCTCACACGCCCACCGCGTAGCTCTCGCGCCGCGGGTCGGCGGCGCCGGCCCTCACGCCGTTGTCCAGCAGCATCGAGAGGCACACGCCGCCTGCCGACCAGCACCAGTGCGGCCAGCGGCGCACGTCGCGTCCCCACGCGCGCAGCGCCTCCAGCGTGGCGTCGGGGATGCCCTCCTCCAGGGCGAGCAGCCCCGGCTCCAGGTTCCCGGGCCAGCTGCTGGCGCGGAAGTTGTAGCTCGCGAAGCGAGGCGCCTCGACCGCCTCCTGCGGCGTCATGCCGAACACGAGCAGGTTCAGTAGGACCTGCAGCATGGCCTGCACCTGCCTGTCGTTGCCCGGGCTGGCCATCGCCATCAGCGGTCGGCCGTCCCTGAGCACCAGCACGGGGTTCGGCGTGAGCCGCGGCCGCTTGCCCGGGACCACCGCGTTCGGGTCGTCGTCCGCCAGGAACGACTGCGCGCCGCGCTCCGAGACGTGCAGCCCCAGGCCGGGGATCACGGGCCCGCCGCTGTAGCCGTCGCTGGGCGTGGCGGCGAAGAGGTTCCCGTGGGCGTCCACGACCGTCACGCAGCTCGTGTCGGCGGGCGGCCGGGCGGCGGGGACGCCGAAGCTCTCGGTGCGGCGCGCCAGCTCGGGCGCCTCGGCGCGTCCGGCCCGCGGGTCGCCGGGGGGTGGCGGCGAGGCGAAGGCGCTGCCGGCGGGCGGCACCAAGGCGGCGCGCGACCGCAGGTACCCCGCCGACGTGAGCTCCTCGAGCGGCACGTCGTGGAACCTCGGGTCGCCCAGGTGGGCGTTGCGGTCGGCGAAGGCGAGGTCCAGCGCCGAGGCCACGGCGTTCACGTACTCGGGGCTGTCGTGGTCCAGCGACGCGAGGTCGAGCTCGCGCAGGATGCCCAGCGCCATGGCCAGGCTGGGCCCCTGGCTCCACGGACCGCAGGTGAGCACCTCGACGTCGCCGAAGCGGACGCTCACGGGCGGCGCCACCTCGACCTCGTAGAGGGCCATGTCCTCGTAGCGGAGGTAGCCGCCGTGCTCGCGCATGTACACGGCCATGCGCTGGGCGATGGGCCCGCGGTAGAAGTGGTCGAGGATGGCGTTCAGCCCCGCCTCCCGGCTCGCGGCGCTGGCCTCCACCAGCGCCAGCTCCTCCAGCGTGGCGGCCAGGTCGGGCTGCCTCAACAGCGTCCCCACCGCCGGCGGCTCGCCGTCCACGAGGTAGAGCCTGGCGTTCTCCGGGTAGCGACGGTAGACGTGCAGGAACGAGCCGATGGCGTGCCGCATGAACGTGTGCACGGGGAAGCCCTCGGCGGCGTAGCGACGCGCGGACGCCGAGACGTCGGCGAACGACATCGTGCCGTAGTCGCGCAGGGCCGTCAGCCACGCCGCCGCGGCGCCCGGCACGATGCAGCGCTCGACGCCGTTCGGGATGCCGCCGAAGCGCTGACGGAGCTCCGCGGCGGTGACCGAGGCGGGCCAGATGCCCACCCCGGCGATCGTGGCCACGCGCCCGTCCACGCACAGGGCGATGGGCGCCACGCCGGAGAGCGTGTTCATGTCCGTGTGGACGACGTTCAGCGTGAGGCCGGCGGCCACGCCGGCGTCGACGGCGTTCCCGCCGCGCTGCAGCACGTCGAGGGCGGCGGCGCTGGCGAGGTAGTGGCCGGTCGAGACCATCGCCCGCGGCGCCAGCACCGTGGGGCGTCCGCCGGAGGAGAAGCTGTGCCCGCCCGCCGCGGCGTTCGCGGTCGGGGAGCCGTCGCTAGCGGGGTGTTCGCGTGCGTGTTCCGACAACGGCCCCTCCGTAGCTGCCTCAGGCGAGCTGCACCCGCGGGTCGAGGAACGAGTAGACGACGTCCACCAGCAGGTTCACGACGATGTAGATGAGCGAGAGCGCCACGATGGCGCCCTGGATGAGCGGGAAGTCCCGCGCGTAGACGGCGTTCACCACCAGCCGGCCGAGGCCGGGCCAGGCGAAGACCGTCTCGGTGAGCACGGAACCGCCCAGGAGGTTGCCGAACTGCAGCCCCACCTGGGTGGTCACGGGCAGGAGCGCGTTGCGCAGGGCGTGCTTGGCCACCAGCCGGGAGCGGCGCACGCCCTTGGAGCGCGCGACGGTCACGAAGGGCTGTGCGAGGGCCTCGAGCATGCTCGCGCGCGTGAGCCGCATGATGTGCGCCATGCTCGCGAACGAGACGGCCACGGCGGGCATCACGAGGTGACGCCACGTGCCGGAGCCGCCCGAGGGCAGCACGCCGAGGCGCAGCGAGAACGCGAGCATCATGAGCAGGCCCAGCCAGTAGACGGGCGTGGCCAGGGCCAGGCTGGCCACGGTCGTGAGGGCCCTGTCCACCCACGGCGAGCGCGTGGTGGCGGCCCACACCCCCAGCGGGAGGCTCACGACGGTCGCCAGCACCAGGGCGGACACGGCCAGGAGCACCGTGTGGCCGAACGCCGTGACCAGCGAGCCGAACACCGGCTCGCGGGTCCTGTAGGACACGCCCATGTCGCCGCGCAACGCGTCGGCCCAGTAGCGCAGGTACTGGTGCCACAGCGGCGCGTCGAGGCCCAGCTCGGCGTGGACCCTGGCGATCGCCTCCTCCGAGGCGTTGAGGCCGAGGATCTGCGCCGCCGGGTCGCCCGGCGCCAGCCTGATGGCGAGGAACACCGCGGTGACCACGATGACCACGGTGGGGACGGCCTGGGCGAGGCGCCTGAGGACGTAGGTCAGCGGGCTCATCGTCGGGCGCTACCCCTCACCCAGCGTCGCCCCCCTCGAGCGCGGGTCCAGGCGGTCCCGCAGGCCGTCGCCCAGCAGGTTGAAGCCCAGCACGGCGAGCATCACGAAGAGCCCGCCGAAGGCCGTGACGTGCGGCGCGTTGCGGAGGTAGGCGCGACCCTCGGCGATCGTCTGGCCCCACGAGGGCAGGTGCGCCGGCGCGCCGAGGCCCAGGAAGCTGAGGCCGGACTCGGCCATGATCGCGGTGGCGATGGAGAGGCTCGTGATCACGATCAGCTCGCCGAAGGTGTTCGGCAGGACGTGGCGCAGGATCACGCGGGGCCGGGACGCGCCCACGGCGTAGGCGGCCGTCACGAAGTCGCGCTCGCGCAGCGAGAGCGTGTTCGAGCGCGCGATGCGCGCGAAGACCGGCACGTTCCACAACGAGATCGCGAACACCAGGTTCCCCAGGCCGGCGCCCGTGACGGCCATGATCAGGATCGCCACGAGGATCTTCGGGACGCTGAGGAGCACGTCCATCGCCCGCATGATCAGCGTGTCCCAGCGCCCGCCCAGGACGCCGGCCGTGAGCCCAAGGGGCGCGCCCACGAGTATCGCGGCGGCCACGCTGGACACGCCCACGAGCAGCGAGATCCGCGCGCCGTAGACGAGGCGCCAGAAGAGGTCGCGGCCCAGCGTGTCGGTGCCGAGGACGTGCTCGGCCGACGGCGGCTGCAGACGGTCGAGCAGGTCGCCGTCGTCGGGCCCCACGGGCGCGAACCAGTCCACGCCCACGGCGCCCACGACGAACAGCAGGCTGAGCAGCCCGCCCACGACGATGCCGGAGTTGAGCCTCACGGGACGGCGCGCCGGGCGCCGCCCCGTCTCCCTCCTCAGGCTCTGTGCCGCGCTAGCGACGGCCTATCACTCCCCCAAGCTCACGTTCAGGAAGCTGACCTTCTCCAGCGGGTGCGCCGCGAAGCCCTCGATGCCCGGCCTGGCGGCGTGCAGGTCGCTCTGCCAGTAGAGCGGCACCCACAGGTACTCCTCGGCGATGGCGTCGAGTATCTCGCGGTAGGCCGCGACGCGCTCGTCCGGGTCGGTGATCGTCTGGGCGGTGAGGATGTCGTCGTCGACGGACGTGACGTACTGGTTGTAGTTGGTGCTGCTGCTGTGGAAGATGATCGTCATCACGTAGTCGATGTCGCCGGTGCTCACGCCCGCGCCGAACAGGAACAGCCCCAGGTCCTTGGCGAAGATGTGGTCGCGGTACGTCTCCCACTCGTACGTGCCCAGCTCCACCTCCGCGCCCAGGTCGCGAGCCAGGCTGGCTCGCAGGTACGCGCCTATCTCGGCGTCCTTCGGGTACCTGTTGGTGGTCGTGTAGAGCGTGAAGCTGAGGCGCCGGCCGTCCTTCACCCTGATGCCGTCCGGCCCGACCTGCCAGCCGGCGGCGTCGAGCGCGGCGGCGGCCGCCTCCGGGTCGTAGACGAGCTGGTGCTGCATCTCGCTGACCCCGAACACGTTCGGCGAGAACGAGGCCTGGGTGGCCGGCCTGTGCAGGCCCTCGAGGATCGCCGCGGCGATGCCCTCGCGGTCCACCGACTCGGTGACGGCCTCGCGCACGGCGACGTCGTCGAACGGCGGCTGGTTGGGGTTGAACCACAGGAACACGGTGCGCAGGGTCTCGGCCTTGTAGGTCTGGAAGCGCCCCTCCGCCTCGAGCCGCAGGAAGTCCGGCTCTGGCACCTGGAGGATGAGGTCCACCTCGCCGGACTCCAGCGCGATGACGCGCGAGCTGCCGTCGGGGATGTAGCGGATGACGACGCTGTCGAGCAGCGGCAGGCCCTCCTGCCAGTAGTCGTCGTTGCGCTCCAGGGTGATCGACTGGCCCGTCACCCAGTCGCCGATGCGGAACGGGCCCGTGCCCACGGGCTGGCGGCCGAAGGCGTCGCCCAGCTCCTGGTAGGCGGTGGGGCTGATGATGGCGTTGCCGAGCTGCGCGAGGTTGTTGATGAAGGGCGCGAACGGCTGCTTGAGTACGAACCTCACGGTGAGGTCGTCGACGACCTCCACGTGGTCGAGCTGGCTGAGCAGCGTCACGTAGCGGCTCTGGCGCCCGTCGATGAGCCCGAGGGCCCTGTCGAACGTGAACTTCACGGCGTCGGCGTTCAGCGGCGTGCCGTCGTGGAACCTCACGCCCTCGCGCAGCGTGAACGTGTACTCGAGGCCGTCGTCCGACACGGTCCAGCCCGTGGCCAGGTGCGGCTCGAGGACCATCTGCTGGTCGAAGGCGACGAGCGTCTCGAAGATGCTCTCCTGCACGACGGAGGACGGCCCGCCGGCGTCGAGCTGTGGGTCCAGCGTCGGCGGCTCCGTGGGGGCGCCGACCGTGAGGGTCCCCTGCGCCGCCGCGATGCCCAGGGAGGCCGCGGCGAGGAAGGCGACGAGGCGCCGGAGGCGAGTCCAGCCGGCGACGGACCTACTTGCTTCTCCCATTCCTGCTCCTTCCGCCCCCAGCCTCGAGACCCTCCAGGATCAGCTCCTCCACGCGCAGCAGCGTCTCGTGGACGGTGTCCCTGGCCCTCTCGGGGTCCGCGGCCGCCAACGCCTCCACCAGGGCGCGGTGGTTCTCGTTCGACAGCTCGACGAGGCCCGGCAACGGCTCCCACTCCTCGCGCGCGCCCAGGATGAGCTCGTGGATCAGCGTCCAGACCTGGGTGAACACGGCGTTGCCGGCCACCCGACAGACGGTCGCGTGGAACTGCATGTCGAGCGCGAAGTAGGTGTCGAAGTCCTCGACGGCGGACCGGGCCTCCATGTCCCGGAGCTGGCGCCTCAGCTCGGCCAGGTCCTCGTCGGTCCTGCGCGCCGCGGCCAGCGCGGCGATGTCGCCCTCCACGAAGCGGCGGGCCTCGTAGAGGTGCTCGATGTCGAGGCGCCTCGCGGCCAGGTCCACGCGCAGGTCCTGGTGCAGCACGGCCACCAGCGCGCGCGGAGCGACCACGGTGCCGTCGTGGCTGCGCTCGAGGATCCCGACCACCTGCATGGCCTTCAGGGCCTCGCGCACCGAGTTCCTGCTCACGCCCAGCTGCTCCGCTAGCTGCAGCTCGTTGGGCACGGGGTCGCCCGCCCTGAGCTCCCCGGCGCGGATGCGCTCGGCGACCTGCTCGATGATCGTGTCGGTGACGGTCCGCTTCCTGATCTTCTCGAGGGTCAGCATGCGTCCTGGGAGGGCGGGCGGGGGCGTGGACCCGTCGGACCGACCGGTTGCCCGGTTGTCGGACAACCGCCGTGCCACCAACGCTCGCGCCTCCGCGTGCCCGTCTCGACGACCTCCTCTCGGTGTTCCGAGGAGGCTAAACGCGGAGGCGGGGGCGTGTCAACGAGGGAGTCAGGAGAGCCGCATCGGGACGGCTCGCCACGGCTCCCGAGGGCCCTGCCACCCGCCACCTGGCCGCTCCCGCCTCTAGCGCCGGCGCCTTCTCGCCCCACCCCCATGTCGCGGCGCCTTCTCGCCCGACCCTTTGTCACGGCGCCGTCTCGCCCGACCCCCAAGTGACGGCACCTTCTCACCCCACTCCCTTGTCACGGCACCGTCTCGCCCTCCCCTGGGCCGGGGCCTAGGGCCCGGCGGCCGCGGGCTAGAATCGCTCGTCATCGCGACGGGGGAGGGAAGGACGGTACCCACGATGGAGTTCGGGAAGTTGAGGCGGGTCCTGGCGGCCTGCGCGCTGTTGGTGCCGCTGGCGACAGCGCTGGCCCAGGAGGAGCCTGTCGCCGGAGGGACCGCGATCGTCGTGCTGGGGGCCGACCCCGAGCACCTGAACCCCGGCATCAGCACCAGCTACCCGGTGGGCGCCGTGGGCGCCAACATCTACAGCGGCCTCGTGCGTCTGAACGCCGAGGGCCGCCCCGAGGGCGACCTCGCCGAGTCGTGGACGGTCTCCGACGACGGCCTCGTGTACACGTTCAAGCTGCGGCAGGCGAACTTCCACGACGGCACGCCCGTCACCAGCGCCGACGTGGCCTACAGCATGAACGAGGTCGAGGGCCCCAACCACGGGCGGTTCCTCAACGCCTACCAGCGGATCGCGGCGATCGAGACGCCCGACGACAGTACCGTCGTCATCAGGCTCACCGAGCCGTACGCCCCGCTCATCAGCCTCCTCACCGTCTTCGACGCCCCCGTGCTCCCGCGCCACGTGTACGAGGGCACCGACCCGCTGACGAACCCGGCGAACTTCGAGCCCATCGGGTCGGGTCCCTTCAAGTTCTCGCAGTGGGTGCGGGGCGAGCGCGTCGAGATCGTCCGCAACGACGACTACTTCCTCGAGCCGGCGCTCCTCGACCGCGTGATCTTCCGCATCATCCCGCAGGACGTGGCGAGGTCCACGGCCATCGAGGTGGGCGAGGCCGACCTCCTGTGGGGCTTCTACCTGCCGCCCGCCGACCTGCCGCGCCTCGAGGCGAACCCTGACGTCCAGACCTGGAGGGGCATCTCGATCCCGGCCCTCTACTTCGTGTTCGTGAACACCCAGTCCGAGGGCCTCTCCGACCCGCGCGTGCGCCAGGCCCTGATGCAGGCCATCGACATCGAGCAGATCGTCGAGCAGGCGCAGGGCGGCCTGGGACAGGCGGCCTCCGGACCCTTCGGCGCGGGCTTCGCCTACGCCTACTCCGAGGCGACCGACTACCGCACCCTCTACCCCTACGACCCCGAGAGGGCGCGCGAGCTGCTCGCCGAGGCCGGCGTGAGCGACCTGACCCTGCGGTTCGTCTACGACTCGGCGCGCAGCGCGTTCGCCGCCACGGGCGAGATCATGCGCGACCAGCTCAGGCAGGTGGGCATCACGCTCGTGCTGGAGCCGGCCGAGCGCGCCGTGATGGTGGACCGCGTCTACAACCGCGACTACGACCTCAGCATGCAGTCGTTCACCTCGGGCGGCGACCCCGCGATCGGCTACCACCGCATCTACCTCTCGGCCGACCCCGGCACGCCGTTCGTGAACGCCACCGGCTACTCGAACCCCGAGGTCGACGAGCTGCTGGCGCGGGCCGGCGGCCTGGCCGACCAGGACGCCCGCGCGGAGGTCTACGACCAGGCCATGGCGATCCTCGCCAGGGACCTGCCGGTGCTCGTGATGTTCGACGAGCTGAACACCGAGGCCGCGTCCGCCGACCTGCGCGGCATGCGCACGCTGCTCGACCAGCGCGACGGCCTCGAGTTCCTCTGGTTCGCCCACTGAGGCGGGCAGGCTAGCCGCGGCGCCGCGCCGGGGGTCCGTCCCCGGCGCGGCCCGTTGAGGGCAGGGGGCGGCGGGTGTCGGGGCGGCGAGGTGGCTGAGGAAGGCGGGGCGTGAGCGACGCTGGCGAAGCGGGCAGGAGCGTCTGGGCCTACGT
Organism: Deinococcaceae bacterium; assembly: GCA_044508445.1. GTDB lineage: Bacteria > Deinococcota > Deinococci > Deinococcales > Trueperaceae > DASRWD01. The sequence goes on from JBIQHQ010000013.1 coordinate 28,562, forward strand.
GGCCGGGCGCGTGCTCAACGCCGTGCCGCTGGTCATCGGCGTGGTCGTCGTGAACTTCCTGCTGCTCACGCTGGCGCCCGGCGACCCGGTCACGGCCCTCGTGGGCGACTACCCGGCGCCGCCCGAGTACGTGGAGCGCGTCAGGCAGCAGTACGGGCTCGACAAGCCCGTGCCGGAGCGGCTCGTGAGGTACGTGGCCAGCGTGCTGCGCGGCGACCTCGGCTACTCGTTCGCCAACAGGCAGCAGGTGGCGACGCTCCTGCTCGAGCGCCTGGGACGCACCCTGGTCCTCATGCTCACGACCGTCGTGATCGCCTCGGCCGTGGGCCTGGCCCTCGGCGTGCTGGCAGCCAGGCGGCCGCACTCGGTGACCGACGCGGCGGCGACGGGCTTCGCGCTCGCCGGCTACGCCGTGCCGGAGTTCTGGCTGGGACAGATCCTGATCCTCGTCTTCGCCGTCTGGCTGCAGTGGCTGCCCGCCGGCGGCTTCCGCAGCGTGCGCGAGAGCTACGAGGGTCTCGCCGCGCTGCTCGACCACGCCCGCCACATGCTCCTGCCCATGGCCGCGCTGTCGTTCCGGTACATGGCCATCACCACGCGCCTCACGCGGGCGAGCCTCCTCGAGGTCATGAACACGCAGTACATCGTCGCGGCGCGCGCACGCGGGGTGTCGGAGCGGACGATCCTCTGGCGCCACGCGCTTAGGGCCGCGGCCCTGCCAGTCGTCACCGTCATCGGCTACAACTTCGGGTTCGTGGTGGCCGGCTCCGCGCTGGTGGAGACCGTGTTCGGCTGGCCCGGCATCGGCCGCCTGATGTACGACTCGATCTTCGCGCGCGACTACCCGGTGTTGCTCGGGATCCTGCTGCTCGTCTCCGTCACCGTCATCGTCGTCAACCTCGTCACCGACGTCCTCTACTCGGTCCTCGACCCGCGGGTGAGGTACTGATGTCGGCCCGAGGTGCCGCCGTCCGCCTGCCGCGCCCCGCCGCGGGCTCGGGCAGCGCGCGGGCCGCGTGGCGACGCTTCCGACGCCACCGTGGCGGCCTCTTCGGCCTGGCCGTCGTGGCGCTGCTCGTGGCCGTGGCGGTGCTGGCCCCGGTGCTCGCCCCGCACGACCCTTTCACGACCTCGCGCAACGCGTTCCTGCCGCCGCTGGCGCGCGAGGGGTACCCGCTCGGCACCGACAACCTAGGCCGCGACCTGCTCTCGAACCTGCTATGGGGCGCGCGCGTGTCGCTGATCGTCGGCGTCGCGGCGGCGCTCACCGCCACTGTCATCGGCGTCGTGGTCGGGGCGTTCGCCGGCTACGCCGGCGGCCGCGTCGATGAGCTGCTGATGCGCGTCACCGAGTTCTTCCAGGTGATACCGCGCTTCGTGCTCGCGCTGATCGTGGTCGCGCTGTTCGGCTCGGGGCTCCTCAAGCTGGTGCTCGTGATCGGGGTGCTGTCGTGGCCGCAGACGGCGCGCCTGGTGCGCAGCCAGTACCTGAGCCACAAGACCATGCAGTACGTCGACGCCGGACGCGCCCTCGGCATGCGCGACCTCAAGCTGATCTTCTCCGAGATCCTGCCCAACGTGATGGCGCCTGTCCTCGTCGTCACGTCGCTGGACGTGGCCCAGGCCATCCTGCTCGAGGCCAGCCTGGGCTTCTTCGGCCTCGGCGACCCGAACCAGCCGTCGTGGGGCGCCATGCTCAACGCGGCGCAGGACTACATCCGCCGTGCCTGGTGGATGAGCGTGTTCCCCGGCCTGGGCATCTCCCTGGCCGTCCTAGGTTTCAACCTCCTGGGCGACGGGCTCACCGAGGCCTACGACCCCAGGATGCGAGTGAGGTGAGTCCACTGGTGGCGGAAGGCAACGACATCCAGAGGCACGTGCGGGCGCGGACGGGCGACGTCGCCCCCTACGTGCTGATCCCCGGCGACCCGGGCAGGGCCGAGCGCATCGCGCAGCGGTTCGCCGGCGCGCGCGAGGTGGCGCGCAACAGGGAGTTCGTCCTGTTCACCGGCGAGACGGAGCGGGGCACGCCCATCAGCGTCTGCTCCACGGGCATCGGCGGTCCCTCGGCGTCCATCGCCGTGGAGGAGCTGGCGCGCATCGGCGCCACGCACTTCATCCGCGTGGGCTCGGCGGGCGGACGGCAGCCCGACGTGCCCATAGGCTCGGTCGTGGTCGTCACCGCCGCTTACCGTGGCGACGGCACCTCGCTCGACTACATGCCGCTGCCCTACCCTGCCGTCGCGGACCTCGACGTCACCCTGGCGCTGCGCGCCGCCGCGGAGGAGCATCTCGGCCGGCGGGCGTACGAGGGCGTGGCCTACACGCGCGACGCCTTCTACCGCCGCGACGACGGCCTCAACCGCCTGCTGACGGAGGCCGGCGTGGTGGCGGCCGAGCAGGAGTGCGCCACCGTGTTCGTGGTGGGCGCGCTGCGCCGCGTGAAGGTGGGCGCGGTGCTCGGCACCGACTCGAACATCTTCCTCGACCCCCAGCCGACGCGCGAGGAGAAGGAGCGCCTCTACCAGCAGGTGGAGCGCCAGACCATCGCCATCGCGATCGACGCCGTCGACCGCCTGCACGGGGCGCGATGAGCCGCGGCTGGCTGGCGCCAGGTGGAGTGGGAGTGAGCGCCGGGCGAGGCGGTGCGCCGGTACCGGGTGCGACTCCCAGGCGCCACGTGCGCGGTCCCGCTCGCGACCTGCTCGTCACCGGCGCCAACGTCGTGGACGTCGTCACCCAGACCGTCTTCCGCGGCTGGTTCACGGTCCTGGACGGACGCTTCGTGGAGGTCGAGGAGGGCGAAAGACCGGCTCACGGCGAGGTGGAGGCTGCGGAGACCCTCGACCTGGGCGGCGCGCACGTGCAGCCGGGCATGCTCGACGTGCACATGCACATCGAGAGCAGCCTCGTGACGCCGCGGCGCTTCGCCGAGGGCGCGCTGCCCCGCGGCACGACGGCCGTCATGCAGGACCCTCACGAGGTCGCGAACGTGCTGGGCGCGCCGGGCATCAGGTGGATGGTCGAGGCCGCGCGCGGCCTGCCGCTGCGCGTGTTCACGGCGGTGTCGAGCTGCGTGCCAGCCACGTCGCCCGACATCGAGACGCCCAACGCCGCCATCTCGCCGGCGGACGTCACCGCGCTCGCCGCCGAGCCGGACGTGCTGGCGCTGGGCGAGGTCATGGACTTCCAGGGCCTCGTGGCGGGCGACGACCACCTGGAGGCGATGGTGGCCGCGGCGCACGCCGCGGGCCTGTCGGTTGAGGGGCACGTGCCCTCCCTCACCGGCCCCGCGCTCTCGCGCTACGTGGCCTTCGGCGTCCGTTCCGACCACACGCTCATGACCGCCCCCAAGCTCCTCGAGCAGCTCCGCAAGGGCCAGTGGGTGATGGTGCAGGAGAAGTCGGTGACGGAGGAGGTCGTGGCCGCGGTGATGAGCCTGCCCGACCGCAGCCGCGTCCTGCTCATCACCGACGACGTCATGCCGAACCGCCTGACGTCTGGCCACCTCGACCGCATCGTCTCCCTGGCCGTGGAGCGCGGCTGGGACCCGCTCGACGCCATCGCCTCGGCCACCCTGAGGCCGGCCACCTACCTCGGCCTCGCCGACCTCGGCCTGGTGGCGCCGGGCGCGCTCGCCGACTTCGTCGTCACCGACGGCCTGGCCTCGTACCCGCCGCGGCGCGTGTACGTGGGCGGCAGGCTCGTGGCCGAGGGCGGCGCCACGGTGATGGCCTCCTCGCCCTCGCCGGCTCCGACGCCTCCGGCAGGCCTGGCGCAGCCCTTCGACGCCGACGCCCCGCGCCGCGACTGGTTCCTCCTCCCCGCTGGCGGGCGCGTGCGGGCGCGCGTGATCGTGGCGAACGAGCGCAACTCCTTCACGACCCTCGAGGAGCGGCCCGTGGACGTGGACGGCGGCGTGCCGACGGACGAGTCCCTGGCCCTGGCCACCGTGGTCCCGCGCGCTCGGCTGCGTCCCGGCGCCTCGGGGCACGAGCCCGTGGTCGGGCTGGTGGCCGGCCTCGGCCTGCGCCGCGGCGCCTTCGCCACGACGTTCGCCCACGACAGCCACAACCTGTTCGTCGTCGGACGCGACCCCGACGCGATGCTGGCGGCCACGCGCGCGGTGCTGCGGGCGGGCGGCGGCATGGCCTTCGCGCCGACGGCCGACGCCGATCCGGTCCTGCTCCCCCTGCCGCTGGCGGGCCTCCTCTCCGACGACCCCGTGCCCGAGGTCGCCCGCCGCTTCGACGCCATCGAGCGGTCACTGGTGGAGGCGGGCATGCGCCACCTGAACCCCCTCCTTCTTCTGACCCTGCTGCCGCTCTCGGTGAGCCCCGACTTCAAGCTCACCGACAAGGGCGTCGTGGACGTGCAGGCACGCGTGGTGCTGCCGCCGCTGGTGGAGGCGTGACCGCCGCTGCTCGCGCCGTGGACCCGGACGCCGGAGGCTCACCCGGCGCGGACGGCGGCGCCCCCCGCGGCCCGGATACGGACCCCGGCGCCTCCCGCGGCCCAGGCGCGGACGGCGGCGCCGGCGGCCCCGACCCCGCCGACCTGCAGCGCCTGACCGGCGAGATGGCCTCCTTGCTCGCCAGCCTATGCGAGGTGCCCAGCCCCAGCCGGGACGAGCGGGCTATCGCCGACCTCCTCTCGGCACGGTTCCAGTCGCTCGGCGCGGTGGTGACCGAGGACGACGCCGGACGGACCACGGGCGGCAACGCCGGGAACCTCGTCGCCGAGCTGCCGGGCGGTAGGGCGGGCCGCGTCCTGCTCGCGGCCCACATGGACACCGTGCCGCTGGTGCCGGGAGAGCCCTTGCGGGCGGTGGTCGAGGGCAGCGTCGTGCGCTCGACGGGGCGGCAGGTCCTGGGCGCCGACGACAAGGCCGGCGTGAGCGTGGTCCTCGAGCTGTTCGAGCGCCTGTCCTCGCTGCCGGCGGGTGCGCGGCCCACGCTCGTGGCCGCGATCACCGTGTGCGAGGAGCTGGGCCTGAAGGGCGCGCACCACCTGGACGTCGGCGCCTTGGCCCTCGACTTCGGCTACTCGTTCGACGGCGAAGTGCCCGTGGGCGAGCTCATCGCCGCGGCCGTCGCCAAGGAGGACCTGGAGGTCGTGGTGAGGGGCCGCCGCGCCCACGCCGCCTTGGAGCCTGAGCGCGGCGTCCACGCCGTCCTGGCCGCCGCCGAGGTCGTGAGGTCGTTCCCGCTCGGCCGCGTGGCCGATGACCAGGTGGCGAACGTGGGCCGCATCGAGGGAGGCGGCGCCACGAACGTCGTCCCCGACGAGGTGACGCTGCGCGCCGAGGCCAGGGCTTTCACCGGCGCGCGGCTCGACGAGCTGGTGGAGCGCATCGTCTCCGGCGCCGAGGCCGCGGCGGCACCCCTGGGCGCGTCCGTGACTGTGCGGCGCAGGCGCCTCTACGACGGCTACGAGCTGGGCGAGGACGCCGAGCCCGTCCGCCGGCTGAGGGCGGTGGCCGCGCGGCATGGCCTGGCGCCGCGGCTCGTGCGGTCCATAGGCGGCTCTGACACCAACGTCCTCAACCAGAAGGGCGTGCCCACCGTGAACGTGGGGGTGGGGATGCACGAGATCCACTCCGTGTCCGAGTGGATCGACGCCGCCGACCTCGCCAGGATCGTGCTCTGGGTCGAGGACGCGCTGCTGAGCGGGTAGGAAGCTGGTGGGGGACGCCGGTCACCGGCCACAGGCGCCCTGCGCCGCCGAGCCGACCTACCTGTCCCCCACGGTCAGCCGGGCCACACCTGTGCGAACACCCTCAGGAAGTTGCCGCCTAGGAACCCGCCGATCTGCTGGTCGTCGTAGCCGCGTGCGGCGAGGGCGTCGATGAGGTTCCAGACCTGGCTATAGGTGTTGAAGTCCGCCAGCGCTCGCATGGGCGAACGGACGTCCCCGCTGACGTATCTCGCGTAGTCTTTCCCGACCTGCACGTAGTCCGGTTCGCCCCAAGGTTCCGTCGTGTGATACGGATACGTGCCGAGGCTCATATCGGTGCCTATTCCGACCGTGTCGGCGGATCCCGTCAGCTGCACAACGTAGTCCACGTGGTCGATGAAGTCGGAGAGCGTGGGCCATGTCGTCTGGTCCTGCTTCAAGCAGAAGGGTCCGAACGGAGCTAGCCCGATGACCCCGCCTCGGGCGGTGCAGGCGAGGATCTGCTCGTCCGTGATGTTCCTGGGCGAGTCCACGAGCGCACGGACGTTCGAGTGGCTGAAGACGATCGGCTGTGAGCTGAGGTCGATCATCTCCAGGGTCGACCGGCGGCCGACGTGTGAGCCATCGAGCAGCAGTCCTAACCGGTTGGCCTCAGCGACGACCTGCTTGCCGAACGCGGTCAGCCCGTTGTCACTGCGTTCGAGGCAGCCGTCGCAGATGTGGTTCATGCGGTTGTAGGCGGGCAGCATCATGCGCAGGCCGAGCCTCACCATCGCCTCGATGCGATGCAGCTTGGCCCCGATCCACTCACCGCCCTGAGCGTGCATGAGCAGTGCGGCCCCACCGGTCTCCTTCGCGGTGACTATGTCCTGAGCCGACAACGCTAGCCGGAGGTTCGGGTTCTGGCGCACTACCAGGTGCCAGAACATGAGGCCTTCGACCGCATCCTCGAAGTCGTCGTGCACGCGCCAGGCCGTGACGGAGTAGCACGTCGCCCCGTGACGGTGGGCGTTCGCGAAGTCTGCATCGGGCCAGGCCTGCATACACCCGTCGATGAACACGTACGGATGGTCGCGTTCGAGGATCGGGTGAAAGCCCTTGTTCTCTCGCAGCTCTTGCGTCGGCACGGCTCCTCCAATGCTGCCCTCAGGGGAGGGCGCCGGCGCCTGTCCGGTCGCTGCCGGTGCCGGGCCGGTTGTCGCTGTCTGAGCGTTATGCTACACTCATACGAACCGCAGGTCAAAGAGGCGCGAACCCCGTCTCTGTGCGCGCGGCCCGTGCCAGGCGACAGCCGGTCGCACGGTCAGAGGTCCGGCCCATGCGGCCAACGCAGGAGCCCAAGGGCGGCGCGGCGAGCAGCCGTGCCCGCGTAGGAGTGGAGGTCGGTGTCATCGACGATCTGTTAGCGCTGCACGAGTCCTTGCGGCTCAGGCTGACGATCTGCGAGCCGGACGAGGTCCTCATCGTCAACGGCGCTCGGTTGATCGACGGGCTCGGTTCGGAGCCGCGAGACGGGATGTCCCTGTTGGCGAAGGGCGGGGTCATCGAGCGCGTGGGGCCAGACTCGAGCCTCTCCGTAGACGCCGAGCCTGGTGCGACGGTGCTGGACGGCAGGGGCCTAACGCTCATGCCGGGCATGATCGATGCCCACTTCCACTTCACGGGTAGACCCAAGGACCCGGCCAAGCGTGAGCTCGAAGCGAACGATGACATCAGGGTCCTGCGCGCTGCCCGCGATGGCCTGATCCTCCTCAACGCCGGGTTCACCGCCGTCAAGAGCATGGGGCACGGGCGGCCTGCGGTCGTGGACGCCCTCAAGCAGGCCATGGGGGAGGGCTTCCTCGTCGGCCCGACCATCCGTCACTGCGGTTGGGCGTTCTCGCAGAGCGGAGGACACGGCATCAACCCCGGCTGGCCATTGGGCCTCGTGGAACAGCGACTCCCACGCAGCGCTTTCGCCGACGGGATCGACGGCTGCCGCGTGGCGGTGCGGCGCAACTTCGGCGAGGGTGCCGACTTCGTGAAGCTCTACGCGACGCAAGGCCTGAACACGAGCCCACAGGACAGGATGAACATCCCCAACTACACCTTCGAGGAGCTGAAGGTGATGGCGGACGAGGCTCACAGGCACCGCACGCTGGCGTCCGCGCATGCGACCGGCACGGAAGGGGCGATCAACGCGGTCAGGGCCGGCATCGACACGATCGAGCACGGCCCCGACTGCCTGGACGAGGACGGAGAAGAGCTGCTCGACCTCATGGTCGAGAAGGGAACGCTCTTCGTGCCGACCCTGGCCTTCGCGAGCAAGGTGCAACACCGCCCGACTTTCACGCCCGAGATGAAGGAGCGCGCCGCGCGTCGGTACCAGGGGAAGCTCGACTTCGTGAGGGCAGCTATGGCCAAGGGCGTCCGTATGGCGGCTGGCACGGATTACTCGACACTGCCGCTGGCCGGCCGCAATGCCGAAGAGATCAAGGCCCTACACGAGGCCGGACTGAGCACGGTCGAGGCCATCGCGGCCGGTACCTCGCGGGCGGCGGAGGCGATGGGACTCGGCCACCTGCTGGGTGCGGTGCGCCCCGGCCTGGCAACAGACCTTCTCCTCGTTGATGGCGATCCGAGCGCTGACATCGACGTCCTATGTGACCCCGAACGCATCGTCCGCATCGTCAAGGCCCGTCACACATGGCGGGCGCCGGCACCGCTGTGAGCTCAGAGACCCGGACCGCTCCCTTGGCGCCGATGGACACCAAGCTCCCGAGTTCTCGACTGAACGACCTAGGAGGTAGGCGGATGGCAGCAAGAGAACAGCGTAGGCCCTGGCGCACCCTCGCGATCGCATGGGGGCTTCTCGCGACCGTGGCGATGGGCCAAGCGCAGGCTCAGGCTCCGGCGGCGGGCGAGAAGGTCCCCGAGCTCCTGCTCATAGGCTGGACCCTCTCGGCGGACCCCGTCCGGTACGAGATCGGCGAGATGTTCGTGAACGACATGAAGCGCTACCTCGGCGTGGATGTCCGGCACCTCACCCTCGAGTCGGAGGCCAAGGAGCCGTACTACAGGTCTGAGACCGACTACGCCTTCTCCTTCTCCATCACGGGTCTCGCGGCGAGACCTTGGACGGTGGACCCCGACGAGACGCTCGGCCGGTTCCACTCGCGCAACATCTACGACGGCGGGACGAACCAGTGGGGATACAACAGCCCTGAGTTCGATGCGCTGATCGATGCCCAGAAGACCGAGCTCGATGTCGAGAGACGCCGGCAGCTCGTCTACGACGCGCAACGCGTCATGTACGAGGACGTCGGCGCCCTGAACCTGTACGCGATCCAGATCGTCGGCCTGTACAACCAGGACCTCTTCACGAACTTCGTCCCCATGTACGGTACCGGAGCGTTCAACTTCTGGAACGCCATCGAGCTCGAGCCGCTCACGGACCAGCGCGTCTTGCGGGTCGCGAACGTCGGCGAGCCGGGCTCGCTGAACGTGGTCCAGTCGAGCCTGGGTGAGCTCGAGATCCTCCAGCAGATCTTCGACACCTTAGTCCGCATCAACCCTCAGGGCGAAACGGTGCCCTGGATGGTCACCGACATCCAGAGCCCCGACCCTCAGACGTTCGTGATGACGCTGAGAGACGACCTCGAGTGGCACGACGGCGTCCCCCTGACGGCCGAAGACGTCGTGTTCACCTTCGACTACTACAAGGAGAAGGGGCAGCCCCGCCTTGACGGCCCGTTGCGCCAGATCGCGTCGGTAGAGGCCCTCGACGAGCGCACCGTGAAGTTCACCTTGAACGCTCCATCGGCTTCGTTCCTCACCGTGGTGCTCGGCCAGGCTTTCATCCTTCCCAAGCACATCTGGGAGAACGTCGCCGAGCCCCACACCCTCAGCGTGATCGAACACCCCGAGCTGATGATCGGCAGCGGTCCGTTCAAGTACGAGCACTGGCGCCTCGGTGAAGAGATCTACGTCTCGGCCGTGAAGGACTACTTCGCCCCCCCGAAGATCGACGGCATCAGGCACATCGCGTACGCCGACAACGACGCCGCCTTCGTGGCGATGCGGACTCAGAACGCCGACATCACCTCGCGGCCCGTTCTGCCTGACCAGGCCAAGGAGGCCGAGAACTTCCCGTTCCTGGCCATCAGTCGGCCCGTGGACATCAGCGCGCGGTACATGGCCTTCAACTTCCGCAGGCCCCCCACCAGCGACGTGGCCTTCAGGCGCGCGGTCGCCTACATGATCCGGTACGACTACATCGTCGACACCCTCCTCGCCGGCGACGGTTCGAACTGGAACACCGGCCTCATCACCCCCGGCAACAGCGCCTGGGCGAACACGGATCTCGAGCAGTTCACGTTCGACCCTGAGAAGGCGCGGGCCATCCTCGAAGAGGCCGGCTACACCTGGGACGCCGAGGGCAACCTGCACTTCCCAGCGGACATGGGGAACTGAGAGAGATCGAGCTTGCTCAGGTTCGTCGGCGAACGTTTGGTCCAGGCGCTGATCACGATCTGGATCATCCTCACGGTCCTGTTCGTGGTCTTCCGGCTCATGCCGGGAGACCCGGCATCCTTCCTCGTCGACCCCAACCTGCCTGAGGAAGCGCGGCAACTGGTGCGGGAGAGCCTCGGGCTCGACAGGCCCGTGGCTCTCCAGTACCTGCAGTACATGTCGGACCTGGCCACAGGAGACCTGGGTAGGTCCCTGTGGTACAGGGCGTCGGTGAGCCTGATCATCGGGGAGAAGCTCGCGGCGACGCTCATCCTCGCGCTCGCTTCCTTCGTCATCTCCTACGGTTTGGGGATCGTCGGGGGCGTCATCTGGGCCGCGACGAGAGGAAGCCGCTTCGAGGCCATCACGAACCTCGGGGTCCTCTTCGTTCGCAGCATGCCGACCTTCTGGTTCGCGATCCTCGCCGTCTCGATATTCGGGATCGGCTTGGGATGGTTCCCGACGTCGGGTCTTCGCACCCCAGGCTACGAGGCGGCGGGGTTCTTCTCGAAGTACTTCGACCCCGATGCCCTGCGTCACCTGGCGCTGCCGGCGATGGTCCTCGGCGTGAGTCACATGGTAGTGCCGATGCTGTTGGTTCGAGACGGCATCCTCGAGATGACAGGCGAGCCGTTCATGGAGGTCGTCCGTGCCAAGGGGCTGCCGCGTTGGCGCGAGCTGTGGCATGCCACCCGCAACGCTCTGATCCCGGTCGCGACCTCCGCAGCGGTCTACTTGGGGACCGCCATAGGGGGACAGGTGCTGGTGGAGACCGTCTTCTCCTGGCCTGGGCTGGGCCGCGAGATCGTGGCTTCCGTAGCGCGACAGGACTTCGTCATGGCCCAAAGCAGCTTCTTCCTGCTCTCCATCACCGTGATCGGCTTCAACATGATCGCCGACCTCCTCTACGGCTATCTGGACCCCCGGATCAGGACCAACTGAGGTGCTGATGCGTCGCTACTTGAGTTCTGCCTGGCGGCCCATAGGCCGTGAGGTCTCCCGCCTGAAGCAGGACCGCTTGGCACCGATCGGCGCGGTCCTCCTGCTGGGATTCCTGCTGCTGGCGATATTCGGTCCGGCGCTGGCGCCATACGACCCGCGGGAGGTGCAGGTCAACGAGGTCGGGATCGCAAGGCGACTGGAGCCACCGTCGGCTCAACACTGGCTCGGCACCGAGGCTACCGGCCGCGACGTGCTCAGCCAGCTCCTCGTGGGCGCCCGCGTCGCCGTGCTGGTCGGTTTCGTCGCGGCGCTGCTGGTGGTGGTCATCGGCACCCTCATCGGCCTCTGCGCCGGTTACTTCGGGGGCTGGGTCGACGTGGTCCTGATGCGGTTGACCGATGCCGCCTTCGTCGTCCCCACGATCCCGTTCGTGGTCGTCGTGGTAGCGGTAAGTCGCCCGTCGCTCACCAGCGTGGTGCTCGCCATAGCCCTCCTGTTCTGGAGGTCCTCGGCGCGCGTCATCCGAGCACAGACCATGGCCCTGCGTGAACGGCCGTACATCAAGGCCGCCCGTGCGGCTGGCAGTTCTGACGTGAGGATCATAGTTCGACACCTGCTCCCCAACGTCCTGCCGTTGGCCACCCTATACGGCGCCGTAGGCGTGCAGGCGGCCGTCACCACCGAGGCCAGCCTGAGTTTCCTCGGCTTCGGTGACCCCAGCGTGCTCAGTTGGGGCCGGATGCTCCAGTACGCGTTCGCCTCAGGCGCCACCAGGGGTGCGTGGTGGTGGGTCGTGCCCCCCGGGCTGATGATCACTCTGTTGGTGTTGTCCGTCTATCTAGTGAGGCGCGGCTACGAGGACGTGGTGAACCCTCGACTCAGGAGCCGTGCATGAGCGGGGTACCCGCGATCTCGACCTCGCCGGAGTCGGCCGATCGTCCGGGAGCGCTCCTCCGAGTGCGTGGCCTCTCCGTGCGCTATCGGGTCGGCGACGACGCAGTGGCACGCGCCGTGGACGACGTCAGCTTCGACGTCCCTCGTGACCGCACCGTCGGTCTCGTGGGCGAGTCGGGTTGCGGGAAGACCACCGTGGCGAAGACGTTGCTGAGGCTGTTGCCGCCGAACGCGGACGTCGTGGCGGGCGACATGGTCCTCGAGGACCGTGACCTACTGGCCCTCGGTGCTGAGGAGTTCAGGCGCTTGCGCTGGACTCGTCTCTCCTACATCCCACAGAACGCCCTCAGCGCGCTGAACCCCGTCTTCAAGGTCGGCGACCAGATGGCCGAGCCGATGAGGGTTCATCGTGGCGTGTCGAAGAAGGAGGCCGCACGGACCGTCGCGAACGCCCTGGCGAAGGTGGGGTTGGATGGCACCGTCGCCTCGGCGTACCCGCATCAGCTTTCGGGCGGGATGAGGCAACGCGTGCTCATCGCCATGGCGCTGGTGTTGGAGCCCGTGTTGGTCGTCGTGGACGAGCCTACGACGGCGCTCGACGTGCTGACACAACTCGAGGTCTTGAAGGAGTTCAAGCGCGTCCGGGAGCAGTCCTCCACGAGCTTCCTATACGTGAGTCACGACCTCGGGGTCGTGAAAGAAGTGTGCGACGACGTCCTGGTGATGTACGCGGGCAAGCTCGTCGAGCGCGGCCCGGCCGATCGCGTCTTCTCCGGACCGGCGCACCCGTTCACGATGGGTCTCCTCTACGCTGTCCCCGAGTCCCGCGGTGCAGCCCAGCTGGTCTCCATCCCCGGTGCCACTCCCGACCTCCGTCATGCGCCGCGGGGATGTCCCTTCGCCGAACGGTGTCCATTCGCGACCGAGCTGTGCTTGGAGGAGATGCCCGCCTTGCGCCCCATCGGAGACGGCCAGGAAGCCGCGTGCCACTACGTGGAGCAGTCACCGGACTTCCGCGAGGACGCCTCTCGCGCCGAGACCTGGGGCCGCGTAGCGGACCGCCTCCAGTCCGCCCGGGCCCGCGAAGCGGGGAACGCGACATGAGCCAAGGTCAGGCGGACGTGGTGATGAGCGTCAGCTCCGTCGAGAAGCAGTTCAGGAGGCGCGGCCTTCACGGGTCGACGGTGCGGGCCGTGGACGACGTGAGCATCGAGCTGCGACGCGGCGAGCTCTACGGGCTCCTCGGCGAGAGCGGGTCCGGCAAGAGCACGCTGGCGGAGATAATGGCCGGGCTCCAGTGGCCCACGTCCGGGAGCATCCACGTCGGAAACGTCGCCCTGGAGCCTGGCATGCCGCGCAAGCAGTGGCGGGAGCTGCGCAGGCAGGTGCAGGTCGTGTTCCAGAACCCTTTCGAGAGCGTCAACCCTCGCTTCAAGGTGTCCGAGATCGTGGAGGAGCCGTTGGCGGTGGCCGGAGTGGGCGGCCCCGAGCGGCGGAGGCGTGTGACCTGGGCTCTCGAGCGCGTGGGCCTGCCTTCAGCCAGCGACTTCGCGTCCAGGTTCCCTCATGAGCTCTCGGGCGGGCAGCTTCAGCGCGTGTGCATAGCGCGCGCTTTGACGGTCGACCCAGCGATCCTCATCGCCGACGAGCCCGTGTCGATGCTCGACCTGTCCGTGAGGGCGGGAGTGTTGAGGCTGCTCGACGACCTCAAGCGCACGCAGGACATGGCGATACTGATGATCTCACATGACATAAGCACGCTGGCCGCGGTGGCGGACTGGCTCGGGGTCATGTACTTCGGCAAGATCGTCGAGGCCGGTCCGGCCCAGGCCCTGATGAGCTCGCCCAGCCACCCGTACCTGAAGGCGCTGCTCGCCGCCGTCCCCACCCTCGGTGACTCGTTGCTCGGAGGGACAGACCGCCTGACGCTGTCGGCTGCCACCTTGGAGCGGCCCGCTCGCGGTTGCAGCCTCGCCCCTCGCTGCCCACTGGCTGAGGACAGGTGCAGGGTCGAGGAGCAGGAGCTTGGCCCCCTGACGTCGCACCCCGATCACACCGTGCGCTGCTGGAAGGTGCGAGGCGACTCTTGACGGGCACGGAGCTGCCAGACCTATCCATCGGCGAGCTGGCGCCCCTCATCGAGCGTCGCCAGGTCTCCCCGGTGGAGGCCACCGCAGCGGTCCTAGAGCGGATCGAGCGGCTCGACCCGATACTGCACTCGTACATCACCGTGCTGCCAGAGCGCGCGATGGACCAGGCACGTCAGGCAGAACGGGAGATCCTGGCTGGTCGCTACCGCGGGCCCCTCCATGGCATCCCCATCGCGCACAAAGACGTGGTCGCCACGAAAGACGTGCGGACCACGGCGCACTCCCGAGTCCTGCTGGACCACGTGCCCGATGACGACGCCACTGTCGTGCGGCGGCTGGCAGAAGCCGGAACGATACTGCTGGGGAAGCTGAACACCTACGAGTTCGCTTGTGGCGCTACCGAGGTGTTCGGTGTGCCCGTGAACCCGTGGGACACCGGTCGTATCACCGCGGGCTCCAGCGCGGGGTCCGGGTCGGCGCTGGCGGCCGGCCTGTGCTTCGGCGCCACGGGTACCGACACCGGAGGCTCGATCCGGTCACCGGCCTCCTTCTGCGGTGTCGTGGGCCTCAAGCCCACCTATGGTCTCGTCAGTCGCGCTGGAGTTCTGCCTCTGTCGTGGTCGCTCGACCACGTGGGGCCCATGGGCAAGCGCGTGCGCGACGTGGGTCTCTTGCTTGCGGCGATCGCTGGCCACGACCCGAACGACCCAGGCTCAGCCAGACCACCCATCCAGGGCGGGACCGGCGGACCGGGACGCGCCGGCGACCCTGGGCCCTCGGGGCTGAGGGACGTGCGCATAGGCGTGCCCCGCGACTTGTTCGGCGCCGCGGTAGACGGGGCGGTTCGGTCGGCGTTCGACGAAGCGCTGGAAGTGCTCAGGGACCTGGGCGCCTCTGTCACCGCCATCGACCTGCCGGAGGCCTCGCTCACGGCCGCCGCGCAGAAGGGCGTGATGCTCCCCGAGGCCACCCTGGTACATGCGGGATGGCTGCGATCCCGTCCATGGGACTACTCGGCTTCGACCCGCCGGAAGCTGCTTCTCGGCGCCGCGATCAGGGGCTCCGAGTACCTCGAGGCGCAGCGATTGAGGCAGATGGTGCGTCATGGGTTCGCCTTGGCGCTCGAGAGAGTAGACGTCCTCGTGTGGCCCACGAGCGCGCGGCCCGCCCTCTCCGTGGATGAACCCCAGGTGCCGGTCGGCTTGCAGACCAGGCTGACGAACCTCACGGGTACTCCGTCCCTGTCTCTACCGTGCGGTTTCTCCCCCGACGGCCTGCCGCTGGCGCTGCAGGTGAACGGCCGTCCCTTCGATGAGGCGACCGTCATCCGTGTGGCAGCCGCCTTCGAGGACGCGACCAGCTTCCATGAGCGGCGCCCGGACGCGAGGGCCGCCGCTCCCAAGGCGAAGGGCGAGCAACGCCTCTTCGAAGCCCTGCCCGAGCCGGTGGCCCCTGGCGAGAGGGAGGCGCTCGCACGGGACCTCGAGAGCGGCCTGGGTCGGCTCGGGATACAGCTTCCGCCAGAGGATCGCGAACCGCTCATCAGCGATCTGAACCAGTTCCGGAACGTCCTACGGTCCGCGCTGGAGGCAGCCTCCGGAGACCTCGAACCCTCTGTGCATCAGGTACCGCTGGCGTCTGCTCCCGTCCGAGCCGTGGCCGGGGACGAGAGTGCCCGCCCAAGGTGAGAAGAGTGGAGGATGGCCCTGCACCCACTCCAGCTTCACGAGACGCCCACCTGAAGGTCGTCCTGGTCGGCACCGGGGGAGGGATCGCGACTCTGGCCGATGCCCGAACGCGAAACGGGCCCGCCGTGGTCGTGAAGACGGGCGGAGCAACGATCCTCTTCGACGCGGGCCGCAACGTGCTCGACGGTCTGTTCCGCGTCGGCATCGAGCCCGCTTCCATCACCCACTTGGTGTTCACGCACTACCACAGTGACCATACCGTCGGGCTACCCGACCTTGTACTCTCGACCTGGGTTGCGACAGGCAGGTCGAGGTGGCGGGTGTTCGGGCCGCCAGGGGCTCGGCACCTCTGGTATGGCCTGTTCGGCGAGACCGGGGCCCTCAGACCCGATATCGATGCGCGCGTGCAAGGGGCCCACAGCAGACAGCTGTTCTCTCAGCGGCTAGGTATGCCGCTCGTTCCCCCAGACGCCGACATCGTCGAGGTCACGAACGATGGGATCGTGGTCGACGAGCCGGGAACGCGTCTCGAGGCGTCGTTCGCTCCCGACCACGTTCAACCGCATCTGATCTCCGTCGCCTACCGTGTGACCACGCCGGCTGGCAGTGTCGTGGTGACCGGCGACACCGGGCCCAGCGAAGCCATCGCCAGGTTCGCGCGCGGAGCAGACCTGCTCGTCCACGACTGCACGATCCCGAGTCGCGAAGGTACCTACGAGCGAGGCGGAGTCCACACGGACCCGGAGAGCCTCGGGCGAGTCGCCGCGGCGGCGGGCGTGAGAGCTGTCGTCGGCACCCACGTCACTCCCGGCAGGGACCGCCATGAGGTCCTGAGGCACTACCCGGAGCTCGTGGCACGCTCGTTCGCCGGTTCCTTCAGAATGGCAGTCGACGGACTAGCTATATCGGTGGGCCCGGACGGCCCGAGGTTCGATGCTCCCAGGCGGCAGGACCGCCTGACCGAAACCGGGCCGGACCGGCCAGGCTAGGGGGCGCCATGACGGTACACAAGGAGAACGGGACCCCAAACTGGAATCCGTTCCGGATCGACCGCAGGGCGTCGACACCGCTCTACCAGCAGATAGCGAACGCCATCAGGCACCGCATCGCCACGAACGAGGTGCCGTCCATGAGCAGAGTCCCCAGCGTGCGCGAGATGGCGAAACTGGCAGACGTCACGCCGGCGACCATCGCACGCGCCTATCAGCTCCTCAAGGCCGAGGGCCTGCTCGAGACGGTCTCGGGGCACGGCACCGTCGTCGCAGACACACGCGACATCGAGAACGAGGCCAGGGTGCGCACGGAAGAGGCCATCGCTCGCGCCGTCGATGAGGCCATCACGCCGCTACTGAACATGCGGTTCGAGCCCCGCGACATCCTCGAGGCAGTCCGGCGCCGGCTAGAAGAGCCGACGACGCGGAACCTGATCGTGGTGGCGGCGGCCCGGCCCGTGGTCCAGAAGTACGTGGGCGTCTTGCGGAGCGCGCTAGACGACCGGTACGAGATCCACGCCCTCCTCGTACGTGACATACAGGCCAGGACGCCGGAGGCAGTCGCTGCCATAGAAAGGGCCGACAGGTGCGTCACGCTTCTGAGCCTGCACCAGCTCGTGCGCGAGATCATGGCTCCGTTCGGCATACCGATATCGCTGATCCTCACGCAGCTATCCCTCGACACCCTGCACGAGCTCGAGTCCCTCTCGGGGCGTGAGGGCGGGAGGGTGGCTCTCGTCGCGGAGGAGTTCTACCGTCCGAGCGTGTTCGCTACCCTGGCGCAGTACATACCGGCGGATCGCATCGAGATCGTGGCAGACCTGGACCCTGCTGCGATCTCGGCCGCGTTGATGGGCGTGGACGTATGTGTCCACACCCTGGGCGTCCAAGAGGTCATGGAGCACGTGACACTGGGCAATACCAGAGCTCTCGAGCTGCGGTTCGAGGTCAGGCAGGACTCGCTGGACAGGTTCGTGAGGTTCCTCGCCGAGCACTGAACCAGTGTCGGGTGAGCGGTCGCGGGCTCGACAGCGCCCGTAGCAGCGAGGCGTCGAGCACGGGGGTGTGCTTCGCGCTCGACGTCTCCCTCAAGCCTCACGCAGGGTGGGGTCGAGCAGGTCCCGCAGCCCGTCCCCGAACAGGTTGAAGCCCAGCGACGCGAGCAGGATCGCGAGGCCGGAGAAGACCGACACCCAGGGGGAGAGCAGCATGGTGTTGCGGCTCTCGGAGAGCATGAGGCCCAGGGACGGCGTGGGCGGCTGCGTGCCCAGGCCGAGGAAGCTCAGGCTGGCCTCCACGAGGACGGCGGTGGAGAGCGAGAGCGTCACCTGCACCATGAGCGGCGCCAGGATGTTGGGCGTCACGTGCCGGGCGAGGATGCGCGCGGGCGAGGAGCCCAGGGCGCGCGCCGCGGAGACGTAGTCCCAGTTGAGGACGGTGAGGGCGGGGCCGCGGGCGAGCCGTGCGAAGATCGGCGTGTAGACGATGCCTATCGCCAGGCCCGTGTTGAAGCTGCCCGGGCCGAGCACCGCCAGGATCGCGATGGCGAGCAGGATGATGGGGAACGCCAGCAGGATGTCCATGAGGCGCATCAGGATGCGGTCGACCCAGCCGCCGAAGTAGGCCGCCATCAGGCCTATGAGCCCGCCCAAGACGGTAGCCAAGCCCACTGCCCCTAGGCTCACGCCGATCGAGGTCCTGTAGCCGTGGAGGATCCTCGATAGCGTGTCCCTGCCGAAGTTGTCGGTGCCCAGGAGGTGGGCGGCGCTGGGGCCCTGGAAGCGCTCGCGGATGCTCTGGGCCACCGGGTCGTAGGGAGAGAGGAGGGGTCCGAGGATGGCCGCCAGCACCACGATCGAGGCCAGCACGAACCCGATGAACCCCACGGGGTTGCGCACCAGGCGGGCGAGGAAGCCGCGCCTCCCGCCCCGAGCCACGCGGGCGTTCACCGACGCGGTGGGGGCGCTCACGAGTACTCCACCCTGGGGTCGATCCAGGCGTAGGCCAGGTCCACGAGGAGGTTCACGAACACGAAGACCGCGGTCACCACGAGGATGATCCCCTGGATGAGCGGGTAGTTGCGCTCGTTGATGGCGCCGATGACCAGGCGGCCCACGCCGGGCAGTGCGAAGACCTGCTCGATGACCACGACGCCGGAGAGGAGGTACCCCACCTGGACCCCGATGACGGTGACGACGGGTATCAGGGCGTTGCGCATGGCGTGCTTGTAGAGCACGGTGCGCTCGGTGGCGCCCTTGGACCGCGCCGTGCGCACGAAGTCGCTGCCCAGCACCTCCAGCAGGCTCGACCTCAGGATGCGGGTCAGGCCGGCGACCATCGGCAGGCTCACCGCCAGGACCGGTAGGAGCAGGCGCGCCAGGTTGCCCCACGGGTCCTGAGCGAAAGGCACGTAGCCGATGGACGGCCACGACGGGAACCGCACCGAGAACAGGTAGAGCAGCATGACGCCCACCCAGAACGACGGCACGGTGAGCCCCACGATCGCGACGACCCGCACGAACACGTCGCCCAAGGTCCCGCGGGCGCGGGCGGCTATGACGCCCAGCGGCACCGACAGGGCGATCGCGAGCAGTAGCGCCAGCCCCGTGATCTCGAGGGTGACGGGCAGGCGCGCCGCGATCTCGCGGCTGACCGGCGTGCCCGTCCAGATGCTCCTGCCCAGGTCGCCGCGGAGGACGCCCTCGAGCCAGTTCCAGTACTGCACGTGCATGGGGAGGTTCAGGCCGAGCTGCTCGCGGAGGTTCGCGACGCGGTCCGGCGTGATGTCGGTGTTGGCGCCCAGCATGATGGCCACGGCGTCGCCGGGGATGAACCTGATCATCAGGAAGACCAGGACCGAGACCCCGAACAGGACGAACACGAGGTCGCCGAGGCGCCTCAGCACGTACTGGGTCATGTCGCGGACATCATCTCCGTGCCAGACGTTCCGACCCCTCCCGACGCTTCAGCGGCCGAGAGGGGTCGGCAAGGGCGAGGCGTCCGCTCTACCGGATCGAGGCCTCGCGCAGGTACCTCAGGCCGCGGGTCGGCATCTGCTGGAAGCCCTCCACCTCGTCGGCGACGGCCGTGAACAGCGTGCCGTACGCGATGTGCACGATGGGCCCCTCGCAGGCCAGCTTGCGCTGGAGGTCGGCGTAGATCTCGTAGCGGGCGGCCGGGTCCGTGGTCGTGCGCCCGGCCTGGAGCCACTCGTCCACCTGCGGGTCGGAGTACTTGAAGACGTTGGTGGAGCCGCCCGTGATGAACGTGCGGTGCAGGTAGCCGTCGGGGTCGGTACTGCCGCCGTTGAGCGAGACGAACATGTCGAAGTTCGAGTTCGTCCAGTCCTGCACGAACTGGCCGAATTCGGCCACGTTCACCGTCGCCTTGATGCCCACCTGGGCGAGCTGGGCCTGCAGCACCTGGGCGGTGTCAGACACCACCTGGATCGTCCCGAACGTGAGGATCTCGGTCTCGAAGCCGTCTGGGTAGCCGGCCTCGGCCAGGAGCTGCCGCGCCATGTCGAGGTTCGTCGCGTAGCAGGGGAACTCGCTGGTGTCGAGCGCCCACTCCGTCAGGCCGGGGCTGAGGGGGCCGCCAGGCACGGCGTTGCCGAAGTACACGGCATCGACGATCTCGGCGCGGTCCACCGCGTAGTTGATGGCCATGCGCACGCGCGGGTCGTTGAAGGGCTCACGCGAGACGTTCAGGCCCAGCAGCGTGTACGCCAGGTCCTGCACGCCCAACAGCTCGACGCCGGGCACGCCGCGCAGCGTCTCGGCGGTCGCGGGGTCCACGTCGGGTATGAGCTGGTACGCGCCGGTCCTCATGCCGGCCGCGCGGGTCGAGGCCTCGGGGACGATGTTGTACCGCAGGCCGTCCAGGACGGGCTGGCCCTCGCGGTAGTAGTTCGGGTTCTTCACCAGGCTGACGTAGGTGTCCGGGACGATCTCGTCGAGCATGAACGGCCCCGTGCCCACGGCGTGCTGCTGCAGGTCGCCGAACTCCTCGACCACCTCGTGCGGCACCACGTAGAGGTTCGCGAGGTTGCTGACGAACGGCGCGAACGGCTCCGTGAGGGTGAAGGTCACCTCGTACTCGCCGGTGGCCACTGCCGACTCCACGGCGGCGAAGCGGCTCGCCTGGGGAGAGGCGGTGTCAGGGTCGACGATGCGCTCATAGGAGTACACGACGTCGTCGGCGGTCATGGTCCTGCCGTTGTGGAAGCGCACGCCCTCGCGCAGCTCGACCACGTAGGTGAGGCCGTCGTCCGACACGGTCCAGGACTCAGCCAACGCCGGCTCCACGGCGAGGTCGGCGTTCACCTCGACGAGGCCGTCGTAGATCTGCCCGATGACCACGAAGGAGGAGAACGCCGTGACCTTGTGAGGGTCGAGGCCAACGGGGGCCGTGTCCGTGGCGATCTCGAGGACGCCCTGAGCGCCGGCGGCGCCGAGGAGCGCCATCGCCAGCAGTAGCGATGTGGCTAGCCGTAGTGCTCTTGCCATGCCCGACCTTCCCTTCGCCGGCCCGTCCCCATCGAGCCGCTGGCGCGTGTGCCACCCCGGAAACCAGGCCCAGGCGCCGATGAGTTGCGTGCCAGGAAGATACCACTAGGAGACCACCTGACCAGCCGCAGCGGTCCCGCCGCGGCCCTGCGTGCCCGACGACGCGGGCTCCGCCTCCGACACCCCGCCGGGGCCGTGCGCGCCGCACGGTCCCCGCCGGGCCCTGGGAACCTCGCGGCAGGGGGCGTTAGCATCCTCCGCATGTACGGGTTGATAGGCAAGATCGTCGCCGTGGAGGGCAGGCGGGACGAGCTGGTGGCGGCGCTGCGCGAGTCGACGGCCGACCTGCCCGGCTGCCTCAGCTACGTCGTCGCGGAGGACGTGGAGGACGCCGACGCGCTGTGGGTCACCGAGGTCTGGGTCGACGAGGCGAGCCACGCGGCGTCCCTGGAGCTGGAGAGCGTGAGGCGCGCCATCGCCATGGCCAGGCCGCTGATCGCCGGCTTCGGCGAGCGGTTCGTGACGCGCCCGCTGTTCGGGGTGGGGCCGAGGGAGCCGTAGGGGCGGAGCCGGCGGCCGTCGGGGCCGACCCAGCCGTAGGGGCCGAGCCGGCGGCCGTCGGGCTCGGCCGGCGCCTTCGCGTCACCCCGCTGCCCCGTTGGGCGTAGCCTCGGGCGTGGCGGAACAGTACCGGCCCGAGCAGCGGCGCCTGCGGCGCGAGCTGGGCGTGTTCGGCGCGGTGCTGCTCGGCCTGGGGTCGATAGTGGGGACCGGCGTGTTCGTCTCGCTGGGCGTGGCGGCCGGCGTGGCGGGCCCCGCGGTGCTGCTGGCCATCGTCATCGGGGCGGCACTGGCGTCGTTCAACGGCCTCTCCAGCGCCCAGCTCGCCGCCGATCACCCCGTCTCGGGCGGCACCTACGAGTACGGCTACACGTACCTGCGTCCCTGGCTCGGCTTCCTCGCGGGCGTGACGTTCCTGCTGGCGAAGAGCGCATCCGCAGCGACGGCGGCGCTGGGCTTCGCCGGCTACCTGCTGGGCCTGCTGGGCGCGCCCGACCGCCTCAGCGTGCCGCTGGCCGTGGCGGCGGTCGTGGCGCTCACGGCCGTCGTGCTGGCCGGCATGCGTCGCTCCAACGCCGTGAACGTGGCCGTGGTCTCCGTCACCCTGCTCGGCCTCCTCGTCTTCGTGGCGGCGGGCGCGCCGGCGGCGCTGGCGAACGGTGCGGCCCACCTGACGCCGTTCCTCCAACCGGAGCCGGGCACCTCCCCGCTCGTCGCCCTGCTGAGAGCCTCCGCGCTGATGTTCGTGGCGTTCACGGGCTACGGGCGCATCGCGACGCTGGGGGAGGAGGTCGTCGAGCCGCGACGGACGATCCCGCGCGCCATCGTGACTGCGCTCGTCGTCGTCATGGTCCTCTACGTGCTCGTGGGCCTCGTGGGCGTGGGGACCGTGGGCGCCGACGGCCTGGCGCGGGTGGAGGGCCGCGCGGCACCGCTCGAGCTGGCGGCCCGCTCCTTCGGCTCTCCCCTCGTGGCGCGTGTCGTGGCCGTGGGAGCGGTGACGGCGATGCTCGGCGTGGCGCTCAACCTCGTCCTGGGCCTCTCGCGCGTGCTGTTGGCGATGGGCCGTCGCGGCGACGCCCCGGCGGTCTTCGGCCGCCTGGACCCGAGCGGCACTACGCCCACGTGGTCCGTGGTGGCGGTGGGCGTGGCGGTTGCGCTGCTGGCGCTGCTGGGCGACGTGCGCACGACGTGGTCGTTCAGCGCCTTCACCGTGCTCGTCTACTACGCGGTCACGAACCTAGCGGCCCTGGCCCTGCCGCCCGCGGTGCGCATGTTCCCGCGCGCCGCGGCGTGGCTGGGGCTCGTGGGCTGCGTGGGCCTGGCGTTCTTCGTGGAGCCCGGTGTTTGGCTCGTGGGCGCCGGCCTGCTCTCCCTGGCCGTGCTGCTCAGGGCGCTGGTGAGGGGAACGCGGCGCACGGGGGCGCGTCAGCGGTGAGGGGCGCTGCGGCTCACCGCTGACGGCCGGCCTGGAGAGCTCGACGGCGGTCGGCCGCGTTGGAGCACTCGGCCGTCGTGAGCCGCCCGGCAGGACGTGGCGCCGGTCCGGGGGCCGGGAGAGCCTGGACTCGGCCGAACGCCTAGAAGAACACGGCTGTGGTCAGGTAGGCCTGCTCCGGCGCCTCGACGTCGGCCATGTGCACGTGCGAGAAGGAGTCCGTCTCGTCGAGGACCACGGTCCACGCCACCCAGTTCCAGCCCGGCTCCAGGCTGACCTCTGCCGTGGTCGTCTCGGCGACGCAGCCCGGGCCCGTGGCGCTGACCTCGACGGCGCCGGTGGCGTAGACGAAGCCGTAGAAGGTGCGCTGCGCCAGCGAGGGCGTGTCGGTGGCGGTCATCGGCTCGTCTGACAGGATGCCCGGGGCCATGCCGTCGACGGTGATGACGACGAGGCCGGGGACGGCGAGGAGCTCGAACGCCACGGCCGTGACCTCGACCGTCGGGTCGGAGACCGTCACATCGCAGGTGGTCGTGTCGACGTCGAGCAGCATCTCGTCGGCCGGCACCAGCAGGGCCTCCAGGTCGTCGTCCGCCGGCAGGAAGTCGAGCGTGAAGCTGCCGTCCTCATCGATGGCGGCGGGCGGGCCCAGGAACCAGCCCTCTCCCGCGTCGATCA
The DNA here is from genome assembly GCA_044508445.1 of Deinococcaceae bacterium. Classification (GTDB taxonomy): domain Bacteria; phylum Deinococcota; class Deinococci; order Deinococcales; family Trueperaceae; genus DASRWD01. The sequence goes on from JBIQHQ010000013.1 coordinate 52,520, forward strand.
GCGACACCGTCGTGCTCGGCTCCCCGGACGTGGCGATCGCCACGGGCACCGGAGAGATGATCGCCATGGCTGCGGCCAGGGCGACCGGCGGCGTCACGGCCGCCGGCGGGTCGTAGTAGGACGCGGTCACGTCCGGGCTCGGCTGTTCCGGGGGCGGCGTGGTCGTGGAGCAGGCCGTGAGCGTCGCGGCGAGCGCGGCGAGCACGAGCGCGGTCCTGACGATGGTTCGCATGGTTCCTCCGATCCGGGGCCAGCGGGCCTCCTGCGAGGACCGCGTGGCAGGCCGTGACGTTCCTTACGCCCGCGCGGGCGTCCGTCAGATGGCGGGTACGTAGGTCAAGAGGAGCGCCGGAGGTTCGTCGATGACCTCCAAGGTCCTGTGTGTGAGCGTGTCGGTCTCGTCGAAGACGGGGCTCCACTTCACCCAGTTCCAGCCCGCCTCGAGGTTCAGGTCGGCGTACAGGCTCTCCCCGGTCACGCAGCCGTCGTCGGTCGCCGTCACGGTCAGGGGCGCGTCGGCGTACACGAGCCCGTAGTACGACAGGCGGACTATCGCATCGCTGTCGTCGAAGTCCTCCAGCTCCTCGGTCGTGAGCAGGCCGTAGTAGGCCCCGTGACCCGTGAGCGGCGCGATGCCGGGGACCGTGATCGCGTCGAAGGCGAGCGGCGTGACGTTCACGCTCGCGTCGGACACGGTCACCGGGCAGCCCAGGGGGTCGCCTATCACGTAGTCGAGCAGCTGCGCGGCGGGCACGAGGACGGCCTCGAGGTCCTCGTCGGCGGGCGGCAGGTCGAGCTGCAGCTCGCCGTCCTCGTCGATGAGGCCGACGGGCCCGAGGAGCTGGCCGGTGCGGCCCTCGATGAGCGAGGGACGCGGCGCCCCGTCCGCCGAAGCGATGGCGATGGCGTCGGGGTCGAACACGGTCACGGCGGCGCCGAAGGCGGCCGGTGCGTTGGCGATGGGCGGCGCGTAGTAGGTGACCTCGATGTCGTGCGTCGGGCCGGGCGGCGTGGTGGGCGCGCCGCAGGCCGCGAGTACCGGCGCCAGCACGACCAGGGGCAGCAGTATCCGTGTTGGTGAGCGCATCTCTCCTCCGATCCTCGGGGTGCCTCAGCGTCCACCGACCCTACCGCGCCCACGGTGAAGTACCCGACATGCTACGGGGAGCGCCCCCGCTTGACATGCCGGCGACGACCCACTAGTTTATACAAGCGTTTCATACGCTCGTTTCAAGGGGCCGGCGCCACCGCTGGACTGGGGCGGCCGACGCCGACCGAGGACGAAGAGGGCAGGCGCCACCGGACGACGGAGGCGGCCGGCGCCAGCGGAGGAGTCGACATGGCGGAACCCGCGGGGCTGGACGAGGAGCGGGCCAAGCGCTCGACGCGCGAGGCGATACTGGACGCCGCGTTCGCGATCCTCGCGCGCGACGGCTACGGGGCCCTGACCGCCCGCAACGTCGCGCATGAGGCAGGCACGAACCTGGCCCTCGTCAACTACTACTTCGGGGGCAAGAAGGGCCTGCTCGTCGCCCTCTACGAGAGGCTAGAGCGGGACCGCCGCCAGCGCCAGCTCGCGCTCTACGCCGACGACGGAAGAACGCTGTCGGAGAAGTGGCGCCGGGCCGTCGAGTACTACAAGCAGGACCTCGCCGAGGGCTTCGTGCGCGTGCACCACGAGCTCCAGGCGCAGGGTTACGGCGACGACAGGCTGGCCGAGCCGGCGCGGCGCCGAGCGACCTCGTGGTTCGAGCTCCTCGCCGAGGCGGCGGAGCGGTACCTGCCGCCGCTGGGGGTGCAGGCCGCGCCCCGGGACGTCGTCATGGCCCTCGGCGCCTTCTGGTACGGGATGGAGCAGCACCACCTCATCGGCGTGCCCGAGGCCGACCTGCCCTACTTCGACCTCCTGGAGCGCATCGGTGACTGGCTGGAGGAGCGGGAGGCGGAGAGGGCCCGCGGAAGCACCGGGACGGCAGGCCGACCCGGTCCGGAGCGCGCGGCCGAGGGGGACGCGGCGGGGGCGGACGGCGGGAGGCGCACCGCACGCGCGAGGCGGCGGCCGTGAGGGCCCTCGAGCCCAGGGCGAGCGGGTACGCCACGAACCCCATCGACGGCGTGCGCTCCCACTACGAGGTGTTCGGCCCCGAACGCGCCGAGCGCACCGTGCTCCTATTCCCCACGTGGTCGCTGGTCCACAGCCGCGTGTGGAAGATGCAGGTGCCGTTCCTCGCGCACAGCGGGTACCGCGTCGTCACCTTCGACGGGCGCGGCAACGGGCTCTCCGGCCAGCCCGAGACCGGCTACGGGCCGCGCGACTACGTGGCCGACGCCGTGGCCGTCCTCGACACGTGCGGCGTCGACGCGGCGGACGTCGTGGGCTTCTCGGCAGGTGCCCGGCCCGTCACCTACCTCGCGGGCCTGCACCCGGAGCGCGTGACGACAGTCGTCTACGTCGCGCCGTCCATGTCGCCGCGGGCAGCCCGCAGGCGCCCGCTCGAGCCCTTCCTCAGCGAGCCTCCCGACCGCGAGGGCTGGAACAAGTACAACGCCGTGCACTGGCGCGAGGACCTCGAGGACTTCGTCCGCTGGTTCGCGGCGCAGATCTACACCGAGCCCCACAGCACGAAGCCGCAGGAGGACACGCTGGAGTGGTCGCGCGGCACGACGCCGGAGGTCCTCGTGAGCACGATCGTCGAGGGGGCCACGCCGGAGCTGCCCGAGCTGTGGCGGCGCCTCGCCATGCCCGTCCTCTTCGTGCACGGCGACGACGACCACGTCGTCCCTCTCGCGAACACGCTCGACATGGTCGCGGACCTCCCCCAGGCCGAGCTCGTCGTGTTCGAGGGCAGCGGCCACGCTCCCCAGGCGCGGGACCCGGCTCGCTTCAACCTCCTGCTGCGCGATTTCCTCCAGCGCACGGCCCCGCCGCGCTCCGCCACGCGTCCCGAGGTGGAGGTCCGCGAGGCCGGCCGCAAGAGCTGGCGCCGCGCGCGCTCGCGGGAGACCAAGCGTGCGCTGTTCGTATCCAGCCCCATCGGGCTGGGGCACGCACAGCGCGACGTGGCGATCGCCAAGGAGCTGCGGCGGCTGGTGCCGAGCCTCGAGATCGACTGGCTGGCGCAGCACCCGGTGACGCGAGTGCTGGAGGAGAACGGCGAGCGCATCCACCCCGCGAGCCGGCTGCTGGCCGGGGAGTCGCCGCACATCGAGTCGCTGATGGGCGCCGAGCACGAGCTGCACGTCTTCCAGGCGATCCGCGAGATGGACGAGATCCTGCTCGCGAACTTCCACGTCTTCCTCGACGTGGCCGAGGCGGGTGCCTACGACCTCTGGGTCGGTGACGAGGCGTGGGAGGTCGACTACTACCTGCACGAGAACCCCGAGCTCAAGACCGCGCCCTTCGCGTGGCTGACGGACTTCGTGGGCTTCCTGCCGATGCTGGAGGACGACGGCGGACGCGAGGCGTTCGTGGTCGCCGACTACAACGCCGAGATGATCGAGCAGGTCGAGCGCTTCGGGCGAGTGCGGGACGCCGCGATCTACATAGGCGAGCGGGGCGACATCGTGCCGGACGCGTTCGGGCCGGGCCTGCCGCTCATCGGGGACTGGCTGCCCGAGCACTACGAGCTGGGCGGCTACGTGCGCTACTTCGACCCTGCCGACCTGGGCGACCGCGAGGTGCTGCGCGCGAGCTTCGGCTTCCGGCCGGGCGAGCGCGTGGCCGTGGCGGCGGTGGGCGGCACCAGCGTGGGCGCGTCGCTGCTGCGGCGCGTCGCTTCGGCGTTCCCCGCCATGCGGGAGCGCGTGCCCGACCTCAGGCTCGTCGTCGTGTGCGGCCCGCGCATAGACCCGTCCTCCATGCCGCGCCTGGAGGGCGTGGAGTACCGCGGCTACGTCCACGACCTGTACCGGATGCTCGCGGCGGCCGATGCCGCGCTCGTGCAGGGCGGCCTGTCCACGACCATGGAGCTCGTCGCCGCGCGCGTGCCCTTCCTCTACTTCCCGCTCGGCCTGCACTTCGAGCAGAACCGTCACGTGGCGCACCGGCTGGAGCGCTACGGTGCGCCCGCCTGGGCGCGCGTGCGCTACGCCGAGGCCGAGCCCGAGCTCCTCGCCGACAGGCTGTCGCGCCTGCTGGACGCCCCGCCCGTGTACGCGCCCGTCGAGGGGGGCGGCGCGCGCCGGGCCGCCGAGCGTATCGCGGCGCTGCTGTGAGGGGCGGGGCGCACGAGGGGGCCCGTGCCGCTGCGCCCGCGCATGACGCGGCTCCTCGCTTGGCCGTGGGCACGGCCCGACCCCTCGCCCCGTTCGTGCCGTTCCTACCGTGCAGGACTCTGCGCCGGGCCAGCCCCTTCTCACCTCGGCCGCCCCTAGCCTCGGCGGCATGGGCCACGGGCCCGGAGGGAGGGTGACATGGCAGCAGACCGCGACCGCGACCGGTGGGCGCGTCGGGACCGCCGCGAGCGGGACGACAGGGGCTTCTGGGAGAGGGCCGGGGACCAGGTGCGCTCCTGGTTCGACGAGGACGACCAGGAGGAGACGCGCGCAGCGGGTCCGGGCGGCGGCCGACGTGGTCTCGGCTACGGTCGGGAGCGCGGCTACCGCGACGACGTGGGGTACGGCACCGAGGCCGCGCGCCGCGGCTGGGACATGGACGAGGAGGACCTCGACCGCGGCGCCTACGGCGACTACGGCGAGATGGCGCGCTCGGGCTACGGCTGGGCCGGTCGTGGTCGGTCGGATTGGGGCGCCGAGTGGCAGGGCAGGGGCTGGCGCGGAGACAGGTTCGGCGCCGGGCCGGGCGGGCGCTACGGCCCCGGCTCCGGAGCACGCTACGGACCTGGCTTCGCAGGCCGCTACGGCCCCGGCTTCGAGGGGCGCTACGGCCCGGCCGCGGGCAGGGGTCCCGGGCCCGGCCTCGGCGATAGCTACGGGCCGAACGAGCCATACGGCGCCGGCGGGCGCCCGACGGGCGGCATGCGCTCGAGCGGTGACGAGGGCCGGGGCGGCTACGGCGGCATGGAGAGGGACCGCTACTACTCCCGTTGGGGAGCGAGCGACTGGGAGGAGCAGGCGGCCCGGCGCGAGGGACCCTACTCGGGAGTGGGACCCGCCGGGTACAAGCGCTCGGCGGAGCGCATCGCGGAGGACGTGAACGAGGAGCTAACGTGGGAGCCCTTCGTCGACGCCAGCCAGATCCGGGTGCGTGTGGAGGGTGACGAGGTGGTCCTCGAGGGCAGCGTCGACTCGCGCCGCGCCAAGCGCGTCGCCGAGGCGGCGGCCGATCGTGTCCGCGGCGTGAGGGACGTGCACAACCGCCTGCGCGTCGAGGCGGCTCAGGGCGGCTCCGCCTGGGGCGCCTCGAGCCGCTCCGAGCAGGCACAGGGGTCCCAGGGCCAGGCTGGAACGGATCCGTCCGCGGCCGGTCAGTCGACCGCGGGGCGGTCTGTGGCGGGCGAGCCGACCCAGGGCCGGTCCTCGTCGACGCAGGGCCAGCCGACGACCGGTCGGACGGAGAGCGGAACCGGCCGGCCGGAGAGCGGAGGCTCGGAGTAGTCGCCGGGCTCGGGCGCCGGCCCGCTCAGTCGAGGACGCTCGCGCCCTCCGGGTAGCGCTCGCCGGCGCGGACCTCGAAGGGCAGCCTGTTCTCCTCCGGGGGCACCGGGCACGTGGCGTACGGGGTGTGGGCGCAAGGCGGGTGGTGGCAGAGGTTGAAGTCGAGCACGATGCGGCCGTCGACGGGCCCGTCGACGTTGAGGAACCTGCCGCCCCCGTACGTCTCGCGCACGTTGGTGGCGTCGCGGAAGTTGAAGAACAGCCTGCCGGGCGTGCCGGCGGGGGTGGCGACGAGCGAGTAGCGCTGGCCGCCGTGTTCGAAGAGCGCCCGGCCGGCGACGGTGACGTCCGAGACCTGACCCAGCATGTTCACGATGGGCACGGTCTCGTCGGGCACCGGAGGCACGAACGCGGCCTCGATGACCCACGCCGGGTCCGTATCGAACCAGCCGACGCTGGACTCGCGGTCGCGCGCCGCCGACAGGCGGGGGTCGTAGACGCGCAAGCCGAACAGCTCGCCGCGCTTGACCAGCTTCACTAGCAGCGACACGTCGCCCGCCGGCACGGTGAGGGCGCCCACGCCGGCCGTGGTCCTCGGCTCCGTGAGCACCTCGCCGTCGAGCCCGAGGCCGTCGGCCAGCGGCTCCACGACGACCTCGTCCTCCGCCAGCACGAGCCGGGCCACGCGGTCGGGGGCGCCGGAAGGCAGCCTCACCTGTGCCTCGGCACCGCTGCCGAGAAGGCTCTCCCCTGGCTCGAGCCAGTCCAGCGAGGCGATGGCCCACCACCCGTGCGGGGCAGCGAGCTTGCCGACGTACTGCTCTCGGAACGCGGCGACGCGGGCACCGTGGTCCTCTTGACTCCCAGTCTGCACGTCGGCTCGCGCCGGGTTCGTGGTCGGTAGGCTCATGCTCACCGATTCTAGGCAGGGGCCGGGCGCGGGGGATGTCGCCGGTTCCGCGTTCGGGCTAGCGACCCGGCCGCCCTGTGGAGCGGAACGGCCCGCGGCCCGAAGCGGCCGCCGGGCCGACAGGGAGAACCTGACCGCCGAGCCTACTGTCGCCAGGCCAGCATCAGCGCGCGGTTCAACACCACGAGCGCGGCGTAGGTGACTCCCCACGCGGGGCGCCCGGCCAGGAACAGGGCGGCCGTGGCGGCGCCGAACACGGCGGCCTCGACGACGAGCTGGACGCCCAGGTCCCCCTTGTAGGGCGCCTTGGGCGAGGCGAAGAGTCCCCAGACGACGGCGAGGACCGCGGGTGCCGCGACCGCCAGCACGACGCGCGCGGCCCCGGTCTGCGTCTGCAGTGCCCAGTAGACCGCAGCGGCCAGGGCGGCGAGCTCGAGCAGGAACCGCAGCCCGAGGTTCAGCGCGTGGAGGGCGCTCACTGGCCCCCCGACCGGCCTGGTAGCGCGTCCAGCATCCCGAGCTGCCACATCACGAAGATACGCTGATCGACGACGTCGCGCAGGACCAGGTCGAGCGGCTTGCCCTGCCCGTGGCCCGCCGAGCGGTCCACCCATAGCAGTACTGGGTCCACCTCCGGGTCGCTCGCCGTGGCCGCCTGCAGTCGAGCCGCCATCTTGCGCGCGTGCATGGCGTGCACACGCGTGTCGTTCTCCCCGGCGGTGAGGAGCACCGCGGGGTAGCGCACACCGTCCTCGACGCGGTGGTAGGGCGAGTACGCGATCAGCCACTCGAACTGCTCGGGGTCTTCGGCCGACCCGTACTCCGGCACCCAGTACCGCGCCATCAGGAAGTGCTGGTAGCGGAGCATGTCGAGCAGCGGCACGCCGACGTAGACGGCGGCGAAGAGGTCCGGGCGCTGCGTCAGGGCCGCCCCGGTGAGGAGCCCGCCGTTCGAGCCGCCGGAGATCGCCAGCCGCTCCGGCCTGGTGTAGCCGTTGGCGATCAGCCACTCGGCGGCGGCGACGAAGTCGTCGAAGACGCTCTGCTTGCGGCCCAGGATGCCGGCCTCGTGCCAGGCGTCGCCGTACTCGCCCCCGCCGCGCAGGTTCGGTACGGCGTAGACGCCACCCGCCTCGAACCACTGGACCAGCGACGGCGAGAAGGCCGGTGCCAAGCTGATCCCGAAGCCTCCGTAGCCGTAGAGGATCGTGGGCGCGTCGCCGTCGGGCTCGAGGCCCTGGCGATGGACGACGAACATCGTGACCTTCGTGCCGTCCCTCGAGGCGTACTCGACCTGCTTCACGACCACCGCGTCGGGATCGACAGGAGCCTCGGGCCGCTCCCACAGCTCGAAGGTGCCCTCCGGGTCGCGAACGTCGAAGCGGTAGACGGCCGGCGGGTGGGCGAAGCTCGTGAACGTGAGGAACGCCTCCGTCGAGCCGCGGTTCGCCGCAACCGCGGCCGTGCCCATGGCCGGCAGCGGCACCTCGCCGACGCGCCTGCCGGTCAGGTCGTGGACCACGACGCAGCTCACGGCGCGCTCCAGGTACGTGACGACGACGTGCCCGTCGGCGAAGTCGACGGTCTCGATGCTCCCGGACTGCGGCTCGGGCACGATCACGCGCCAGTTCGCCTCGCCGGGCTCGGACACCGGTGCCGCGACCACGCGCCCGCGCGGGGCGCCCTTGTAGGTGTGGAGGACCAGGACGTCACCGTCGGGACCGGACACGGCGGAGCCGAAGGCGGTCCCCGGCGTGCCCACGCTCACCTCCGTCCGCATCAGGAATCCGGTTCGCCGGAACGCCTCGAAGTCGACGAGCCACAGGTCGTTCGAGCGCGTGTCGACGTGGTACGAGAGCAACAGCCAGCGGCCGTCGTGCGAGAGGAAGCCGTTCGGCCCCCACGTGGTGGCCAGCTTCTCGTCCTCCTCCTTCGTGTACTGCCGGAACACGAGGACGTCGTCCGAGTCGTCGTCCGCGGCCTGTGGGTCCGCCGGCCTGGCGTGGAACATCACGCGGCCCGTGTAGAAGTCGTCCGGGTCGGCCAGCTTCCAGTAGACGAAGCCGGAGGCGTCGGGCAGCCACTGGACCGGTCTGACCTTGTTGTGTATCTCGAGGGGGAGCTTCTCGCGGGTGTCGACGTCGAGGAGCCCCAGCTCGGTGTTCTCGTCGCCGGCGGAGAAAGTGCCGTAGGCGAGCTGGTGGCCGTCCGGGCTCGGCGAGATCCACTCGACGACGGTGAGGCCCGTCGGGTCGGCCGCCTCCGGGTCGATGAGGAGGCGCTCCTCACCCCTGAGGCCTTCGCGGAAGTAGACCCTCGACTGCTTCTGGTCTCCCTCCCTCCTGAAGTAGAAGTAGCGCCCGCCGCGCTCTACGGGCGCGGAGACCGTGCCGATCTGCAGCAGCGGCCTGAGGCGATCTTCCACCTGTCGGCGACCGGGGAGGCTATCCAGCACGGCTCGGGTGTAGGCGTTCTGGGCATCCGTCCATGCCGCCACCTCGGCGGTGACGAGCCCCATGCGGTCTGGGTCGGAGACGTCGCCCTCGAGCCAGCGGTAGTCGTCGACGATCTCGCGCCCGTGAAGGACGTCGGTGACGGGCCGTTTATCAGTGGCCGGCGGTCCGGCTACCTTCGCTTCGCTCATCCGCAGAGCGTAACCCCGCCCCGGCGCGACCCTCCGCCTGTTGGGCGGGTGCGGCGGGCCCTCACCGGGAGCCGCCCGCCCGGAGCATCAGCTCCTCGAGCTGGAAGGTGTGGCGCATGGGGTGCACGACCGCGTGCTCCAGCATCGACTCGATCGTCATGGGGGCGCCCCAGTTCGAGGTGTGCGCCTGGTCCTCCATGCGCTCCGGTGGCGCTTCCGTCAGGGACGTGCGCCAGAGCTCGAGGACCCGCTCCATGAACCCTTCGGCCCGTTCGGCGATCTCCTCGACGGCGGGCGCCTCGGGCACGCCGGGGTCGGGCAGCCCCAGGTTCCTGCAGACCCAGGTGAGGTAGCGACCGGCCGCGCGCACCACGTGGAGCAGCAGGTGCTCGTTCGACGCGTAGTCGGTGTCGTCGGTCTCGGGCAGCGGCAGACCGGTAGCGGCGAAGCGGCGCCAGGTGGGCAGGAAGGCGCGCAGCTCACGCTCGTGAAGTGCCACCAGCGCGCGGGCGCCGCGGTAGGCGTAGTCTTCGGGGCCCGGGAGCCCGGCCAGGTCGTCGACGAAGCGCGGCCCGCGGCCGGCGGCCACCCTGAGCCCTGGGTCTCGCGCCGCCTCGCCGGCGTCGATGACGCAGAAGTAGTTCCCGTCTGGGTCGCTGAGGACCACGTAGTCGTCGTCGGGCTGGTAGCGCCACTCGACGCGGCTCGCGCCGAGGTCCAGTAGGCGTCTCACCTCCGCCTCCTGGTCGTAGGCGTAGAGGTCGAGGTGGTGACGCCTCCTCTGGGCGGCCTCGGCCTTCACCTCCTGCAGGGCTAGCTGGACCCCGGTGCCGCGTCTGGGCTTCAGCAGCACCCAGTCCGCTGAGTCGCCTCCCCGCGGAGCGTAGTCGAGCGCGGCGCTCCAGAACTCGACGGCGCGCGCGACGTCGCGCACGCCCCAGACGACGGACCCGATCCTGAGCATGACCCCATCATCGCGCTTCCGCGGGCCCGCGCTGTGGGCCCGGCCGCGCGGAATCGGGCCGGGACCGGCTCGGCGGCGCCCTCCATGAGCGGGGCCGGGCTCGCCGCGGACGATGTCAGCTCAGTACCAGCTCGCCGCAGCCGAGGTCCGCGGTGCGCCGCAGCACCGCCACCGTGCGCTCGGCGGCGGCGCGCGCGGCGCCCTTCACGGAGTAGCCGCGCAGCATGGCCCCGACGAGCGCCGCGGTGAAGAGGTCTCCCGTGCCCTTCGCCGCCGTATCGACCCGCTCGTGCTCGAACAGGTCGGCGTCGTCGCGCGTGACGACGGCCACGCGCATGCGTCCGGGAGGGGTCTCGGCCGGCGCCGCGCTGGTCACCACGACCCAGTCGAGGGTCGTCGCCAGCAGCTCGCGAGCCGCGGCCACGGTCTCCTCGTAGGTCGGTACGGGACGGCCGACGAGCTGCTCGAACTCGAAGGCGTTGGGCGCGATCCCGTGGGCCATGGGCACGAGGCCGTCGCGCAGCACGGCCGGTATGTCGGGGTGCACGTAGACGCCCACGTCGCTGTCGCCGATGACCGGGTCCACCACCAGCCGCAGCCGCGGGTGCTCGGCGAGGACACGCTGCAGCCACTCGACGAGGACGGCCGCCTGCTCGGGCGGCCCGAGGTAGCCGACGAGCACGACGCGGGCGGCCTCGAGGGCGCGGCGCCTCTCGAGGTCGGCCAGGTAGCCGGCGAACCAGTCGGTGGGCACCGGGCCGCCGTGCAGCGTGTCGTAGTGCGGCACGTTGCTCAGGAGGACCGTGGGGACCGCGGCGACGGTCAGCCCCAGCGACTGCAGCGTGGGCACGGCGACGCTGTTGCCTACGCAGCCGTAGACCACCTGCGACTGGACGCTCACGACGTCGACCGGCAGCGGCGTGAGGGCGTCGCGGTCCACCGGGGGCCGCGCCGGGCCTTCCGTCACCGCTCCTCGCCCGCCCCCGGCCAGTAGTGGCTGTCGGGGAGCCCGCGCGGGCCGAAGATCGCCTCGCCGACGCGCACGACGGTCGCTCCCTCCTCGATGGCCACCTCGAAGTCGCCCGACATGCCCATCGAGAGGCCCTCGAACGAGAGGCCTGCCGGCGCCTCCTGGCGGAGCCGGTCCCTGAGCTCGCGCATGAGGACGAAGCAGGCGCGGACCCGCTCGGCCTCGGCCGAGAACAGCGCCAGCGTCATGAGCCCGCGGACGCGCAGGGCAGTGTAGTTGGGCAGCTCCTCGACGAACCCCGGCACCTCCTCGGGCGCCAGCCCGAACTTGCTCGCCTCGCCCGAGCTGTTCACCTGAACGTAGACGTCGAGGCCACGGCCCTCCGCCTGGAGCCTGCGGTCGAGGGCCTCCGCGACCTTCAGGCTGTCGAGCGCGTGGAACTCGTGAGCGAAGCGTGCCACGTACTTGGCCTTGTTCGTCTGGAGGTGCCCTATCACAGCCCATCGGAGGTCGGCGAGGTCGGCGAGCGCCTCGGCTTTCTCCCTGGCCTCCTGCACCTTGTTCTCGCCGAGCTTGCGCACGCCGGCGTCGTAGGCGAGCCGTAGGCGCTCGACGGGCTGCGTCTTGCTGACCGGCAGCAGCTCCACGTCGGCAGGGTCGCGCCCGGCGCGCAGGCAGGCCGCTTCGATGCGCGCCCTGATGGCCGCCAGGTTCGCGACGATGTCCGGCGGACCGGCGGGCGCGGCCCGCTCCACGTCGTCTGCTCGGCGCTCCGGCTCAGAGGGGTCGTTGGCCGTTCGGGTCACCCTGGTCACCGTTCCCGAGCTTAGCCCTTGCGGACGACGAGTCCCGGCCGCAGGGCGCGGCGTCTCGGCTACAGTGCCGCCCATGAGCCTTGGACCCGCGCTCGACGTCTTCGAGGTCGGAGAGGCGACGGTCGCCGAGCTCGTGGGCGGAGTCATCGCGTCGGAGCGCGACGCCGCCGACGTCGTGGGCAACTCCGGCTACCTGGGAGCGGACCACGTGCTGCTGAGCGCGGACCGGCTCGGGCCGGCCTTCGTGGACCTCAGCACGGGCCTAGCGGGCGCGGTCGTGCAGAAGTTCGTCGACTACGGGCTCAGGCTCGTGGTGATCGGCGACCTGGCGGAGGCTGGCAGCGAGAGCTGGCGAGCCTTCGTGCGCGAGAGCAACAGGGGCGGGCACGTCTGGTTCGTGGCCGACAGGGAGGAGGCGCTGGCGCGGATCGCCCGGGGCTCGCCTCAGTCGAGGTCGAACGGCTCGAGGTCGCGGAGCCTGACGTAGTCGCCGTCGAAGTAGGCCCGCGCGCCCGCGAAGTAGGAGGCGTTCGCCGTGTGCACGCGCAGGTAGGGCCCGTCGCGGACGAAGAAGGCCCACACGGGCACCGCGCCCGCCAGGCCCTCGAAAGAGGTCTCGTAACGGGCCAGGTCGTCGTTGCGCTCCGCCACGCCCTCGAGCCAGCCCGTGTGCAGAGAGGGTGAGCGCACCACGGTGAGCTGGAACCTCAGCCTGCCGTCCTCCAGCTCCTGCACGGCCAGGCGACCGCCGGCCCCGTCGACCCACAGGCCCTCCCAGGACTGGCCGGCAGGGTCGAGGTAGTAGGCGACGAGGCCCTGCAGCAGCTCGGTGCGGGCCTCGGTGAGCATCGTCCTGTACTCGTAGAAGGCGCTCGTCGCCCGGACGTCGGCGACGTCTGGCCCGGCCTGGAGGCGCGCGTACGCCTCGGCCGAGAGGTCGCGTGCGGCCAGCCAGTCCCGCTGGCCCAGCCTCAACCTGTCGAAGGCCTCCGGCCAGACCACCTCCCGGGCGCCCTCGTACGCCTGGCCCATGGCGGCCTCGGCCGACTCGAACTCGGCCATGGCCGCGTCCAGCTCCTCCCTGGCCTCGGCAGTCTCGGCAGGAGCTCTGCTCGCACCGTCCTGTGCCCACGACAGGGCCGCAAGGGCAGCGAGGCACGCGGCCGCGCACCAGCGGAGGAGCCTCATGACACGAGCCTAGCGTCGGCGGCGGCCGGCGGCGACCCGCGAGCGGCCGACGTCCGACCTCGGCCCCCTGGGCGAGGCTACCGACCTCGTCCACGGCCCGAGCGCGACGGTGAGGTCGTTCCGGTCGCGTCCGCTCCCGCCTGGTTAGGGTGACAGGCGTGGCGATCGCGACGCACGTGCTCCCGTACCTGGACGCGCTGCCGAGCGCCGCGGGCCGCACCGCCGTCGTGACGGGCGGCAACGCCGGGCTCGGCCGCGAGACCGCGCGGTTCCTCGCTCTCAAGGGCGCTTCCGTGATCATCGCGGCCAGGGACGAGTCCAAGGCCGAGGAGGCCAGGGCAGACGTCCTCGCCGACGCGCCGGGCGCCGACGTGGGCGTCGAGCGGCTCGACCTCGCCTCGCTGGCCTCCGTAGGGGCCTGTGTGGAACGTCTGGCACGGCGCGACCTGGACCTGGTCGTCTGCAACGCCGGGATCATGGCCGTGGACAGGGCGACCACCGAGGACGGCTTCGAGTCGCAGCTAGGCGTGAACCACCTGGGGCACTTCGCGCTCGTGGGCCGTCTCTACCAGCGGCTCGCGTCGCGGCCCGCCGCCCGCGTGGTCGTCGTGACCAGCTCGGCCGCCTACTTCGGACGCATCGACTTCGACGACCTGATGGGCGAGCGGCGCTACGACCGCTGGTCCGCCTACAACCAGGCCAAGCTCGCGAACCTCCTCTTCGCCCAGGCCCTGGCCCGGCGGTTCGCGTCGGCCGGCGACGAAGCCGGTCGCGGCGCGCCGGCCTCCCCCGCCGGCGGTAGCGCTGCGGCTCCGGAGGCTCCAGGGGACGCGGCCCCGCCGCTACCCGGCCACGCGACCGCGCACGCGGCGCACCCGGGCCTCGTGTTCACCCAGCTCCAGCGGCGACTGGTGGAGGGCTCTCACGACCTCTCCTGGCGCGACCGCGTGTTCCTGGGCCGCATCACCCCCTTCATAGGGCAGGACGTCCAGATGGGCGCTCTGCCGCAGGTGTACGCCGCCATCTCGCCGCGGGCCGAGAACGGCGACATGTGGGCGCCCCGCTGGTTCGTGCGCGGCCGGCCCGTCAGCGCCCGACCGCCGCGCGCCGCCTTGGACGTGGGGGCCCAGGAGCGGCTCTGGGCCGTGTCGGAGGAGCTGACGGGCGTGTCCTTCGGCCCTCGGACCTGAGCCCGTGGCCGGCGCGGCGTGCGCAGCGTGGTACCTCCGCGGGCTCACGGTAAGGCGCTCGTGACCACCCCCGGGTGAACATCTAGGCCGTGGAGCGAAGGTTCTCGGCGATCGTCCTGGTCCTCGCGTCGTCCCTGGCGTCACTGGCGGCGGCCCAGGACCTGCGCCCGCTCTCTGCCCTGCACGGTCCCGTGCCGGTGCTGAGCGTCGTGGACGGGGACACCGTCGTGCTCGGCTCGAACCTGGGGCCGCGCACCGTGCGGCTCATCGGCATCGACGCCCCCGAGATGTCCGACGGCACGCGCGGCCTGGAGGCCCGCGAGCGCCTCAACGCGCTGCTGGGCGGGCGCCCGGTGTGGGCTGAGATCGGCGCGGAGACGGAGGACCGCTACGCGCGACTGCTCGCCTACCTCTACGTGGAGGACCCGGCGGGCCGCTGGGACCTGGGGGGCGTGAGGGCGACGCAGGTGAACCTCGCGATGGTCGAGGGCGGCTGGGCCGACACGTTGACGATCCCGCCGAACACGGCCTACGCCTCCCTCTACTCAGCGGCGCGGGACGCGGCCGCGGCTGAAGGGGTCGGCTTCTGGGCACGGGCGCGGGCGGGACGGGCAGGAGCGGAGAGGGACCCGGCCGCCACCGGGACCGTGCGTCTCCACTGCGCGCTCGTGAACCCGTCCACGGACAACGACGAGGGCGGCGAGTGGGTGTCCGTGATGCTGTCCGTGCCCACGGACACGACCGGCTACTACCTGTGGGACGAGGGTTCCAGGTCAACGTTCCGCCTGCCCAGCGGCACCCAGCCGGCCGGGGAGCTGCGCGTCGCGAACCCCGGCCAGGGCGTGTGGAACAACGGCGGCGACACGATCTTCCTGATGCGCGGCGGTGACGTCGTGGACAGCTGGACGTACGGGCCCGAGCTGACGGTGACCGACCGCGTCGCCTGCCGCGACCCGGCGCGGTAGCCGCCGCGGTGGGTCGAGGGACGACGAGAACGGCGCGTCGCCAGCGGCGCGCACCGTGGCGCCGACCCTACCAGCGCACCTCCGCAGCCAGCAGGCCCTCGAGCGTCACGTCGACGCCGTCGGGCAGGTGCGTGAGGACCAGCGGCGACGCGCCGGGGGGAGCGACGGCGTCACCGGACCACCAGGGCTCGTCCGGGAGGCCCAGGGCGTCGCCGAGGTGCACGCGGTCCGTCGCCGCGCCGTCGCTGGTGGTCAGGGTGAGCCAGGGGCCGTCGACGGCGACCACGAACCAAGGCTGACCTTGGGCGTCGTGGAGCAGCCAGGTGGCATCGTCCGTCTTGGTGAGGAGGAACCGCGTGGCGTCGGCGTAGATGCCCACGCCCTCCACGACGTAGCTGTCTATGGTCACGGCTTGGGCGCCGGTCGGCGCCAGGTTCAGAGAGATCACGAGGAACACCGCCAGCAACGTTCCCATGCAGGGCCTCCAGCCGATCGCGAGGTCCTGCGGCGAACGGCGCGCCATTGTAATCCGAGCCACCATAGCGAAGCCCCGCGGCGGGCTCGCCGGAGGCGTGTCGTCGCCTACCAGGCGTCCTCCCCGGAGGCGTGTCGGCGGCTACCCGCCGTCCTCGCGGGAGCCTTGGCGCCGCCTACCAGACGTCCTCGCCGGGCGCCTGTCGCGCTCCTCTCTGAGTACCTCACCGGAGCCCTGACGATGTTCTCTCGGCGGCCCCGCTCGGCTTCTCAGCCGGCTCGCCACTCGAAGACCTGGGTGTAGGTGCCGTCCCCTTCGTCCCTCAGCTCCCCGCGTGCGAACCCGCTCTTCTCCAGCACGCGGTGCGACGCGGCGTTCTCCGGGGCCGTCGTCGCGATCATGCGCGTGATGCCGTGCGCGGAGGCGCCGTAGCGGACGGTGCCGCGCACGGCCTCGGTCGCCAGGCCCTTGCCCCAGTGCTCGCGCGCGAGGGCGTACTTCACCTCCGGCTCCTCCTGCCCGCCGGGGTGGACGATGCCGATGAACCCGACGACCTCGCCGCTGCCGAGCGCCTCGAGCGCCCACATCCCGTACCCGCGCCGCGCGTAGTTCCCCGCCGTCACCTCCAGCCACCGCTCTGCTTCGTCCCGCGTCAGGGGCGAGCCGTCGCCGACCCAGCGCATGGCGTCCACGTCGCCGTAGACGCGGAGGAGCGGCTCCAGGTCGGAGTCGCGCCAGCGGCGAGCGCGCAGCCTGGCGGTCCTGAAGACCTCGTCGGCAGCGTGCTGGTCGTGGGGCATGGCCGGTCGAGTGTCGCACGGTCGCGGCGGTCCGGTGCGCGGGGGGCGCGGCTCGGCGTCGCCACGTCGCGGCGGTTCCTCATCTGCTTGACGAACGGGCCTCGCGACCTGATACTGAACCAGATGGTTCAGTATCAGTCCCCGGTCCACGAGACGTTCGCCGCCCTGGCCGACCCCACGCGCATCAGCTTCCTCGAGAGGCTCGGGCGGGGCGACGCGACGATCGGGCAGCTCGCCGCGCAGGCGGGTATCTCGCTCACGGGCACCAAGAAGCACGTGGCGGTGCTGGAGTCGGCCGGGCTCGTGACCACGCGGAAGGAGGGCAGGGCGCGGGTCTGCACCATAGGACCACGCCGCCTCGAGCGGGAGGCGGCCTGGGTAGCCAACTACCAACGGGTCCTCGAGGAGCGCCTAGACCACCTGGGCAAGCTGCTCGGGCGTCTCAAGGCCGAGGAAGGCCTTGAGGAGGGGGGCCGCCGAGAGGAACAGGGCCGCCAAGAGCAACGGGACCGCCTCGCGAAAGAA
>JBIQHQ010000013.1:69621-84239 GCA_044508445.1 Deinococcaceae bacterium
GGGCCGCCGAGAGGAACAGGGCCGCCAAGAGCAACGGGACCGCCTCGCGAAAGAAGCCCGAACCAAGGAGGAGCCATGACCACGAAGGCAGCCACCTACAAGCACACGTTGAGCCGCGTCGACGGACGCACGATCCGCGTCGAGCGCGTGTTCGACGCCCCGCGCGACCTCGTCTGGCGCGCGTACTCCGAGCCCGAGCTCCTCGCGCAGTGGTGGGGTCGCGGCCACAGGCTGGTCGTCGAGCGCTTCGAGTTCGTGAAGGGGGGCCACTGGCGCGTCGTCGAGCACTGGGAAGGCGGTAGCGCCGGGTTCGAGGGGCGCTTCCGCGAGATCGAGCCGAAGACCCTGATCTCGCAGACGTTCGAGTGGGACGGCGCTCCCGGTCACGTGTCGGTGAACACGACGGAGCTCAGCGACGTCGACGGTGGACGCGCCACCAGGGTGGTCATCACGTCGCGGACGTACGACGAGCAGGACCTCGAAGACATGATGCAGACCGGCATGGAGGCCGGGATGGCGCAGAGCCACGAGGCCCTCGACGCGCTGCTCGCGAGGCTGCAGGGTGAAGCTCGATGACCACCCGCCCACAAGGACATCCTTGAGGAGTGGCGGACGTCTGCTCGGCACATGTGAACGCCTGACGTCGAGCGGGAGCCAGGGTCGGGCGCGCTCAGGTCGTTCCTCGCGCAGCGGCGTGACGTGCCCCGCATCGTCGTGGGCCAGACCCTGGGCGCGAGGTGTTCACTGGCGGCCCGAGCTCGATGGGCGCGACGACGTCGAGGGGCGCGACGACGACCTGGGAGGGTCGCCTACCTGAGCTCGAAGCTGGCGTGCACCACCGCCGTCACGCGCTTGTCGATGGTGCTGGTGTCGTACATGCCGTAGGAGGCGACCTCCGTGGAGTTGAGCTGGGTCACCTGGAAGACGCCGCTGTCGGCCGAGCGCAGCGGGCCCACGGAGGCGCCCGTGGCCTGGGCGATCGCCTCGGCGCGGCCCCTGGCGTCCCGGATGGCCTCGGCGAGGAGCTGAGGCCGGAGGTCGGTGAGGCCCGAGTAGTAGTACTCGAGCGAGGTGGTCTGGTAGGTGAGCCCCGCGTCGACGAAGGGCTGGGCGTCCTGGGCCAGCTCGGTCACCACCTGCACCTGGTCGGAGGTGAGCGTGAACCACTGGTTCAGGTCGTAGCCCACGACCTCGCGCACGCACGTGGAGTCGGCGTTGTAGCACTCGCGGTAGACGCCCGAGACCGACACGGGCTGGATGCTCAGGTCCTCGCGGGAGAAGCCGGCGTCGGCCAGCACGCCTAGGACCACCTCGAGGTCGTCGGCCATCTGCCTGTAGCCGTCGCCCAGCGAGGAGGCGTCCACGCGCCGCGAGAACGAGCCGACCCACTTCACCTGGTCGGAGACCACGGCGCGGTCGGCCGAGCCCGTGACCTCGAGCCGCGACGACTCGTACCCCTTCACGTACTCGACGCCGCGCACGGCGATGTACGCGGCGACAACGAGTCCGGCCGCGAGCAGGAACGCCGCCGCGACGATCCCGGCGTCCGCGGCGCCGAGGGCGCGCCGCGCGCGAGAAGGCGCCCCCGAGTTCGTGTGTGGCGTATGAGGCATGGCCCCAGCTTAGGTCCGCCTGGCGTGGCGCGGTAGGAACGTCAAGGCTCGGTGAAGGCCGAGCGAGCCCAGGCCGCGGCCGGCACCCACACCGACACGGAGCCGGCCCCGCAGCCGAAGTCGGCCCAGCCGTCGTCGTCGGTGGTGACGGTGCCGTCCACGTGCCCCGTGACGTCGACGTAGTCGGTCCGCGGGCTCGTCGTCTGCATGCGGCGCGCGGCGGCTTCGCCGCTGCTCAGCACCACGGCCACGCCGCCGGGATGCTCGTCGTCGCCGGTTCGTACCCAGCCGATGCAGCGCGGCTCCTCGAGGTAGTCGCGCTGCTCGCCGTACGCCCTCTCGCGCCGCACGCGCAGGAACCTGTCGATGAGCCAGCGGTGGCTGGGCATGACGACGTGGTGCTCCTGCCCGTCGTGCCCCACGCCGTCGTACTCGGCGCCGTCGTAGTCGGCCAGGAACACGACGGGGTAGCCTCCCTCGCGCAACAGGGTCAGGGCGTAGGCCAGGGGCACGAACCAAGGCTCCACGACGGCCTCGTTCGTCTGTAGCGGCTGGGTGTCGTGGTTCGTGACCACCGTGACGGCGCCCACGGGGTCGCCCTGTACGAGGGTGCCGTCGAAGACGGTGCGCAGGTCGAAGCCCTCGGCGTCCTGGCTGGCCGACACGAACCTGTCGTGCAGGATCGTGTCGAACAGGGTGACCCTGGCGTCCGTCCTGGCGCGGAACCGCTCCAGGGAGTCCCTGTCGTACTTCCAGTACTCCCCCACGGCGAAGAGGTCGCCGTCACGGCCCGCTCTCACGTGCTCGAGCCACTCGAGAAAGAAGCCGGGCCGCACGTGCTTGGCGGCGTCGAAGCGGAACCCGTCCACGCCCGTCGTCTCGACGAACCACCGACCCCAGTGCAGCAGCTCGGTGCGCACGTCCTCGCTCTGGACGTCGACGTTGCAGCCGAGCAGGTAGTCGTAGTTGCCGAGGTCGAGGTCCACGTCCTGCTGGAAGCTCTTGCCCTCGAAGAGGTACACGGCCCGGAACTCGGGGTCGTTCTCGTCGCGGTCGACGGCGTTGAAGTGCCACCAGTGCCACTCGAGCGTGGAGTACCTCCCGCCGCGTCCCGGGAAGCGGAAGTGGGTCCAGGCGCGCACCGTCCGCGGCTCGCCGATGGGCCTGGTCCTGTCCTGCGGGTCCATGGGCGTGGCCGTGAACTCCTCCTGCTCGTCGCCGCCGAGCCTGTGGTTGAGGACGACGTCGGCGTACACCTGCAGACCGGCGGCCTGCGCGGCCCTGATGGCGCGCAGGTACTCGTCCTTGGTGCCGTACTTCGTCCGCACCGAGCCCTTCTGGTCGAACTCGCCCAGGTCGAAGAGGTCGTAGACCCCGTAGCCCACGTCGTCGGACCCGCCCGCGCCCTTGCTCGCGGGCGGCAGCCAGACCGCGGTGAAGCCGGCGTCGGCCAGCTCTCCGGCGCGCTCCTCCAGGTGACGCCACAGGGTGCCGTCGGCGGGGAGGAACCAGTGGAAGAACTGCAGCATCACGCCGTTGACGTCGTTCACGCCGTCCCCCTCTGCGTCGGCCGGGACCTGTCGCGGCCGCCGAACCGGCGGAGGATAAGCCCTCAGCGTGAGATGCTGCTGCATGCCCCCAGCCGTGGCCGAGCACGAGGCGGCCTACGCGGACGCCCCGGAGCGCGTCGCGGAGCACGTGGCCCGCGCCTTCGCGCCGGACGTAGCCGTCGCGTCGCCGTGGCTGGAACGGCCGGCCTTGGGTCACGAGGCCATCGCCGGGCACGTACTCGCGGACGACGAGCGGATCCGCCTGCTCGCGGTGTTCGACGGGCCCACGCCGCCGAGCGCCGATGGGGACGCCGGCGCCTAGCCCTGCCCCCTGGACCGCGAGAACCGCTCCACGCGCCCGGCCAGGTCGCTGGCCAGGGCCTTGGCGTCGCTGGCGATGGTCACGAAGTCGACGCCCCAGCCCGCCGCCTCCGCCGCGAACTCCGGCCCGTTCGTGTGCAGGCCCGTGACGAGGCCCCGCTGGTGGCACGCGGCCACGACCCTCTTCACCGCCTCCTGGTGCGCGGGCCTGACGCTGTCGGTCTCCGGGGGGAAGCCCAGCGAGAGGCTGAGGTCGGCGGGGCCTATGTAGGCGCCGCTCACGCCGGGCGTGTCGAGGATCTCGTCCAGGTTCTCGAGGCCCTTCCTCGTCTCGATCATCACGAACACGAGGAGACCCTCCTGGGCGCGGCGGAAGTAGTCGGGGTAGGCCACGGAGGCCCGCGCCGGGCCGAAGCTGCGGTTCCCGTGCGGCGGGTAGCGGCAGGCCGACGCGGCTCGCCTGGCCTCCTCGGCGGACTCGACGAGCGGGACTATGACGCCCGCTGCCCCCATGTCGAGCACCCGCATGATGATGCTCGGCTCGTTCCAGGGGACGCGGACCACGGTCGGTCGGCCGGCGGCCGTGGTGGCCTGCAGCATGCCCGGCACGGCGTCGAAGTCGACGAGCCCGTGCTGCATGTCTATGCACAGGGTGTCGAAACCGCTGCGGCTGGCGATCTCGGCGACGAACGGCTGGGGGATCGTCAGCCAGCAGTTCGTCGTGGTCTCGCCGCGCTTCCAACGCTCCCTCAGCTCGCCTATCGCGTCGAACATGTGCTCTCCCGCCGGCCGGGGCGCCGCCTCCGGCTCCGCCGGTGACGCCCGCGCGCTCACGCACTTATACCGCCGAGCCCCCCACCCGTCCCGTTGACACGCCGGGCGCAGGCTCAATAGTCTGTATTCTATAGAAACCGCAGAACGCAGGGCCTGAGAGGCGGTGTCCGCGGGCGCGTCACCGGCCGAAAGCTCTGCCCCACGGGCACGAGGCGCCGCACCACCGGCCCTAGGCGCCGCACCACAGGCCCGAAGCACCGCACCGCGAGAGGCGGCCAACGATGTCGGAGAGCTCCACCATCAGCCGCGAGACCCTGGCCTCGCGCGTGGCCCTGCGCCTGAGGGACGAGATCCTCACGGGCAGGCTCAAGCCCGGCGACCGCCTCAACGAGCTCTCCATCGCCGAGCGCTACGGCGTGAGCCCCACGCCGGTGAGGGAGGCGATGCGCCTGCTGCACGGCGACGGTCTGGTGGAGTACGCCGACCGCAAGGGCGTGCGGGTCATCGAGATCACCGAGCGGCAGATCAGGCAGGCCTTCTCGGCTAGGTCCGCCATCGAGCACCTGGCGCTGGAGGAGGCGTTCCCCCTCATGAAGCGCGCCGACAAGGAGCGCCTCCTGGAGCTGGCCCTGAGGACGGGGGAGGCCAGGGGCCGACCCTCGAGCTTCCTCTTCGAGGTCGACCG
Organism: Deinococcaceae bacterium; assembly: GCA_044508445.1. Taxonomy (GTDB): domain Bacteria; phylum Deinococcota; class Deinococci; order Deinococcales; family Trueperaceae; genus DASRWD01. Next base: position 74,565 of record JBIQHQ010000013.1, read on the forward strand.
CAGGTTCCACGGCTTCCTCGTGGACTCCTCGCAGAACAGGTGGCTGAGCGAGTTCTCCGACCGCTTGGCGAACGTGCTCACGGTGGCGCGCCTCGACCTCTTCAACGCGCCCGACCTCGAAGCCGTCATCGCCGAGCACGAGGCCATCGCGCGGGCGGTGCTGGCCGACGACCTGGTCAGGGCGCACGAGGAGCTGGACAAGCACATAGCCCGCGTCCGCGACAACGCGATCGCCGCCCACGAGCGCGCCATGAAGCGCGCCGAGGGCGCCGGGAAGGAGCCGTCATGAAGCTCGTCAACTACCGCCCCTACGTCTCGGGCCTGCCCACCGTGGGGGTGCTGGAGTCCGACCAGGTCGTCGACGCTGCCGGCCTGCTCACGCGCCTGGGCGAGGACCCGTCGCTCGCCTCCAGCATGGAGCGCTTCATCCAGCTACCGCGCGAGACGCTCAGGCGCGTCGGCGAGGCCGCGCGGGGCGGCGAGGGTCGCCGCACGCCGCTCGCCCAGGTGCGCCTCGAGGCGCCGATCCCCAGGCCCTCGAAGGTCATAGGCCTCGGCTACAACTACCGCGCCCTGTGCGAGAACGAGGGCGTCACGCCGGGCCCGGAGCCCGAGCTGTTCGTGAAGATGCCCACCTCGGTCACGGGGCCCTTCGACCCCGTCGTCGTGCCCAGCGTCATCGACAAGGTGGACTTCGAGGCCGAGCTGGCCGTCGTGATCGGCAGGCGCTGCTCGCAGGTGAGCGAGTCGGAGGCCCTCGACTACGTGGGCGGCTACACGGTCATGGACGACGTCACGGCGAAGATCATCCCGCGCCCGCCGGAGAGCGGCTCGGTGGTCCTGGCCCTCAAGGGCGTGGACACGTTCGCGCCCACCGGCCCGGCCATCCTCGTCGCCGACGACTCCGTCGACCCGCAGGACATGCGCATCAGGTGCCGCGTGAACGGCGTCCAGAAGCAGGACTTTCACTCCAGCGACATGGTCCACACGGTCGCCCAGGTCATCGAGTACGTCTCGGCGCGCATCACGCTGGAGCCAGGCGACCTCATCACCACCGGCACCTCGCTGGGCATCGGCATCATCCAGAAGCCGCCCGTCTTCCTCCAGGACGGCGACGTCGTCGAGTGCGAGATCGAGGGCATAGGCACCATCAGGAACGAGTTCGTCCTGCGCCACGTGAGAGGGTAGGTCATGGGCATCCCCACGGTGCTGGGGCACTGGGACGTGTACGAGCTCCTCCACCGGACGCGCAGCGGTGAGGAGGAGCCGCTCGCCCGCTCGATCCTGCCTGGCCTCCGCCGGGGCAACGTGCGCGGCGTCTTCTTCGCCGTGGGCGGCGACTCGCGCAGCCACGCCAGCGGCTCCGACCTGCCGCTGCGGGGCACGCTCACCTCGATGGACGTGGCGCTGAGCGCCATCGACGCCACGCCCGAGATCGCGCTCCTGCGCACGCGAGGCGACGTGGCGGCGCTGCCCGAGGGCAAGGTCGGCTTCCTGCTCGTGCTCGAGGGCGGGCGCCCGCTGGAGGGCAGCATCGCCGTGCTGCGGCAGTTCTTCCGCCTGGGCGTCAGGTGCCTGCTCCTCACCTGGAACGGCCGCAACGAGCTGGCCGACGGCGTCGGCGAGGGCGAGCGGGCCGGCGGCCTCTCGACGTTCGGCAGGCAGGTCGTGCGGGAGATGCGTCGGCTGGGCATGGTGCTCGACCTCTCCCACTTGGCGCCCGCGGGGTTCCACGAGGCCATCGACGTCTACGACGGCACCGTGGTGGCCACGCACAGCAACGCCAAGGCCCTGCGCGACCACCCCAGGAACCTCACCGACGAGCAGATAAGGCTGGTGGCGCAGACGGGCGGGGTCGTAGGCGTCGCGTTCATGCCGGCCTTCCTCTCCGACGGGACGCCGACCGTGGAGACGGTCGTGGACCACATCGAGCACATGGTCGGCCTGGTGGGCGACGAGCACGTCTGCATAGGCCCCGACTTCTCCTACGGCCCCGTGGCCGAGGAGCACCGCAGGCAGCGCAAGTACGAGGGCATCAAGGTCGACCTGACGGTGCCCTACCCCATTCCCGACGCGGCCTCGCTGCCGAGCCTGGAGGACGCGCTCCGCGGGCGCGGCTTCGGGGAGAAGGCCATCGCGAACATCCTCGGTGAGAACCTCCTGCGCGTGCTGCGGGAGGTCCTGCCGGAAGGCGACACCGTGGCGGCCGCCTAGCGCCGCGCGGGTGACGAGAGGGCAGGTGGAGACCGGGTGTCGCGGCGGCCAGGGCACGAGCGGATCCTTCGTCACCCGCTCAGGGTGGGGAGCAGCGGTGGGCCGTGCTGATCTACTCCCTGCGACGCCTGGCGAACCTGCTCCCGACGCTGCTCATCGTGTCGTTCCTCGTCTTCGCGATGGTCAGGCTCATACCCGGCGACCCCGTGACGGCCATCGCCGGGCCCGACTCCACGCCGGAGCTCATGGCCCAGATCCGGGAGTCGCTGGGGCTGAACGAGCCGCTGCTGGCGCAGTACGGCGTCTACCTCAGGGGCCTCGTCACGGGCGACCTCGGCACGTCGATAAGATCGCGCCAGCCCGTCTGGTCCGAGATAGGCAGGCGTCTGCCGGCGACGCTGGAGCTCGCCGGCGCCGCCATGCTCCTGAGCCTGGTCGTCGGCGTCGGCCTCGGCGTGCTGGCGGCCCTGCGCCCCGGCGGCGCGGTGGACGCCTTCGCCCGCTTCGTCTCGCTGTTCGGGGTGTCCTCGCCCACGTTCTGGACGGGGCTCCTCTTCATCTTGGCCTTCGCCTACTACTGGCGCCTGTTCCCCATCTCCGGCCGCGGCGGCCTCGAGCACCTCGTCCTCCCGGCCGTCACCGTGTCGCTCACCAGCGTGGCGTTCATAAGCCGGCTCACGCGCGCCAGCCTGCTCGAGGTGCTGTCGCAGGACTACGTGCGCACGGCCCGCGCCAAGGGCACCGCCGGGCCCCGCGTGGTCCTCAAGCACGCCCTGCGCAACGCGCTGATGAGCCCCATCACCGTGGCCGGCCTGGAGTTCGGGCGCCTGCTCTCCGGCGTCATCGTCATCGAGATCATCTTCTCCTGGCCGGGCACCGGCAGGCTCCTGGTCAACGCCATCCAGTTCAGGGACTTCCCCGTGATCCAGGGCCTCGTGCTCGTCTACGCCCTGATCTTCGCCCTCGTGAACCTGGCCGTGGACCTCGTGTACGCGGCCCTCGACCCGAGGATCGCGATGCGATGACGACGGCGACCGCCACCCCCGCTTCCGCCCGCCGCCGCCGGCTGCCGCCCTTCGGCGTGACGGTGAGCATCGTCATCCTCGCGGTCTTCGTGCTGACCGCGCTGTTCGGGCACCTGCTAGGGCTCCCCGACCCCTACTCGCAGAGCCTCATCGACTCGCTGCAGGGGCCCTCCCGCGCCCACCCCCTAGGCACGGACCAGCTGGGACGCGACATGCTGTCGCGGATCGTCGCGGGCAGCCGCTACTCGCTGGTCATAGGCCTCGGCGCCATCGCCGTGGGCGCGCTCACAGGCGTGCCGCTGGGGATGCTGGCCGGTTACCAGCGCGGCTGGCTCGACCAGGTCGTCACCCGCGTCGTGGACGTCTTCCTCGCCTTCCCCGGCATCATCCTCGCCCTGGTGATCGTGGCGATCCTCGGTCCGGGGCTGCCCAGCCTGGTGCTGGCCGTGGGCCTCAGGTCGTTCCCCGTCTTCGCCCGGGTGGCGCGGGCCGAGACGCTGGCGCTCAGGGAGCGCGAGTACGTCCAGGGCGCGAAGGCGCTGGGCTCACGTCCCGCCAGGGTGCTGGGGCGACACGTCTTCCCGAACCTGCTCAGCGCGCTCATGGTCGTAGCCTCGCTGCAGATGGCCACGGCCATCCTCATCGGCGCCACGCTCACGTTCCTCGGCGTGGGCATCTCCCCGGAGCTCCCCGAGTGGGGCGCGATGATGAACGCCGCCCGCCCCTACATGCTGCGCTCGCCGCTGCTGATCGTGGTCCCCGGCCTGGCGCTGATGCTCGTGATGTTCGCCCTCAACTTCGTCGGCGACTACGTGCGGGACCGCGCCGACCCGTTCTCAGCCCGTTGAACCCGCGCGAAGGAGGTGCAGGCAGGTCTCCCGTCCCCCAGAGCCAGAGATGACGAACGTTCCCCAACTCCCCGGGAGGAACAGATGTTAGAGCCACAGGCAAGGCCCAGGAACAGAGCGTCGGCGCTCGCCTCCGCGCTGCGCGCGGCGTCGCTGCTGCTCTTCCTCGCGCTCGGCACAGCCCTGGCGCAGTCGCAGGACACCACGCTCGAGGTCCTCGTGCCCGCCGAGTTCCCCGACCTCGACACCTGCGAGACCGTCAGCGGCGACCAGAGCATGGTGAAGTACCACGTCTTCAGCCGGCTCTTCACCTTCAACGAGAACATGGAGCCGGAGCCCGACCTCGTCGTGGGCGAGTCGATAAGCGACGACGGCACCGAGTGGACGTTCCAGCTCCGCCAGGGCGTGACGTTCCACGACGGCACGCCGGTGAACGCACAGGCCGTCGCCTACACCATCGAGCGCATGAAGTCCGAGGGCTGCGGCCAGTACGCGCTGTTCGAGCCGATCGCCGAGGTGCGGGTCGTCGACGACTACACGATCACCTTCGTCACCGACGGCCTCTTCCCGGCCCTGCGCAACAACCTCGCGCACCCTGACGCCGCCATCATCAGCCCCACCGCCTACGAGCAGCTCGGCGCCGACTGGGGCCAGCACCCCGTGGGCTCCGGGCCGTACGTGTTCAAGGAGTGGGTGACCGGCGATCACATCACGCTGGTCCGCAACGACGACTACTACGGCGACCAGCCCTACTTCGAGACGATCGACTTCAAGTTCGTCACCGACGACACCAGCCGGGCCCTGGCCATCGACACCGGCGAGGCCGACGTGGCCCTGCGCATCCTGCCGACCGACGTCGAGCGCCTCTCCGCCAACCCGAACCTGAAGATCGGCCAGGTCGTGGGTCGCAGCATGATCTACCCCATGAAGGTCACCGACGGGCCCTTCAGCGACGTGAGGGTCAGGCAGGCCGCGAACTACGCCGTCGACAAGCAGACGATCATCGACCGCGTGCTCTTCGGCGCCGGCACGCCCTCCCACTCGCTCGTGGAGGCGGTCCAGTGGTCGATCCCCGTGGGCTTCTACGACTACGACCCGGAGAAGGCGCACCAGCTCCTCGAGGAGGCGGGCGCCGTGGGCGCGAGGATCACGCTGCTGTCGCCCACCTCCCGCTACCCCTCGGACGTCGAGGTGAGCCAGGCCGTCGCCGGCTACCTCCGTGACGCCGGCTTCGACGTGGACCTGCAGGCCATCTCCGACTGGCCCACCTACGTCGACACCGTTGAGCGCGGGCAGTTCGACATGTTCCTCCTCGGCTGGGGCGGCTCCACGGGCGACCCGGACAATGCCTTCCGCCGGCTGCTGCACTCGAGCAACGCCGGCCAGCTCTGGAACCCCGGCGGCTACACGAACCCCGAGGTGGACAGGCTCATCGACGAGGGCGGCTCCGAGTTCGACCTCGACGCCCGCGCGCAGGACTACGAGCAGGTCCAGCGCATCGTGTGGGAAGACGCGCCCTGGCTCTTCACCTACCGCGCCTCGATCTTCTTCGCCCAGGACGCCGCGCTGCAGGACGTGAAGGTGCTCCCCGGCACCGAGATGCCGTACTTCTGGCTGGCGCACTACTAGGCCAACGCTTGGTCGTTCCCGGCCGCCCACGTGGCGCCGGGAACGACGTTCCCTCGCTGCCCTACCCCCTACGCTCACACCGACAGGAGCCAGCGTGAACCCACACGTAGTCATCTCCCGCGAGGAGCTGCGGAGCCGGCAGGAGCGCGCCCGCGACGGGGCCGCCGAGCTGGGCGCCGACGCCCTGGTGGTCGTGGGAGGGCCCTTCTACGACCGACCCGGCGACCTCCTCTACCTCAGCGGCCACCAGCCGCCGTTCCCCACGTCGAACTTCGAGGGCCAGCACAGGGGCCTCGGCTACGGGGCCGTGGTGCTACCGGTGAGCGGCGGCACCTACCTCGTCGTCGACACCGTCGCCTACAGGGAGGAGAGGATCGCCGCCGACGAGATCCGGTCGACCTCGAACGTCCCCGCCGAGCTGCGCCGCACGCTCCAGGGCCTGGGCCTGGCCGGCAAGCGGCTCGCCTTCGTCGGCCTGCAGGTGGCGCCCTACGCGCTGGTCGCAGAGGCGACGGAGGGCCTGGGCGTGGAGCTGCTCCCCGCCGACGAGGTGCTGCGCTCCGCGCGGCGGAGGAAGAGCCCCGCCGAGCTGGAAGCGCTGCGCCGGGCCGCCGAGGTCGCCGAGATCGGCATGACCGCCGCGCTGGAGGCCATAGAGCCCGGTCGCACCGAGTCGGAGGTGGCGGCCGCCGGCATCGCCGCGTCGATAGCCGCGGGGGCTGATTTCGTGCGCTACATGCGCGTCATGTCGGGTCCTTTCTCCGGCTGGCCGCACCGCTGGCCGCCGGCCACTGATCGCGTCCTCGCCGAGGGCGACACCGTCTGCATCGACCACATCGGCGCCGTCAACGGCTACCAGTTCGACATCCTGCGCGCCAAGGTCGTCGGCGAGGGCACGCCCGCGCTGCACGACCTCATGCGCGTGGCCCGCGACGCCACCGAGGCAGCCATCGCCGCGTGCGGCCCCGGCGTGCCCGTGCGCGACGTGGTCGCCGCCGCCGACGCCGTGCTGGAGCGCGCCGGGCACCTCGAGGACCGCGCCCGCTTCACCGGCCACGGCATCGGCCTGGAGACCGTCGAGTCGCCTCTCATCATGCAGACCTCTACCGAGGTCCTCGCCGAGGGAGACGTCATCTGCCTAGAGCCAGGCATCCTCAAGCGCGGCTCCTACGGCGCCAGGTTCGAGTACGAGGTCGCGATCACAGCGGACGGGCACGAGGTGTTGGCGAGGTAAGTGGTCCGCACCGGGGAGGGCCGTTCGCACGCCAGATACCCGCTCCTTAGCGCCCTCCGGCCCGAGCCCTCTGGGCTTGCGGCGCGTTGACCCCGACCCGGACGGGCGAGTACACTCAAGGACGCTGGCCACGTGGGCGGCTAGCTCAGCGGGAGAGCACTCGCTTCACACGCGAGGGGTCACAGGTTCAAATCCTGTGCCGCCCACCACCCAATTCCTTGTACTTCATTGCCAACGACCGGGTTCAGCGGACCGGCTTCGTGTGGCTCTTCGCGGCGTGTCTTCAGGGACGTTTCGAGTATGGAGGCGCTAGTCGTGGGGGTTCATAGCGCAGCTTGCAGGCTCCCGTTGGTCTCCGCACCCGGAGCCTACCGTAGACTCCTCGAGGCAAGGTGTCGACGACACTGGTACTAGCTCGATAGCTGTCCTAGTAGGGTTTCCACATGTCCACTATGTCAGTAGTCCCATACCCCATTCCTTGGTTGTAGTCAGTGGTACAATGTTGCCTCCACAGTCGACGAAGTTTGCTGGAGGTAACATTGTGAAACGAGCTGATGGGGTGGGCATGTTCGTCTGGCTATGTCTGGCCATGGCGGGTTGTACATCGGGGACGGGACAGCCAGCCTTCATCTATGCTGGACAATGGTCTGGCACTATCGTGGACAGCCTAGCCGGAAACGGCGTTGTGTCCGCCACATTGACGCAGTCGGGTTTGGACATAGGCGGGACGTGGCAGGCAACGTTCGCCAGCGGCAACAATGGTGGAACGGCAGTCGGTGCGATCAACGGCTCCGAAGTTGTCTTGGAACTGTACCCGTCCAACGTCTCGACCTGTCCATTCCGTGTGGTAGCAACGCGCTCTGGCAGTACGCTTAGCGGCAACTACGCGGCATTCAACTGCACTGGGACTATCACGGGTACGCTTAGCATCACCAAGTTGAATTAGGGCTCGCAAGAGAAGACCCACGCGGGGGCCCTACAGACTCACGCTCTAAAGCTAGGAATAGACTTTGAAGCAGTCCACTCCAGGCATGACCAGACCTTTGGCAAGGGCCGCCATCTTGGCGTTATCGGTGATCTTGTCGAGTTGTGCTCCTAGTGCAGGCTCGGCTGCGTTCTGGGGCGGCTTCTGGCAAGGCTATGATGGCGGCTCGTCGTATGCGCCAATTTCAACCCATAGCGCCTACGGAGCAGTCGAAAGTGTTATCACGAGCGACTTCAGTGGTTTTTCCACCGGGGAGGTCTTCGTCCTGGCGAACGGCCAGGTGTGGCAGCAGATTGAGTACTACACTTGGTACTGGCATACCTTCCGGCCGAGGGTGACGGTCTACTCGGACTACGGGGGCTACAAGATGATGGTCGACGGGATTAGCCATCCCGTGTCTGTTCGCAGATTGCGCTAGACATCGCCAGCGAGATTTCCTGACCGGTGGGTCCCGCGGCCCCCGAAGCGTTGGCGCTGATTCTGACGTGGTCGGGCCTCTTGGGCCGCACGTGCACCACGTGCACGGATGCACGTTGCTAGGTGGTCGGGAAGCAGGAGACGCCCTAGCTAGGAAACCGGCCATGTGCGGGCCGCCAAGAGTGCGCTCTGCTTCTGTGGCTTCGGTAGCTCGCCGGAGCCGGCGTCTTGATGGTGCGAGGGACTCGTGAGGTCGCCCTCGTAGGGGCGGCCCGACGACTCCAGGAGCGGCGGGCATCATCCTGCGGTGAACTATCACGAAGGACAAACAGCGCGCCACGTGTCCCAAGATTGTACGGACAAGCCCGTCCTAGGCCATTCTGTCAGACAGTGCCCACCCCATCGGTCCAAACCGCGCGCGTCACGCCAGGTTGTTGACATTCCCCAGCCCATGGCGTAGCCTCAGCCAACAAACGGGCAAGTTTGTACGTACTTTTGGGAGAGGCCGATGGGGAAGCCCCTCTACAAAGAGGTAGAGAGCGTCTTGAGGTCGCAGGTCATGTCCGGACGTAGGGCCGTCGGCTCGAAGCTGCCGACCGAGAACGAGCTCTGCGAGATCTTCAACGTGAGCCGCGACACCGTGCGGAAGGCTCTGAGGTCGCTGAAGGACCTGGGGCTCGTGAAGGCCGTCCCCGGTGTGGGAACGATGGTCGTGCGTAGCCGACCCAACCTGCACGTGGACACGCTGCAGCCTCTCTCGGAGCCGTTGCGTGCGGCGGGCCTCTCCCTCGACGTGGAGGTGCTCGACGTGCACCTCGCCGTTCCCGACGAGGCCGTGAGGGGTCACCTGAAGCTCGCGCCCGGCGAGAAGGCGTTGCGCGTCAGGCGGACCCACATGATCGCGGGCCGGCCGTTCTCGGTCACCACCTACAACGTCCCGGAGTGGGTGGGCATAGCGACCGACGCCGACTTCACCGGCACCATCTACGAGCTCGTCGAGGAGGCCGGCAAGAGCCTCATCGACTACGGCACCGACCAGATCTCGGCGCGCATGCCCACCGAGGAGGAGAAGCGGCTCCTGGCCATGCCGGACAACCTGCCCATCCTGCTCGTGAGGCGCACCGCCTACACGGACCTCGACAGGGCCGTCCAGTACCTCGAGGCCGCCGTCCGCTCGGACCTATACGAGTACGCCGTCACGCTTCCCAGGAAGCTCTGACCGCAGCCCACCCACCCGCATCGAACGCCCGCCTCAGGACAGGACCGATAGGGAGCCGATGACGACGCACACGACCACAAGGTTCAGCCGCGACCGACTGGTGG
>JBIQHQ010000014.1:0-76102 GCA_044508445.1 Deinococcaceae bacterium
TGCGGTTCGAGGAGGGCTGCCAGAAGTGCGAGAGCTGCGGCTACAGCAAGTGCGGATGACGCCGGCCAAGCGCGCGCTCGGCCCGCACGGGAGGGGCCCGCCGACGGCGGGCCCCTCGTCGTCTCCTCCGGCTACACGGCCTCCGTGGCGCGAGCGCCTATCTTCGGTCCGTGGGCGCGCCGCGCCGCCGAAGGAGGACCCGATGGGCGTCACTGTCGCAGTGCTGGTCGGCAGCCTCAGGGACAGGTCCTACAACCGCAGGCTCGCGCTCGCTCTGCAGGGGTTGGGGCCGCAGGACTGGGACTACGAGAGCGTGCGCATCGACGAGGTCCCGCACTTCACCCAGGACCTCGTGGACCGGCCCCCGGAGAGCGTGAGACTCCTGAAGGGGGCGATCGCGGGCGCGGACGCGCTGATGTTCGTCTCGCCCGAGTACAACCGCTCGATCCCCGGCGTGCTGAAGAACGCGATCGACTGGGCGTCGCGACCCAAGGACAGCAACCCGTTCGCCGGCAAGCCCGCGCTCATCGCCGGCACCTCTACGGGGAGCATCGGCACGGCCGTGGCGCAGTCGCACCTCCGCAGCGTCCTGGCCTACCTCGACGTGGCCGTGATGGGCCAGCCGGAGGTGTACGTGACCTTCAAGCCCCCCGACCTCATAGACATGGCTGGCAGGGTCTCCGTGGCGAGCACCGAGGAGTTCCTGAGCGGCGTCATGAGGTCGTTCGCCTCCTGGGTGTCCCTGGTCCTGTCGGGCAGGTCGGCGGTGGGGGCGAGGGCCTAGTCCGGCACGGCCGAGGCCGCGGGACCACCGCCGCCACCGCGGCGCGGGGCTACGATCGCGGCATGGTCAGGCTGAAGAGGGCGTACGACGAGAGGTCGGAGGACGACGGCACGCGCGTGCTGGTGGACCGCATCTGGCCGCGCGGGGTCACGAAGGAGCGCGCCGGCATCGACTGGTGGGCCAAGAGCCTGGCGCCCAGCGAGGAGCTGAGGAAGTGGTTCGGGCACGACCCCAAGCGCTTCGACGAGTTCGCCGAGCGCTACGTGGCCGAGCTGACGGGCAACGCCGACCTCGAGCGGCTGCGGCGGCTGGCGGCGGAGGGGACGGTGACCCTGGTGTTCGGGGCCAAGGACAGGGACCACAACCAGGCCGTGGTGCTCAAGGGCCTGCTCGAGGCCTCGTAGGGAGGGTCGGGGCGCTCGCGGGGCCCGCGGCGGCCGGCCCCGGGGGTCGTCGCCGACGTCGACGCCCGGCCTCGCGGGCAGGCGCACCGGTCCCGCAGCCAGGGCCGGCGCGGCGGTCGTCGCCGCCGCCGTGCCGCTCAACGGTCGTCGCCGCTGCCGTGGATCACTCCGCGGGCCCGGCGGCTGGCCAGCTTCGCCAGGTTGCCGCTGGCGACCTCCTCCAGCGAGAGCCCGAGGTCGGCGGCGAGGTTCGCCACGTACCACAGCACGTCGCCGAGCTCGGCGGCGAGGGCCGCGGTCTGCGCCTCGGAGAGCGGCTGCCCCGGCAGGTACCCCTCGTCGCGCATGAGCTTGCCGAGCTTCTCCGCCACCTCGCCTGCCTCGCCCGCGAGCTTGAGGGTGGGGTAGAGGACCCTCACCTCCGCCGGGTAGAGGGCGGTGGTCCGGGCCGCCTGCTGGTACTCGCCGAGCGTCATGCGGTGATGCTAACCGCGTGCGTACACTCTCCGCACGTCGGACCCGCTCGCCGTCGTCAGGCGCATCCGCCTGTCACTGGGGGACGTCGAGGAGAGGCTCAGCCACGGCCATCCGGCGTGGTTCGTCCGGGGCGGGCGCCAGCTCGCGACGTTCCACGCCGCTCATCATGGGAACCTGCGGCCGCACCTGTGGTGCGCCGCGCCTCCCGGTGCGCAGGAGGCTCTGGTCGCCCAGCGGCCCCAGGCGTACTTCAGGCCACCCTACGTGAGGAGCCGCGGCTGGCTCGGCGTCTACCTGGACGCGGGCGTGAGCGAGCGTGAGCTGGAGGGCCTCCTGATCGAGGCCCACCGCAACGCGGGCCGGGCGCGGCCGCCTGCGGACCGAGCGGAGCACCTTAACGACGAACAGCGCGCTCGCGCGCGCTGATAGAGAGGATGATACCGCGGTATGCGGCATTCGTCAAGGCGATGCAGCGATGAACCCCGCGCGGGCGGGGAGAACCGGTCATGGGCCCTGCGAAACGGGCCCAGCGGGCCATCTCGGGGCCTCCGCTCGCGGGACGACGCTCCGCGGCCGCCGCCGCCGTGGCCCTGGAGCCCGGCGCGCGCCGGGGCGGTGGGCCGGGAGCGCGTCTCGACCCGGGCGCCCCGTTCCTTGTGCCCGCGGGCGCCGCTCTGGTAGACTTACGTCCGCTGCCGCGAGGCCGACAGCGGCTCGCAGCGTTCGGCGGTAGCTCAGTGGCAGAGCGATCGGCTGTTAACCGATTGGTCGTAGGTTCGAATCCTACCCGCCGAGCCACCTCAGGGGCCCGACCAGGACATGGTCCTCGGTCGGGCCCCTCTTGGTCCGCGGCCGCCGACGAGCCCGTACCCCCGGGTGCTACCCCCGCGCCCGACCCGGCGGGCGCGGTCGGCGCGCCGCGGCGCGACCCCTAGTCGTCCGGGAGCAGGATCTTCATCTCCGCGGGGTCGAAGCCGAAAGACCTGGGCAGGACGTGCACCTTCACGCCGGAGAGCGCGATGATGTCGTGGTCGCCGGCGTCGGCGGCGTTCGAGAAGCTCACGCGTCCGTCGAAGATCGTCACGGCGCCGCTGCCCAGCACGCGGAACTCGTCCCCCAGCCGCACGTCGAGCGCCGTGTTCTCGTCGAGTCCTATGCCCAGCACCTGCGAGTTCTGGGCGAAGAGCGTCAGGAAGCGCGGCACCCGGCCGCGCTCGTTGAAGTGCGTGTCGATGGTGGCGTCCCTGATGAACCCCAGGCCGGGGCCCATGCGCACGTCGGAGCGGCGCACGCTGCCCCCGCCGGGGCCGCTCAGGATCATCACGCTGCCCATGGCCACCGCGCCGGCGCTGGTGCCGCCTATCAGGAACGAGCCGCGGTTGTGGCGCTCCTTGAGGCGCTCGCCGAAGGACGTGCCGGCCACCCGCATCGTCAGCCTGAGCTGGTCGCCGCCGGTGAAGTAGACGGCCGTGGCCTCCTCGAGCCGCTCCAGCAGGGCCGGGTCCTCGCCCTCGCCGCGGTCCCTCAGGGCCGTCGTCCACACCTCCCTCGCGCCCAGCGCCCGGAAGATGCGGCGGTAGTCGGGCAGGACGTCCTGTGGCTCGCGCGTGGCGGCGCCGACGACGAGCACCTTGGCCTCGTCGCCGCCGGCCAGCGACGTGAAGTGCGCGAGCACCTCGCGGGTGGGGTCGCGACGCTCGGCGCCGCCCACCAGGAGCAGCCGGCCCCGCCGCCCTCTCTCGGGTTCCGCCATGCGCTCCCTCCGCCGAGCGGCGGGCGCCGCCGTGAGGAGCGGCGCCGGTCGCGTGGCCCGGGCGGGACCTCCGCGCGCAGTCGCGGGACGGCGCCGCCCCGGGTCTCACGGAAGCCTAGGCGAGGCGCACGCTACTCATCGCGGGCGCGAATACAAACGGTCCATCGGCGAACCGTGCGGGGTCCTTGTGCGGCGCGCCGACTTCGCTTGGAGGGAACCTCGATGCGCATCGGCGGTATCAGGACGCTGGACGGACCGAACGTCTACCACCATCGGCCCGTCCTCGTCATGCAGCTCTACCTGGATGAGCTCGACGGCAGGGAGAGCCGTGAGTTCACGGGCTTCGACGACCTGCTCGTGGCGCTGCTGCCGGGGCTGGCGCGGCACCACTGTGGGCTCGGCCGCGAGGGCGGTTTCCTCGAGAGGCTGCGGACGGGCACCTACCTGGGCCACGTCGTCGAGCACGTGGCCCTGGAGATGGCGGGCCTGCTGGGCTCGCCCGTCACCTACGGCAAGACGCGCCGCGGCACGGAGCCCGGCCTCTACCACGTCATCGTGCGCTTCCGCTCGGAGCACGCCATGCGCCGGCTCCTGCGGGGCGCCGTCGACCTGGTCGAGGCCCTGCTGCGCGGTGAGCCTTTCGACCTGCGGGCGCTGCTCGAGGAGGCCGACGCGGCGGCGCTCCGCACCGACCTCGGCCCCAGCACCGCGGCGATCGTCGCGGCGGCGGAGCGGCGCGGCATACCGTGGCGCCGCCTCAACGACGACAGCCTCGTGCAGCTCGGCCACGGGCGCCACAGGCGGCTGATCCAAGCCGCGGTGACGAGCGCCACCAGCCACGTGGCCGTGGAGGTGGCCTCCGACAAGGCGCTCACGAAGACGCTGCTGCGCGAGGCGGGCGTGCCGGTCCCCGAAGGCGTCGTCGTGGACGACATCGACGGCGCGCTCCTGGCGCTGCTCGACCTCGGTGGTCCCGTGGTAGTGAAGCCCCTCGACGGCAACCAGGGCAAGGGCATCACCGTGGGGGTGTCGCAGCCCGTCAGGCTGCTCGGGGCCTACCAGCTCGCGAGGCGCTACTCCGACCGCGTGATCGTCGAGCGGCAGCTCTTCGGCAAGGACTACAGGGTCCTCGTCGTGGGCGGAGAGGTCGTGGCCGCCTGCGAGAGGCGACCGCCGCAGGTCGTCGGCGACGGCGTCTCCACCGTCCGGGAGCTCGTCGACGCCGTGAACCGCGACCCGGCCCGCGGGGATGGCCACGAGCGACCGCTCACGCGCATCGCGGTGGACGACGAGCTCGTCGAGCGCCTGGGCGAGGTGGGGATGAGCCTCGACTACGTGCCCGGCGCCGGGCAGACCGTGGTCCTCAAGCGCGCGGCGAACCTCTCTGTCGGGGGCACGGCCGTCGACGTCACGGACAGGGTCCATCCCGACGTGAGCAAGGCGTGCCGGCGCGCCGCCCAGGTCGTGGGCCTCGACGTCTGCGGCGTGGACGTCGTCACCAGCGACATCGCCGCGCCGCTCGACGGCGCCGTCGTGGAGGTCAACGCCTCGCCGGGGCTGCGCATGCACGTCAGCCCCAGCGAGGGCGTCCCCCGCGCCGTGGGCGACGCGTTGGTCGCGCAGCTCTACCCGCCGGGCGCGCCGGCCCGGGTGCCCATCTGCGCCGTGACCGGCACGAACGGCAAGACGACGGTCACGCGCCTGATCGGGCACGTGCTGTCCGAGGCCGGCGAGCACGTGGGCATGACCACCACGGACGGCGTCTACTCGGGCGGGGAGCTCGTCAGGCCAGGCGACAACACGGGGCCCGCCTCCGCGCGCGCCGTGCTCTCCGACCCTCTCGTCACGGCGGCGGTGCTGGAGACGGCCAGGGGCGGGATCCTCAGGAGAGGGCTCGGCTACGACTGGTCCGACGTGGGCGTCGTCACCAACGTCACGCTCGACCACGTGGGCCAGGACGGCATCGACGGCGTGGAGGACCTGGTGTGGATCAAGTCCCTCGTCGCCGAGCGCGTACGCGACGGGGGCACGCTGGTGCTCAACGCCGACGACCCCGAGTCGTCCGGCATGGCCGACCTCCGGAGGGTGGACGCCTCGCGCCTGAGCGTGGTCCTCTTCTCCGTCGCGGGCGACGCCGAGCGGTACCGCAGGCACGTGGCGGCTGGCGGACGCGGCTACACGGTGCGGGACGGCGCGATCGTCGAGGAGCGCGGCGCGGCGCGGCGGGCCGTCGTCCGCGTGTCGGACGTGCCGCTGCTCGCCATCGGCGCCGCGTTCCAACTCGAGAACTGCCTGGCGGCGGTGGCGGCGTCGCTCGCCTTGGGCTGCGACCCGCAGGTGGTGGCTCGCGCCCTGGCGACCTTCGACAGCCTGGCCCACAACCCGGGACGGGCGAACCTCTACGCCATGGGCGCCGGCTGCGTGGTACTCGACTACGGCCACAACCCGGCGGCGTTCACGGCCTCGGCCGAGCTGGGCGCCCGTTGGCCGGGGCCCGTGGTAGGCGTCGTGGGCGTGCCCGGCGACAGGCGCGACGACGTGATCCTCACCGCCGCCCGGGCGGCCGCCGCGTCCTTCGACAGGCTGTACGTGCGGGAGGACAGGGACCTGCGGGGCCGCGCCCCCGGCGTCGTGGCCGCGCTCATCGTGGGCGAGGCGGCGAGGGTCGCGCCCCACGTGCCCTGCGAGCGCGTCGGAGACGCGCTGGACACGCTGCAGCGCCTGGCGCCCGAGGTCGCTGCCGGCACGATGCTGGTGTTCTACTACGAGCGCTTCGCCGAGCTCCACGACGCGCTGGTCGGCCTGGGCGCGCGGCCCGTGTCCTCGCTGGCGGCGATGGGCCAAGGGGCCGGCGCGGCTCGTGCGCCGGCGGAGAGCCCGACCGCAGGGAGCTGAGCCCGGCGCCCTCACGGCGCTCATGCCACGCCGACGCGTGACGGGTCCCGGCCGCTGGCTCGACGCCAGGCCCGCTCACGTCGCGGCGCCCAACGGCCGCGCCGCCCGACGCTTAAGTCCCTGCTTGACTTTCTGCGGGCGCGGCAGCATAGTTAAGTCCATGCTTCAGCATCCCGCGCCCGAAGCCGTCTTCGAGGCCCTCGGCGACGCCACCAGGCGTGCGATCGTCGAGCGCCTGGGCGGCGGGCCCGCCTCGGCGTCGGCGTTGGCCGCGCCGCTCGGCGTGACCGTCGCCGCGGTCCTCCAGCACCTGCACGTGCTCGAGCGGGTGCACCTCGTGGCGACCAGCAAGGAGGGCCGCGTGCGTGTCTGCCGGCTCGACCGGGAGGGCCTCGACGTGGCCAGGTCGTGGATCGACGCGCGGCGCAGGGAGCAGGAGCGCAGGCTCGACCGCCTGGCCGAGGTGCTGGGCGAGGCCGAGGAGGGGGGCGGCCGGGACGCGCGCCTCCCACCGGCAGCAGGAGGAGACGCATGACCACCCAGCTCACGCCCCAGGTAGTCCACGACGGGTTCACGATCGCGAGGCGCTACCGCTCCGGCGTCGACGCCGTATGGGGGGCGTTCGCCGACGCCGAGCTCAAGCGCCGCTGGTTCGCCGAGGGCGAGGGGTTCGAGGTGCTCGAGTACGGACTCGACTTCCGCGTCGGCGGACGCGAGCACGCGAGGTTCACGGTCGTGAACGCGCCCGTGCCGCTGGGCGTGATCTCGAACGAGACTCGCTACTTCGACATCAGGGAGGAGCGGCGGATCGTGTCGGCCTACTCGATGTCCAACGACGGCGTGCCGTTCTCGGTCTCGCTCGTCACCGTGACCCTCGAGCCCGACGGCACCGGCACCCTGCTCACGCACCACGAGGACGTGACGTTCCTCGAGGGCGGGGACGGCGTGGAGATGCGCGAGCGTGGCACGAGGACGCTGCTCGAGGCCCTGGCGAGGGCGCTGGACGAGGAGGCCGCGGAGGTCTCCTGGGCCGGCTGAGAGCCGCTCCTAGAACGCCGCTCCGGCCTGGGCGCGCTTGCGCGCCGCCCCCAACGGGTTCGACACCGCGTGGCGCGCGGCCGCCCAGGCCCTCTTCAGCTCCAGCTCCTCGGGGTCGAGGGTGGCGTCGGGGGCGTCGGCGTAGCGGGCGACCTCGTCCGCCTTGGCGTTGAGCACCGTGTTGAGGACGGCGTGGAGGGAGTCGCGTACGGCCAGACCCTCACGCAGCATGTCCTGCAGCTCGAGAACGCGGTTGACCAGCTCCTCGTGGCTCATGGCCTCGAGCTCCGCGCGGGTCCTCTGCATGCCAGGAGTCTAGCGCCTGCCGCCCGCTTCCCCCGGGTTATCGTGCCGACATGCCCCTTGACCCCGTCCGCGCGAGCGTGGCGGAGTTGGGCGCCGCCTACAGGTCGGGCAGCCTCGACCCGGTGCGGGTGGCGCGAGCCTTCCTCGACCGCATCGCCGCCCACCCGCACGGGCGCCTCGCCTACGTGCGCCTCACGGCGGAGCGCGCGCTCCGCCAGGCCGAGCACGCCGCGCGGCTCTTCGCGGCGGGCGTCGACCTGGGGCCCCTGCAGGGGGTGCCCGTCGCCGTCAAGGACAACGTCGACATGGCCGGAGAGGTCACCAGCGCCGGCTCGCGGGTGCTCGCCGGGCGGCCCCCCGCCGCCGCGGACGCCCCAGTGCTCGCCCGCCTCGACGCGGCCGGCGCCGTCTTCCTCGGTCGCACGAACATGACCGAGCTCGCCTACTCCGGGGTGGGCATCAACCCGCACTTCGGAACGCCACCCTGCGCCCTCGACGACACGAGGGTGCCCGGCGGCTCCTCCTCCGGCACCGGCGTGGCCGTGGCCGCCGGCCTCACCACCGTGGGCGTGGGCTCCGACACCGGCGGCAGCGTCCGCATACCCGCCTCCGTGAACGGCGTCGTCGGGCTCAAGACCACGGACGGCCTGGTGCCCACGGCGGGCGTGGCGCCGCTGTCCACGACGCTCGACACCGTCGGGCCCCTGGCGCGCACCTGCGACGACGCCTGGGCGCTCTTCGCGGCGATGACCGGCCAGCGCCACTCCCCGCTGCGGACGCCCCGCGAGCCGCTCAAGCTGCTCGCGCCCACGACGCTGCTGCAGGACGACCTCGACCCCGCGGTGCGGGCGGCGTTCCGAGCCGCCCTGGGCCTGCTCGAGGAGCTGGGGCACGAGGTCCGCGAGGAGCCCGTGCCGGCGCTGGCCGAGGCGCCCGAGCTGTACCGGCGCTACGGCAGCTTCGCGAGCCACGAGGCCCTGGCGCTCTACGAGGAGGAGCTCACGCGGCGCGGCGACGAGATGGACCCGCGCGTCGTGCGCCGCGTCATGGAGCAGGCGGGCCGTCCGGCGACCGACTACGTGCGCCTCAGCCTGGCGCGCGAGGCCCTGCGACGCGCGTTCTGGCCGGCCCTGGCCGGCGTGGACGCCGTCGTGGCGCCGACGCTCCCGGTCCTGCCGCCGCGCATCGCCGAGCTGGCCGAGGACGAGGCCTACTTCCGGTTCAACGCGCTCATGCTGCGCAACACGGCGCCCTTCAACCTGCTCGGCTGCCCCGCGGCCAGCGTGCCCTGCGGGCGCACGTCCGGCGGCCTCTCCGTGGGCCTGATGATCGCCGCCAGGCCCGGCGAGGAGGAGCTGGCGCTGGGCCTGGCCAAGCAGGTGGAGGAGGGCCTCGTGGCCGGCCCGGCGGCCGCGGCCAGGTCCGCGACCTAGGCGCCGCGGAGGCTTGCGCGCCCTGAGCCGCGGCCCGGTACGAGGGGTTCAGCCGGCCACGTAGAGGTAGAGGACGTCGGCCACGAGAGCCGGCGCGTCGGCCCCGTCGGCGCGGACCTCGCAGGCGATCTTCGCCAGCACGCGTCCCTCCCCCTTCGGCGTCAGCTCGGCGAGCCGGGCCCGCAGCCTCACCGACGACCCCGAGGGCAGCGGGGCGGGGAACCGCAGCCTGTCGATGCCGTAGTTCACGACCGTGACCCCGGGCGGGAAGAGCCCGAGGTCCGTGGAGAGGTGCACGAGCAGCGACAGGGTCAGGTAGCCGTGGGCGATCGTGCCGCCGAACGGCCCGCGCCCCGCGCGCTCGCGGTCGACGTGGATCCACTGACGGTCGAGCGTGCAGTCGGCGAACGCGTCGATGCGCTCCTGCGAGACGACGACGGGCCGGCTGGGTCCCAGGTCGCGGCCCTCGAGGCCCCTGAGGAAGTCGAGCGCGGCCGCGCTCATGCCGGACCCACGCCCCCTCCGGCCGCGCCGCGCGGGCTGAGGGGCGCGGCGGGCCCGCCCGGCGGCGACGCATCCGGCCCGGCCGGGAGCGCGGAGCGCACCAGGGCCAGCACGCCGAGCGCGGCCAGCAGGCCGCTGGCGTACTTCACGAGGACGTCGGTCACTATCACCTGCGTCAGCCACCGCGGCGTGGCGAAGTCCTCGCCCCAGAACGCCAGCAGCGTGAACACGACCGTGTCGATGGGCGCGCTCACGGCGTTCGAGCTCGCCACGCGCGTCACCCAGCGGCGGCCGCGCAGGCGGTGGAAGACCTCCGTGTCGGCGGACTCGGCCATGACGATGCTGAGGAAGCTCACGCCCACGTAGCGCAGGGGCGTGCCCAGCGACGCGGCCAGCGCCACGTTGCTGACGGCGGCGAGCAGGATCATCCTGTAGACGGTCGGTCGCCCGAAGCGGTGCACGCGGTCGCGCTGGGTGAAGGTGATGCCGAAGAACAGCGTGCCCACGTTCACCAGGAAGAACCCGCCCAGTGGCAGGAAGCTGTCGAAGGTGAAGTTCGCCAGCAGCGTGCAGGCCACGTAGACGACCACGGCCGGCGCCAGGCCCCGGGGCCGCGCCTCCCTGAGGGCGGCGGCCAGCAGGACGGCGGTGGCGGGGCAGAGCAGGTAGACGGCCCCCGCGGCGGGCAGTGCCAGGGTCGCCGACGCCGCGCCGAGGCCCACGGTCAGCGCCGCCGCCAGCCACGCCAGGGCGACGCGGCGCCGCAGCGCCACCGTGAGGTCGGCGAGCGGACCGCTGAGCACCGCGCCGAGGAGCGGCACGGCGGCGAGCGGCAGGCGGTCCGGCGGCTCCTGGCCGAAGCCGGCGAGCCAGTAGAGGACGGCCGGGCCCACGCCGGCGACAGCGGCCGTGAGCACCAGCAGGGTGGCGGCCCCCGGCTTCGGGCGCATGGCGGGGACGGTGGGGCGGTCTGCGCCGCGCTGAGCCGGCGTCGCGTCGTCGCTGAGCACGTCAGCTATCCTTGACCATGCCGACGGGAACGGGCAAGCGCGAGGGGCCCGCGGAGGGGCCCCGCTACCTGGGGACGGTGCCAGGCACGCTCCTCGAGACGCTGGGCATCGTGGTCACGCGTGCCGAGGCGGACGGGGTGGAGGCGACGATGCCGGTCACGCCCGCCCATCACCAGCCGCACGGCATCCTGCACGGCGGCGCCTCCGTCGCGCTGGCCGAGACCGTGGCCAGCGTGGGCGCCAGCCAGGGGCTGGAGCCCGGCGCGCGGGCCGTGGGCCTCGAGATCAACGCCAACCACGTCAGGCAGGTGTCGAGCGGCACCCTTCACGCCGTGGGCACGCCGCTGCACCGCGGCCGACGCACGCACGTGTGGCACGTGGAGCTGAGGAACGACGAGGGCAAGCTCGTCTGCGTGTCGCGCTGCACGGTGGCGATCATCGACGGCTGACGCCCGCTACCCGCTGGGAAGGTGCCCGCGCCGCCCGCCACGCGGCCCGAGTACCACGGACCTGCCCACGGCGCGGGCCCCGGCCAGCGGCCGGGGCCCTCCTCGTGAGCCGTGTCGCGACCCTGCGGTCCAGACGTCGCGACCCTTGGCTGTGGTCGGGGCGAGAGGATTCGAACCTCCGACCCCATCGTCCCGAACGATGTGCGCTACCAGGCTGCGCTACGCCCCGACGCGAATACGTAGTTTACAGCGCCTCGCCGCCGCCAGGCAACCTGAGCAGCGCCGTCGGCTACGTCTCGAACCAGCCGACGGCCTCGATCGCCGCCTGGGACGCCTCGGGGTCGAAGCCGCGGCGCACCAGGAACGCCCGGGCCCGCGCCTCGGCGCGCTTGAGCCGCACGAAGCGAGCGTGCTCGTCCTCCTCGCCCTCCGCCTCCGCGGGCTCCTGGGGCCTGTAGCGCCAGGCGTTCTTGCGCAGCAGCGCCGCGGCCGCGGCCGCCTGCTGCTCCCTGTCGAGAGCGCCCAGGTGCGGGGCGGCCACCTGCTCGTCCACGCCGCGCCTGATGAGCTCGCGCCGCAGGACCAGCTTGCCGTGCGACAGGCGGCGGCTGGAGACGAAGCGCTCGGCGTAGGACTCGTCGTCGACGAGGCTCAGCTCCACGAGCCGCGCCAGCAGCTCCTCCGCCAGACCCTCCTCGACGCCGCGACGGGCCAGCTTCGCGCGCAGCTCGGCGACCGTGTAATCCTGCCGGGTGAGGAGGTTCAGGAGGTACTCCCAGGTGCGCTCGCGCGTCGGCGGGCGCCGCCCGCCCTCGCGCTCGCCGCCCTCGCCGGCCCGCCGACGCGCCGGTCGGCCGCCGCGCCGGCGGCTCACCTGAGGACCCTCACGGGATCGAGGCGGGCGGCGCGCCGGGCGGGGAAGACGCCCGCCAACGCGCTGGTGGCGAGGGACACGCCGCACACCCAGACGACGTCGAGGGGCTGCACCTCCACGGGGAGCTGGGTGATGAAGTAGAGGTCGCCGGGCAGCGGGAACGGCTGCAGGCGGAAGTAGGTGGCCACGGCCAGGCCCAGGAGCCCGCCCAGGAGCGTGCCGAGCGCCCCGAGCAGGAAGCCCTCGAGCACGAACACGGAGACGACCTGCCGCTCCGAGGCGCCCAGGGCGCGGAGTATGCCTATCTCCTCCGTCTTCTCGGCGACGGTCAGCACCAGGACGTTGGCGATGCCGAAGGCGGCCACGACGACGATGAGGAACACCACGACCCCGATGACGGCCTTCTGGAGGCGGAGCTGGCTGATGAGGCTGGCGAAGAGGCTCTCCCACGTCACGGGCCTGAGCGAGAACCGGGCGGCGAGGTCGAGGCCCACCGCCTGCGCCCGGGTGGGCTCCGCCACCCTGACGTGGTAGCCGCTGATGCGCCCCGGCACGCCCATGTACTCCTGCAGCGCCGCCAGCGAGAGGTAGGAGGTCACGGCGTCTATGAGCTCGTTGCCCACCCTGAAGGTGCCCGCGACGGTGAAGGTGGCGGTGGCGCCGGTGATGTCGCGGAGGATCACCTGGTCGCCCACGCCCACGCCGAGCTGCTGGGCCAGGGAGGAGCCGAGGACGATGCCGCCCGCGGCGCCTATGGCCGCGGCCTGCGCCTCGAGGACCGGCAGGTCGAGCACGGCGGTCTCCAGAGTGGGGTCGATGCCCACGACCTGCGTGTAGCCCTGCCTGGCCGTGACGCCCAGCGAGGCGCTGGCCCTGCGCGCGATCAGCGCCTGGGTGCCCAGGTAGGGCGCGACCGCCGTCACGCCGGGGCTGGAGCCTATGGCCCGGAGGACGTCCGGGTCGTCCGGCAGCATGTCGCCGGCGAGGTAGCTCTGCAGCGTCACCATCGGGGTGGCGCGCAGCGTGCTGGTCACGAGCTCGTCGATGAAGCCGTTCGTCAGCGAGAGGGCGACGATGAGGACGGCCACGCCGGTGGCCACGCCGGCCACCGTCAGCGACGACTGCAGCAGGCGGCGCCTGACGTGCTTGAGCGCGAGGTAGGGGACGAGGGGCCGGCTCACTGCCGGCAGGCTATACGGGTGGAGCCGTGGCGCGCCAGGGCCGCTGGGCAGGCGCCGAGCCGCGCCGGCTCAGCGCAGGGCGACGAGCTGAGGCACGGCCTCGAAGCCGTCGTCGGCGTAGACGTCGCCCAGCTCGGGGCCGTGACGCCCGTAGCGCACGACCTCTACCTCGACCTTGCGGACGCCCCAGCTTATGGCGGTTGAGTAGTCGGGGAACCACACGTCGATCTGCTGCGCCTTGCGCGAGTGCATGGTGTCCTCGACGATGAACAGGGCCTGCGAGTCGAGCAGGTTCTGGAACGCGCCGGCGCCGCGACCCGTGTAGTAGCTGCCGAGGTCCTTGAGCCGCACCAGGGAGCCGTACGGCAGGCTGCCGCCCAGCAGGTCGCGGCTGACCGCCACCACGCCGAAACGGGTCCTGGCGCCGGTGGCGGTGACGTAAGGGGTGGAGTCGGTCTGGCCCGACACGGAGTTGTAGCCGGTGGCGCGCACCACGAAGCGCGGCGTGGGCTCTGGGCCCAGGCTGACGGAGAAGCGCAGGTCGGCGGAGACGGGCTCGTCGCGCAGTGCGGCGACGGGCTGGAGCGCGAGAGGTACGGTAGCGGGTCCGGCGCTGGTCGCTGCGGGTTCGCGGGGGGCGCTGAAGGCTGTGATGAGCGCGGTGATCACGATCCCGAGGGCCGCGAGCTTACCGCTTACGTGCCAGACCACATGAGCCTCCCAACCTCGGGGATGCTATCAGACGCTCATGAGAGGCGTGGTGCCGATGCGTGAAGGGAACCAAGGGGATACGCACACGTGGCTCATGAGTTCGGTGAGACGTTCGTACTCCCGTTTCCTCCCGCGCGGGATACTCTCTGGGCCGTGAGCCGACGCCGGCCGTTCGGGCACGCGCACAGCCCGAGCTCAGTACCTGAAGGAACGCTCGAGACGTGATCCCCTTCCCCGGCCTCATGGCCATGCCCACGGTGCTCCTCAACGCGGCCCTCAACCTGGTCCGCGAGAGGGGCAAGGCGGCGCTCGGGCCCGACAGGCTGGCCGTGGTGGCGCCGATGTACGACGAGGAGGCGGGCGCCGCGCGGGCGTTGCGCTCTCTCCTGGCGCAGACGGAGCCCTTCGACGAGGTGGTGGTCAGCGTCAACGGCGGCACCGACGCCACGCCGGAGGTCGTCGCGGCCACCCTGGCGGAGGGCGGCTTCACGGCGCTGGCGACCGAGGCGCGCGGCGACTGCACGATCACCCGCTGGCGGAGCGACGGCGTCAAGACCCGGGTCGTCGTCGTCGAGTACCGCGTGCCCGTGTCGAAGGCGCGCAGCGTGAACCTGCTGTTGGAGCGCGGCCTCCTCGCCGCGGAGCGGGTGCTCATCGTCGACGGCGACACCGAGCTGCATCCCGGTTTCGCCTCCGCGGCGCGGCGCGCGACCTACAGACTGACCTTCGAGCGGCTCGGCCGCGGCCGGTACGGCTACGTCCTCGAGGACGCCGCGCTGGTGTCCGGTGCCGTGCGCTCCTTGCCCGGCGCCTCGGTGCAGTCGCGGCTGATCTCCGCCGGTCGCGACGCGGAGTACGCGTTCTCGGCGATCGTGCGCGGCGGCCAGTGCCGGAGGGTAGGCGAGGGCGCGGTGTTCGGGCGCACGCGGCTGTTCACCGTCGTGGGCTGCGGCTTCGTGGCGCGCCGCGACGTGCTGCCGGTCCCCGACGACACGATCACCGAGGACCACGACCTCACGCTCGCCGCGCAGAACACGCCGGTGACGGAGGAGGTCGTGACGGCCGCCGAGCTCGACGCGCGCGGGTACCGCCTCGAGGTGAGGGGGCGTGAGCGGCCGCTGTCGAGCATCATCGGCCCCCGGACGAGGGTGGTGCTGCGCCGCGGGGCCGACGCCCGGTTCGTGCCCTCCGCGCTCATGCGCACGGAGGACCCGCCGCACCTCGGCGGCTTCCTGCGCCAGGTGGAGCGCTGGAACGGCGGCGCCATCCAGAACGCCCTCAAGCGGCTCGCGGTGGGCGAGCGCCGCCGCGGCCTGGCGCCGCACGTCGCCTTCACCGTCGTCGCCGCCCAGGCCGAGAACGTCCTGGGCCTGGTCCTCGCGCTCCTGCTGCCCGCGCTGCTGGGCCTCCGCTACGCCCTGCCGCACGCGGCGATGCCCGCCACGGCGCTGGCCGCCTGGCTCGGCATCGACGCCCTCGTCAGCCTGCTGATCGTGGTGGCCGGCGCGCGGCGCCTCGGCGACTCGTGGGGGCGGTCCCTGTGGGTGGCGCTGCGCGGGGTCGCGCCGCTCATGGTCCTGCGCGGCATCAACGCCCTGGCCTACGTGACGGCGGCCACACGCATGGTCCCCCAGTTCGTGGCCCAACGGCGCGCGTCGCGGGCGGGTCGCGCCCGCAAGGAGACCGCCACCACCTGGGTGCGCCCGCGCGCCAGCCTCGGCGTCTCGGCCTACCGCCGGGCCGGCAGCGTCGCCACGGCGGTGCTGGCGTTGAGCCTCTCCGTCTTCGCCGGCACGGCGCACGTGGCGCGCACCTACCTGAGACCCAGCGAGGCGTGGCTGTACGTGCACGCCGTGGAGCGGCTCCACCAGGAGGACTTCGAGATCCTGCCGCTGCCGCCGCTGCTCACCGTCGAGCAGCCGCGGCAGCCCGAGGCGCCCGAGGTCGAGGAGGCCCGCTGGCTGTCGCCCTACTGCCCGCCCGGCAGCGTCGCCGGCTACGCGAACCGCCTGGCCGCGGGCGAGGAGCCCACGCCGCGGCGGCTCGAGGCACCGGGCGCCTACGAGCCCCTCACGCCGTGGGGCCTCTTCATGCTCGCCCGCTTGACCCCGCTGCTCGCGCACCTCGAGGAGGCGGCCACCGCCTACGACGTCGACGCGGGCTTCCTGCTGCAGGTGCTGATCAACGAGTCCTACCTCGACCCGTTGGCCCACGGGCCGACGAACGACCTCGGCCTCTCCCAGGTGACGTCCGACGCCCTCACCCTGCTCTCGGCCGTCTCGTCCGACCCCGGCTCGCGGTTCGCCAACCCGCGGCTCTTCGCCCGCCAGGCCAGCGCCTACGACCCCGAGTTCTCGCTGTGCGCCGGCGCCGCCAAGCTGGCCTGGGCCGTGTCTCAGCCCTACGGGGAGGACCGCCAGGTGGCGTACGCGCGCTACATCAACCCCTTGGACGGGGTCAAGAACGGCGCCGTGGCGCCCACGCACGTCGAGCCCGTGGAGGCCATGACGAAGCTCGCCGACCTGGTGCACGGCCTGGCGGCGGTGGTGGCGGCCTACCGCGCCGACCCCACCTCCGTGGCGCCGGCGGAGCGGGCGCTGCTCGACGTGTCGAGCGCCGTGGCGTCGGGCGACCTCGGCCTGGCGGGCGCCTACGCCAGCGTGGCCGGGCTCACCGACGAGCTGGGCATCGACGACGCCGCGTTCTACGCCGCCGTGCTCGACAGGCTGTACGGGCCGGACCTGGCGACCGCGGACGATGGCGTCATCGCCGTCGCACCAGCCGCGATAGCGTCCCGTTGATCTCGGTCACGAGCACCTCGCCGTGCGGTCCCTCGGCCAGCTCGGTGATGGGGAGGTCGGTGTCGAGGACCTCGGCGGCGGTGCCGGCCTCGAGGTCGAGGGCCCAGATGCGCCCCACGACGAAGTCGGCGAAGAGGTAGCGGCCCTGTAGGTCGGGCAGGTCGGGGTCCCGCACCACGACGCCGCCGGTCACGGCCTGACCGCCCGCGGGGTCGACGGCGAGGTGGCCGTAGGCGTAGAGCGGCGGCACCGTGTCGAGCTCCTCGCAGCGCGGCTCCACGAGCCCGGGCGAGTCCGGCAGCGCCAGGCACTCGAAGCCCTCGCGCGCCGGCCAGCCGTGGTCGCCTCCCGGCACGACGCGGTTCACCTCCTCCCACCTGTCCTCGCCGACGTCCGACAGCAGCACGTCGCCGGTGTTCGGGTCGAAGGAGAACTTCCACGGGTTGCGGAAGCCGTAGGCGTAGATCTCGGGCCGCACGCCCGGCTTGCCCACGTAGGGGTTGTCGTCCGGTATGGCGTAGGGCTCGTCCGGCGCCGCGCCGGAGAGGTCGAGGCGCAGCAGCTTGCCGCGCAGGATCGACAGGTCCTGCGAGGAGTAGGGGCGCACGCGGAGGTAGCCGGACGAGCGCTCGCCGTTGCCGACGCTGACCCACAGCATGCCGTCGGGACCGAAGCTCACGTGCCCGGCGTAGTGGAAAGGTTCCGGCATGTCCACGCGCAGCAGGTCGCGCCCGGCGGACATGTCGGCGACGTGCGCCTCGTCGTCGTAGGGGAAGGCGGTGACGATGAGGTCCGCCGTGTCGCGCTCGGAGAAGGCGGCCACCAGCCAGCGCGGACGACCCTGGGCGGACGCGGCCGGCTCGAGGGCGACGCCGTAGAAGCCCTGCTCGCCCTGCAGCGCGGTGACCCGAGGCGTGACGTCGAGCACCGTCTCGGGGCGCACCTGCCCGTCCTGGAGCAGGTAGACGCGTCCGTCCAGCGAGGAGAGGAGGAGCGAGCCGTCCTCGAGCGTGAGCACGGAGACGGGCTTCTCGAGCCCCTGGTAGAGGACGTCGAGGCCGTAGGCGGGCTGGGCGGCGGCGGTGGCCGCGACGAGCGCCAGCGAGGCCAGCGTGAGGAGAGGGAAGAAGGGAACGTGGCGTCTCAAAGCCCCGCCAGCATAGCTCCGGAGCGGCGCCGTCCCTCAGCCGCGCTCCCGGGAGGGGCGACGCCGCCTCTCGTCGCGCTCAGCGGGCCGCGATGTCGGCGCGCATCAGGCCGGCGCGGAAGGCGTCGGCCACGCGCGGGTCGGCGACCATGCGCCAGTCGGCCTCCTTGTGCTCGTCGAACCAGACGATGGCCTGGAGGCGCGCGAAGGCCGTGGAGTCGAGCATCGCCCGCACCCAGCCCGCCTTGTCGCCGCCGTCGGTGGAGCTGGCGATCTCGGCGAACCACACGGGCTGCGGGCCGAGGGCGGTGAGGCGCGCGTAGCCGGAGGCGAAGACCTCCTCGAAGGCCCGCCACTCCGTCCAGGGGCGTGTGGTGCCCCAGTTGTAACCGTCGAGCGCCAGGACGTCCACCACGTCGTCGCCCGGGTAGTAGAGCTCCATGCGGTTCGAGGCCACGCGCGGCTCGTCGGTGACGTTGGGGCTGAAGACCCAGCGGACGTTGGTGGCGCCCTCCTCGTCGAAGAGCGCGGCCATGTGCCGCCAGGCGGCCACCAGGCCCTCGGGGTCGCCGTTCCAGCTCACCCAGTCGCCGTTCATCTCTGGGAACGGCCGGAGGTAGACGGTGGCGCCGGTGGAGGCGAGGTCGCGCGCCCAGGCCCGCAGGTAGTCGTCGTAGGCCCCGGCGGCTATGTCGCGGAGCGCGACGCCGTGCGGCTGCCAGGAGATGAGCGGGTACCTGCCCGCCGCCGCCACGGCCTGGACCATCTCGGGGTAGGCCTCGTTGTTGAAGTTCGTGAACCAGTGGACGATGTCGAGGCGGCGGCCGAGCTCGTCCTCGAGGTCGAGCACCGGGGCCATGCCCTGCCACACGCCGCCGTACGTGAAGGCCCCCACCATCACGCGCTGAGCCAAGGGTACGGCGGCATGGTCCACTACCACGGTCTCGCCCAGATCGTAAGCGCCCTCGGGGGCGCCGTTGGGGTTCGCGCAGGCGGTGCCCAGCAGGGCGAAGGCCGCGGCCAGCAGTAGGCGCGGGAGGGGCGACCGCCGGACACCTGGTGCGGGGAGGTGTGGTGTGAAGACGCTCATCCGACGATCGCCCTTCCGGGCGCTCGACCGGATGCTAGCTGTCGCTTCGGGCACGTTCGGACCCTATTGGGTGAACGTGAGAAGTGCACCGCTGGCCGGTTGCGCTACTGGCTCCACCTGTCCCAAGCGCCCACATGCAGGACAGGCTTCACAGCCTCCAAGGGGGCGAGGCTCGCTGGCCTCGCAACGTGATGCTACTCACCTTGACCCGCCCTCGTCGTGAGCGACCTCACGAAGCTCTTACGGAACTCTTACTTCCGCCCGCCTTGTTAGCATGGCTGGCCGTGCCGACGCGAGCCCCACGCTCGAGGAGAAGGCTCGGGGACGGTCCGGGGGGCCCGGACGCTCTCGCCTTCGAGGTGTTGCTGCGCCGCGGCAAGGCTCGCCTGGGCGAGCTCACCACCCCGCACGGCACCGTGCTCACCCCGGCCTTCGTGGCCGTGGGCACCCAGGCGACGGTGAAGAGCGTGCCCCCCGAGGCCGTGATCGCGGCCGGCACGCAGCTCGTCTTCGCCAACACCTATCACCTCTACCTGCGGCCGGGCGCCGACGTGGTGGCCGCACACGGCGGCCTCCACAGGTTCATGAACTTCCCGCGCCCCATCCTCACCGACTCGGGCGGCTTCCAGGTCTTCTCCCTCGGCGCCGCCATGGAGCACGGGGTCGGCAAGGTCGCGAGCATCTTCCCGGCGGAGTCGGCGCGGGCCCCCAAGCCCGTGGGCAGAGGCCTGGTGAAGGTCCGGGAGGAGGGCGTCGAGTTCCGCAGCCACATCGACGGCTCCACGCACCTCCTCACCCCGGAGCGCTCGGTGGCGCTGCAGCGCCAGCTCGGCGCGGACGTGATGCTGGCCTTCGACGAGTGCACGAGCCCCCTGCACGACGAGGCCTACACGGCGGCGTCGATGGAGCGGACGCACCGCTGGGCCGAGCGCAGCCTGGAGGCCTTCGCGGGGTCGACGCCGCAGCACGGCTACGCCCAGGCGCTCTTCGGGATCGTGCAGGGCGGTGCCTTCAGGTCGCTCCGCGAGCGCAGCGCCGCTTTCATCGCGTCCCTGCCGTTCGACGGCATCGCGGTGGGCGGCAACCTCGGCAAGGGCCACGACGAGATGAACCAGGTGCTCGACTGGGTGGAGCCCCTGCTGCCCGAGGAGAAGCCGCGCCACCTGCTGGGCATCGGCGACGTCGCGGGCGTGTTCGCGGCCGTCGAGAGGGGCATGGACACCTTCGACTGCGTCATGCCCACCCGCAGCGCACGCGCGGGCTCCCTGCTCACGCTCGCCGGCGACGAGGAGGCGCGGAGCGCCAAGCGCGGCGTGAACGCCCGCCACCGCATCAACATCTACAACGCGCGCTTCGCCCGCGACCTGCGTCCCGTGGAGGAGGGCTGCGACTGCTACACCTGCGCCCACTACACGCGGGCCTACCTCAGGCACCTGTTCAAGGCCGACGAGCAGCTCGGCCAGCAGCTCGCGACGATCCACAACCTGCGCTTCATGGCGCGGCTCATGGAGCGCATCAGGTCTGCCCTGGCGGACGACGCACTGGCGGCGCTGAGGAGCGAGGTGCTGGGGGGCTGAGGCGAGCCCGCCCCGGTCGCGCGCTCGGGACCTAGGCCCTCAGAAGCTCTTCTCGATGAGGTCTATGACGGTGCCGTCCTGGGTCTGGAACCTGACGATGCCCACGGTGGGCACGAAGTAGATGTCGAGGACCGTCCTGCCGCCGTTGCTCGTGAGCGTCGTCTGCCTGATGAGGAAGGCGTTGAAGCGCCCGGCGGGCGTGGCCACGCCGCGCAGGCCCACGACCTCGGAGCTGAGCGTGAGGTCGAAGCCGGGCAGCGACGTCGTGCCGGTCCAGGCCATGCCCGCCTCGAGCGGGGCCGGCGGGTAGACGACGAGGGCGGGCTGGTACTGGTAGACCTGGCCGCCGGCCGCGGAGCCGTAGGTGAAGACGCCGTCGTCCGTGTAGGCGAGGTAGTCCTCCGAGATGGGCACGCCGTCGAAGTAGTGGGTGAGCACCAGCACCTGGCGTCCGCCCAGGTCGCGGGGGCCTGAGATCGTCTGGGTCTCGCCCGAGGAGTAGGTCCAGCTCATCCCCGGCTGGTTCGGGTAGTAGTCCTGCGCCCACGCGGCCTGCGCGGCGAACAGCGCGGCCGCGACCGCCAGCGCCCTGACGCCGGCGCCTGGCCCGAAGGCTCTCATGGCTCCTCCTGGCTGAGCTCGCCGGCGCGCTTCGTGGCCTCCTCGACGGCGTCGATGAGCGCGAAGCGCAGCCGGTGGCGCTCGAGGGTGCGCACGCCGGCGATCGCCGTGCCGCCCGCCGACGACACCTCGTCCTTCAGCTCGCTCGGGTGCCGTGTCTCCAGCAGCCTGGCGGCGGCCAGCAGCACCTGCCTGGCCAGGTCGCGCGCCAGCGTCCTGTCGAGCCCGACGCGCACGCCGCCGTCGGCCAGGGCCTCCGCGACCACGGCCGCGTAGGCCGGGCCGGAGCCGGCCATGCCCGTGAAGGCGTCGAACTGCTCCTCGCGCACGTCGTAGACGCTGCCCACCGCGCCGAAGAGACTGCGGGCGACGCTCACGTCCTCGGGCAGCGCCTCGGGCAGCGCGGCCAGCGCCGTGGCGCTCACGCCCAGGCTGGCGCCGAGGTTCGGCATCGCCCTTATCACCCGCCGGCTGCCGACGCGCTCGGCGATGCGGCCCGCGGTCACGCCGGCCATCAGCGAGACGAAGCAGGCGTCGCGGCGGGCCACCAGCGGCGCGACCCGCGGGAACGACTGCGGCTTCACGGCCAGGAGCACGTAGGCGGCGCGCTTGACGCCGTCGTCGCCCACGTAGGCAACGCCGTGGCGCTCGGAGAGCTCGGCGCCGCGCCGCTCGTTGGGGTGGTAGATCGCCACCTCGTGGGGCTCGATGACGCCGGCGCCGAGGGCGCCCTGCAGCACCGCCCCGCCCATGCGGCCGGCGCCGACGATGACGAGCTTGAGGTCGGGGGCGTGCCCGCCGGAGGTCACGGCGGCCATCGTAACCGCCGACGCGCACGCGTCCCGCGGGGATAGCGCACACCGCGCACCCGCGCCCCCTAGCGCCACCTGCGGCGAGCGCGCAGGGCGGCGGACGCGAGCCACGCGCCCGCGACGGCGCCCACGGCGTCGGCGGCGAGGTCGAGGACGTCGCTGCTGCGCCCCGGCACGAACGCCTGGTGGACCTCGTCGCTGGCGCCGTAGAGGAACGCCAGCGCGGCGGCCACGAGCGGGCGACCCGTCGCCAGCGTGAGGAGGCCGGCGAGGACCATGAAGGCCAGGGCGTGGGCGGCCTTGTCCGAGCCTGGCGGCAGCCAGTCCAGCATCCCGCCGGCGTCCGGCGTGCTCGACTGCCAGAAGATGAGGAGGGCCCACAGCGCCGCCAGGGCCCAGCCCAGCCGTCGGCGGCGGCCGCCCTCCGGCGGTCGGGGGCTCTCCCCGCCGGTCACGACGTGAGCTCCCCGCGCAGGTCGCGGGCGGCGAGCTCCCTCACGCGCTCGGGCTCCAGGCCCTGCCCGAGCAGCCAGATCAGCTTGGCGAGGGCGGCCTCCGGCGTCATGTCGGCGCCCGACACCACGCCGGCGCGGCGCAGCGCCGAGCCGGTGGCGTAGCCGTCCATGTCCACGCCGCCCCGCAGGCACTGCGTGGTGTTCACGACGACCACGCCGCGCTCCACCGACGCGGCGATCGCCGCGAGGAGGCGCGGGTCGCGTCCGGGCGCGTTGCCGGCACCGTAGGTCTCGAGCACCAGGCCGGCGAGGGGCGGGCGCAGCACGTTCGCCACCAGCTCGGGCGCGATGCCGGGGAAGAGTCGCAGGGCCGCCACGCTCACGGGCGCGAGGTCGGCGACGCGCAGCGGGCCCGCCTGCGGCGGGCGCGGCTCGGCGGGGCCCGGCTCGATCGTCACTCCCAGGCGGGCCAGGGGCGGCAGGTTCGGCGAGTCGAACGCCGCGAAGCCTGTCGACGACACCTTGGTCACGCGGTTGCCCCGCAGGAGCAGGCCGCCGAAGCACACGCTGACCTCGCGCACCGCGCCCGCCGACGCGACGAGGAGGGCGCCGACGAGGTTGTCGCGGGCGTCGCTCCTCACCTCGCCGAGAGGGAGCTGCGAGCCGGTGACGACGACGGGCTTGCCCAGCCCCTCGAGCAGGAACGAGAGCGCCGCGGCGGTGTAGGCCAGGGTGTCCGTGCCGTGGAGGACGACGAAGCCGTCGAACTCCTCGTAGCGGCTCTCGACCAGCCGCGCCACGCGCAGCCAGTCGCTGGGCGCCATGTCGGCCGAGTCGAGCAGGGGGTCGAACTCGACGAGCTCCGTCTCCGGCAGCTCGGGAGAGGCGAGCTCCGGCATGCCGGCGAGCAGTCGCGACAGGTGGCCCGGCGCCGGCTCGTAGCCGACGGGCCCGCGGCGCATGCCTATGGTGCCGCCTGTGTGGGCCAGCAGCACCCTCCTGCGGGTCATGGTCACGAGTATCGCCCAGCTCGGGCCGCGCCGCGCGGCGGGGGCCTCGCGATCGCGGACGCCGGGCGGAGACGCGCCGCGGGAAGGGACCCGCGGCCGCCCGCCCGCTCCCTCAGCGGATGCCCGGCGGGACCTGGGCCGGCGGGGGCTCCGGCAGGTTCGACGGCATGGGCACGCCCTCGAGCCGCTTGACCACGCCGTTCTCGTTGCAGCCCACGTAGAAGGGGCAGCGCAGGCACTCCGACCAGACGCGCGGGTGGAGGTCGCGCGTCTTGTCGATGAGCGTGAAGCCGCAGCGCTGGAAGAACTCGACCTCGTAGGTCCAGGCGAAGAGCACGGGGATGCCCACGCGCCGCGCCTCCTGCTCGCAGGCGGCCACGAGCGCCCGGCCCACGCCGCGCGCCCTCACGTCGGGGGCCACGGCCAGGCCGCGCACCTCGGCGATGTCGCCCCACAGGACGTGCAGGGCGCCGTTGCCCGCGAAGCGCCGCCCCTCCGGCGTCTCGACCTCGGCGACGAAGAAGTCGCGGAGGTTCTCGAAGATGTTCTGCATCGGCCGCACGAGCATGCGCCCCTGGCTCGCCCAGTAGCCGATGTTCTCGAAGATCAGCGGCACGTCCTCGGCGCGCGCGTGCCTCACGGACACCGACGCCCCGGACACCGCTCCGGGCGGGGTCATCGCCTCAAGCGCCACGGGTCAGCTCCTCCTTGGCGGCGGCGATCGCCTCCGCGACGCGCGCCGTCGCCGTGCCGCCGAAGCTGGCGCGCGCGTTCACCACGCTCTCGAGGCGCAGGGCCACGTACACGTCCTCGCCGATGCGCTCGTCCACCTCGCGCATCCTCTCCAGCGGGAGGTCGGAGAGCCCCACGCCCTCGCCCAGCGCCAGCGCCACGAGCCGGCCCACGACGTGGTGCGCCTCCCTGAACGGCACGCCCCTCCGCACCAGGTAGTCGGCGAGGTCCGTGGCGTTCGAGAAGCCGCCCTCGGCGGCCTGGCGCATGCGCGTCTCGTGGAACTCCACGCGGGGCAGCATGCCCACGTAGAGGCGCAGGGAGTCCTCGGCGGTGTCGAGCGCGTCGAAGAGGCCCTGCTTGTCCTCCTGCATGTCCTTGTCGTAGGCGAGCGGCAGGCCCTTCATGACCGTGAGGATGCCCATCAGCGCGCCGTAGACGCGGCCGGTCTTGCCCCTCACGAGCTCGCAGACGTCGGGGTTCTTCTTCTGCGGCATCATCGAGCTGCCGGTGGTGTAGGCGTCCGGCAGGGTCACGAAGCCGAACTCGGCGCTCGACCAGAGGATCAGCTCCTCGCTCAGGCGCGACAGGTGCATCATCAGCACGGCCAGCGCCGCCACCGTCTCGATCACGAAGTCGCGGTCGGAGACGGCGTCGAGCGAGTTCCGCGCCACGCGCGCGAAGCCGAGCAGCTCGGCGGTGCGCCGCCTGTCGACGGGGAAGGTGGTGCCGGCCAGCGCGCCGGCGCCGAGCGGCGACTCGTCGGCCCGCGCCAGGGCGTCCCTCATCCTGCCCCTGTCGCGCCCCAGCATCTCGAAGTAGGCGAGCAGGTGGTGCGAGAGCAGCACCGGCTGGGCGACCTGCAGGTGGGTGTAGCCGGGCATGACCACGCCCAGGTGCCTCTCGGCCAGGTCGACGAGCACGCCGCGCAGCTCGTCGATGAGCGCGACCACGCGTCCGCCGCGGCGCTTGAGGTGGAGCCGCATGTCGGTGGCCACCTGATCGTTGCGGCTCCGCGCCGTGTGCAGCTTGCCGCCCACGGGACCGATGCGCGAGGTCAGGTGGTGCTCGACGTTCATGTGGACGTCCTCGTGCTCCTCGCTGAGCTCGAGGCGTCCCGCCCGCAGGTCCTCGAGGACGCCGCGCAGGCCCTCCTCGATGGCCAGGCCCTCGGCCTCGGTGAGGACCCCCTGCTCGGTGAGCATGCGGGCGTGGGCCATCGAGCCAGCGACGTCCTCCTCGGCCATGGCGGCGTCCACGCCTATCGAGGCGTTCACGCGCCTCACGAGCTCGTCGGTGGGCTCGGCGAAGCGCCCGCCCCAAGTGGCGGACCCCTTCTTCGTGGTCATGGTCCCACCGGCGCGTCGGCGGCCGCGGCGGGCGTCACGGGCCGACCTGCCGCTGCCAGACGCCGCCCACGCGCTTGGTCAGGCGCAGCGGCGACGGGCCCTCCTGGCGGTAGCCCATGCGCCTGTAGTAGGGGACCAGGCCCTCGTCGTCCACGACGAGGTCGAGGAGCGGCACGTTGCCGCGTATCGCCAGCGCCTCGAGCTTCGTCATCAGCCAGCGGCCGAAGCCGTTGCCCCGCTCGTCGGGACGCGTGGTGACGCGCTCCACGACCCAGCCCGCGTCGGTGGGCTGCCAGCGCACGGCGGCGACCACGGGGCCGCCCTCCCGCTCGACGAGCAGGGAGCCTCCCTTGGCCAGCCAGGCCCTGATGCCGGCGGCGTCCTCCTGCGGCGCGCCGGAGGCGGCGTAGAGCTCGGCGAGGCGCTCGGCGTCGGCCGGGGTGGCCTCCCTCAGCCTCGCGGCCGGGCGGGGCGCTCCGGCCTCCCGCGGCCACAGCGCGGCGGCGGGCAACTCAGGAGACCTCGGCGACCGGCGCGGCGTCGTCCACCTCGGCCGCGGCGTCGGCGGCGGAGCGCGCCTGGGCGAGCTGCGTGCGTATGCGCAGGCGCAGCGCGTTGAGCTTGATGAAGCCGTCGGCGTCGGCCTGGTCGTAGACGTCGTCCTCCTCGAAGGTGACGACGTCCTGCCGGTAGAGCGAGTTCGGCGAGCGCCGGCCCGTGACCGCGACCGAGCCCTTGTAGAGCCTGAGGCGCGCCTCGCCCGTCACGGGCGCCTGCATGTCGTCCATGAGCCGCTGCAGCGCCTCGCGCTCCGGCGAGAACCAGAAACCGTTGTAGACGGACGCGGCGTACTTCGGCACCAGCTCGTCGCGGAGCTGGAGCACCTGCCTGTCGAGGGTCAGCGACTCGACGGCCTTGTGGGCGTGGAAGAGCAGCGTGCCGCCGGGCGTCTCGTAGCAGCCGCGCGACTTCATGCCCACGAACCTGTTCTCGACGATGTCCACGCGCCCCACGCCGTGCCGCCCGGCGATCTCGTTGGCCCTGGCGAGCAGGGCGTAGGGCGAGAGGCGCTCGCCGTTCAGCGCCACGGGCGTGCCGTGCTCGAACGCCACGACGACCTCCTCGGGCCTGTCGGGGGCGTCCTCGGGGTCGACCGTGAGACGCCACATGCCCTTGGGCGGCGCTGCCCACGGGTCCTCGAGGACGCCGCCCTCGTAGCTGACGTGGTAGGCGTTGGCGTCCATCGAGTACGGCTTCTCCTTCGTCACGGGCACGTCGATGCCGTGCGCCTGGGCGTAGGCGACGCAGTCCTCGCGGCCCTTCAGGCCCCACTCGCGCCACGGCGCGATGACCTTGACGTCGGGCTTGAGCGCGTAGGCGGAGAGCTCGAAGCGCACCTGGTCGTTGCCCTTGCCCGTGGCGCCGTGGGCGACGGCGTCGGCGCCCTCGGCCTCGGCGATCTCGATCATCCGCTTCGCGATCAGCGGGCGGGCGAAGGAGGTGCCGAGCAGGTAGTAGCCCTCGTAGACGGCGCCCGCGCGGAGCACCGGGAACACGTAGTCGCCGACGAACTCCTCGCGGAGGTCGTCGGCGTACGCGGCGCTGGCGCCGGTGCGCAGCGCCTTGGCCTTCGCTTCCTGCACCTCGTCGCCCTGGCCGATGTCGGCGGTGAAGGCGACGACCTCGGCGCCGTACGTGGCCTTCAGCCAGTGGAGGATGACCGAGGTGTCGAGCCCGCCGGAGTAGGCGAGCACCACCTTGCCGACCTGCTTGCCGCCCTGCTTCATCCTGGTGATCATCCCTCTACGTCGGCAGGTATCTATGCACCCGCCGTGAATAAGGATGCAAGACTAACACCGCGCCCGCCGGGCGGCAAGGGCTCGCGAGCCGCCGCCGAGCGTGGCGAGGACGGCGGCCGCCAGGACGAGCGCCCCGCCCAGCACGCCCAGGGGGCCGAGGCGCTCGCCGAAGAGCAGGGCCGCCAGCGTCGCCGCCAGCACCGGCTCGAGCGTCGCGACCAGCACGGCCCGAGAGGCCTCCACCGACCTCAGTCCCGTGTAGTAGACGAAGTAGGCGAGGTAGGTGGACAGCACGGCCATCAGCGCCAGGTCGAGCCACGCGCCGCCGCTCGCCGCCACGGCCTCGAAGCGCACGAGCGGCAGCAGGCCGAGGGCGCCCACGGGCATCACGTAGGCGAAGACGGTGACGGGCGCGTAGCGCCGCAGCGCCCACTTGCCGAAGAGGTAGTAGCTCGAGTACGACAGCCCGGCGGTGAGGCCCCACGCCACCGCCGCGGCCGTGGGGCGCACGCCCGCGCCGCCGGCCGTGCTGACGAGCGCGACCCCTGCCACCGACAGCGCGACCAGCGCGACCTTGGCGAGGGTCAGCGCCTCGCCGAGGAGGGCAGCGGCCAGCAGCGCCACGAAGGCCGGCGCCGTGTAGAGCAGCACGAAGGCGAGGCTCACGCCGCCCTCGTCTATCGCCAGGTTCAGGCTGGCGTAGAAGAGCGTGACGCCCACGAGGGCGAAGCCGACGACGGCGGGCAGGTCGCGCGGCCTCACGCGCAGGGCGCGCGTGCGGGCGGCGTGCGCCAGGAACAGCGGCGAGGCCAAGGCCGCCCGCCAGAAGGCGACCTCCGTGGCCGGCACGCCCGCCGCCAGCAGGCGCTGCGAGAACACGCCGAGCAGCGCCCACAGGACCGCGGCCAGGGCGACGAGCCAGTAGCCGCCGACGGCGGGCGCGCCGCGCGCCGCCGGCGCGGGGAGCGCCGTCCTCAGGGCCTGAGGCCGTAGGCCGCGGCGAGCTCAGGGTGCTCGACGCGCAGGTCGCGCATGCGGCGGCTGTACGAGGCGTACTCGACGGCGAAGGCGACGGTGTTCACCACGTAGATCAGCACCAGCGCGACGAGGTCGGTGTCGTAGGGCAGGGCCGGTACGCCGCCCACCCCGGTGAGGTGCCGCAGCGTGTCGATGCCGAAGATCGCCCACGGCACCAGCAGCAGGACGCCCCACAGCTCGTCGGCCAGGCCGCTGCCGGGCAGGAGCAGGGCGAGGAGGTGGTAGAGGAACGTGCGCGGCGCGTTGGCCGCCGCCTGCGGGCGCGGGAAGAAGAGGGTCAGGAACGTCCAGGCTGCCCAGGCGAGGAACAGCACGACGACCGTCGCCCACGCCCACGTGGTCTCGATGGGCGCCAGGCCGACGAGCACCGTGTAGGGGTTCGTGAAGGCCTCGCCGAGGGACTCCCAGGGGCTGCCGCCGAAGGCCCGGGCCAGGCGGTCCCTGTCCGGCGCCGCCAGCAGCGGCTCGTCGGGCCTGTAGGCCTCGAGGAGGCGCGAGGGGTTCGTGTCCTCGCCGAGGTTGAAGCTCGCCTCCGGGTGGCCGGGGTCGAGGTCCAGCGCCAGCCTGAAGAGCTCCGGCTCCCCGCGCAGGACGCCGAGGTTGTTCATCGCGTCGGGGTCGGCCGTCAGCGCGCGGTAGAGCGAGCCGGCGGCAGCGTCGTCGCCCGCCGTCTGCGCGGCGTAGGCCAAGGCGAAGTCCCTGTCGGGCCCCTCCCGCGCCTCGCCCAGCAGGGCCTGCGCCGCGGGCGTGGCCAGGCTGCCCGAGCCGAGCTCGTCCGGCACGTCCTCGGCGCGCTGCGTCCAGCCGCCCAGCGCCGCCACCGCCACCATCGCCGCGAAGAGCAGCAGGATCACGAGCTTCTCGGTGAAGGTCGCGTACCGCAGCGTCAGGGCCCGCGCGAACCGCCCCGTGCCGCGGCCCGCCTCGCGGCGCTGGCGCAGCGTCAGCGTCTGCGCGCGCCAGTACTTGGCGAGCAGCGTGAGCCGCAGGGCGACCACGGCCACGAGCAGCGCGAGCACCCCGTACCAGCCGGTGCTGCCCACCGCCGCGGCGGCCCGTTCCAGCGCCGTCCGCGGGTCGGCCCCCGCGGTCGCGGCCGCCAGCTCGCGCCACGCGGCGGCGGCCTCGCCCTCGCCCGCCTCCTGGAGCATGTCGGCGTAGCGGTTCAGGAGCGCCGTCGCACCCGGCGCGCCGTCGCCGGCCAGGCGGTTGACCCACGGGGCCCAGAAGTCGGCGGCCTCGCGGTCCCCGGCCGTGAGGGCCTGGCGGAGCCCCACCTGGGGGAAGCCGTAGGCGTCCACGAGGTCGGGCTCGAAGAGCAGCGAGCCGCGGTAGCCGCGGGCGACGAAGTCGTCGAGGGCCGCGTTCATCGCCTGGGCCGCCAGCGACTCGTCGCGCGCCGGGCCGGCCATGAACTCCTGCGCGAGCTGCGCGTACTCGTAGAAGGTCCGCGCCTGCGCCAGGGCGCCCCGCCGCAGCGTCTGCGCCTCGTCCGGGCGCTGCCTGGCGGCGGCCACGTAGAGCCAGGGGTTCGTGGGGTCGCGGGCGAGCTGTGTCACGGGGTCGGAGACGCCGGCCTCGGCGCGCAGCCACGTGTAGAGGCTCGGGTCGGGGTCGAAGGCCACGGGTCGAGCCGCCGGCAAGGCGACCCTGGCCTCCTCGCCGCTGGAGTAGCGCACCGTCACGACCACGCCGTCGGGGCCCTCGTCCACGTCGGCCACCTGGGCGGGCAGGCGCTCGCGGCTGAGCACCGAGCCCGTGAGCCTGTCCACCTCGAGCAGGTGGTTGCCGTGGCCCACGAGCACCGTCTCCTCGCGCTCCACCAGGCCCGCCGTCGCGCCGCTGCCCGAGCCGAACGCCAGGCGCCAGGCCTCCACGCCGTTGCGGCTGCCCACGACGTCCCCGCCGTCCAACGCCACGTCGATCTCGCCGCGCGCCTGCGCGGGCGGCACGACCGGCTCGCCCGGCAGCTCGCCGCCCTGCCCGCCGGCCGCGCCGCCCTGGCGGGGCTCCTCGGCTCCCTGGCCGGGCGGGGCTCCCTGCGGACGCTCCGGCTGGCCCTCGTCGTCCTGGTCCGGCGCGCCCTGCTCGCCCGGCGGCGCGGGCTCCTCCGCACCCTGGCCCTGCTGACCGGCTCCCTGGCGGGGCGCGGGCTCGTCGGCCGCACGCGCCACGACCCTCACGCCGAGGCGCGCGTCCACGCGCGGGCCCACCAGCTCGACGGTCCACGCGCCCGCCTCGTCGAGCGTGGACGTGGCGGTGAGCGTGCCGGCGCGCGTGGCCGTGACGTTCTCCTCCACGACCTCGCCGCCTGGCGAGGTGAGCCGCACCGCGTAGCTGCCCTCCGGCTCCAGGCCGCTGCCCCGGACCGTGATGCTGTCGCCCAGCGCGTACTCGTAGGAGTCGACCATCACCAGCGGCGTGCCCTGTATCGGCACGGGCGCCGCGAGAGCGGCGCCGGCGAGGAGGAGCGACAGCGACAGGGCCGCGACGACCAGGTGGGGCTGTGCGACGCCAGAGGCGGCTCCGGAACGGGACATGCGACTACCTTACAGCACGCTCCCGATCGCCCATCCACGCGTGGAGGATGCCTCGTCGGACGCGATGGGGACGCTGTTATCATGAGCCGATGCCGCGCCCCGTCTGGGCCCGTCTCTCCGCGCCGTTCCCGCCCACGGCCCGCGCTTGGGCGCTCCTGGAGCTCTCGCCGGACCGGCAACGGGCGCTCGTGGCGCCGCGGCTCACGGCGGCGGCGGTGACGTCGCGCCTGGACGAGGCCGCCACGCCGGAGGGCTGGTCGTGTCAGCTCCTGCCGCTGGGCGACGCGGCGCTGGTGTGCAACCTCACCGTGGAGGGGGTGACCCGGTCGGCCGTGGCCGAGCTGCCAGCCGGCGCCGTGGCCGGCTCCGACCTGGCCTCGGCCGCCGCCCTGGCGGAGACCGCGCTGGCCCTCTGCGCCGCGCAGTTCGGCATGGCGGCCGGCGGGCGACAGGGCTGGGCGCCGCACGACCCCGAGAGCGGCGACGTGCTCGTCGAGGAGCTCGAGGAGGGTCTGGCCGAACCGGAGCCGTTCGGCGCGGTCGCGGCAGGATCCGGGCCGTCCGTGACGGCGGCCGGGCCGGCGCTGGGCGGTCCCGAACCCGTCCCGCCGACCGTCCAGCACGCCGGCGGCGAGCCGCCGCCCGCGCTCGCCCTGGACGCCGCGTCGGCGACGCCCGACGAGGCGGCGGGCGAGCGCCCCGAGGCGCACCAGGTCATCGACAGGCTCGTCGAGAGGCTGAAGGAGGAGGGCCTGGGTTCGCAGGCGGCGCGCCTGGTGGTCCGCTACGGCGGCTACGGGCGCACGGCCGAGGAGTCGCGCGAGCTCTACGGCAAGCTGAGGTCGCTGCTCGTCGGCAAGGTCGCGGTGGGCTCGTGACCGGCTGGGGCGCGGCGTGATCAAGGTCATCGCCGTCGGCGACGTGCACGGCCAGTGGCCCGAGCTGTGGCGTGTGCTCAAGGCCGCGGCCGCCTGCACCCCGGCGCTCGAGCCCACGACCCCGGTGCAGGAGGGCCGCTACCAGGTCGTCTGCGTCGGCGACCTGGTCCACTACAAGGACGAGCGCGCCTACGCGAACGCGGTGGGCGAGGAGCCCTACGACCCCGGGAACCCCGACCACCTACGTCGCGCGGCCAAGGCCCAGATACGCGAGCTCTACCGCTTCAAGCGCTTCGTGGACGCCGCCTCCGGCAACGTGACCGTGATCCTCGGCAACCACGACGAGAGCGCCCTGGACCACCGCTACGAGCTCAGCACCCGCGGTGGCCTCAAGCACGTGGAGTTCGACGAGTCGCAGGGCGGCCTGTCGCTGCCGGACGACCTGGTGGCCTGGTTCAGGGAGATGCCCCGCGAGCAGGTGTTCCACGGCGTGCAGTTCGCCCACGCCGGTCCGCTGCCCGGCATGCAGGTCTTCGACGACTTCTTCTATCACGACCCGGACACGAAGACCTGGTGGTACAAGAAGCCCGAGCTGGTCAGGCAGGCGGGCCACAGGTTCGGCGTCTACGGCCACACGGTCATGAAGGAGGGCGTCTACGTGGACCGCGACAACTGCTTCGCGATGATCGACGCCCTCGGCAAGCTGCAGTTCCTGGAGCTCCTGCTCGACGAGGACCGCCTCGACTACAGCGTCATGCAGCTCTAGCAGGCGGCCCGAGCGGTGAGCCCAGCGCGACGCGTCCCCTGCCGCGGGTGGGCGGCTTGACCGCGGGGCCTCTGGTGCCGGCCCGCGTCAGGCGGCTCGCCGGTCGGGAGCCGAGGGGCAGGGAGTGGCTCGCGGCGCTGCCGGGGCTGGTGGCGGAGCTCGCCGGCCGCTGGGGTCTGTCGCTGGGCGAGGCGTTCGACCACGGCGGCTACACGGCCGTCGTGCTGCCGGCGGAGCTGGGGGACGGCACGCCGGCCGTGCTCAAGCTTTCTTTCCCCCACATGGAGGGCCGTGACGAGGCCGCCGGCCTGCGGTTCTGGGACGGCGACCCGACGGTCAGGCTGCTCGCCGCCGACGAGGAGCGCCAGGCGCTGCTGCTGGAGCGTTGCCTGCCGGGGCACGACCTCAACGCACTGCCGGAGGCACGGCGCGACGAGGTCCTGGCCGGGATCCTGAGGCGCCTGTGGCGTCCCGCGCCGCCGCGGCACGGGTTCCGGCATCTAGCGGAGATGATCGCCTACTGGAGCGGGGAGACGGAGCGCGACGAGGCGCGCTGGCCGGACCGGGAGCTGGTGCGCGAGGGGCTGGCCGTGTGGCGGGAGCTCAGCGAGCCCTCGGGCGACGACGTCCTGCTGGCCACCGACGCCCACGCCGGCAACGTGCTCGCGGCCCAGCGACGCCCCTGGCTGCTCATCGACCCGAAGCCCTTCGTGGGCGACAGGGCCTACGACGCGACGCAGCACCTCTTCGACCAGCGGGAGCGGCTCGAGGCCGACCCCCGCGGCTTCGTGCGCCGCTGGGCGGCGCTGCTCGACCTCGACGAGGAGAGGGTGAGGGCCTGGACGTTCGCGCGCTACGCCGCGGAGCGCCGCGACGAGGACGAGGAGTGGCGGCGCGCGAACGAGCTGGCGCGCCGGCTGGCCTCGTGACGAGCGCTCCCTGGTCCGGAGCACGCGCGCAAGGTGGCCATGACGGACGCTCGTGGAGCCGCCCCGGCGCGGTACCTCAGAGCGAGTAGCCGCCGCCCGCGTCGTCGCGGACCAGCTCGCCGTTGCGCAGCACCAGCGTGCGGCGCTTGAAGCGGTCCACGAGCTCGCGGGCGTGCGTGGCCACCAGCACCGTCGTGCCGCGCAGGTTGATGTCGTTGAGCAGCTCGAGGATCTCCATCGCCGTGTCCGGGTCGAGGTTGCCCGTGGGCTCGTCGGCCAGCAGCAGCGGCGGGTCGGTGACCATGGCGCGCGCGATCGCCACGCGCTGCTGCTCGCCCAGGCTGAGCTCGATGGGGTAGGCCTTGCGCTTGTGGGCGAGGCCGACACCGCGCAAGGCGGCCAGGGCCTTCTGCTCGTGGTTCCCGCGCGTGGCGGTGGCGCGCAGCACGAAGGTGAGGTTCTCGAAGGCCGTGAGGTGCGGGAGCAGCCTGTGGTCCTGGAAGACCATGCCGATCTGGCGCCTGAGGTGCGGCAGCCGGCTCTCGCGCAGGCGGGCGACGTCGTTGCCGCCGATGATGACGGTGCCCTCGCTGGGCAGGATGCGCCGGAGCATCAGGGCCAGCAGGGTCGACTTGCCCGCGCCGGAGTGACCCGTCACGTACACGAACTCGCCTCGGCCCACGTGGAAGTGGACGTCGCGGAGTGCGTGCGTGTGCGTGCGCGGGTAGGTCTTCGTGACGTGGTTGAACTCGATCACGCGCGCACCCCCTGGACGCTGGCGGTGCCCAGCGCCCCGAGTATCAGGTCGAAGGCGGCCTCGGCGTCGATCGATTCGAGCACGGTCGTGTTCGGCACGCCCGCGAGCCGGCCGGTGCGGCGGTCTACCACGGTCATGCCGCGCGTCAGCTCGGAGGTCGTCTCCACCTCCACGCGCCGCCTGCTCGTCGTGAAGAGCCGCGGGTCGGTCACGGCCAGCACCGCGCACGGGTCGTGCAGGGGCCCCTCGGCCGGCACCTGGTAGACGCTGGCGTAGGCCTCCGAGAAGTAGTCGAGCAGGTCGGCCCCGAAGCGGGCGAGCGGCGTGCCCAGAGCGCGCACGCGCTCGCGTCGCGTCGCGTCGACCATGAGCTGGTGGGTGAGGTCGAGGCCCGCCATGACGACGTTCGCGCCTGAGGCGAACACGACGGATGCGGCCTCGGGGTCGGCCCACACGTTGAACTCGGCGACGGCCGTGATGTTCCCGCCGCCCCAGGCGCCTCCCATGACGCTGATGCCGGCCAGGCGGCCGGCCAGTCCGGGGTCCTCGCGCAGCGCCAGCGCGACGTTCGTGAACGGGCCCACGGCCACCAGCCACAGGCCCTCCACGCGGCGCGAGGCGCCCAAGATCGCCTCCACGGCGTGCTCGGAGCGCGGCTCCAGCTCCAGGGGCGGCAGCTCGGGCCCGGCGAGGCCCGACTCGCCGTGTATGTGCGGCGCGTACCTGGGCTCGCGCGCCAGCGGCCGCGCCGCGCCGCGGTGGACCGGCACGTGGCCGGCGCCCGCGAGCTGCAGCGTCACCAGCGCGTTCGTCAGGCACCTCTCCACGGGCGCGTTGCCGGAGACGACCGACACGCCCACGAGGTCGGCGCGGTGCAGGGCGGTGAGGATCGCGAAGGCGTCGTCGTGGCCGGGGTCGCAGTCGAGCCAGACGGGC
Source organism: Deinococcaceae bacterium (assembly GCA_044508445.1). Classification (GTDB taxonomy): domain Bacteria; phylum Deinococcota; class Deinococci; order Deinococcales; family Trueperaceae; genus DASRWD01. The sequence continues at coordinate 35,057 of JBIQHQ010000014.1, forward strand.
GGCCTGGGCGCGGGCATCACTGCGCCTCGGCCAGGTCTTCGTCGCTGGGCAGCACCATGGCGGCCACCACCCTGTCGCCCTCGTCCAGCTTCTTGATCGTCACGCCCTGCGAGGCGCGGCCGTAGACGCTCACCTGGTCGACGCCCGTGCGGATGAGCTGGCTGCCCTCGGCCAGCACGAAGAGCTCCTCGGTGCCCAGCACCTTGGCGAGGCTGACCATGGCTCCCGTGCGGCCCGTGAGCCGGTGTGCGATCACGCCCTGCCCGCCGCGGTTCTGCACCGGGAACTCCTTCAGCGGCGTGCGCTTGCCCAGGCCGCTCTCGGTGACGGAGAGGAGCTGGGCCTCCGCCTTCTCGTCGCCCGGCACCACGGCCAGCGACACGACCTCGTCGCCCTCCTTGAGCCTGATGCCTATGACGCCCTGGGTGGCGCGGCCCGTCTCGCGGGCGCCCTTCTCCTCGAAGCGGATCGCCTGGCCGCCGCGCGTGCCCAGCACGACGTCGGCCGCGCCGTCGGTCACGCGCACGGCCACCAGCTCGTCGCCGCCCACGAGGTTTATGGCCACCAGGCCGGCGCTGTTGATGTTGCCGTACTCGGAGATGGCGGTGCGCTTGATGAGCCCGCGCCTCGTGGCGAACACGAAGTACCCGGGGCGGTCGAAGCCCTTCACGGCCAGGACCGTCTGGACGAACTCGTCCTCCTCGAGCCTGGGCAGGACGTTCCTGATGTGCCCGCCACGGGCGTTCCTGTCGAACTCGGGGAGGTCGTAGATCTTCTCGCGGAACACGCGCCCGCGGTTCGTGAAGAACAGCAGGTAGTCGTGCGTGCTGCCCACGAGCAGCATCGTGTTGAGGTCGTCGTCCTTCGTGCGCTGGCTGGCCACCCCGCGTCCGCCGCGCCCCTGCGACCTGTAGGCGGTCATGGGCGTGCGCTTGATGTAGCCCTGGCGCGTGAGCGTGACGACCATCTTCTCCTCGGGGATGAGGTCGCCCTCGTCGAGGTCGTCGAACTGCTCGACGATCTGCGTGCGCCTCTCGTCGGCGAAGCGCTTCTTGACGTCGAGGAGCTCGCCGCGGATCACGCGCCACAGCTCGGTCTCGTCGGCGAGGATCAGCTCGAGCCTGGCGATCTGCTCCTGGAGGTCGCGGTACTCCTCGTTGATCTTCTCGCGCTCGAGGCCCGTGAGGCGCTGCAGCCTCATGTCCAGCACGGCCTGCGCCTGCACCTCGGACATGTCGAACTCGCGCATCAGCCCCTCCTTGGCGGTGGGGCCGTCCTGCGAGGAGCGGATCAGTGCGATGACGGCGTCGAGGTTGTCGAGCGCGATGAGGTAGCCCTCGAGCACGTGCGCGCGCTCGCGGGCCTTGGTGAGGTCGTAGCGCGTGCGGCGCCGCACGACGCCGGCGCGATGCCCCAGGAAGTGCTTGAGCATGTCGCGCATCGGCAGCAGCCGGGGCGAGCGGTCGACGATCACGACGTTGTTGACGGCGAAGGTCGTCTGGAGCTGGGTGAACTTGTAGAGCCTGTTGAGGACCGACTGCGCCTTCACCCCGCGCTTGAGCTCGAAGACGATGCGCATGCCCTGCCTGTCGGACTCGTCGCGCAGCGTGGCGATCTCCTCGATCTTCTTCGCGCGCACGAGCTGGGCGACGGTCTGTATGAGCGAGGTCTTGTTGACCTGGTAGGGGATCTCGGTGACGACGATCAGAGAGCGCCCGCCGCGCTCCTCGATGCGCGCCCGTCCGCGCACGCGGATCGAGCCGCGCCCCGTCTCCAGGGCCTCCCTGATCCCCTCGCGGGCGATGATGCCGCCGGTGGGGAAGTCGGGTCCCTCGATGTGCCCCATCAGGTCCTCGGTCGTGGCCTCGGGGTCGTCGATCAGGGTGACCAGCGCGTCCACCACCTCGCCCAGGTTGTGCGGTGCGAGGTTCGTCGCCATGCCCACGGCGATGCCCGCCGCGCCGTTGACGACGAGGTTCGGCACGGCCGAGGGCAGGACCTCGGGCTCGGTGGAGGTGCCGTCGAAGTTCTCGAGGAAGTCGACGGTGTCCTTGTCGATGTCGGCCAGCATCGCCTCGGCCACGGCCGTGAGCCGCGCCTCGGTGTAGCGGTAGGCGGCGGGCGGGTCGCCGTCGACGGAGCCGAAGTTCCCCTGACCGTCGACGAGCGGGTAGCGCAGGTTCCAGGGCTGCGCCAGCCTGACCATGGCGTCGTAGATCGCCTGGTCGCCGTGGGGGTGGTACTTGCCTATGACCTCGCCGACGACGCCGGCGCTCTTCGAGTGCTTCCGGTTCGACGCCAGACCCATCTGGTTCATGGCGTGCAGGATGCGGCGCTGCACCGGCTTGAGACCGTCGCGCACGTCCGGCAGGGCGCGGTCGACGATCACCGACATCGCGTAGTTGATGAAGCTGCGCTTGATCTCGTCGGTGATCTGGACCGGGACGACTTCTCCTTCGTTCACGAACCCTCCTGGCCCCGCGCAGCCCGCGCGAGGCGCCGGTCTGCACGGACGGCCTGCACGAAGGGACGGCCACGCTCGGCCTGACTCCCGAGTCTACCATCCGCGTCCCCAGCGGCACGAACCCGGCGCTGCGGGCCGCTCGTGGGCCGCGGGCCCCGGCGAGTGGTAGCTTCGCGGCGGTGATCGACAGGTACTCGACGCCGGAGATGAAGGCGCTGTGGAGCGATGCCGAGCGCTACCGCGCCTGGCTCGAGGTGGAGCTCGCCGCCACCGAGGCCTTCGAGGGGCTGGGGGAGGTCCCCGCCGGCACCGCCGCGGCGATCCGGCGGGCGCTCGCGCACCACCCCCTGGACGACGGGTTCGCCGCGCGCGTCGCCGAGCTGGAGGCCGTGACCAGGCACGACGTCGTGGCCTTCACCAGGGCTCTCGCCGAGCGCGTGGGCGAGCCGGCCAGGTACCTGCACTACGGGCTCACCTCGACCGACGTCGTCGACACGGCCCAGAACGCCCTGCTGGTGCGGGCCGTGGACCTCATCGCCGACGACCTCGAGGCCGTGATCGCGCGCCTGCGCGAGCTGGCCGCGGAGCACAAGCACACGCTCACGATCGGCCGCACCCACGGCGTCCACGCCGAGCCCACCACCTTCGGGCTCAAGCTGCTGAACCTCATGGCGTCCTTCGAGCGCGACAGGCGCCGGCTCGCGTCCGCGCGCGCCGCCGTGGGCGTGGCCATGGTGAGCGGGTCCGTGGGCACCTACGCCCACGTGCCGCCGGCCGTGGAGCGGCGCGTGGCGGACAGCCTCGGCCTGGCGCCCGACCCCGTCACGAACCAGACCGTGGCGCGCGACAGGCACGCCGAGCTGCTCGCCGCCCTGGCGCTCATCGGGACCAGCGTCGAGCGCGTCGCCCTCGAGGTCAGGCACCTGCAGCGCACCGAGGTGCGCGAGGCGCAGGAGGGGTTCGGGCGCGGCCAGACCGGCTCGTCGTCGATGCCGCACAAGAAGAACCCCATCGCCAGCGAGAACCTCACCGGCGTGGCGCGCCTGTTGCGCTCGCACCTGCAGGCGGCGCTGGAGGACGTGGCCCTGTGGCACGAGCGCGACATCAGCCACTCCTCGGTGGAGCGCGTGGTCCTGCCCGACGCCACGACGCTGGCCAGCTACGCCCTCAGGCGCCTGCGCCTCGTGCTGGACGAGCTCGTCGTCTACCCCGAGCGCATGGCGGCCAACGTGGACCTCCTGCGGGGCCTCGTCTTCTCGCAGCGCGTGCTGCACGCTCTCATAGGCGCCGGCCTCTCGCGCGAGGAGGCCTACGACGTCGTGCAGTCGGCGTCGCTGAGGAGCCTCGAGACCGGCCAGCACCTGAGGGACCTCGTGGCCGCCGACCCGCGCTGCGCCCTGTCGCCCGACGCGCTCGACGCGGCCTTCGACGCCGGCTGGTACCTCAGGCACGTCGACGAGGTCTTCGCCCGCTTCGGCCTCTGAGCGGGGTGCGGTCGTATCATCGCGGCGTGACCCGACCGGAGCGCAGGCAGCTCCTCTACGAGGGGAAGGCGAAGCGGCTCTACGCCACCGACGAGCCCTCGCGCGTCCTCGTGGAGTTCAAGGACGATGCCACGGCGTTCAACGCCCAGAAGCGCGGCGTGATCGCCGGCAAGGGCGCGGCCAACAACGCCATCACCCAGCGCGTCTTCGCCGCCCTGGAGGCCGTGGGCGTGCCCACCCACCTCGTGGCCGGCGTCTCGGACACCGAGCAGCTCGTGGAGAGGGTCGAGATCGTGCCGCTCGAGGTCGTGGTGCGCAACCGGGCCGCGGGCAGCTTCGCCGCGCGCTACGGCGTGGAGGAGGGCGGCGTCCTGGACCCCATCGTCGTGGAGTGGTGCGTGAAGTCAGACGCGCTGGGCGACCCGACCATCAACGACGCCGCCGCGGTCGCTCTGGGGCTCGCCACCGAGGAAGACCTGGCCGAGCTCTTCGAGCTGGCCACGTCGGTGAACGACGCCCTGAGGGCCTACTTCGCCCGCCTGGACCTCGAGCTCGTCGACCTCAAGCTCGAGTTCGGGCGCACCGCGGACGGCGCGCTGGTGCTCGCCGACGAGGTGAGCCCCGACACCTGCCGGCTGTGGGACGCCGCCAGCGGCGAGAGGCTCGACAAGGACCGCTTCCGCCGCGACCTGGGCGGCGTGGAGGACGCCTACGCCGAGGTCCTGCGCCGCGTCACGAGCGAGGCCGGCGACCCGTCCGCGTTCGCCGCCGCCTACAGGCCGCCCGAGGACGGCACGCTCCCCGGAGCGCGCGGGGCGGGCGAGCGGGGCGCAGGCGGCGCGGGGCACGCCCACGGACACGCTCACCGCCACCGCGCCGTGGTGAGCGTGATGCTCAAGCCGTCGATACTCGACCCGCAGGGCAGGGCGGTGCTCGAGACCCTGCGGCGCCTCGCCTACGACGCCGTCAGGGACGTCCGCGTGGGCAAGCGCGTGGAGGTGGAGCTGGAGGGCGAGCCCGACGAGGCGCTGCGGCAGCTCCGCGACATGTCCGAGAAGGTCTTGTCGAACCCCGTGATGGAGACCTACAGCCTGGAGCCGGAGGAGGGTGGCTGAGCCCACCCGCTTCGACCTGAGGGCGCCGGGCGGCGCGCTGGCCGCCTACCGCTGGGAGGCGCCGGGCGCGGGCCGTCCGCTGGTGGTGGTGCACGGCTACGCCGAGCACGCCATGCGCCACACGCGCCTGGCGACGGCGGCGGCGTCCGCCGGCCACCCGGTGGTGGCCGTCGACCTGCCCGGCCACGGCCGCAGCCCCGGTCCGCGGGCGCTGGTCAGGTCCTACGCGCCGCTGGTGGCGTCGGTAGGGGCCGCAGTGGAGGCCGCCGCGTCGCTGGGGCGCGGGCGCCCGGCGCTGTTCGGGCACTCCATGGGCGGCGCCGTGGCGCTGGCCTTCGCGCTGGACAGGCCGGAGGCCGTCGAGAGGCTCGTGCTCTCGGCCCCCTACCTCGTCGACCCCGTGCCCCGCCCCGGCTGGATGACCTCGCTGGCCGGCGTGCTGGCCGCCGTGGCGCCCGCCCTGCCGGTGGCGCGGCTCCGGAGCGGAGCCCTGTCGCGGGAGCCGCGGGTGGGGACCGACTACGTCGCCGACCCCCTGGTCTACTCCGGCCCCGTGATGGCCGCCACCGGCCACACGCTCATCGCCTCGGGCCGCCGGCTCCTCGACAGCGCCGCGTCGCTGCGGCCGCCGACGCTCGTGCTGCACGGCGCGGCGGACGCCGTGTCCTCGCCGGAGGGCAGCCGCCGCCTGGCCGCGGCGGCGCCGCCGGGCACGCTGGAGCTGGTCACGTTCCCCGGCGCCTACCACGAGCTCCACAACGAGCCGGAGGAGACGGGCGTGCCGGAGCGGTTCGTCGCGCTGGTGCTGGGCTTCCTGGAGGGTCAGGCCGCCGGCGCCAGCGCCGACGCGAGGCGCGCGAGCGCCTCCTCGAGCACGTCGTGACAGGTGGCGAAGTTCAGGCGCGCGAAGCCCTGGCCGCCGGCGCCGAACTCCGCGCCCTCGTTGAGGCCCACCTTCGCGACCTCGGCCAGGCGCGCCGCCGGCGCGTCGCCTAGGCCCGCCTCGCGCAGGTCCAGCCAGGCCAGGTAGGTGGCCTCCGGCGCGTGCACCGATGCGCCGGGCAGCTCGGAGCGCACGAACGACACCACCCTGTCGCGGTTGGCGCGCAGGTAGGCGATGGCCTGCTCGAGCCAGTCGTCGCAGCCCGTGTAGGCCGCGAGGGCGGCGGCCTCGGCCAGGCGGCTCGGCCGCGAGTGCTTGCCGCCGGTGACCTCCTCCAGCCGCGCCAGCGTCTCCGGCCCGGGCGTGAGCGCGAAGCTGATGCCCAGCCCGGGGAAGTTGAAGGCCTTCGTGGGCCCGTAGAGCGTGACGGTCCGCGCCGCCACCTCGGGCCCCAGCGACGCGAAGGGCACGTGGGCGCCGCCGTAGCTGATGTCGGCGTGCAGCTCGTCGGAGACCACGTGCAGGTCGTGCTCGAGGACCAGCGCGGCCAGCGCCTCGAGCTCGTCCCGCCGGTACATGGTCCCGATGGGGTTGTGCGGGTTGCACAGCATGAGGAGCCTCGTGCGCGGCGTGACGGCGGCGCGGAGCGCGGCCATGTCCAGCTCGTACCGCTCCGGGCCGCGCACCAGCTCCACCTCGACGGGCACGCGGTCGTTCGCGGCGACCACGCGCTTGAAGGGCGGGTAGAGGGGCGTGAGCAGCAGGACCTCGTCGCCCGGCTCGGTGAAGGCCCTGACCCCGAGCACCATGCCGTCGACGGTGGAGCCCAGGGCGGCGATGCCGTCGAGGGGGAAGCGGGCGCCGTAGCGCCGCTCCAGCCGCTCGGCCACGGCCTCGCGCAGCCCGGCCATGCCCTCGTGCGGCGGGTAGCCCAGGTCGTCGGAGTCCACGTGGGCCTTCAGCGCCGCCTTGATGCCGTCGGCGAGCGCGAAGTCCATCTCGGCCACCCACAGCGGCAGCACGTCGGCCGGGTAGTGGCGCCACTTGGCGCACGCCCGCGCCCTGAGCTCCGGCACGGAGAGCGGTCTGAACGGGTTCGGCACCAGTCGAGTGTAACCCCGGCCGCCTATAGACTCGGCCCATGGTGCTGAGGGTCACCGTTCCCGCCTGGGCGGAGAAGCTCGCCAGCGACCTCACCGACATGGACAGGGACCCCACCCCCGTCACGCCCGGCGAGGTCGTCGAGCTGGAGCTGCCCGACGACGTCTACTTCGAGTACGGCTTCATCGGCGCCGACGGCGCGCTGCGCCCCGACCCGGACGCGGTCTGCCGCGCGCCCAGCGTGTGGTACGGCGAGGTGAGCTGCGCCGTGGGACCCGCCTACAGGAGGAGCGAGCTGGCCGACCCGCCAGCCGACCTCGCCGGCGGCTCGGAGGAGCGTCTGAGGATCGACAGCCGCGCCCTCGGCCAGACCCGCCGCGTCGCTGTCTACACGCCCTCGTCGGTGGCCGCCGACGAGCCCACGCCGCTGGCGGTCGTGCAGGACGGCGTGGCCTTCAAGCGCGTCGGCGGCCTCCACCTGGTCCTGGAGGCGCTGCTGCGGCGCGGCGAGGTGCGGCCCGTGCGGCTCGCCTTCGTGGAACCGGTGGACCGCCTCGCCGAGTACGCGTTCTCCGAGGGGTACCAGAGCTTCGTCGAGGAGGAGCTGGAGCCCGAGCTCGTCCGCCGCTACCCGCTCACGGGACAGCGCGTCTGGGTGGGCGCGAGCCTGGGCGCGCTGGCCTCGGCCACGCTGGCCCTGCGCCGCGCCGCGCGCGACCCCGACGCCGCCCGGGCCGACGCCGTGCTGTCGCTGTCGGGCGCGTTCCTCGGCGCGCCGGGCTCGTTCGACCCCTACAGGTCGCGGGAGTCCTGGCTCGTCGAGAGGCTGGCCGACCCCGGCACGCCGCTGCCGGGCACCTGGCACCTCCACGTGGGCACGCTGGAGTGGCTGCACGAGGTGAACCGCCGCGCCGCCGCGGCCCTGGCCTCGCGCGCGGGCGTGAGGAGCGTGCTGACCGAGAGCAGCGCCGGTCACAACTGGCCGAACTGGAAGGACGCCCTGCCCGGGGCGCTGCGGACGGTGCTCTCGCGATGAGCTTCGCCACGACGCGCGGCCCTGGGGCCGAGTAGCTTCTCGTGATGGGCCTCCTCCGCTCCCTCGAGCGCGCCGCCCTGGCGGCGCTCGTCGTCGCCCTCGCCGGCTGCGGCGCCCAGCAGCCCCCGAGCGACCAGGTCCATGTACCGCAGCCCCGCGAGCCCAGCCCGCCGCCGCCTCAGCCCACCGCCGTGTGGTCCGACCCGGCGGCCTGGCCCGGCGGCGCCGTGCCGGCGGCCGGCGCCGACGTCGTCGTGCCGGCGGGGACCGTGATGCTCCTCGACGTCACGCCGCCGCCGCTCGCCAGCCTCACCGTCGACGGCGCCCTGGTGCTGGGCGAGGGCGAGGTGGAGCTGACCGCCGGCTGGGTCCTCGTGCACGGCGGCCTCTACGCCGGCAGCAGCGCTGAGCCCTACCGCGGGCACGCCGTCATCACGCTCACGGGCCCCGAGACCGAGGCCAGCGTGGGCGGCATGGGGACGAAGTTCCTCGCGGCCATGGACGGCGTCATCGAGCTCTACGGCGACATGGTCGGCGCGAGCTGGACGCGGCTGGCGCGCGACGCTCGCCCCGGCGACGACCAGGTGTGGCTGCAGGACGCCACGGGCTGGCGCGTCGGCGACAGGGTCGTCGTGGCCTCCACCGACTTCGCCGGCTACGGCGACGAGGGCGACGAGCAGGTGGAGGAGAGGACCGTGGTGGCGGTGGCCGGGAACGCCCTGACGCTCGACGAGCCGCTGGCCTACTTCCACCAGGGCACGCTCATGGAGGTGGGCGGCATCACCGTGGACGAGCGCGCCGAGGTGGCGCGCCTGACGCGCAACATCGTGATACGCGGCGACGAGCAGAGCGACGAGGGGCAGTTCGGCGGCCACGTGATGGTGATGGGCGCGGGGCGGCTGCGCCTCGACGCCGTCGAGCTCTACCGCATGGGGCAGCGCGGACGGCTGGCCCGCTATCCGGTCCACTTCCACCGGGTGGGCGACGGCGGCCACGGGAGCTTCGTCAGGCGGACCAGCGTCCACGACTCCTACCACAGGTGCGTGACGATCCACGGCACCAACGGCGTGCTGGTGGAGGACGTCGTGGGCTACGCCACCTACGGCCACTGCTTCTTCCTCGAGGACGGCGACGAGACCGGCAACGAGCTCTACCGCGACCTGGCGCTGATGATCATGCGACCGCCGGCGGACGACGCCGTGCTCCCCTCGGACAGCTCGTACCGGGGGCCCGCCGGCTTCTGGGTCTCGAACCCCGCCAACGACCTCGTGGGCAACGTGGCGGCCAGCTCCCGCGGGACCGGCTTCTGGTACGCCCTGCCCGAGCACCCCACGGGCCTCGCCTCGGGCGAGACGGACGTGTGGCCGCGCTTCACGCCGCTGGGCCGGTTCGAGGACAACGTCGCCCACTCGAACCGCGAGGTGGGTCTGCTGGTGGACAACGGGCCCACCGCCGACCTGAGCGACAACCCGCCCACCTGGTACGAGCCGCGCCTCGACCCGGAGGACGAGGACTCCGCGGTGACGGCCGTGTTCGAGGGCTTCGTGGCCTACAAGCACCGCGACGGTGGCGCGTGGTTCCGCGGCACGCACGCGGTGCTCCGGGGCGGGGTGCTGAGCGACAACGCCCGCGGCGTGACCTTCGCCTCGGACGAGAGCGGCGCCGAGGGCGTGGCCTTCGTGGGCGAGACGCCGAACGTGGGCACCTGGCCGGAGTGGGACGACGCGAGCGCCGCCGCCGGGCGGCACCTGCCGCGCCCCTGGGACCCAGGCTTCACGGTCCGCGGCTTCGAGTTCTACGACGGCACCGTCCACGTGAAGGACAGCCGCTTCGCGGGCTACGCGCCCAACGCGACCCGCCAGGCGGCGGCGATCAGCTACCTCGACTTCACGCACTACGCCACGGCGGCGGACAACTGGTCGGCCGGGCTCACCTTCGCGTCGGGCGTGAACCGCGTCTACCTCCACAGCCGCGAGGGGAGCCCTGAGGAGGGCGAGGACGGCTACCGCAGCGCCGTGTTCCGCGACGCCGACGGCAGCGTCACCGGCGCGCCGGGACGGTGGGTGACGGTGAACGACGCGTTCCTAGGCGGCGAGGGCTGCACGCTCAGGCCGGAGTGGAACGCCCTCGTGTGCGCCGGTCCCTACCTGGGCCTGGCCCTCGACGTCGTGGCGGGGCCCAGCGGGGGCGTAGGGCCCGTGACCGTGCGGCGCGGCGACGGCGCCTCGCACGTGATGTACGGCTCGCCCGACGAGCCGCCCCGCTACTTCAGGACCGCGGCGCGCCTGGGCGAGGAGTACGCGTACGAGTACGCCGGTGAGCCCGCGCACCTGCGGCTGGGCCTCACCGAGGGCGTGGCGCCCGGTGACGCCGTCGTCGTGTCGCTGCCGTGGGGCGGGGAGGACGCCTACCCCTACGTGGACTGGTGGGTGGACGCCCGCAACGTGGCCGCGGAGGCCGGCTCGCTGGCCGAGCTGCGCGCCCACGACGGGCCCGCCTACCGCGTCCAGGACGGTCGGCTGTGGCTGAAGCTGTACGTGCGCGAGGGTCACGACTGGGCCTACCTCGACGTCTGCGCCGCGCCGCTCTGCGGGTAGCATGAGCCCGTGGAGCACCGGGTAGAGAAGGACACCCTCGGCGAGGTGCGCGTCCCCGCCGACCGTTACTGGGGCGCGCAGACGGAGCGTTCGCGCCAGAACTTCAAGATCGGCGGGCAGCGCATGCCCCGCGAGGTCATCTACGCCTTCGCGGTGCTCAAGAAGGCCGCCGCGCTGGTGAACGCCGAGCTCGCCGGCCTGGAGGCCGACAAGGCCGAGCTCATCGCTCGCGTCTGCGACGAGATCCTGGCGGGGCAGCTCGACGACCACTTCCCCTTGGTGGTGTGGCAGACGGGCTCCGGCACGCAGACGAACATGAACGTCAACGAGGTCATCGCGAACCGCGCCAGCGAGCTCACCGGCAACCCGCTAGGCAGCAAGGTTCCCGTGCACCCCAACGACGACGTCAACAGGAGCCAGTCGTCGAACGACACGTTCCCCACGGCCATGCACGTGGCCGCCTACGGCAAGCTCTCCGACCACACGCTGCCGGCGATGCGCCGCCTCGAGGAGGCGCTGGCGGCCAAGTCGCGGGAGTTCGCCGGGGTCGTGAAGATCGGGCGCACCCACCTGATGGACGCCACGCCCCTCACGCTAGGGCAGGAGTTCGGCGGCTACGCGACGCAGGTACGGAAGTCGGTGGAGGCGGTGGAGGGTGCGCTCCCGCACCTCGCCGAGCTGGCGCTGGGCGGCACCGCCGTCGGCACCGGCCTGAACGCCCCGCCGGGGTTCGCGGCGGCGGTGGCGGCGAAGATCGCCGAGCTCACGGGGCACCCGTTCCGCACCGCCGACGACAAGTTCGAGGCGCTGTCGGCGAACGACGCGGTCGTGGAGGCGTCGGGGGCGCTGAAGCGCGCCGCCGTGGCGCTCATGGCCGTGGCGAACAACATCAGGCTGCTGGGCTCCGGCCCGCGCTGCGGCATCGGCGAGATCAGGCTGCCGGCGAACGAGCCGGGCTCTTCGATCATGCCGGGCAAGGTCAACCCCACCCAGGCCGAGGCCATGACGATGGTGTGCGCCCAGGTCATCGGCAACGACACCACGATCAGCGTGGCCGGCAGCCAGGGGCACCTGCAGCTCAACGTCTTCAAGCCCGTGATGATCCACGACCTGCTCATGTCGGCGCAGCTCCTCGGCGACGCCTGCGAGAGCTTCAGGGTGAACTGCGTCGAGGGCATCGAGGCGGACCACCAGCGCATACGCATGCACCTGAGCAACTCGCTGATGCTGGTGACGGCCCTGAACACGAGGATCGGCTACTACAAGGCCGCGGAGATCGCCCAGAAGGCGCACCGCGAGGGCACGACCCTCAAGGAGGCCGCGGCGGCGCTCGGCTACCTCACGCCCGAGGAGTTCGACGAGGCCGTGGTGCCGGAGCGCATGGTCTAGACGAAGGCCCCGCCGCGACGTTAGGGGGGCGCCGGCCCGGCGGTCGGCGCCCCCCTGGCTCGTGTGGGCCCGGCGCTGGCGGTACCGCGCCGGCCCGGCGTCATCGGGAGCGGTTGTCTATGACCTCGGCGTCCTCGGGCAGCGCTCGCACCTCGTCGGGATCGAGGCCCTGGTTCACGAGGAGCCGCTCGGCGTTCAGCTCGGCCACGACCCTGCCGCCCTCCTCCTTGAAGACGAGGCGCCGCGGCAGCCAGTCGGCGGCCAGCACCCAGGCGTCGACGTCCAGGATCATCGCCTCCCTGTCGCGGTTCGCGAAGGCGAGCCTGTACACGGGACCGTCGGGGCTGTCCTCCACGCCCACGAGCTCGGCCTCGTAGCCCGCCAGGATCGTGCCGAGGTCGAGCGACAGGTTCGCCGTCGCCCCGTCCTGCCCGGCGGGCAACATGCCGCCCAGGGCGTCGGGGTCGTCGGCATCGAAGATCGTGACCTGGTTCGTGAGGAACGAGTAGCTGTAGACGGCCGTGCCGTCCAGGACGATCTGGTTGTCGGCCAGCGCGTCGGGCTGGATGATGTACGCGCTCGCGAGGTCCTCGCCCGGCATCACCTGCACCTCGATCTCGAGGGGGAACTCGGTGCCGTCGGCGTCTATCACCCGGCCGGTGAGGAGGAAGGAGGCGTCCTGGAGCTCGCGGGCGGCCTGGGTCACGTTGTCGAGGATCGTCTCGACGGGCGGCGGCTCCTGGGCGGCGGCGAGGCCGGCCAGCAGCAGCACGGCGGCCGCGGCCAGGCGGGGAAGGCGATCACGCGAACGTCGCATACGGCACAACTTATCCGACGCCGGCGCGCCGGTACGCGGGCCTGCGACATCCGGCACACAGGATGAAGAAGCCGTTAGGCACTCCATAACGAGCGTCTGTGGGCCGGTGCTACCCTCCGGCCAGAAAGGAGGCAGGCCATGCTCAAACGACTGTTAGGCCTAGCCTTGCTCTTCGCCTCGGCCGCCTCGGCTCAGATCGTGGTCAGCCCGCAGTCGATCGTCGTCAACCCTCGCCCGAGCTTCGGCGTGGACGTCTGGCTCGACCGCGACCCCACGGGCGATGGGGCCCCCTCCTACCAGGTCGGCGAGGAAGTGCGGATCTCCGTGCGCCCCGAAGAGGACAGCTACGTCTACGTCTTCGACGTGAAGCCCAACGGCGAGATCACGCAGATCTTCCCGAACCGCTTCGACGACAACAACTTCGTGCGGGGCGGCAGGACCGTGACCCTCCCGCCGTCCGGCGCGCGCTACGTGTTCAACATCGCGCCGCCGCGCGGCCTCTCGAAGGTCATCGCCGTCGCCAGCCACTCGCAGCTCGACACCAGGCAGCTCGCCCGCTTCGACGACGAGGACGACCTCTTCGCCCACAGCAACATCGGCGAGGAGGGCTTCGTCCAGGGCTTCCGCATCATCGTGAACCCGCTCCCGCAGGAGGACTGGGTCACGGACACGGCGCTCTACTACGTGGGCGACAGGCCGCCCCAGGCAGCCTTCGGCACGCTGCAGCTCCGTTCGAACCCGAGCGGCGCCGAGGTCTACGTGGACGGCAGCTTCGTGGGCTACACGCCCCTCTCGTTCGGCACCCGGCCGGGGCGCCACGACGTGCGCTTCGTCCTCTCGGGCTACGAGGAGTTCACGACCTCGGTGAACGTCTCGCCCGGCCGCACCGAGCCCGTGACCGCGAACCTGCAGCAGCGCGTGCGGGCGGGCAGCGCCACGTTCACGAGCTCGCCTCCCGGCGCCGACGTCTACGTCGACGGACGCTACGTGGGCACCACGCCCACGGGCTCCATACGCTTCCAGCCCGGGCAGTACGAGGCGACCTTCCAGCTGCAGGGGTACCAGAGCCAGACGATAGGCTTCCGCGTCTCGCAGGACCGCGACACCGTCGTCGACGTCAGCCTCCGCGGCACCAGCTCCGTCGTCGTGATCCAGGCCAACGTCGGCGGCGCCACGGTGTTCCTCGACGGCGCCTTCGCAGGCACCATCCCCAACGGCAGCGGGCGTCTCGAGCTCCGCGACGTCCAGCCCGGCAGGCACGAGATCGTCGTCATCGCCCCCCGCTACTCGACCTACGTGACGACCTTCAACCTCGAGCCCGGCCGCACCGTCGAGCTGAACGTCAGACAGTCGCGCTTCTGATCCGCTCTTCCACCGTCCTGGACGCCGGAGCCCGCACGTTCGCGGGCTCCGGCACTTAGGTAGACTCCGCCATGCCGGGAGGTGTGACAGCCGTGGTGCTGGCGGGGGGCGACGCGGGCGACGCTCTCGCCGCGGCCGCCGGCGTGGCCGCCAAGGCGCTCCTGCCCGTGGCCGGCAGGCCGCTCGCCGCCTACGTCCTCGACGCCTTGGTCGGCTCGGGCCGCGTGGACGAGGTCGTGTACGTGGGACCCGGCGACGTCGAGCTGGCCGGCTACGACCTCGTGCGCCTGCCGTCGGGCCGGCGCTTCGAGGACTCCTTCGCCCTCGGCCTGGGCGCGGCGCTGGGACGCGGCGCACACGAGGTGCTGCTGGCGACCGCCGACCTGCCCTGGCTCGTGCCCGACGCCGTGGCCAGGTTCGTCGACCGCGCCAGGTCCACGGGCGCGCAGGTCGTCTACCCCGTCGTCGCCGACGCGACGATGGCCGGCGCCTTCCCGGCGCAGAGGCGCACCTACGTGAGGCTCAGGGACGGGCGCTTCACGGGCGGGAACCTGGCCCTCCTGGCCCGCGAGGCCGTGCCCGCCTTGCTGCCGCTGATCGCGCGGGCCTTCGGCGGCCGCAAGGACCCGCTGCGGCTGGCCGCACTCGTCGGCCCGGCGGTGCTGTTCGGGCTGGTCACGGGCACGGCGACGCTGGCGGCGCTCGAGGCCAGGGTCGGGCGCCTCCTGGGCGTGAGCGCCCGCGCCCTGCGCACCGAGGACGCGTCGGTGGCGGCCGACGTGGACAGGCTCGACCACCTGCCCGGGGTCCTCGACCCCGCCCAGCCGGAGTGGAGGAACGCGTGAGGAGACCGTCTCAGCTCCGCCTGGCGGCGCTGCTCGGAGCGCTCGCCGCCGTGGCGTTCGCCCTGCTGGTGTCGCTCCTCGTCTCGCTCCTGGTGCCGGGCCAGGGCCGGCTGGGCTTCGGCGACTTCAACGCCGCCGGCCTCCTCGAGGGGGCCGTGTTCGTCCTGGCCTACTCGCTGGCGCTCATCTGGGTGCGCAGCTCGCTGCGCATCCCCAGCCCCACGCTGCTCTCGTTCGGGCTCTCGGCCCCGCCCTCCGCCGGACAGGCCGCGATGAAGGTGCCCGTGGTGGACGCCGCGCAGGCGGTGCAGACGCTGTTCGAGAACCGCGTCGTGATCGTCCACCAGGACCGCGTGCCGATAGGCGTCACGGGCCTGCACCACGACCGCATCACCTCGTGGGAGGAGCTGGCCAAGGCGCCCTCCGACGTCGCCGTCACCGAGCTGCGCGGCATGCTGGCCCACGAGCAGCTCGTCGTCATCGTCGACGGCCAGGAGGTCAAGGGCGTGGTCACGCAGGAGATGTACCTGGCGGGCCTCTGGGGCTCGATAAGGTAGGGCGCTCGCCGGACCCTCGCGGCCTCAGCCCAGGGCCCAGACCAGCTCGCCCAGCAGCGGCACCTGCTCGGCCAGCACGTCGGGGTCCGTGCGCCACTCGAAGACCGGGCCGACGCCGCCGTACTCGAACGCCACCTTGTCCGGAGCGGGCCAGGCGCCGGCGCGCACCCGCGCCAGCGCCGCGCGCAGGTTCGCCACGTCGAGGTCCGTGAGGGGCAGGTGGTCGCGCAGGCGGCCGTCCACGGGCCGCACGCCGGACACGTGCAGCTCGCGCAGCGCGTGCGTGGGCAGGGCGTCCACGTACTCCCACAGCTCCACGCCCAGCTCCCGCGCCGTGAGCAGGGCGTGCGAGAGGTCCAGGAGCAGGCCGCAGCCCGTGGCCTCCACGACCGCCGTCACCACGCGGGGGTCGACGCCGGCGCGCAGCAGCCCGTGGTCCTCGCCGCGGTACGGCACGTTCTCGACGATCACGTTCTCGGCGCCCACGGACGCGGCCAGGACGCCGACGTCGGCGATCAGCGCCTCCGTCACCCGGGCCCTGGCCTCGGGCGACACGTCGCCCACCGCGACGTCGGGGAAGCGCTCCCGCGAGGGCACGAGGTGGCCGTTGAGGCTGGTCGTGCCCGTGCGGCGCATCAGGTCGGCGGCGCGCTCCAGGTCGAGGCCGAGGCGCGTGGCCCCCAGCTCGGCGGGGAAGTGCACGTAGCAGGCGCCCGAGGCGCAGGCCGCGGCGACGAGGTCGTCCCAGTCCGGGACCTTGTAGAGGTCCACGGCGACGGCGCCGGACCCCACGAGGCGTGCCAGCGGCGGCGAGTAGTTGACGGCGAGCCGCGGGCGGCTCACGCGGACGCCAGCGGGAGGTACGGCCGCGCGTCGGCGGTCCAGGCGCCCGTGGGCGAGGCGGGCCCGCCCGGCTGCCGCGCCAGCACGCGCTCGGCGGCGAGCGCGATCATCGCGCCGTTGTCGGTGGATAGCTCCGGCGGCGGGAAGGACACCTCGAGCCCGCTGCGCGCCAGCTCGGCGCGCAGGCGCTTGTTCGCCGCCACGCCGCCGGCGACGACGAGGCGCCGCGCCCCGGTGCGCCGGGCGGCGCGCAGCGTCACCTCTACCAGCGAGCCCACGGCGACGCGCTCGAAGGTGGCGGCCACGTCGGCCCTGTCGACGTCGGGGCGGCGCTCGAGCAGCAGCGCCACCGCGGTCTTCAGCCCCGAGAAGCTGAAGCTGAGTCCGTCGTCGCCCTTCATGGGCCAGGGCAGCTCCACGCCGTGGTCGTCGCCCCGCTCGGCCAGCCGGGAGAGCGCCGCGCCGCCCGGGTAGCCGAGCCCGAGGAGGCGGGCGACCTTGTCGAAGGCCTCGCCGGCGGCGTCGTCGCGGCTGCGGCCCAGCTCGGTCACTCGGTCCCAGTCCTCCACGTCGAACAGCACCGTGTGGCCGCCCGAGGCGATGAGGGCCAGGAACGGCGGCTCGACGTCGGCGGCGGCCAGGTGCCCGGCCAGGTGGTGGACGGGCACGAACGGCACCTCGAGCCCGAAGGCCAGCGCCTTGCCGTAGCAGAGGCCCACCAGCAGGGCGCCCACCAGCCCGGGCCCGCGGGTGGCGCCCACGGCGGTGAGGTCCGCGAGGTCGACGCCGGCCTCGTTCAGCGCGCGGAGCACGGCGCCGTCGATGACGCTGAGGTGCTCGCGGCTCGCCCGCTCGGGCACGACCCCGCCGAAGGCGGCGTGGAGGGCCGTCTGGCCGAGCACCACGTTCGACAGGACCCGCCCGTCAGACACGACGCCGACGCCGGTGTCGTCGCAGGAGGTGTCGATGCCGAGGACCACGCCCACGCGGGCGATGCTAACACCGGCTCACGGCGTAGCCGGTCGCCGGACCCGGCTCCAGGACGCGACCTTCGGCTCCCACCCAGGCGGCCAGCACCGCGCGGCAGGCGTCCGCCGCCTCGTCGCCGGCGATCGCCCCGACCGTGGGTCCGGCACCCGAGAGGTAGGCGGCGTCGGCTCCGGCCGCCCGGAGGTCCCGCAGCAGCTCCGCCAGGCCCGGCACGAGGGCGGCGCGGTGCGGCTGGTGGATCACGTCGAGGGAGGCGGTGCGCAGCAGCGACCGGTCCCCCGTGGCCACGGCCGCGACCCACAGGGCCGCGCGCGAGGCCGTGAGCGACGCGTCCTCCAGCGAGCAGGAGGCGGGCAGCGCGGCACGGGCGGCGGCCGTGGGGACGGGGAAGGTCGGCACCCCGAAGAGGAGCCGCCAGCCCGCGGGGAAGGGGAACGAGCGCGCCACGAAGGCGCCGTCCTCGCCGCGCGCCGCGACCACGAAGCCGCCGTACACGGCCGGCCCCACGTTGTCGGGGTGGCCCTCGAGCTCGGCAGCCAGCCTGAAGACGCCGTCGCGGCCCAGCGCACCGCCGAGGGCGGCGTCGGCGGCGGCAACGCCGGCTACGAGGGCCGCCGACGACGAGCCCAGGCCGCGCGCCAGGGGCACAGGGTTCTCGACCTCGAGCGCCACCGCCGGCGGGTGCCCTCCCACCGCGGCGTAGGCGGCGGCGAAGCCGCGCTGCACGAGGTTCCCCTCATGGGGCGGCGGCGGGCCCTCGCCCGCGTAGGCGAAGGCGTCGTCGCCGGCGAGGATCGCCCGCACCGTCAGCCGCAGGTCGACGGCGATGCCCAGAGTGTCGAAGCCGGGCCCCAGGTTCGCGCTGGTCGCCGGCACGGTGACGAGGAGGCGGAGCGGTCCGTCGGGGGCGTCGTTCATGGCCGCAGCTCGGCGCGGACCTCCGCGAGGGCGTCCGCGACGTCAGAGGCTACCAGCCCCACCCCACGGGCGCGCGCCGCTCGCTCTCCGGAGCGTCCGTGCAGGTAGACGGCGGCGCAGGCGCGCTCGAAGACGTCCCCGCCGGGCGCGGCCAGCAGTGCGCCCATCGCGCCGGCCAGCACGTCCCCGGTGCCGCCGCTGGCCAAGCCGGGGTGCCCGGCGTCGCTCACGGCCTCGCGACCGTCGGGGGACGCCACCACCGTCGTGGCGCCCTTGAGCACCACGACGGCGCGGGTCGCGCGCGAGAGGACCCGGGCGGCGCCGAGCGGGTCGCCCACGGGGTCGGCCGGGACGCCGAGGCCGCCGGCCAGCCTGGCCGCCTCGCCGGCGTGGGGCGTGAGCACGGCCGGAGCGCCCCTCTCCTCGAGCCGGCGGAGCGCCGGCAGCCGGGGCGCGAGCGCTTCGGGACGCAGCGCCCCGGCGTCGAGGACCACCCGGCCGGGCGCCCACTCGAGGAGCTCCGCCAGCGCCCGAAGCGCCGAGTCGGGCTCGTCCGGGTCGAGCCCCGGGCCCACGACGAGCGCCGCGGACGACCTCGCGGTGAGCCCCGGCGGCGGCCAGGTCCCGGACGCCTGCACCACGACGGTCTCCGGCCAGGCCGAGGGGTGGCGCTCCGCCGCCACGAGCGTGACGAGGCCGGCGCCCGCCCGCCAGGCCCCGCGGCAGGCGAGCTCGGCGGCGCCCAGGTAGCGGGCCGAGCCCGCGACCACCGTCACGGTGCCGACCGCGTACTTGTGCGCGTCGGGCGCCCGCGTCGGGAGCGAGGCGGCCACGCCCTCCGCGTCCAGCCACAGCGTGGGCGAGACCGACGCCAGCACCTCGGAGGGGATCCCGATGTCGGCCACGAGGACCGCCGCCGGGCGCCCGGGGCGCGCCCCGGAGAACGACGCGCGGGCCGGGTGGAACGCCGAGGCGACCTTGGCCCCGGCGAGCTGGACCGTGACGTCGGCCCTCACGTGCTCGCCGGGCACCGCGGCCCGGTCCGCGTCCACCCCGGTGGGCACGTCGACGGACACGACGGGCACGTCGCCGGCGTTGAGCGCCGCCGCGGCGGCCGCGTAGTCGCCCCCGAGCGGCCGCGTGAGGCCGCAGCCCAGCAGGGCGTCCACGGCCACGGCTGCGTCCGGGTCGGCGGCGCCCAGCCAGGCGGCGACGGCCCCGCCCGTGAGGTGAGCCGGCGTCACGCCGCGCCCCACCAACGTCGCCCGCGCGTCCCGCGCCGCGTCCGTGCGCGGCTCGTCGGTGACCTCGAGGACCGTGACCTCGAGGCCACGGACCAGGTCCGCCGCCGCCACGTAGCCGTCGCCGCCGTTGTTGCCCGGTCCGCACAGGACCAGCGCGCGGCGAGCGGCGGGGAAGCGCTCGCGCACGGCCGCCGCCACGGCGCGCCCGGCGGCGTCCATGAGCGCCTCGACGGGCACGCCGGCGGCGGCGGCGAGCCCGTCGGCCTCGGCCATCTGGGCAGCGGTGTAGAGCCTCTTCAGGCCACGGCCTCGGCGATGCGCTGCAGCACCTCGGGCGTCAGCTCGACGTCGGACGCGGCCGCGTTGTCCACCACCTGCTCCACGCGCGTGGCGCCCGTGATCACGCTGGACACGCCGGGCTGGTGAAGCAGCCACGCCAGCGCGAGCTGCGCCCTGGTGATGCCGAGCTCGTCGGCGATGGGCTTGAGGGCCCTCACGCGGCCGACGTTCTCCTCGGTCATGAAGCGGTCCTTGAACTGGGTGAAGCGGGCGAAGCGGGTGCCCTCGGGGACGCCGTCGTCGTACTTCCCGGTGAGCATGCCCTGCGCCAGCGGGCTGAACACGACGAGGCCGATGCCCTTGGGCTCCGTGACCGGCAGGACCTCCTTCTCGACGCGCTCCCTGTCGAGCAGCGAGTAGCTGGGCTGCTCGGCGGCGGGCGCGACGAGGCCGTTGCCCTTGGCGAAGGCCACCGCCTCGGCGATCTTCGCCGGCGGCCACATGCTGGTGCCCCAGTAGTGGCTGCGCCCGCTGCGGACCACGTCGGTGAAGGCCTCCACGGTCTCCTCCAGCGGCGTTTCCTGGTCGTAGCGGTGCGCGAAGTAGATGTCGAGGTGGTCCACGCCGAGCCGCTCGAGGCTCATGTCTATCGACTCGAGCACGTGCTTGCGCGAGAGGCCCCTGTCGGTCACGGCGTCCGACATGGGCCAGTACACCTTGGAGGAAAGGACGTAGGACTGCCGCGGCAGGCCCAGGTCGCGCAGCGCCGCGCCCATCACGCGCTCGCCCTGGCCGCGGTTGTAGGCGTCGGCGTTGTCGAAGAAGTTCACGCCGAGCTCGTAGGCCTTGCCCATGATCTCGGTGACCGTGCGCTGCTCGTCGACGGTCTGTCCGAAGGTCGTCCAGGCGCCCAGGCTCACCTCGCTGACCTTCAGCCCGCTGCCGCCCAGCCTGCGGTACTTCATCGCTCGCCCTCCTCCGTCCGCGGCAGCATCCGGCCCAGCCTGCGGCCCCCGAGTAGGTGCATGTGCAGGTGGTAGACCTCCTGGCCGCCGTGCTCCTTGCAGTTCACTATCAGCCTGTAGCCCTCCTCGAGCCCCTCCCGCCGCGCCACCTCGGCCGCGACGGTGAACATGCGACCGAGGGCGGGCTCATGCTCCGGCCTCACGTCCGCCACCGTGGGGATGGGCTCGTTCGTCACGATCAGCACGTGGGTGGGCGCCTGCGGGTGGATGTCGCGGAACGCCGTGACGAGGTCGTCCTGGTACAGGACGTCCGCCGGCACCTCGCGACGCACGATGCGGCTGAAGACCGTCTCCTCTGGCATGAGACGAGTTTACGCAGTCGCGCGAGGTGGTCGGGTCGCCCTCCTGGGCGATGGTGCGGCCCTCCCCTCCCGGGTCCCTACAGCCAGTAGCCCGGGAACAGGCTACTGACATAAGTCCGTCCGCCACGAGAGCGCTGGCGCTCTCGCGGCCAGCGGGCCGCCGGCGCGGCCGCCCGCGGCGGACGAGTAGCCCGGAAGCGGGCTACCGACATGAGGCAACGGGGAAGGGAAGGGCCGTGGCTCCCTCAGGCGCGGCCGGCGGCGCGCTCCAGGTCGGTCATCGTGTAGAGGGCGGCCAGCGCCACGCCCGCAGCCGCCAGCGCCTCGGCGCCGCCGGCCTCGCGGTCTATGACGCAGACCGCAGAGTCGATGACCGCCCCGCGCTCCCGCAGGTCGTTGCCGGAGATGACGACCTGGCCGCCCGAGGTGACGACGTCCTCCACGATGAGGAGCCTCCTCCCGGCGATGTCGGCGCCCTCGGCCAGGCGCCTGGTGCCGTACTCCTTGGCCCTCTTGCGCACGAACACCACCGGCAGGCCGGTGAGCTGGCCCAGCATCACGGCCAGCGGCACGCCGCCCAGCTCGAGCCCGGCGAGCATCTCGGTGTCCGGCGGGACGAGCCGAGCGAGCGCCTGGGCGACCTCGGCTAGGAGCTCGGGGTCGGACTCGAAGAGGTACTTGTCGAAGTAGCGGTCGGACGTCGCGCCGGACCGCAGCGTGAACTCGCCGCGCAGGAGCGAGCGCCCGTAGATCGCCCGGGCGAGCTGGTCCCTGGTCACGCCGGCGATGCTACCAGGGCGCGCTCAGCCGGCCGCTCCGCGCAGCGTCCAGCTCAGCAGCCACAGCGCCGCCATGCCGGCCAGGAACGTCACCGTCACGTTCCGCGTCCGCCAGGCCACGAGCCCGGCCACGACCCCCGCCAGCAGGCGCGCGTCGAGGGGCCCCAGGCCCACGCCGGACGGCCTGGTCAGCGCCGGCAGCGTGATCGCCGCGAAGACCGCGGCGGGCACGTAGCGCAGGGCACGACGCAGCAGGGGCGGCAGCGGCTCCTCGCTCGCCGCCAGGAGGAAGGAGCCGCGCTCCGCCAGCGTGACGAGCGCGGAAAGGACCACGGCGAGCCAGACCTCGGGGCGGCTCACGCCTCACCCGCCCCCTCGGGGCGGCGGGGCAGGAGGCCCTCGGCGACGGTGCCGGCGGCGATGCCGGCCAGGGTGCCCACGACGAGGCCCAGGTTGTAGGGGAGGGGCGCCAGCGCCACGGCCAGGGCGCCCGCCACGGCGGCGGCCACGAGCAGGGGCCGCGTGGTCACGGCGGGCACGAGGAGCGCCAGGAAGATGAGCGGCACGGCGAAGTCGAGCTGCCACTCCGGCGGCAGCTGAGCCCCCAGCAGGGCGCCCGCGGCCGTGGTGGAGACCCACGTGACCCAGGCGGTGAGGCCGTTGCCCACGAAGTACGCGGTGCGGGGGTAGTCGTCGCCCGCCCGCGGGTACTTGAGGATGGCGAGGGCGAAGGCCTGGTCGACCATCAGGAACGAGACGAGCGCGCGGCTCAGCAGGCCGTAGCGCCGCAGCCACGGGGTGAGGGCCAGGCTGTACATGAGGTGCCGCAGGTTCACCATGGCCACCGTGAGCACCGCTGCCCACCCGGCGGCGCCCGCGGCGATGAGCGAGATCGCCGCGAGCTGCGCGGCCCCGGCGAACACCAGCGCCGACATGAGGACGACGTCGAAGGGGTGCAGGCCGGCGCCCACGGCGCTCACGCCGGTGATGAGGCCGAAGGGCACGATGCCCAGCAGCATGGGCAGCACGTCGCGGATGCCCTCGAGGAACGCACGTCTCTCCGCGGTCACGCGAGAGAACCTAACCCGAACGGGGACACCCTGCGACGGCGGTGCCGTGTGCTAACCTGTGACGTTCTGCGGGCGCCAGCCGCCCGCCACCGCAGCGAACCGGACCGGCCCCGCGCCGGACCTGCCACGGAGGAGAGAGATGCCGCGCGTCTGCGCAGTGACAGGGAAGAAGACGAGGTCGCAACAGACGAGCACCCGCAAGGGCTCGGCGAAGCGCAAGGGCGGCGTCGGCCTGAAGCAGGTGGGCGTGCACAGCCGCACCTACAAGCCGAACCTGCAGAAGCGCACGATCTGGGTGAACGGCAGGCCGCAGCGCGTCTGGCTGAGCGCGAAGGCGATACGCCAGCTCGACCCGACGGTCTTCGTCAACCCCAACAAGCCCAGCCAGCGCTGAGCCGCCGCTAGGAGCCGAGAGGTCCGCCGGGCGCCGCCCGGCGGACCTTCCCGTGCGTTAGCATCGCGTTGTGAGAACCGGTTCTCAAAACGGCCGGCGGCCGGGCGCCGCCGGCGCCCGGGGGCCGGGGTCCCCGCCCGTCCTGCACTTCCACGGCGTGACCGTGCGCTTCAGCGAGGCCACGGTCCTGGAGGACGTGACGTTCGACCTCCCCGCCGGGCGGTTCCTCGCGATCGTGGGACCCAACGGCGGCGGCAAGTCGACGCTGATCAAGGTGGCGCTGGGCCTCGTCGAGCCCCTCGCCGGGCACGCCGCGCTGTTCGGCGAGCGCGCCGGGGCCCACCCCGAGCGCATCGGCTACGTGCCGCAGCTCAAGACCTTCGACCGCACGTTCCCGGCCACGGCCCTCGAGCTCGTCGCCACCGGCCTGCGGGGCTCGTGGCCGGCGCGCGTCGGGCGCGGCGAGCGTGAGCGCGGGCTGGCGGCGCTGGACAGGGTGGGGGCGGCGTCGCTCGCCGACAGGCAGCTCGCGCGCCTCTCGGGAGGCGAGCTGCAGCGCGCGTTCCTCGCCCGCGCGCTGGTGCGGCGGCCCGAGCTGGTGCTGCTCGACGAGCCGGCCACGGGCGTCGACTTCCTCGTCGAGCACGACCTCCACGACCTGCTCGAGGCCTACCGCGGCGAGGCCGACGCGGCGGGTCGGCCGGCCACCGTCGTGATGATCACCCACGACATGGCGTCGGCCCGGTTCCACGCCGACACGGTCCTCGTCCTCAACCGCCGCCTCATGGCCTACGGGCCGCCCGACGAGGTGCTGGAGAGCGACAGGCTCAGGCTGGCCTTCGGCCACACACGGCACGAGCACCCGGTGGCGCCGTGACGCTCTTCGAGGCCCTCGCGCTGCCGTTCCTGCAGCGGGCGCTGGCCGCCGGCGTGCTCATCGCTTTGAGCACCGGCCTCCTCGGCGTCTTCGTCGTCCAGCGGCGGCTCAGCTTCCTCGGCGACGGCCTGGCGCACACGGCCTTCGGGGGCATGGGCATCGGCGCCTTCGCGATCGTGGCCACCGGGCTCGTGGGGTCGGGGCTGGCGCTGCTGCGCGACCCCATCTGGATCGCCGTACCCTTCAGCCTGCTGGCCGCCTTCGGCATCTACGCGCTCAGGCGCCGCACCGACCTCTCCAGCGACACGGCCATCGGCATCGCGTTCGCGGTGAGCGTGGCGCTGGGCGTCATGTTCTTCTCGCTGATCCCGCCGGACGCGAACCTGGGCGTGTCGCTCATGGACCTGCTCTTCGGCTCGATCTTGGGCGTGCGCGGCGACGACCTCGTGGTCATCGGTCTCGTCACCGCCCTGGCCGTCGCCGTCATCGCCCGGCAGTGGGGCCGCCTGGCCTACGCCACCTTCGACGACGAGCTGGCCCGCGCCGACGGCGTCGACACCGCGCGCCTCGAGCTCGCCCTCTACCTGCTGGCCGCCGTCGTGATCGCCGTGAGCGCCGTGGTCGTGGGCGTGATCCTCATGGCCGCCTACCTGGTGATCCCGGCGGCGACGGCGCGGCTGCTGGCCCGCACCCTGGCCCAGATGACGCTGCTCTCGGTCGTGCTCGGCGTGCTCGCCACCGTGGCGGGGCTGGGCGCCTCGTTCCTCCTCGACGTGCCCAGCGGGTCCACGATCGTGCTCGTGCAGGCGCTCACCTTCGCAGTCGCGGCCACAGCTCGTCGACGCGCCCACGAACCTCTGCGGTCGTCCTGAGCTTCTCCGGCCACGGGCGGTCGAAGCCCTCCTCGCGGAGCTTCGGCGTGCCGTCCATGACGAAGCGGGCGCCGGAGCCGAAGGTGTCGTCGATGACCTGGACGTCGCGCTCCGGGTCGATGTTGTTGAGGAGCGTCCACATCACCTGCTCGAGGTCGCGGGGGACGCACGAGTCGTCCACGACGGCGATGAGCCGCACGCCGCGCGCGGCCGGCTGGCGCGCGGCCCACTCCCCCAGGTGCCGCCCCTGGCCCGGCCGCCTCTTGCGGGTGGTGATGAACCAGAAGCCGCCCGCCGGCTGGTGCTGGTCCACGACCTCGGCGTGGTTCGGCAGCTCCGCGCGCGAGCGCTCGGGGTTCGGAGCGAAGGGCTGGTCGCCCCCCTCCTCCGGGTGCTTGATCGTGCCGTCGACGATCAGCTTGCTGCCGTAGCCGCAGGCGCGGCTGGAGTGGTCGAGGACGTCCATGGGGCCCTTGGCGAACTGCGAGTCCCGGCCGGGCACGGCGCGCCTCAGCACGCCGCGCCAGAAGCCCGCGAGGTCCTTGGGGTCCAGCTCGGGGTCGTCGGAGACGAGCACGACCTTGGCGAACATCATCTGGCCCAGGCCGAGCAGGCCGTTCGCGACCTTGTAGGCCTGGCCGGGGTAGCGCTTCTCTATCGACACGTGCACGAGGTTGTGGGCGATGCCGGCCGGCGGCATGTGGTAGTCGCGGACCTCCGGCAGGATGAGCTGCGCCGGCACCAGGAAGATGCGCTCGCTGGCCAGCACGAAGAAGGCGTCCTCCATGGGCGGCGGGCCGACGACGGTGGCGGGGTAGACGGGGTCGTCGCGCATGGTGACGGCGGTGACGTGGAAGGCGGGGTAGCGGTCGGGCAGCGTGTAGAAGCCCGTGTGGTCGCCGAAGGGCCCCTCGGTGACGAGGTCCTCGGCGGGGTCCACGTAGCCCTCGAGGACGATCTCGGCGTGGGCCGGCACGTCGAGGTCGACGGTCACGCCCTTGACCACCTCCACGCGCCGCCCGCGTATGAAGCCCGTGAGGGCCAGCTCGTCGAGGCCCGGGACGGGAGGGATGGGCGCCGTGGCGGCGTAGATGAGCGCCGGGTCGCCGCCCAGCGCCACCGCCACCTCGAGCCGCTGGCCGGCGCGCTTCGCGCTCTCGTAGTGCCTGGCGCCGGTCTTGTGGCGCTGCCAGTGCATGGCCGTGGTGCGCCCGTCCAGCACCTGCATGCGGTACATGCCCACGTTCACGTCGCCGTGCACGGGGTCGCGCGTGATGACCAGCGGCAGGGTGATGAAGGGCCCGGCGTCCTGCGGCCAGGTGGTGAGCACGGGCAGCCTGGTGATGTCGACGTCGTCGCCGGTGAGGACGCGGCGCTGCACCGGCGCGGTCCGCACGCGCCGCGGCGGCAGCGAGAGCACCTCGCGCAGCCGCGGCAGGTTCGACATCATGCCCACCAGCCCGCCGCCCAGGCGCACGTCGAGGAGGTCGCGGAGGCGCTCGGTGACCTGCTCGAGCTCGTCGACGCCGAGGGCCCAGGCCATGCGCCGCGCCGTGCCGAACAGGTTCATCGCCACCGGCATGTCGTGCCCCACGACGTTCTCGAAGAGCAGCGCCGGTCCGCCCTCCTTCACGGCGCGGTCGGCGATGGCCGCGGCCTCGAGGTGGGGCGAGACGGGCTCCGTGACCCTGACGAGCTCCCCCCGTTCCTCCAGCAGGCGCAGGAAGGAGCGCAGGTCCGGCGTGCTCACGCGGGGACCGTCAGGCCTCCACGGCCTGCGGGGCGGGCAGCACGCCGGCGAGCTGGCACCTCAGGGCGTCCAGTCCGGCGCCGGTGGCGGCGGAGACGCTCACGGACCCGTAGCGCTCCTCCAGCTCCCGCAGCACCGCGGGGTCGGCGGCGTCGGCCTTGTTGATGACGACCAGACGCGGCGGCTCCAGCCCCAGCTCGTCGAGTATGCGCTGCACGGCGTCCACGCGGTCGGGGGCGCCGGGAGCCGCGCCGTCCACCACGTGCAGCAGGAGGTCGGCGTGGTGGAGCTCCTCGAGCGTGGCCCTGAAGGCGTCGACGAGCTCGTCGGGCAGGTCGCGGATGAAGCCCACGGTGTCGGTGAACACGGCCTTGCCGCCCCACGGGCCCAGCTCGGGCAGCCAGCCCACGCGCGTGGTGGGCCTGAGGGTGGCGAAGAGCTTGTCCTGCGACAGCGCCGAGGCCTTGGTGAGGGCGTTGAACAGGGTGGACTTGCCGGCGTTCGTGTACCCGACGAGCGCCACCACGGGCGTGGTCGAGGCGGTGCGCGCCTTGCGCGTCTCGGCGCGTCGGCGGCTGATGTCCTCGACGGCCCTCTCCAGCGTGGCGATGCGGTCCCTGATGCGGCGCCTGTCGACCTCGAGCTTCGTCTCGCCGGGGCCCCTGGTGCCGATGCCGCCGCCCAGCCGGCTCATCGCCTCGCCGCGTCCGGCCAGGCGCGGGAGCTGGTACTTGAGCTGCGCCAGCTCCACCTGCACCTGCGCCTCCCGGCCGCTGGCGTTCTGGGCGAAGATGTCGAGGATCACCTGGGTGCGGTCGAGGACCTTCAGCTTGGTGAGGCGCTCGACCTCGCGGGCCTGCGAGGGCGTGAGCTCCCTGTCGAAGACGAGCAGGTCGGCGTCCTCGTGGAACGCCAGCGACACGGCCTCCTGCAGCTTGCCCTCGCCCACCACGGTGCGGTGGTCAGGCTTGGCGCGGCGCTGCACCGTCGTCGCCGCCACGGTGGCGCCGGCGCTGCGCACGAGCTCGGCCAGCTCGGACATGCGCGCGTCCGTCTCGGCGCCGTCGGGCCCGAGCCCCACCAGCACGGCGCGCTCGGCGCTGCTGCGGGCCACCTCGCGGGCGCCCGCCTGTCGGGACAGCTCCTCCTCGAGCGCCCGCAGGCGCCCCAGCACGTCGGTGCCCTCGAGCTGCCACACGGGGACCGGCTCGTCGACGATCCAGTCCTCCGACTCGCTGCCGGATGGCGCCACCGTGGCGAGCTGGGCCTGGCCCACTGACGCGCCGCCGGCCCGCGCCGGGTCCACGTCTATGGCGATGAGCGCGTCGAGGCGGTTGAGGAACAGGGTCGTGAGGTCGGCCGCCGACAGGCCGCCGGGCTTGAGGTGCGTGTGCGCCAGGCGGAGGCCGGCGAGGCGCGACTCGGCCTCGCCGGCGAAGGGCGGCAGCGGCGTGTCGGACGCGTCGCCCACGGCCACGGTGACCACGCGGCCGCGCCTGTCGATGAGCACGCTCACGCCGCGGCCCAGCTCCAGGGTCAGGTCGGCCATGGCCCGTGCCAGGTCGGCGGTGACCGCCGCCTCCGGCGGCACGCGCCGGCGGTAGAGGTTCGACAGCCGCTTGAGTTGGTGGTTCTTCAGCCCCTGCGTCTTGCCGTGAACCTTCTCGATGAGGTCTCGCTCCTCTCGGCCTGCGCGCTCCGGGGCCCGAGGGGCGCCGGCGCCTCGTCCGCCTTCGTGGAGCGCGGCGGCGAGGGGCGCGCATCCCGACGCGATTCTAGCCGTTGCCCGGCCCGTGATAGCCTCCCCGCGATGCGCCCCCTGCTCGCGCTCCTGACGCTCACCCTCACCGCTTCCGCGGCGGCGCAGCAGCCCGTCACGGGCGCCGTGAGGGGCGGCGTCACGTACGTGGCGGCCGCGTCGCTGGCCGTGGCACTGGGCGACGTCGTGACGTCCGACGGTGCCACCCTCACCTGGCGCGGCGCCGAGGGCGTGGCCACGTTCTTCGCGGGCTCGGCCGACGCGCTGCTGCAGCGGCCCGGCGACGGCGGACCCGCGGAGTGGGCGCTGTCGGCGCCCGTCCTGCGCGAGGCCGGGTCGGGGGCCGGGGGCGACGGCGGCGCAGCGGGTTGGCTGCTGCCCCTCGACGCCGTGCAGCTCCTGGGCGTGGCGGCGGAGGAGGGCCCCGGGGGCACCGCGCTGTACGGCCCCGGGGGCGTGCGCATGTCCGTGACGCTGCCCGCGCCGGCGCCGGCCGCCTCCGTGGAGGCCGCCGGCGCCTGGGAGCCCGTGTCCCTGGGCGCCGCCTCGGGCGTGAGGTTCTTCGCCGGCGACCAGAGCCTGCTGCTCCTCGACCTCGACCTGCTGCCGCTCGCCTACCCGGAGGCCATGGCCGTGGTGGACGACGCCGTGACGCGGGCCGGCAGCGACCACGTCCTCCTCCTCCTCGCCACCAGCCTCGCCGCGGGCGAGTTGGACACGGCCATCGCCTTCGCGCAGGGCGACAGGCAGCTCGTCGTGCGCGCCCCGTACCGCGTGACGGTCTTCCGCGGCGACCCCGCCGCGCTGGCGCCCGGGCACGAGGTCGCGGCCGTGGTGCTGCTGCCGGCCACGTTCTCCCTCTACCGCCCGCTCACCGTGTCTTGGGCGGGCGTAGAGGCGACCGTCACGCTGCGCCGCTGAGGGCTACCATCCCGTGAGGGGCCGCGCACGGCGGCCCGTAGGAGGTCGTCTTGAGAGCTGTGATAGCCGCCGCGGCGCGCACACCCATAGGCGCCTTCCAGGGCGGCCTGGCGAGCCTGAAGGCGGGGGAGCTGGGAGCGGTCGCGATCAGGGGCGCCCTGGAGCGCGCCGGCGTGGGACCCGGCGACGTGGACGCCGTGTTCATGGGCAACGTGCTGCAGGCGGGGCAGGGTCAGGCCCCGGCGCGGCAGGCGGCGATCTTCGCCGGCATCGACGTGAGGACGCCCAGCGTGACGATCAACAAGATGTGCGGCAGCGGCATGGAGGCGATCGTGCAGGCGGTGAGGGCCGTGCGCCTCGGCGACGCCGAGGTCGTCGTCGCGGGCGGCATGGAGTCGATGACGAACGCGCCCTACCTGCTGCCGGGCGCGCGCGGCGGCCTGCGCCTGGGGAACGCCGCGGTCGTGGACTCGCTGATCCACGACGGCCTGTGGGACGTCTACAACGACAAGCACATGGGCTCGTGCGCGGAGTCCTGCGCCAGCCGCTACTCGTTCTCGCGCGAGGCGCAGGACGACTTCGCCGAGCGCTCCTACCGCCGCGCCCAGGCCGCCGGCGAGGACGGCACCTTCGCCCGCGAGATCGTGCCCGTGGAGGTCAAGGGCCGCAAGGGCGACGTGACCGTGGTCGCCAAGGACGAGGGCCCCTACGTCGTGGACTTCGAGAAGATGCGCAAGCTCCGCCCCGCCTTCGAGGCGGGCGGCACCGTGACGGCCGCGAACGCCAGCACCATCAACGACGGCGCCGCGGCGCTCGTCGTGGCCTCGGAGGAGGCGGCGGAGCGTCGCGGGCTGCCCGTGCTGGCGAGGATCGAGGGCTACGCCGGCCACGGCGAGCAGCCCGAGTGGTTCACGGTGGCGCCCGTGGGCGCCACGCGCTGCCTGCTCGAGCGCGTGGGCTGGCAGCCGGGCGACGTGGACGTCTACGAGGTCAACGAGGCGTTCGCGGTGGTGCCCATGGCCCTGATGCAGGAGCTGAGCCTGGCGCCGGAGCGCGTGAACGTCTTCGGCGGGGCGGTGGCGCTCGGACACCCGATCGGCGCCTCCGGCGCCCGCATCGTCGTCACGCTGCTGTCGGCCATGGCGTCGCGCGGTGCGGAGCGGGGCGTGGCCAGCATCTGCATCGGCGGCGGCGAGGCCCTGGCGCTAGCCCTCAGCGCGGCCTGAGCTCCTGGCGCTGGCGCTCAGCGCGGCCTGAGCCCCTGGCGCTGGCGCTCAGCGCGGCCTGATGCGTGTCGCGCCGGCCGGGCGGCCGGGCACCCTCGGAGGTCCCTCCCGCGGCGCCTGCGGTCAGTAGTCCTCCGCGCCGCGCTGCTTCTCGGGGAGCCGGCCCTTCTGGATCGCCTCGGCCACCATCGGGGGCAGGCCCCAGGCGACGATGTCGAAGGCCACGGCGGCGAAGTCGTACTCGACCTTGTCCATCTCCACGGTCACGCTCTGCTCGTCGATGGTGAGGAGCGCGTAGTCGGCGCCGGGCTCGCCGTTCAGCGACAGGCCCACGGAGCCCGGGTTCACGACCCAGCCGACCTCCGGGATATGCCTGTAGAAGGGCACGTGCGTGGAGCCGGCGGCCAGCACCTTGCACCTGTGCACCTCGAGCAGCCGCGTCAGCGTGAAGGGGTCGCGGTCGAGGTTCACGCGCTCGTTCGGGTCGTCGAAGGACCCGTGGAAGCAGCGCAGCCAGCCGATGGGCGTCTCGATGCGCCGCTGCACCGGGAGCGAGCGCAGGAACGTGAGGTGACGCTCCTCGATCACGCCCTTCGTCCACTCGATGGTCTCGTCGGCCACGCCGTGGCGCACGGCCTTGCGGCGCGCGAAGGGGAAGGCCAGGCGCTCGTCCGCCGCCCCCAGCGTGCAGACGACGCCCTCCCTGCGGATCAGATCGATGGTCTCGTTCGGTGAGGGTCCGTAGCCGACCAGGTCGCCGAGGCAGAGGACCTTCTCCGCACCCTTGAGCCTGAGCTGTTCGATGACCGCCTCGAGCGCCAGCACGTTGGCGTGCACGTCGCTGATGAGGCCGACCTTCACGAGGCGAGTCTAGCAGTCCCTTCCTCGAGGAACGCCGTCAGCAAGGAGACCTCCGCCTCCAGGTCGGACTTCGCGACCATCTCGGTGACGGTGTGCACGTAGCGCGACGGCGTGCTGAGGGTGATCGACGGCACGCCCACGCGCGAGCGCTGTATCGCCCCGGCGTCGGTGCCGCCCAGCGGCAGGACCTCCATCTGGAACTCGATGCCCCGCTTCTCGGCCAGCGCGACGAACTCGTCGACGAGCCAGCGGGTGGAGATCGAGGCGGAGTCCATGACCTTGATGCCCACGCCCTTGCCCATCTCGGTCACGCGCAGGTGGTCGTGCGTCCCGGGGGTGTCGACGGCCAGCGTCGTGTCCAGCGCCACGCCCACGTGCGGCTCGACCTTGAAGGCGCTGGTGAGCGCGCCGCGCAGGCCGACCTCCTCCTGGGTCGTGAAGACGGCGTGGACCTCGAAGGCCGGGGCCTGGAGGCGCTTGAGGGACTGCACCGCCACCCAGCAGCCCACGCGGTCGTCGAGGGCCTTGCCGGTGACGACCTCGCCCAGGTCGTGGAACTCCTGGCGCAGGGTCACCATGTCGCCGACCCTCACCTTGGCCTTCACGTCGTCCACGCCCAGGCCCAGGTCGACGAAGAAGTCGCTGAGCTGAGGGACCTTCGAGCGCTCCTCCTGGGTGCTGATGTGGATGGGCTTGCCGGCGGGGTTCATGACGCCCACGAGCTCCTCGCCGGAGAGCGACGCGTGCACGGTGACCTGGCGCGCGAAGAGGTTGCGCGGGTCGAAGCCGCCCACCTGGTGCACGCGTAGGAAGCCCTTGTCGTCGATGAACTTCACGAAGAAGCCGATCTCGTCCATGTGGGCGGCCACCATGGCGCGGGGCGCGCCGTCCTTGGGCGCGCGCTTCACCGCGTGCAGGTTGCCCATGGCGTCCGTCTCGAGGACGTCGACGACGCCCCGCAGCTCGGCCTCGATGAGCTCGCGGACCCGATCCTCGCGGCCGGCCACGCCGGTCGCCTCCGACAGCCTCTTGAGAAGTTCCATGCGCGGAAGTCTACTCTGCGAGCCAGTCGGCGATGGCCGCGGCCAGGTCGCCCGGGCACTCCTCCTGCACCGCATGGCCGCAGTCCGGCACGAGGACGAGCTCGGCGTCGGGGAGGTCGGACGCTAGGCGTTCCGACTGCTCCACCGGCACGACGCCGTCCTCCGCGCCGGCCACCACGAGTGCCGGTGCCGCCACGGCGCCCAGGCGCCCCTCCAGGCTCGGCGGCGGCTCGGCCTGCGAGAGGCGCCACAGCGCCACGTCCCAGCCCTCCACGCCGAAGGGCTCGCGGAAGAGGTCGATGCGCTCCTGCGTGATGCGAGTGGGGTCGTGCCAGCCGGCGCGGAGTATGCGCAGGCCCGGCTCCTCGGCGAGCTGCCGCAGGAGCAGGGGCCCGAGGCGCTTGAGCTGCGGCGTGCTCATCAGCAGCCTGCTCACGAACGACCGCCGCTGGACGACGTAGGGCGAGGCGCCGATCGTCACGAGCCCGCCCACGAGCGCGGGGCTCGCCAGCGCGGTGTCGAGGGCGACGCGGGCGCCGTAGCCGTGGCCCACCAGCACCGGGCGCTGCAGGCCGAGCGCCGCGATGACCCCGGCCACGAGCCGCGGCTGGGAGGCGGCGGCGTAGGGGTCGAGGCCCAGGTCCGGGTCGTCGGGGTCGGGACGCTC
This sequence comes from Deinococcaceae bacterium, assembly GCA_044508445.1. Taxonomy (GTDB): domain Bacteria; phylum Deinococcota; class Deinococci; order Deinococcales; family Trueperaceae; genus DASRWD01. The sequence continues at coordinate 68,527 of JBIQHQ010000014.1, forward strand.
GGTGAGCCCGAAGCCCGGCAGGTCGATGGCCACGACGTCGCCGCGCTGGGCGAGCAGCGGGGCCAGGTCGTCGAACGTGTGCGTGCTGTAGGGGAAGCCGTGGAGCAGCAGGAACGCCGGTCCGTCGCCCTCGCCGTCCCAGCGGCGCACGTGCACGTCCACGCCCGCGACCGTCACGTACCGGGCGTCCGGCCCGGCGACATCGGCGAGCGGACGCACGCCCGGCGGCGGGGCGATGGGCAGGACCAGCGGGAGCACGACGACGGCGGCGACGAGCACCGCCAAGATGACCAGCGAGACCCTGATGCGGAACGGCATCTACCGGCTCACCGGGCGGGCGCCCGCACGGCCGGCCGGCTCACGGCTCACGCGAGCGCCCACGCGCGGCCCGCCTCAGCGGCCCTTGAACTCGGGGCTGCGCTTGGCGAGGAACGCACCCGTGCCCTCGCGCATGTCCTCGCTGGTGGCCGCCAGCCCGAACAGGTCGGCCTCGATCTCCAGGCCCTGCGGCAGCGTGACGTCGAGGCCGCGCGACACGGCCTCCTTGGCCAGGCCGATGGCCAGCGGCCCGTTGCGGGCCGCCAGGCGCGCCAGCTCGACGGCGGCCGCCAGCGCGTCGTCGGCGACGCGGTTGACGAGTCCCATCTGCAGCGCCTCCTCGGCCGTGACGTGGCGGCCGGTGAGGATGAGGTCGAGGGCGCGTCCCACGCCGATCAGGCGCGGCAGGCGCTGGGTGCCGCCGTAGCCGGGGATGATGCCGAGGCCCACCTCCGGCAGTCCCAGCCTGGCCTGCGGTGCGGCGACGCGCAGGTCGGCGGCCAGGGCCAGCTCGAGCCCGCCGCCCAGGGCGAAGCCGTTGACGGCCGCTACGGTGGGGAAGGGCAGCGCCGCCAGCGTGTTGCACACGTCCTGGCCCAGCAGCGAGAACTCGCGCGCCGCGAAGGCGTCCTCGAGCTGGGCGATGCCGGCGATGTCGGCCCCGGCCACGAAGGCGCGCCCCGCGCCGGTGACGACGAGGCCCTTGACGTCCACGTTCGCCTCCGCCGCCGCGAAGGCCAGCGACAGCTCCACGAGCACGTCCTCGTTGAGCGCGTTCAGTGCCTCCTGGCGGTCCACGGTCACGACGGCGATGGGCCCGTCGACCTCGTAGCGGACGTGCGTGAGCTCGGGCAGCCCCTCGAGCAGCTCCCGCTCGTCGGCCTCCATGTCCTCCGGCCTGTCGCTCATGACTCGCCTCCGTAGTCGTAGAAGCCCTTGCCCGTCTTGCGCCCCAGGAGACCGGCCCTCACCATCTGCCTGAGCAGCGGCGCGGGGCGGAACTTCGGGTCGCCGAACTCCTCGAACAGCGCCTGGCAGGCGGCGAGCTCTACGTCGAGCCCTATGAGGTCGGCCAGCGCCAGGGGGCCCATGGGCATGTTCGCGCCCAGCTTCATGGCCTCGTCGATCTCCTCGGCGCTGGCCACGCCCTCGGCGAGGGCGTGCACGGCGTCGTTGACGTAGGGCACGAGCAGCCTGTTCACGATGAAGCCGGGCCTGTCGGCGCAGACGATGGGGCGCTTGCCCAGGCCCTCGACGAAGGCGCGGGCGCGTTCCACGACCTCGTCAGGCGTGCGCAGTGCCCGCACGACCTCCACGAGCCGCATGACGGCCACGGGGTTGAAGAAGTGCAGGCCGCAGAAGCTCTCCGGCCGGCCGCTGAGCTCCGCGAGCTGCGTCACGGACAGGCTCGAGGTGTTCGTGGCCAGCAGCGCGCCCCGCGGCGCGAGCCTGCCCACTTCGCCCCACACGCGCTCCTTCACGGGCAGCGCCTCGAACACGGCCTCGATGACGACGTCGGCGCCGGAGACGGCGCCCAGGTCCACGCCCGTGGCCACGCGGCCCAGGGCGTCGTCGGCGTCCTCGCGGCTCACGGTCCCCTTGCGGACCAGCCTCTCGAGGCTGCTACTCATGGCCGCCACGCCGCGGTCGACGGCTGCCTGCTCCTGGTCGAGGAGCGTCACGTCGTGCCCCGCCAGCGCGCAGGCCTGGCCGATGCCAGAGCCCATCGTGCCCGCGCCGATCACCGCTACCTTCATCTCCGGGTCCCCTTCCGGCGGCCGCCCGCCCGGGCGCCGCCAGCGCGCTCCGCGGAGCGCGCTCAGGTCCTCTCGAGCTCCACCACGGCCTCCAGGGTGGCCGTGACCATGTCGAGCACCGCCTCCCTCAGCCGCTCGCCGGGCAGGAGGGCGGCGTCGCCTATGTGGTTGCTCACGACCAGCATGCAGCCCGTGCTCACGCCGCGCAGCGCCCCCAGCGTGAAGAGGGCCGAGGCCTCCATCTCCACGCCCAGCACGCCGCGCCGCGCCATCTCGCCCACGTGGTCCGGCGTCACCGCGTAGAACGCGTCGTCGGTCTGGATCAGGCCCGCGTGCGTCGTGCGTCCCGTGCGCTCGGCCGCGGCGCGCAGCGCCTGCGCCAGGGCGAAGTCGGCGGCGGGCGCGTAAGGCGCGTCGCCCAGGTACTGGCGCGTGGTGCCGTCGTTCGGCACGCTGGCGGTGGCCACCACGAGGTCGCCGGGCGAGACCTGCGGAGCTATGGCCCCGCAGGTGCCTATGCGCACCAGGCGCCTGCCGCCGAGGCGGATGACCTCCTCGGCCACTATCGCCATGCTGGGGCAGCCCATGCCCGTGGACTGCACGCTCACCTCCACGCCGCGGTAGCTGCCGGTGTAGCCGAGCAGGTGGCGGTGGTCGTTGTAGAGGCGGGGCGAGTCGAGGAGCGTCTCGGCTATCAGGGTGGCTCTGTCGGGGTCGCCGGGGAGGAGGACGACGGGCGCCACCGAGCCCGGCTCGGCGCGCACGTGGAGCTGGCTCATCCGGGCAACGATACCAGAGCGTCGCTTATGAACCGCTCCACCTCGGGGCCCGAAGGCACCGTGCTAGATTGCCCGCCATGACCGACCTGGAGGACATCCTGGCGCGGGCGTGGTCACGTGTCGGCGGCTGCCGGCTCGTGGCCGTGGCCGGGATGGACGGCCTCCTCATCGAGCGGCACCCGAACAAGCTCGACGACCCCTCCTTGGCCGGCGCCCCGGAGGCCGAGGCGCTCGAGCACGTGGTGGCCGAGGTCACCACGCTCTTCGGCGTCGCCGCCGGCGCCATGAGCCGCGAGCTGGGCTCGGCGGTCACTGAGCTGGTGGCGCTGGGGGAGACCGGCGGCTACCTGGCCAGGCGCGTCTCCCCGGACCTGTTCTGCCTCTTCGTCACGGGCGCCACCGCCGACCTCGCGAACGTGAGGGCGGAGGCCGAGGAGCTGGCGCGCGAGCTGAGCGGGGCGTTCGTGTGATGGCGGAGGCGCCCGCGACCGAGCCCAACCGTCTCGTGCGGGCCGCGCGTGACGTGAGGGGCGTCGTGGCCGCGGCCGTGGTGGGCCTGGACGGCGAGGTCGTGGCCGCCGCGGGGGACGGCGCCGCGCTGCTCGACAGGATGCGACGCACCGCGACGAACGCCCTGGCGGCCGCCGAGGCGTTCGCGTCGCTGCTGGGCGCGGTGGACGGTGACCAGACGTCCGGCGACGGCGAGGCAGGCTCCGCAGAGGAGCCCGCTCGCGCCGACCTGGCCGACAGCCACCTCACCGTCCTCTACCAGGACGTGAACCCGCTGCTGTTCGAGACGCTGCCCGGCGGCGACCGCCTGCTGGTCGTGGCCGTGGAGTCGCCTGCCGACATCGGCAGGGCGCGCTTCCACCTGAAGCGGCTGAGGGCGGGGTAGGCGGCCGCCGGGAGCCGGCGGCGGCTCCGCGCGGCTAGTCTTGGGGCGTGAAGCAGCCGCTGAAGTTCGAGATCGACAAGGAGACGGCGCGCGGCCGGCCCACGAACGGCGCGCTGATCGTCCACACCGCCGACGAGTTCATCTTCGACTTCGTCCTCGTCATGCCCGGCCAGCAGCCGGTCGTGAGCGCCAGGCTCGTGACCAGCCCGCGGCACGCGAAGGCGCTGCTGCGCAGCCTCGAGGACAACATCAGGCGCTACGAGGCGCGTCACGGGCAGATCCCCGAGCCGGCGCGGCCCACGCAGGCGGGGCAGGTGGGCCGCCCCACGCCGGACGACGACGAGGGCCCGAACTGACGAGACCGCTCCAGTGAGCGTGCGGCACGGCCGCCCACGCGAGGACGTTCGCCCGCGTGAGGTCGATGAGAAAGTGATGAGTCCGCCCTGATACCTGGGCCGTTGCGGCCTAGTGTTTGTATGTGTCCATGTCCGAGAGGGTCGTCGTCTACTTCGACTACCTCTGCCCGTACTCCTGGCGCCTGGCGGAGCTCATGGCGCTGGCGGGCGCGGCGGTGCGCGCGGAGTGGCGGCACGTCTCGGTCTACCAGCTAGAGCACGACGCCAGGTGCCGGTACGGGGCATGCCCCGAGCCGACGCGATGGCAGTTATGGAACGTGCCCATCGACCCGGAGGACGGCAGCGGCTGCAAGGGCCTGCTGCCGTTCTTGGCTTCCGTGGCCGCCCGCTCACAGGGGCCGGCCGCTCACGACAGGTTCAGGCTCGGCCTGCTGCGCGCGGCGCACCTCGAGGGCCGTCCCCTGGACCGCGAGACGGCCGGCGACGTCGCCCGCCTGGCGGGCCTGCACATGCCGCGGTTCTGGCGCGACCTCGACAACCCCGAGAACCGCACGGCGCTGGCGCACGAGCACAGGCTCGCCGTCGCCGCCGAGGTCACGAGCACGCCCAGCGTCGTCTTCCCCGGGTCGCACGTGGCGCACGTGAGGTTCAAGGGCCTCCCCACCGCCTCGCCCGAGGCGCTGGGGCTCGTGGCGGCCGCCTTCGGGCTCGCTCCCTCGACCCTCCTGCCCAGCCTCGGCACCAGCGGGGAACTCAACTGACTTAGGCGGCGTCCAGCGCGTTAGACTGCCCGCGTGCGGCTGGGTCAGAACGTCGGCCACGGCTCGGACGTAGGCAGGGTCCGGCCGTTCAACGAGGACTACCACCGCGTGTGGCAGTTCTCGCTGGAGGGCGGCGACATCACGCTCCTCGCCGTCGCCGACGGCATGGGCGGCGCCGCTGCCGGCGAGGTGGCCAGCAAGCTGGCCATGGAGGTCCTCGACGAGTCGTTCAGCCGGTACGTGGAGGAGATCCGCTCCGGCAAGCCCGTGGTGGGCATCGACAAGCTCATCGACAAGGCCGTGAGGCTGGCGAACAGGCGCGTCTACGCGGCCTCGATCAAGCACCAGGGCCGCCGCGGCATGGGCTCCACCCTCACCTGCGTCGCCCTGCAGTACCGCACGGCCTACATAGGTCACGTGGGCGACTCGCGCGCCTACCTCGTGCGCGGCAAGAAGATCTACCAGCTCACGAAGGACCACTCCTGGGTGGAGGAGCAGCTCGAGAAGGGCCTGCTCACGGAGGATGAGGCGAAGAGCCACGAGTGGCGTAACCTCATCACCAGGGTGCTGGGGACGCGTCCACAGGTAGCGCCTGACGTGATCGAGGTCGCCGTCGAACGCGGTGACGTCTTCGTCATCTCCACGGACGGCCTCCACGGGCTCGTGACGCCGGAGGAGGTGCTGGCCGAGTGCCTGCGCACGACCAGCCGCCAGTCCTCCGTGGAGGCGCTCATAGCGCTGGCGAACGACCGCGGGGGCCCGGACAACATCACGCTGATCATCGCGGAGGTCGACGAATGACGATCGTGCTCATCGCGGTCGCCGCGGCGCTCGTCGCCGCGCTGCTCCGCGCCCCCGCGTGGCTGTCGGTGGGCCTCCTCGCCGTGGCCGCGGTCCTGACCGGCGTGGCGCTGGTGCTGGGCGGCGTGGACCGCGCCCTGGCCCCGCTCGTCCTCACGGCCCTGGCCATCGGCCTCATCGTGCCTTCCGGGGTGCAGGCGGCGCGCAGCGCCCGCGTGGCGCCGCCCAAGGGCAAGCGCAAGGGCGCGGCCGCGCAGGCGAAGTCGAAGGTGGCGCCGTCCTCGAACTTCGACAACACCGAGATCCCCGGTTACGACCTGCTCGAGAAGGTGGGCTCCGGCGGCATGGCCAGCGTCTACAGGGCCAAGCGCAGGGCCGACGGCCAGGTCGTGGCCCTGAAGATCCCCATGGAGCAGTTCGTGGCGGACGCGAAGTTCATCCGCCGCTTCCACCGCGAGGCCGAGGTGGCCCAGAGGCTGAACCACGTGAACATCGTGCGCACCTACGAGCACGGGGCGATAGGCGCGCAGCACTACATGGTCATGGAGTACGTGGACGGGCGCAGCCTCGAGGGGTACATCGAGGCCGGCGAGCTCGACATCGAGCTGGGCATCGACATCATGAAGCGCGTCGTCCGCGCCCTGCAGCACATCCACTCGGCGGGCATCATCCACCGCGACATCAAGCCGGCGAACGTGATGATCGTGCGCGGCGGCATACGCGAGGACCGCGAGCCGCGGCTCCTGCCCGAGGCCGTGAAGCTCATGGACTTCGGCATCGCCGGCGGCAAGGTGCTCTCGCGCCTGACGATGACGGGCGCGCGCGTGGGCACGCCCGTGTACATGTCGCCCGAGCAGGCGCGCGGGCTGAAGATCGACCACCGCAGCGACATCTACTCGCTGGGCCTGGTGTTCTACGAGGTCCTCACCGGGCAGACGGCGTTCAAGGGCGGCTACGAGGCCATAGTCCACCAGCAGATCTTCCAGACGCCGCCGCCGCCGCGACAGGTGGTGCTCACGGTGCCGAAGGCGCTCGACCAGCTCGTCATGCGCATGATCGCCAAGGACCCCGACGAGCGCCCCACGCTCGACGAGGTCCTCGAGGTGCTGGATAACGTGGACCTCAGCGAGGAGGAGGAAGCGCAGCTCCCCACCCGCCTGGTCCTGACCGTGAGCGCCCGCCAGGGCGTGCTGCGCATCCTCGACACCGACGGCAACCTGCACACCTCGATAGGCGACGTTGGCACGGGCGACAAGGACTTCTCGGCCGCGCCGCTGTCGGTGGCGATCGACTCGAAGGGCGACTTCTTCGCCGCGATCTTCGAGTACCGCGTCGGCCAGGAGAACCACCGCATGGTGCACAAGCTCGGCCGCGACGGGACCAAGGTCCTCTCCTTCGGCACCTACGGCATGCAGCCGGGCGAGTTCCTCTACCCGGCCTCCGTGGCCGTGGCCCCCGACGACACCGTCTACGTGCTCGACAGCGAGACGCATCTGGTCCAGCGCTTCACCAACGACGGGCGCTTCCTCTCCTCGTTCGGCGGGCGGGGCAAGGGGCACGGCACCTTCGACGACCCGCGGGTCGTGACCGTCGACCCGTCCGGCAACGTCTACGTGCTCGACTACGGGAACAGGCAGGTGCAGCGCCTCAGCCCCGACGGCGTCTACCAGACGCGCTGGGCCTTCAAGATCGCCGCCGACCAGCCCGGCATGCGCCTGCTGGACGGCGTGACGGTGGACCACGACGGCAACGTCTACATCTCCGACGCCGACGCCTCGAAGGTCCGCAAGATCACGCCGGAGGGGAAGGTGGGCGTCTCCTTCGCCCTCGACGCCAAGCAGGGCGAGCTCACCGACACGATCGTCGACCTCGGCGTCGACGACGACGGCTGCCTCTACGCCGCGCGCCG
>JBIQHQ010000042.1:0-11488 GCA_044508445.1 Deinococcaceae bacterium
GAACACGTGCCGCGGCAGCACGGCGGACACCACCCAGTTCGGCATGTCGACGACCTCGCTGATGCGGAGGCGCACGGCGACGCTGCACAGCGCGTAGGCGGTGGGCGCGTCGAGGCCGTACTCGCGCCCGAGGTGGTCGATCATCGCCCGCACGGCGTCCTTCGCCGCGACCATGAGGTCCGGCGCCACGCCGGTCGTGGCGTAGAAGCCCTTGGGCATCGGCTCGCTGGCCGCCTGGGCGGGCAGCTCGTAGCGCGGCGCCGCGAAGCCCGCGCCCTTGACCAGGTCGAGGCGCACCCGGACCCTCATCGCCGTCTCGACGGCGGTGCCGCACACCTCGCCGTCGCCCTGCGCGGCGTGGGTGTCGCCGAGCGAGAAGAGCGCGCCGGGCACGGCCACGGGCAGGTAGAGCCTGGCGCCCCTGGTGAGGTCGCGCACGTCGAGGTTGCCCCCCTGGGCGCGCGGCGGCACCACGGAGTGCAGGCCGGGCTCGGCCAGCGCGACGCCGATGGTGCCGGGGAACGGCCGCGTGGGCAGCCTGACGCCGGGCAGGAACTCGACCTGCCCGGCGTCGTAGCGCGAGACGTTCAGCCACGGCTCCGTGAAGTCCTCGGCCAGCAGCCCGAAGCCGGGGATGATGCCGGTCCAGCCCCAGCCGGACTCGGCGAAGTCGAGGACCTCCACGACGAGCGCGTCGCCAGGCTCCGCCCCGTCGACGTGGACGGGTCCGGTGACGGGGTTCACCCTGGCGAAGTCGAGCCTGCCGACGTCGGCGGCGGTCGAGCCCTCGCCGAGCTGCCCGCCCGACGAGTCGACGGTCTCGAGCTCGACGACCTCGCCCGGCCCCACCCGCAGCACCGGCTCCAGCGAGTTGTCCCAGCCGAAGTGGTGGTGGCTGTCGTGGATCGTGCGGAAGCCTCGGTCGCTCATTCAGCCATCCGCACCATCTCGTAGTGCACGGGGATGTGCATGGGGTCGGTGAAGATGTTCTCGGGGCCGGTCACGCGCGTCGAGTGCATGCTGACCTGCAGCTCGTGGAAGATGGGGATCCACGGCGCGTCCTCCATGATGTCGAGGAAGATCTGGCGCCACTCCTCGGTGCGCTCTGCCGCCTGGTCCTCGCGGGCCAGCGTGTCGGCGTGGGCGGCGCGCGCCTCGATGTCCTCGTTGCAGTACCGGGCCCAGTTCCAGCCGCCGGGGATGTTGCTGGCGCAGGCGAGGATCGGCCAGTAGAAGTTGTTCGGGTCCGGGTAGTCGGCGATCCAGGCCATGCCGCCGGACCAGATCAGCGGGGCCTCGCCGGCGCCGCCGGCCTCGATGACCGTGGCCTGCGCCTGGGTGCGCAGCTCGACGTTCACGCCTATCTCGGCCAGGTCGGCCTGGATGGCCTGGGCGATGCGGTCGTTCGGCGCCACGTTGTAGGCGTAGAGGACGGTGTCGAAGCCGTTCGGGTAGCCGGCCTCGGCGAGCAGCTCCCTGGCGCGCTGCGGGTCGTAGGGGTAGCCCTCGTAGGAGTCGTCGTGCGCGTCGAACAGGGGCGGCAGGATCTGGTTCGCCGGCACGGCCCTGTTGTTGATGATGCGCACGATGCGGTCCTTGTTGATCGCCATGTTCAGGGCGCGGCGCACGCGGACGTCGTCGAAGGGCGGGATCGTGACGTTCATGGTCACGTAGCCCGTCTGCATCTGCTCGCCCGTGGCCACGAGCTGGGAGAGCTGCGGGTCGGCGATGACCTCGCTGTAGCGGGCGCTGGGGATGCCGTCGCCGAGGATGTCCACCTCGCCGCGCTGCAGCCTGAGGAACGCCACGTTCGGGTCGACGCCGATCTCGAAGACCAGCTCGTCGAGGTAGGGGACGCCCTCCTCGAAGTAGTCGGGGTTGCGCTCGAGGACGAGCCGCTGCCCGAGCACCCACTCCTTGAGCTCGAAGGCGCCGGTGCCCACGGGGTGGTGACCGAAGTCGCCGTTGGCGGCCTCCACGGCCTCGCGCGGCACGACGTGAGCGAAGTTCAGGCCGAGCTTGTGCAGGAACGAGGCGTCGGGCTCCGCGGTCGTGAACTGGATCGTGCGGTCGTCGACGACCTTGATGCCGGCGACCTCGTCGGCCTCGCCGTCGATGAACTCTTGGGCGCCGAGGATGCTGAGGTAGAAGCCCTGGCCCGGGCTCTGCGTGGCCGGGTCGAGCACGCGCTCGATCGAGTACTTCACGTCGTCGGCGACGAGCTCGCGGCCGTTGTGGAACTTGACGCCGTCGCGCAGCGTGAAGGTGTAGGTGAGGCCGTCGTCGGAGACCGTGTAGCTCTCGGCCAGATGGGGCTTGAGGTTCGTCGTGCCGGGCTCGTAGTCCATGAGGCCGTCGAAGAGCGACTTGATGATCGACCAGTTCTGCCAGTCGTAGCCGATGGCCGGGTCGAGCGTGCTCACGTCCACCTGGAACGACACGACGGCCCTGCCGCCCTGCTGGGCCGACGCGAAGGCGCCCGCGAGGACGGCGGCGAGCGCCAGGGCGAGGCGCGCGGCGAGCGCCGGCGCGTGCCTCTTCCGGCTCCGTGGCTCGTGCTTGGGATCTCTTCTCATCTCCATCCTGCCTCCTTGCGCGCCTTGCGCGCTCTGCTTGAGACCCGGACTGCGCCGGGGCCGCCGCCTACTGGTAGCGGATGCGTGGGTCGAGGGCCGGGTACACGACGTCAGCCAGCAGGTTGCCGACGACGACGAAGAGCGCCGTGACCAGGACGCCGCCCATGATCACGGGGATGTCGACGAGCTGGATCGCCTGCCAGATCATCTGGCCGATGCCTGGCCAGCCGAACACCGACTCCACGACCACTATGCCGCCCATGAACACGCCTATGTCGAGGCCGACGAGCGCGACGACGGGCAGCACGGCGTTCTTCAGCACGTGCTTGAGTACGACGCGGCCGGGGAAGACGCCCTTGGCGCGCGCGGTCCTCACGAAGTCCTGCCGCAGCACGTCGATGGTGGCGCTGCGCGTGACCCGCGCGTACCAGCCGCCGCCGGCCAGCCCCACGGACACCGCGGGCAGCACCACGTGCAGCGGCGTCCCGTAGCCGCCGAGGGGGAAGACGGGCACGAGGAACGCCAGCAGGTAGAGCAGTATGAGGCCCACCACGAACTGCGGCGCCGAGACGCCCACGAAGGCCAGCGTCATGACGACCTGGTCGAAGCGCGTGCCGCGCCTTATGGCCGCCGCGATGCCGGCCGGCAGGCCTATGAGCAGCTCGAAGAGGATGCCGACGAGCGCGAGCTGCAGCGTGGGCCCGAAGCGCGAGGCGATGAGCCCCGACACGGGGGCCCGCTGCGCGTAGGACCTGCCCAGGTCGCCGCGCACGAGGCCGCCCAGGTAGCTGACGTACTGCACGGGCAGCGGCCTGTCGAGCCCCAGCTCGTGCCTGATGCTCTCCACCGTGGCCACGGTGGCGCTGCGGCCCGCGATCATCCGGGCCGGGTCGGCCGGTAGCAGGTACACCAGCAGGAACGTCACCAGCGTGACGCCGAAGAGGACGAAGGCCGACTGGAGGAGGCGCTTGAGGAGGTAGGAGATCACGGCCTCACCTGCGCTCCGCCAGGTCGAGGGCGTCGCGCAGCGCCTCGCCGAGCAGGTTGAAGGACAGCGACGTCAGCAGGATCGCGGCGCCGGGGAAGACGACGAGCCAGGGCGCGTTGAGGAAGTACGACTGGCTCTCGTTGATGATCCCGCCCCACGAGGGCGTGGGCGGCTGCACGCCCACGCCGAGGAACGACAGCGACGCCTCCAGCAGGACCGTCGTGGAGATGCCCAACGTGCCGAACACCATGAGCGTGGAGACGAGGTGCGGGAGGATGTGCCTGAACAGCGTTCGGAACGTGCTCATGCCGAGGGCGGAGGCCGCCTCGACGAAGTCGCGTCGGGCTATCGAGAGCACCTGGGAGTGGATGGCGCGGGCGATCCAGACCCAGTTCACGAGGGCGATCACGAGGGCCACGATCCACAGGCTCGGCCGCAGTATCGCGGCCAGGGCGATCGCCAGGATCAGGGCGGGGAAGGCCGTCATGACGTCGGTGAGGCGCATCAGCACGGTCTCCACGGAGCCGCGGAAGTAGCCGGCGAGGACGCCCACGACCAGGCCTATCAGCACGGCCACGCCGTTCGCCGCCACGCCCACGAGCAGCGACACGCGCGCCCCGTAGATCACGCGCGAGAGCAGGTCGCGCCCGAGCAGGTCGGTGCCTATGAGGAAGCGCCCCGACGGCGGCAGCGGGTCGCCCTCCAGCGTCAGGCCGTCGAAGTACTGGTGCGAGGGGTCGTGGGGAGCCAGCAGGGGAGCGGCCAGCGCCACGACGACGACCACGACCACGCCCGCGAGGCCCGCCACGCCGCTGCCGTTGGCGAGGAAGCGGCGGGCCCAGCCGGCCGGGGCGCGGCGCTCTCCGCCGACCCTGGTTCCGCCGCCTGTGGCTCGCTCGCTGGGGCGCACCGCTCGAGACCTCCATTGAGCTAGAGCCGGCCCCCGACGGGGCCGGCTCGCCGCTCACTTTCGTCGGCGGCATCATATACGTCCTCTCGCCGGCCCCGCCACACGCCGCCCGGGCGTGTCCGTCACCGGGGGCGGCCCCTGCGGGGGCTTGCGCGCCTCGGGGTCTTCTGCTACAGTCTTCCGCTCGGGAGCCCAAGCTCCCCCGCCGGGCCGAGGCTCGACGGCAGCCCGTGAGGAGGGAGACGATGACGATCATCACCTGCGCGCCGGTCTCACCGCGTCCGTCCCGTCCCCTCGCGGCACGGGCCTGACCGCCGCAAGAGACCGCACCCACAAGAGAGCTGAACCTAGGTGACCGCCTAGGGCCGCGCCGCGGCCCGGAGGCGGAGATCCCTGAGCGTCCCGGGCGCGTCGCCGCGCCCAGACCCGCGGGCCCTCGCGCCCGCGCCAGCGGAGCGGGCCGTGGCCCGCGCCGGAAGGGCGGGCGGCAGCGCCCGCCGGAGGAAGGGCCGAAGGGCCCACGCGCACAGCCGGAAGGAGGTGTCAACGATGCTCCTGATCCCGATCGACCAGTACGTCGCGACGCGCCGCCAGCGACACGGCGTCGCCTGCTCGCGCCGCGACGAGCGTCTCCGCCGCGCCGGCTACGCCGACGGCGAGCGCCTACCCCGCAAGCAGCACCACTGGGCCAACCGCTGAGCGAGGCTCGACTTCCAGGGCAGTCGCAGCTCCGACCAGCAGTGGCCCGAGGCTCCAGGCAAGGACCCACGGAGGGCCACTCATGTTCCAGAACAGCCACTTCCTGCTGCGCGCAGCCAATCACCGCGTGGAGGACCTGAGGCGCCGGGCCGCCGAGGACGTGGTCGCCGACGCCGTGAACGCCGAGCGCAGGCGCGCCCGACGCGAGGCCGCCCTCGCCGGGCTCCGGGCCGCGAGCGCGGCCAAGCAGGAGCGCGCCGTCTTCAGCTGGCAGAGCCAGCGCCGCGGCTTCCGCCTCCGCAGCGCCCGCTGACACACCTGGCAAGCCAGATATTGACAGGTGTAAAGCGAACTTTTACAATCGCTCAGGTGCGAGTACCCAGAGGTGCCGCGTGGGCCGACCCACGCGGCACACCTGTTCACCGCCGGGGCGGTCCGCCGCCCCCTCCGTGACCAAGGGACCGAGGGGAGCTCCCGCAGATGGCCGAAGCGAGCCTCATAGAGGTCAGGGACGTCCGCAAGACCTACCGCTCCGCCGGCAGCGAGACCGTGACCGCCGTCGACGGCATCACCTTCGAGGTCGTGCGCGGAGAGGTGGTGGGCCTGCTGGGGCCGAACGGCGCGGGCAAGACCACGACGATAAAGATGGCCTGCGGGCTCGTCCACCCGGACGCCGGGAGCGTCCGCGTGGCGGGGCACGACACGCGCACCGACAGGCTGAGGGCCGTGCGGCACGTCGCTGCCGTGCTGGAGGGCAACCGCAACCTCTACTGGCGGCTCTCGGTCATGGAGAACCTCGTCTACTTCGCCGGCAACCGCGGACGCTCGCCGCGCGAGGCGCGACGCCGGTCGGAGGGTCTCCTAGAGAGGTTCGGCCTCGCCGACAAGCGCCACGAGGTCGTGGCCAAGCTCTCGCGCGGCATGCAGCAGAAGCTGGCGATCGCCGTGGCGCTGCTCGCCGACACCGACGTGCTCGTGCTCGACGAGCCCACGCTGGGCCTCGACGTCGAGACGGGCCACGAGGTGCGGGCGCTCCTGCGCGAGATCGCCGCGGAGGGCCGCACCGTCGTGCTGTCCACCCACGACATGCCCGTGGTGGAGGACCTGTGCCGCCGGGTCGTGGTCGTGTCGGGCGGCAAGGTCGTCACCGACGCGCTCGTCGCCGACCTGCTCAGGCTCTTCCGGTCGCGCGCCTTCCGCGTGGCCCTCGCCGCGCCCCTGCCGGCGGACGCCATGGACCGGCTCCGCTCGCGCTACACCCTCGCCGCCGGCGACGACGCCTCCTTCGAGGTCGAGTTCGCCGACCAGGGCGAGCTCTACAGGCTGATGGACGACCTGCGCGCGTCGGGCGCCGAGATCGAGGCCATCGAGAGGACCACCCCCCGCTTCGAGGAGGTGTTCAGGCGCCTGCTGCACGACGGCGGCGTGGGAGCGTCGGTGCCGCCGCCCCTGGCCCTGAAGGAGGCCACCGTTGCTCTCTGAGGGCTACCTCCACTCGTTCCGCGCGAACCTCGTCAAGGCCGTCATCGAGCTACGCCGCTACCTGCCGAACACGATCAGCATGATCGTGACCTTCTACGCGATCTTCCTGTTCCTGTTGCTCGGCATCCGCTTCGTGGGCGGCCCGGCGGACCTCGGCGGCGCCGTGAGGCACGTCCTGGTGGCGAACGGCTTCTGGTTCCTGCTGATGATGGGCGTCAACTCGATGGGCTGGGAGCTCTCGAACGAGGCGCTGCGGGGCACTCTCGAGCAGCTCTACCTGGGCACCGTGCCCGCCTGGTCGATCCTGCTCTTCCGCATGGTCGCCACGCTCCTCATCAACCTGGTCCTGCTCGCGGGCCTCATGGCGCTGAGCATGCTCACGGCGCGGACGTGGCTCACGGTGGACGTGGGCGCGCTGGCGGCGCTGCTGCCGCCGACCCTGCTGGCCGTGATGGGCCTCGCCTACCTGGTCGCCGGGCTTACCATCGTCTACAAGCAGGTGGGCTCGATGCTGCAGATGACGCAGTTCGTGCTCATGGCCATCTCCTACGTGCCGCTGGCTCAGGCGCCGCTGCTGGAGCTGGCCCCCGCCGCCAAGGGCATCGACATGGTCAGGCGCGTGCTGGCCGACGGCGTCTCGCTGGCGTCGTTCACCGCCGCGGACTGGGCCTCGCTGTGGCTGTCAGGCGCCGTCTACCTCGCCCTCGGCTTCGCCGCGTTCAAGCTCTTCGAGCGCCGCGCCATGCGGCTCGGCCTGCTGGGGCACTACTAGGGGGACCGAGGGCCGAGTACGGCGGACGCACCGGTCGCGACGAGCGCGCGGCGCGGAGGGCCGCGCCCACGCCGCCGCCGGAGGCGGCTAGCCCAGCGCCAGCAGCACGACGCCGGCCACCATGCCGGCAGCTCCCGCCAGGCGGCGTCCGGCGAAGCCCTCGCGCAGCAGCAGCGCGCCCAGCGCCGCGCCCACGAGGATGCTCACCTCGCGCGCCGGCGCTATCAGGCTCACGGGCGTGAACGACATGGCCGTGAGCACGAGCAGGTAGGCCAGAGGGCTGAGCGCGGCCACGCCGACCGCTTCGAGCCGGCTCTGCCGCCACGTGCGGGCCGGCTCACCCGCCCCCAAGCGCGCCAGCACGAACGGGGCGAGGAGCACGAGCCGGCCCACCTCGCCCAGGTAGACGTAGAGCACGGGCGGCGCCCCCAGCGAGCGCACGGCCCAGCCGTCCCACACCGTGTAGGCGCCTATGAACACGCCGGTGCCGAGGCCGTAGAGGACAGCGGCCCGCCCGCCGCCGGAGCCGCCCGGACGCCAGCCCGTGAGCACGGCGACGCTCAGCACGACCAGCGCCGCGCCCGCCAGCGCCGCCGCCGAGGGGCGCTCGCCGAGGACCGCGACGGCCAAGACCGTGGCGATGGCCGGGCCGCTGCCGCGGGCCAGAGGGTAGACGAGGGAGAGGTCGCCGACCCTGTAGCCGCGCTGCAGGCAGAGGAAGTAGCCCACGTGGATCGCGCTCGACACCAGCGCTGCCCCGGCGTGCGCCGCCGTGAGGGCGGGCCGGGCCAGGTAGGCGTAGAGGCCTGCCACGGGGGCGTAGATGACGGCGGTGCCGGCCGTGAGAAGCCACAGGAACGCCACGCCGCCCCGCGCCCTCTTCGCCAGTAGGTTCCAGGTCGCGTGGATCAGCGCCGACCCGAGGACCAGCGCGAGGGCGGCGGCGGTCAAGCGTGGACGTCAGTCGTTCACGTAGGTGAGCCAGTGCTCGAACTCGGGCACGCGTCCCGAGACGACGTCCAGGTAGGTCTTGCGCATGGCCAGCGAGAACGGCCCGGCCACGCCGGCGCCTATGGGGCGCCTGTCGATGGACGCGACGGGCGTGACCTCGGCGGCCGTGCCGACCATGAACACCTCGTCGGCGGTGTAGAGCTCGTCGCGGGTGGCCATCGTGGGCACGACCTCGGTGCCCTGCCACTGGGCGATCTTCACCACGGTGTCGCGCGTGATGCCCCTGAGGTTCACCGAGTGGGCGATGGGGTAGAGGACGTCGCCCTTGACGAAGAAGACGTTCTCGCCCGAGCCCTCGGCGACGAAGCCGCTGGGGTCGAGGAGGAGCGCCTCGTCGAAGCCGAGCTCCCTGGCCTCCTGGTTCGCCAGCACGGAGTTCACGTAGTTGCCGCCGGCCTTCGACTTCGTGGGCATGATGTCCGGGGCCGAGCGGCGCCACGAGCTCGTCATCAGCGCCGCGCCCTTGCGGACGGCGTCCTCGCCCAGGTAGACGCCCCAGGGCAGGGTGGCGACCATGAAGTGGAGCCTGTTGCGGCCCGGGTTCACGCCCAGCGACTCGGCCCCGTACCACATGAGCGGCCTTATGTAGCAGGACGGCATGCGGTTCGCCGCGATGGTCCTGACGATCGCCTCGTCCACCTGCTCTACGCTCCACTCCGGGCGCATGCCGAGGATGCGCGCCGAGTCGAGCAGGCGCTGCGAGTGCTCGCGCAGCCGGAAGACGGCGGGCCCGCGGTCGGTGGCGTAGGCCCTGATCCCCTCGAAGACGCTGGTGCCGTAGTGCAGGGCGTGCGTCAGCACGCTGACCTTCGCCTCCTGCGCCGGCACCATCTCGCCGTCGAAGAATATGAGGCCCGCCTCGACCGCCGGGGTGCTGGCCGGGGCGGTCTTCTGCTGGACAGTCATGACGTTCCTCCCGTCGTACCCCGTAAGCATGCCACGGCCGGCCCGAGGTTTTCAGGGCCACATGGTCGGCGGCCGAGCCTGGTCCCGCCGGTGAGCGGCCTGGGCCCGCCGTGGACGAGCCCGAGTCGGCCCGGTCCGGGCGCCAGCCGGGCGAGGCCGGGCCTCCGCCCCGCGGCGACGGGGGTTCCCCGCGCGGTCCGGCGGCGGTAGGCTCGCCAGCCATGAAGGTCCTCGTCACCGGCGGCGCCGGCTACATCGGCAGCGTGACGGCACAGGCGCTCCTCGCGGCCGGCCACGGCGTCGTCGTCGTCGACGACCTCTCCACGGGCCACAGGGCCGCGGTGCCGCCGGGCGCTCGCCTCGCGGTGCGGGACGTGTCTGACGCCCCGGCGCTGACCGACCTCATGAGGGAGGAAGGCGTGGCGGCCGTCATGCACTTCGCGGCGCTGTCGCTGGTGGGCGAGTCCATGCAGGAGCCGCTGCGCTACTACCGCCGCAACGTCGGCGGCGCCATCGCGCTGCTCGAGGCCTGCGCCGAGGCCGGCGTGGAGCGCTTCGTGCTCTCGTCCACGGCCGCCGTCTACGGCACGCCCGACGCCGTGCCCATCCCCGAGACGGCCGCGCTGAGGCCGGCGAGCGTGTACGGCGAGACGAAGCTGGCCATCGAGAGGCTGCTGCACTGGCTCTCCGTCACCAAGGGCCTCGGCTACGCCGCGCTGCGCTACTTCAACGCCGCGGGGGCCGCGGTGGGGCGCGGCGAGGACCACAGGCCCGAGACCCACCTCATCCCGCTCGTGCTGCAGGCCGCGCTGGGCCAGAGGGACGAGGTGCGCGTGTACGGCACCGACTACCCCACGGAAGACGGCACGGCCGTGCGGGACTACGTCCACGTCGAGGACCTGGCGTCCGCCCACGTGCTCGCCCTCGAGGCGCTGCGGCCCGGGCGCGGCGCCGCCTACAACCTCGGCAACGGCGCGGGCTTCTCGGTGCGGCAGGTCGTGGAGGTGTGCCGCGCGGTCACCGGCGCCGACCTGCGCGTCGTAGAGGCCCCCCGGCGGGCGGGCGACCCGCCGGTGCTGGTGGCCGACGCCGCCAAGGCCGCGGCCGAGCTGGGCTGGCGCCCGCGGCGCCCGGCGCTCGAGGAGATAGTGGCCTCGGCCTGGGCCTGGCACAGCGCCAACCCGCACGGCTACGGCGTGTGAGGGGGCCCCGGCGCCCACGTTCGCCGCGCGTCGACCTTCTGCTAGCATCGGCCGGGACCTCCGGGCCGCCCAGGCGGGCGCGGCAGCGTGAAGGTTCCCTGAGGAACACGAAAACCGCGCGGGAAGGCCCCGTGTTAGCCTGTTCTGACTTGGAGACCGCCATGAGACGACTCCTGCTAGCCGCGCTGCTTGCGCTGTGCGCGACGGCCGCGGCCCAGTCCTCAGCCACCTTCTCAGGCATAGTCCAGAGCGAGGAGCCGCTGGCTCCCGGCACGCGCGTCTCGCTGCACGTGGTGGACGCCGACAACGTGTGGGGCTACGAGGTCATCAGCGTCGAGCCGGCCCTCGCGAACTTCAGCATCTCTCCGCCCGACGTCCCCGCTTCCGAGCTGCGGCCCTTCCGCAGCGGCGCCGTCATCCTCCCCGGCCTGCAGAACGAGTACAGGGTCACGCCCGACGACGTGAACGTCGCCGTGGCCCGCTTCAACATGTACGTGGACGACAACGGCAACGGCGCCTTCGACCGCGTGCAGGACAAGATCTACGTGGGCATCGCGCAGCTCGAGGAGCCGCTCGGCTTCTTCACGCTGCTCTACGTGGACAAGGCCGCCACCCTCACGGGCGGCGGGGTGGAGCTGCAGCTCCAGCCGGGCTGGAACGTCTTCACCGTGCGCTTCCCCGCCGAGCGACCCGAGTACGCCGTCGTGACCGCCGTCGACGACATCGTGCTCGACGTCGTGCTGCCCTAGGCCGTGGCCGAGCTCGTCGGCGAGGCCACCGCGGCGGGACGCCGCTTCGCCGTGGTCGTGAGCCGCTTCAACTCGCTCGTCACCGAGCGCCTCCTGTCCGGCGCGCTGGACGCCTTCGCCCGTCACGGCGCGTCGCGGGACGCCGTGGACGTGGCCTGGGTGCCCGGCGCCTTCGAGATCCCCGTCGTGGCCC
>JBIQHQ010000043.1:0-1271 GCA_044508445.1 Deinococcaceae bacterium
GGCTCGCACTCGAGCCTCAGGCCCGACAGCCGGCGCGGCGCGGGCCGGGGCGCGTCCCAGAGGTCGTCCTCCAAGGCCGTGAGGTTCACGAGGTTCACCACGATCTGGCCGGACCGCCGCGCGATGGCGAGCCAGACCTTGCCCGCCTCGGGGAAGACGGAGGCGGGAGCGCCCGAGAGGTTCAGCGCCGTGTTCACTCCCGTCGCGTAGTAGCGCTCCACCGGGCGCAGGTCCTGAGCGTGCAGGTAGTGCGCGTACGCGGCGGTGTGGTCGTAGTAGCGCCGCGTCGCCGCGCGCCCCTGCTCACTGAGCCGCCCGTGGTCCGGGTAGTAGGGCTCGCGCAGTACGGCGTCGCCCTCGCCGAGGATCAGGTGGTGGCCGCCGGCCGCGTTGATCACGGCGGTCGCGTAGCGCAGGGACCACTCGGCCGCCTCGCCGGGCTCGTGGAAGGGCCTCAGGTAGGCCGCGAGGATCGCCTGCCTGCCGCTCAGCTCCCGTGCCCGTCGCACCAGCATGACCAGGTCGCGGTAGGTGTCGTGCGGCGACCACACCTCGATGTAGATGGCCGCCTGGTCGGAGCGCGCCACGCGGTCCAGCGGCCAGTCGTTGACCGTGTTGAAGATGACCGCGGCGCCCTCGCGCGCCGCCGCGACCCGCGCGGCGGCCTCGTCGATGAGACCGCCGAACTCCGCGCTGACGTCCACCGAGACGCCGGCCGAGTCGTAGGCGAGCTTCGGGAAGCCGTACTGGTCCATGTGGATGCCGTCGAAGCCCACCTCGGCGACGGCGGACTCGAACTCGCCCAGGATGTGCTCGCGCCAGCCGCCCGGCCGCAGGTCCGTGATGTAGAAGCGGTCGATGAGGTGCATGGGAGCGCCGGCGGCGTCGTAGAGCAGCCAGTCGGGGCGCTCGAGGATGAACTCCGGCTCGGGACCGTACACGGCGCCGTAGGCGATGGCCGCCATGCCGCGCTCGTGGCACTCGCGCACGCGCCGGCGGACGGTCCGCAGCGAGACCTCGCGGTCCATCGCGTCGACGAAGACCTCGTCCTCGCCCGCGACGGCGTCCTCGGGCGGCAGGAACCTGTAGTGCCTGTACATCCAGTCGTAGAACTGGACCGCCGTGACGTGGAAGCGGGCGAGCAGGCCGACCGGGTCGTCGGCGGCCCCACCTGCGGCCGGAGCGAAGTCGCTGAGGAAGCCGTAGCGCGGCAGCAAGCGCCAATGGCTGGCGGCCAGCAGCGCCGTCGTCGCCGTCGCCTGGCCGGCGGA
>JBIQHQ010000043.1:1371-11039 GCA_044508445.1 Deinococcaceae bacterium
AGCGCCAATGGCTGGCGGCCAGCAGCGCCGTCGTCGCCGTCGCCTGGCCGGCGGAGGAGGATCCCCCGTCGGCGGGCGACGAGGCCCTGCCGGCGGGCGACGAGGCCCCTTCGGCAGGAGACGAGGCGCTGTCGGCAAGCGACGAGGTCCCAACCGCGGGCCACCTGGCCGCCACGCGCACGGCGTAGCCGCGAGGGTCGTCCGGCGGCACCGCTACGGGCAGCGTCGCGACCGTCGTCCCGGGGCCGACCTCCACGGTCCGCCTGGCCGTCGCCGCGACCTCGCCCAGGTCGAGGAGCTCCAGCGCGAGGTCGACGGTGACCGCGCCCCGGGAGCTCAGCTCGACCACGACCTCCGCGGTGGAGCCCGGTGCGTTGAGGGCCTTGGCGGGGTAGGCGTCCACGATCCGCACGGGCGCCGCGTCCACGGCCGAACCGTGGCCGCCGGACGCCGGCGCCCTCACGACCGGGCTCCGAGCGACCGCTGCAGCTCGCCCATCGCGTGGAGGAGGCGCAGGTAGGCGGCGTGCGACCACAGCAGCGGGCAGGCGCTCTCGCCCCAACGCCGCCGCCACTCGTCGACGTAGGCGGGGTCGTTCAGGTGGGTCGCGACCTGCTCGGGCAGGTCGCCCTCGGGCGTGGCCTGCGCCTCGACCCAGGCGAGCAGCCTCGCGGCCTCCTCGGCCTCGCCGCTCGCCAGCCGCACCTGCGCCAGGTCCGCGGTGAGCAGCGGCCAGCAGCCGCCGCCGTAGTAGGTGTCCGCTGCGTAGCGGTGCAGCCCGCCGTCGGGCGCCTGCGCCTCCGCCGCGATGCGGTCCAGGGTCGCGGTCACCAAGGGGTCGTCGACCGGCACGACCTCGTACGGCAGCGCCAGCCACAGCAGGTTGGCGTCCACGCGGGTGCTGCCCACGTGCTTCACGAAGTGCCCGTCGGTCACCCCGTGGGTCAGCAGGTAGGTGCGCACGGCGTCCGCCACGCCCGCGAGGTAGGAGTCGTCCAGCAGCTCGGCCGCTGACCTGAGGCCGGCGTGGATGGCGCCGAGCGTCGAGGGGTGGACGTGCCCCTCGTGCTCCTCCCAGCAGTCGAAGTTCGGGCGCGGCCAGCGCCGGGCCAGGTACCGGGCCAGCCGGCGGACAACGCTGGCGGCGCGCTGGTCCTGTGGACGAGCCGGTCCGCCCGCCGCCCGCTCGCGGTGACGTCTGTAGGCCCACAGCCACGTGCCGAAGCCGTCGAGCTGGAAGTTCGGCCACTCCTCGGCGCCATGGCTGCCGTCGGCCCGGTAGCGGGTGTGGAGCTCGCCGCCGCCGACCACGTCCCCTTCCGCGTCGAGCTGGCCGTCCAGCACGCGCAGGCACCAGGCGTGGAAGGCCGCGGCGCTCCCGCCCAGCCCGGCAAGGTCCATGGCGTCGGCGATGAACGAGCCGTCGCGGAACCAGCAGTACCTGTAGGTGGGGAAGCTCGGGGCGGCCAGGTAGGCGCCCTCGGGCGTCTGGCCGGCGAGGATCACCTCGATGCTGCGCGCCACGAGTCGCTCACGCCGACCTCCCGGGTCGGCGCTCGCGGCTTTCGGACTCGACACTCTCTCGCTCACCCCTTGACGCCCCCGGCGGCCACGCCCCTCACGAACGCGCGCTGGAAGGTGATGAAGACGACGATGACGGGGACCAGCGCGATCAGCGAGGCCGCGAAGACGAGGCCCCACTGGCTGGCGTGCTGGCCCTGGAAGAGGCGCAGTGCGATGGGCAGCGTGCGCAGCGCCGTGTCGTTGATGATCGTCAGCGCCCAGGTGAACTCGTCCCAGTTGCCGAGGAACGAGAAGATCATCGAGGTGCCGAGGGCGGGACCGGCGAGGGGCAGCACCACGCGCAGGAACGTGGTGAACCTGCCCGCGCCGTCCACGTAGGCGGCCTCCTCGATGGCGCGCGGGATGTTCTCGAAGAAGCCGCGCAGCAGGAACGTCTGGAACGGGATGGAGCCGACGACGTAGAAGACGATCAGGCCCAGGTGGGTGTTCAGGAGGCCCAGGGACCGGGCCTCCAGGAACTGCGGGATGATGAAGAGCATCCCCGGGATCATCATCGTCACCAGATAGAGGTTGAAGACCAGGTTCTTGCCCGGGAAGCTCAGCCGCGCGAAGGCGTACGCCTGCGTGGTGGCGATGGCCACCGTGAGCAGCGACGACAAGACCGCCACCTTGAGGCTGTTGAGGAAGTAGCGCTGGAAGTTGTTCGAGTTCCAGGCGTCGGCGAAGTTCTGGAGGGTGGCGTTCCTGGGCAGGAACTCCGGGGTGAAGACGAAGGCGTTGGGCTTGAGGGCGGTGGAGACCGTGTAGAGGAACGGCAGCATCATCACCAGCGCCCCGACGCCCAGCGCGAGGTACAGGGTCACGCGCCACGGCGACGCCGTGCGGCGGCGCGCGCCCGCACGTGCGACGCGTGCGCCCGCGTCCCGACGCGCCAGTCCGCCGGTCCCGGTGGGGAGCTCGGCGCTCATGGGACTACCGCCTCAGTACTCATAGGTGGACTTGATCAGCCTGAACTGCACGAGGCTGATCGCCAGGATGAGGGCTGCCAGCAGCCAGGCGATGGCGCTGGCGTAGCCGAAGTCCAGGAAGTTGAACGCCTGGTCGTACATGTAGCTGAGGAACACCTCGGTCTGGTGCACGGGACCGCCACCGGTGATGATGTAGAACTGGATGAAGCTCTGGAACGCGCCGATCGTGAGCATCACGGCGATGAACAGCGTCGTCGGCTTGAGCAGCGGCACCGTCACGTAGCGGGTCACCTGGGCGCGGTTGGCGCCGTCCACCCGCGCGGCCTCGGTGAGCTCCACCGGTATGCCCTGCAGGGCGGCGAGGTAGATGAGCATGCTCCACCCCAGGCCCTTCCACACGCCCAGCAGCGCGATGACGGGGATCGCGGTGGAGGCGCGGTTGAGCCACGCCGTGTGCGGGTCCACGATGCCCAGCACGTCGCCGAAGAAGTGGTTGAACAGCCCCTCGGAGTTGAAGAGGAACATGAACATCAGCGAGACGACGACCCAGGAGCTGATGACGGGCAGGTAGTAGACGAGGCGCAGGAGCACCTTCCCACGGCTCAGGCGCTCCAGGCCCAGTGCGATGAGCAGGCCGAGGAACATCTGCGTCGGCACGCTCAGGAGCCCGTAGACGACCGTGTTGCGCAGCGCGACGAGGTTCACGCTGTCGCCGAACACGCGCACGTAGTTGGCCAGTCCGACGAACTCGCTGGGCCCGCGGATCTTCCAGTCGTGCAGGCTCATCCAGAACGAGTAGGCGAGCGGGTAGAGCATGAAGCCGAGGAACCAGATCAGCCCCGGGGCAACGAAAGCCGCGGCGGCCAGGTACTCGCTGCGCTTCCACGCCGACACGCGCCACCAAGGTCGGCGCGGCGTCGGACCGGCGGTGGAGGCTAGCGAGGACCTGGCCATGCGGGCTCCTTCTCGCCGGGTGGGCGGCTACCCCCGCCCACCCGGACTAGGTCACTTGAGCAGTTCGTCCACCTGGGCCGCTGCCTGGTCGAGGGCCTCCCTGACCTCCACCTCGCCGAGGAGGACCCGCTGCACGGCGTCCTGGATGATCGTCTCGATGCGCGAGTAGGCGGGGTGCGGCGTGCGCGGCTTGGCGGTCTGGAGCTGCTGCAGGTACACGCCGTAGTAGGGGTGCTCGACGATGAAGGGGTCGTCGAGGGCGGACTGGATGACGGGGATCTGGCCGGTGGAGGCCATGGTGATCTGCGCCCACGGGCTCAGCATGAACTGCACGAACTTCCAGGCCGCCTCCTTGTTGGGGGAGTCGGCGAACATCACGACGTCCTCGCCGCCGACGATGGAGATGGAGCCGGCCTTGCCCGCGGGGAACAGCGCGTGCTTGAGGTTGAGGTCCTGGTACTGGGCGGTGATGCTCGGGTATGCCCACGGGCCGTCCTGCGTGGCGAGGTACTGCCCTGCGCCGAGGCCCTCCCACGAGCCCAGGCCGGTGTTGTTCAGGGTGGGGGCTATGAGGCCGCGCTCGTACCAGTCGACGAGCCTCTCCACGGCCTCCACCGACGCGTCGCTGTTCAGGTAGCCGGTGGCCGTGGTGATGGCGTCGTCGGTGATGGCGCCGCCGTTGCTCCAGATCCACGGCAGCAGGTACCAGGCGTAGGGGCCGGGCACCGAGAAGGCCCACCTCTCGGAGGCCGGGTCGCTGAGCTGCGTGGCCAGCGCCTCGAGCTCGTCGATGGTCTCGGGCGGGTCGGTGATCGCGTCGGCGTTGTAGAGCATGACCTGGGTGTTCGTGTCCAGCGGGAGGCCGTAGTAGCCGCCGTCCCAGTAGTTCGTGGCCAGCGGGCCAGGGAACACCCCGTCGCGCAGCGCCGCGAAGCCGTCGTAGCCGTCGAGGCGCTCGAGGGCGCCCATGTCCGCGAACTCGGGCACCCAGATGATGTCCATGCGCACCAGGTCGGGCACCACGCCGCCGGCGAAGGCGGTGAGCAGCTTCTGCCTGAACTCCTCGTACGGGAAGCCGACGGCCTCCACCGTGATGCCTGGGTTCTCGGCCTCGAACTGCGGGATCACCTTCTCGAGCAGCGTCTGCTCCTCGCCCGAGCCGGTGCTGTAGGTGTGCCAGAAGGTGATGGTCTGCGCCGACGCGGCCGTCATCAACGCCAGCGCGATGGATGCCAGTAGCTGCTTGCCTCTCATCGTTCCTCCTCCATGCCTGCGAGTCGCTATGTCCAGGTGCGGCCGTCAGGCCGGGCGTCGTTGCCTCATGCCGGTTGCGCCTCCCCTCCGGTGCGGGAAGCCGCGTCCAGCAGGTAGCGGCTGGCCGCCAGGCCGGCGGCCCCGCGCGCCCAGGCGTCGTCTCCCCACGTGTCCACGACGAGCTCGACCTCGCGTCCCAGGTCGCCGAAAGCCGTCTCCTCCAGGACCCGCCGCGCCGTGGGCAGCAGCAGGTCGCCGGCCCTCATTCCCTCACCGCTCAGGACGATCAACGTGGGCGCGAAGACGTCGACGAGGATGCTGAGGGCGCGCCCCAGCACCGTCCCGGCGCGGTGGAAGACCACATGGGCGCGCGGGTCGCCGGCCTGGGCCAGCGCGGTCAACGCCTCGGGGGTGCGGGCCTCCGCCGCGGCGATGCCGGCGGCGCGGGCGCTGAGCAGGAGCGCGTCGTCCGAGAGGAAAGACTCCAGGCTGCCGCGGCGGGCGTTGGCCGCCTGCGGGCCCTCGGGGTCCAGGACCACGTGCCCGAACTCGCCGGCGCCGCCGCGCGGGCCGCGGTAGAGCTCGCCGCCCAGGACGATGCCGAGGCCCACGCCCCGCCCCAGCGTGAGCGTCAGGAAGTCCGCGTGTCCGCGTCCGTAGCCGAACCAGGCCTCGGCGAGCGCCAGCGCGTTGACGTCGTTCTCCACGGTCACCGGCACGCCGAGCCTGTCCTCGAGGAGCCCGCCCACCGGCACCTCGCGCCAGCCGAGCAGGGGCGAGTACCGCACCGTGGCGCCGTCGTCGCGCACGGCCCCGGGGAGGTCGACGCCCAGGGCCGCCACGTCGAGCGCCCCCAGCTCCCGCAGCAGCGAGACGATGCCCTCGACCACGGTCTCGGGTGCGGTGTTCGCGAGCGCGCGGGTGGCGGTCCTCTCGACCTCGGCGCCGAGGTTCGTGATGGCGCAGGTGATGGCTGAAGGGCTCACCTTGACGCCCGCCACGCGGGCCAGGGAGTAGTCGACCTCGAGGAGGATGGCCTTGCGTCCCACGCCGCCCGTGTCCGCCTCGCGGGCCTCGTAGATGAGCCCGCGGGCGATGAGCTCGGCCGAGATGTTGGTGACGGCGGCCGGGCTGAGGCGCAGGTTCGCGGCGATGTCGGCCCGCGAGATGGGCCCCCGCCTGTGCACCTGCTCGAAGACCTCGCGCTGGTTCCGGGCGCGCATGGCGTCCCGCGCGCTGGACGCGGTAGTACGGCTCAACCCGTACCCCTTTCATTGATTCAGTGAATGAATCATTAGCCGCTGCACCGGCGGTTGTCAATGGTGGGGGCGGCTAGGGCCGGACCGGACGGCTCGCGCCCGCCACCCCACGGAGCGCACCCGAGGGCCGGCGCGCCCCGGGCGGGTAACAATGCCTCGTTGAACCGTCCAGGTGTCCGCCCACGCCGCCCGCCGAGGCGCCCGCCCTGGGCCCTGCTGGCGCTGGGACTCGCGCTGCTGCTGGGGACCGGAGCCGTCGCCGCGGCCCAGCCCGGCGCGGGGACCCCGCCCCTGGTGCAGCTCGTGGCCGTGCAGATGCGCCTCGACCTGGACGACTACTGGACCAGGGAGGCTTTCGAGAGTCGGATACGCGCGGAGATGGACGCCGTGGCCGCCGCCACCGACCCCTCGTTGCCGACGCTCGTGGTGTTCCCGGAGGACGTCGGGCTGATGCTCGTGGTGCAGGGCATGGAGCGGCGCCTAGCCGGCATCGACTCCATCGCCACCGCCATCGAGACGGCCGTCAGGGCGAGCACCGTGCCCCTGCTGTGGACGCGGCTCATCCGCCGGACGAGCTGGGTGCCGGCGCTGCTCCTGAGGAAGAACCGGCAGATCGCCGAGACGTACTTCGAGGTGTTCGCGGCCGCGGCTCGCGACTACGGCGTCTACCTGGTGGCGGGCTCGGTGCCGCTGCCGTCCTACCGCATCGAGGACGGCGAGGTGCTGTGGCAGCGCGGGCCCGTGCGCTACCGCGTCCACAACACCTCGTACCTGTTCGGTCCCGACGGGAGCGTGATCGGCAAGCAGGACAAGGTGGAGCTCATCGAGCTCGAGCGCGAGGCGGCGCTGAGCCTCGAGCCGGGTTCGCTGGACGACCTGCGGGTGTACGACACGCCACTCGGCCGTATAGGCATCGCCATCTGCCTGGACGCGTTCGACGCGGAGGTCGTCGACCGCCTGTCCGAGCTGGGCGCCCAGGTGCTCGTGCAGCCCTCGGCGAACCCCGCCCCGTGGGACGAGTGGCAGCAGGGCGACTGGTTGCGCGGCAGCCACCGGCAGACCGCGGTGGACGGGCGCTTCGCCTACGCCGTCAACCCGATGCTCACGGGGCCGCTCTGGGACATCGCCTTCTACGGGCAGTCGGCGATCTTCGCGCGCGGCGCGCCCGACTCCGGCCTCGGCTACCTGGACCTCGGCCCCTCCGAGGGCTTCGTCGCCGTCGCCGGCTCCGCCGACGACGAGGAGGTCCTCGTGGCCGTGGTGCCGCATCCCGACCTGGTGGTGCCTGCCGATGACGCGGCGGCGCGGTAGGGCCCGCTCCGCGCTACGCCTGGCCCGCCCCCGCCGGGCTCACGGCGTCCTCCGCCTCAGCGTCAGGGCCCCGAGCGCGACCGCGCCCACGGCGAAGGCCAGGATGATCAGCACCTTCGTCACGAGGTAGCCGCCGTCCTCGCTGCCGGTCGCGGCCGCGTTGAGGGCGTCTATCGAGTGGGAGAGGGGCAGCCAGTCGGAGACGCGGCGGAGCGTCGTGGGCATCGCGTCGCGGGGGAGAATCGCGCCGCCCAGCAGCACCTGAGGGAAGACGATCGCGGGCATGAACTGGACGACCTGGAACTCGGTCTCGGCGAAGGCGCTGGCGAAGAGGCCGAGGGCCGTGCCCAGCACGCCGTTGGCGAGGGCGACGACGAGGAGCTGCCAGACGGAGCCGCCTAGGTCCAGTCCGCAGACCCACACCGAGAACGCCACGGCCACGACGGCCTGAGCGACCGCCAGGACCGCGAACGCCAAGGCGTAGCCGAGTATGAACTCGAACCTCGCCAGCGGCAGCGTGAGCGCGCGCTCGAGCGTGCCGCCGCGTCGCTCGCGCAGCGTGCTCATGCTGCTGACGAGGAACATGACGATGAAGGGGAAGAGGCCCAGGAGGGCCGGGCCGACGCTGTCGAACACGGGGGTGGACGAGAACAGCCAGGCCATCAGCCCGATGAGCAGGCTGGGCACGACCAGCAACAGGGCGATCGTCCGCGGGTCGTGGCGCACCTGCGTGAGCACGCGCGCGGCGGTGGCGAGGGCGTTCACGCCGCCTCCGCGGCGCCCGTGTCTGACGACCTGATCAGGGCCAGGAAGGCCGCCTCGGCGTCGGCGGCACCGGTGCGCTCCAGCAGGCGGGCGGGGGTCTCGGCGGCGAGGACACGTCCGTCGCGCATGAGCACCAGGTGGTCGCACCGCGTGGCCTCGTCCATCACGTGGCTCGACACCAGGAGCGTCGTGCCCGCTTCGGCCAGGCGCCGGAACAGCGTCCACAGGTCCTGGCGGAGGACCGGGTCGAGGCCGACCGTGGGCTCGTCCAGGACCAGCAGCTCGGGCGCGCCGAGCAGAGCGACGGCCAGCGACACCCGCGCCGCCTGCCCCCCGGAGAGCGTGGAGACCATCTGGTCGGCCTGCTCCGCCAGGTCGGTCTCGCCGACGAGCTCCTCCACCCGCGCCTCGTCGGCGCCGAGTAGCCGCGCGAAGTAGCGCAGGTTCTGCCTCACCGTGAGGTCGCCGAAGACGCCGGCGCCCTGGCTCATGTAGCCGACGCGGCGGCGCAGGTCCCTATGGCCGGCGGGCAGACCCAGCACCTCCACGGTGCCCGTCACCCGCTGCTGCACGCCCAGGAGCGACCGCATCAGCGTCGTCTTGCCGCAGCCGCTCGGCCCCATGAGCGCCACCAGGGAGCCGCGCCCTAGGCTCAGCGAGACGCCGTGAAGCACCTCGCGCCCGCCGCGCACGACCCGCAGGCCGTCGACGCGGACCGCCGGGACGGAGTAATTCTCCATGTGGGGAATTATGTCGCCGGTCCGCCCGGGCTGTCAACCCGCGGCGGCGGTCAGTCGCTGTGGGAGCCGGGTCGCGGGCCGGACGCCGGTCCGGCGGCGCCGGTCCCGTAGCCTGTCAGGTGCCACTGGATGACGGGCCCGACGCGCGCCGCGACCTCCTCGATGGGGGCGCTGGCCAGCGGCTCGGCCCTCACGCCGAACCGCACCATCACCAGGCCCACGATCTGCGAGGCGGCGAGGGTGGCGCGCAGCTCGCCGTCGTCGGACGCGTCCGGGCCTGCCAGGTGCACGGCGATGCGGTGGAACACCTCCCGCACGAGGAACTGGCGCAGCATCCGGGCGGCGAAGTCGTGGCCCATCGCCGTGCGCACGAGCCCGATCATCGTCCGCCGCGCCCCCTCGTCCTCCAGCGCCGTGAGCGCCGTCACGACCAGGGTCCTGCCGATCTGGTCGCGCGGGCCGTCCAGCGCCAGCTTCACGACCTGGTCGGGCCGCAGAGGCGCACTGACGGACGCGGCGAAGAGGTCGGCCTTGTGGCCGAAGTAGTGCCGCACCAGCGCCGGGTCCACGCCCGCCCTGAGGGCCACGGACCTCAGCGACGTGGCGTCGTAACCCTGGTCCAGGAAGAGCTCGCGTGCCGCCGCGAGGATCTGCTCCCTCGTGTCTCCGGCGGCCGCCGGCCGCCTCCCGCGCCGCCTGGGCGCCGCATCCGGCATGAGCCACGATACCGGCGAGTCGCCCAGGATACGTGCGCGCCGCGCGGTGAGGCCCTAGACAACGCAGGTCAGTGGAGAGCACCAGGCCAGCGCCCCGAGTCATACGCACGCCCGACCAGCGACTGCGCGCCGCGCGGCTCTTCGGCGCCGTGGACCGCCTCCACGGCGAGCTGGGCG
>JBIQHQ010000044.1:0-9346 GCA_044508445.1 Deinococcaceae bacterium
CCCCAGCAGCGCCTCCCGCTGCTCCTCCGACAGGTACTTGCTTCCCTCCCGCAGCGTGAGGCCCGAGGCGCGGTGGCGGCGGGGCAGCAGCCACTCGAACACCTCGTCGGGGCGCTTCTTCGAGCGCTCGCGCAGCATCCAGCCGATGGCCTTGCGGACGAAGAACTCCTTGTCCTCGAGCAGCGGGTCCACCAGCGCCCCGAACTCGTCGAACACCGGCTCCCCGCGGCGCAGTGGGAACTGGTAGGCGAGTACGGCGGCACGGCGCATCCAGAAGTCGGGGTCACGCGACCAGCGCGGCAGCACCTCCCGCACCGAGGCGTGCCGGCGGGCCAGCAGCCCCACGATGTTGGGCGAGAGAAGGTCCACCAGGGCCCATGTGCGCGACTCGCGCAGGAGGCGCTCGAGGAGGGGCAGGTCGTCGGGTCCGAGGAGCCTCTGGCGGTTCTCCAGCGCGAACGCCGCGGCGAACCGCAGTTCGTGGACGGGACGTTCCCAGAGCGCCTCGGCGAAGGCCACGGTGGCGGCGTGGTCCTTCGGCACGAGCTCGCGCAGGACGCTCTTCACGACGGCGCGGACGTCCGGCACCCTCGTGCCCAGATGCTCGAGCTGGCTCTTGAGGTACCGCTTCTCCTGCGCGGCGCGCTCGGCGGTGGCGGTGGCGAGGAGCCCTGACTCCACCGCGGCGAGCCAGGCGTCGACCGGGTGATGGCTGCCGTCGTCCATGTCCTGTGGCGCCTCCCGCCTAGCCTTGCACCGGGGGCGCCTCGAACTGTACCTTCATCCGCCGCGGCTCGGTCCGCGCGATCGCCATGCCGCGCGCGAACTCGGCCAGCGGCACGACGTGGGAGACGAGGGCCTCGAGCTCCATGCCAGGCGACCGCGCCAGCTCGATGGCCCTGTGGAAGGTGCGGTTCAGCGCGAACGAGCCGAAGAGCGTGAGGTCCTTGCTGAACATCTCGTAGGGCGAGACCCTGATGCCCGCGCCCGCGGGCGCCACTCCGAACGCCCACACGGTGCCGCCGGGGCGGGCGTAGGCGAAGGCGCCCTGCAGCACTTCGGGCACGCCCGTTGCGTCCACGACGAGGTCGAAGCCGCTCTCGGCCAGTCGGGCCAGGGCAGCGGCGTCGTCGGCGGGCACGGCTTCCGTCGCCCCCAACGACCTGGCGACGTCCAGGCGGTAGGGCACCTCGTCGACGGCGACCACCGTGGACGCCCCGGCGAACCTCAGCGCCTGCACCAAGAGGCAGCCCATCGGCCCGGCGCCGAAGACCAGCGCCCTCGCGCCCGGCTCGACGCGGGCCCTGCCCAGCCCCCACAGCACGCACGCCAGCGGCTCCAGCAGGGCCGCGGCGGCGAAGGGCATGTCCCCGACCGGGTACACCGCCCTCTCGGGAACGACGAGGTAGCTGGCGAACCCGCCGTCGCGGTTCACGCCGACGATGCTCATCTCCCGGCAGTGGTTGAAGGCGTTGCGCCGGCACTCGGGGCAGGCGAGGCACGGCACGTTCGGGTCGACGGTCACGCGCTCGCCCGCCCGCAGGTGACGCACGGCCCCGCCGACCTCCACCACGGTGCCGGCGAGCTCGTGGCCGGGCACCAGCGGGAAGCGCGCCAGCGGGTAGCCGCCGGAGACGATGTGCAGGTCGGTGCCGCAGACCCCGGCGCGCTGGACGGCTATCAGGACCTCGTCCGGGCCAGGGGTCGGCTTGGCCTGCGGCGCCACCTCCAGCACCTCGGGGGCCAGCACGCGGCCGGCCAGCGCACCAGCTACCACACCCGCGCTCATGCCGTCGCCGCGCCCAGCAGCTCGCGACACGCCCGCAGCCAGCTCAGGTGCTCCTCGGTGAGGAGAGAGAACTCGTAGAACCTGTGGCCCTCGATCCCGGCGGAGCACGCCGCCGACACGGCCGCCGTGAGCGCCGGGCCGTCCTGGAAGTCCGGCAGACGGTACTGCGCGAACGCGTGCGTGCCCGGCCGGC
The DNA here is from genome assembly GCA_044508445.1 of Deinococcaceae bacterium. Classification (GTDB taxonomy): domain Bacteria; phylum Deinococcota; class Deinococci; order Deinococcales; family Trueperaceae; genus DASRWD01. Next base: position 1,983 of record JBIQHQ010000044.1, read on the forward strand.
AGCCGGCCAGGGCCGCGTCGAGCCCGGCGGCCACCTGGGCAGCGGTGGCGCCCGGAACCATCCGCACGCGGACCTCGTCGACGAGCGCGCGCACCCGCGGGGCGACGCCGCGGTCGGCCCGCTCGGGCTCGGCCTCCGCGGCCGTGCTCGAGAAGCGCAGGCCCCGCGCTGCTACCAGGGCCGCCGCCTCGCGGTTCAGCTCCAGGGTGGCGTCGGCGAGCAGGTCCGAGTACGCCGCGGCCTCGTCGTGCGCACGAGACGGCGGAGCGCCGGCCACCGCCGCGTCGAAGAGCGCCCTCACCGTGCGCGCCACCCCGTCAGGGTCCAACCCGGCCTCACGCGCCCGCTCGCGGCAGGCGCCGCAGAAGCAGAGGCCGAGGAGCCGGGCCGCGCGCTCGTCCAGGCGGACCGCGGCCTTGGGGCTCGGCAGGCCGTAGCTCCACGGCAGGAACGAGAGCGACTCGGCGTGCAGGCCTCCGACGGCAGCGCCGGTCGGGTCGAGCGAGAGGGCCGCAGAGGTGAGCCGGACGGCGAGCTCCCTCACCGTCGGCTGCGAGGGGCAGAGGTGGGCCGGGTGGACGTCGCCCCAGGCGTCGCGCACCGCCAGCTCGGGGTGGCGGCCGGCGAGCTCGTGACCGTAGAGGTAGACGAGCCAGGCGACGACCTGCATGCCGCGTGGCGCGGCCCCTTCGATGACCCTCGGCACGACCTCCGCGGCGTCGGCGAGCACGCGAGGGCGCAGCCGCCATGGCCCCGGCGCGGCCGCCTGGTAGTCGAAGTAGGCCGAGCCGCGGTCGTGGAACACCCGTCGGCGCGGGCTGCGCGGCGTGAGCACCGCGGTGGCGTGGTAGCTCAGGGAGAGCTGGATGCCGTCGATCCCGGCGGACGCCAGCTCGTCGAGGGACCGTTCCACGCCCAGGTCGCCCAGCGCCCAGGGGTGGGCGTAGACCGCGAACCGCGGTGGACGCCATGGCATGCCCAAGGTTACGTCGGCTATCGCGGGCCGTTGCGAGGGCCCTCGAGGCGCACCGCGACGGCCAGCACTTGACCTGGCGCTCTTGACCATTTATAAATCGCTAAACCGCAAGAAGGCCAGAGGACCGGTCTCGTCTCGGGGTCGGGTCGCTAGCCGCTCGGGCACGGGCTCCTGGGAAGGGGCACGACTTGCAGGCCGCGCGCGTCAACAGGCAGACGTTGAGGGACCAGGTCGTGGACCTCATCCGCGAGGCGATCCTGACCGGCGTCTACGAGCCGGGCCAGCGCCTCAGCGAGCCCGAGGTCGCGAAGCAGCTCGACGTGAGCCTCACGCCCGTGCGCGAGGCCTTGGGCGCGCTGGCGGTGAGCGGCCTGGTCGTCCGCAACGGTCGGCAGGGCACGCACGTGCGCGTCTTGGGCGTCAGGGACGTCCACAACCTGTTCGCCGTGCGCGAGGCGCTGGAGTGCCTCGCGGTCCGGCAGGCCATGGAGAACCTCAGCGCCGAGGACTTCGCGCGCCTCGACGCGATCCTGCAGAAGCAGGCCGAGGCCAACGGCCTCATCGCGACCGCTCGGGCGAGGGCGACCCGCCGCCTGGTGGAGCTGAACGACGACTTCCACTCCCTGATCCTCTCCCGGTCGCGGAACGAGTGGCTGGAGGGCGTGCTGTCGAGCATCGGCGACCTGCTCGTGTTCGCGCGGCTGCAGCTGCGCGAGACCGCGCCCATGGAGCGGCGGGTGCAGAGCCTGGCGGAGCACAGGCGCATCGTCGCCGCCCTGCGCGCACGGGACGCGAACGCCGCGTCCGAGGCCATGGCAGAGCATCTCAGGCACCTCGAGGAGCACGTCATCGCCCGCATGACGGGCGAGCGTGCGGACGGGCAGGTCGCGCGGAAGCCGAACGGCGAAGCGCTTCACGCGCCAAGGGAGGACGGAAGACATGAGTGACACTCGTCAGGCAGTGGCATGGCGCCGCGGACGGTCTCTCCGGCGCGCGGCGGCGGCCCTGCTGCTCGCGGCGCTCGGCGTGGCCCTGGCCCAGGGCACGATCACGGTGGCGCTGCCCACGGACGTCCGCGACTTCGACCCCCATCAGTCCATCGCCACGCACGAGCGGGCCATACAGCAGAACATCTTCGACACGCTCATCGACCTCGACAGGAACTACGAGCCCACGGTCCCGGCGCTGGCGACCTCGTGGACGTACGTGGACGACGTCACCCTCGAGGTGAAGCTGCGCGAGGGCGTCACGTTCCACAACGGTGAGAAGTTCGACGCCGACGACGTGGTCTTCACGTTCGACAGGGTGCTGGACAGCACCGAGCCCATCGGCATCAACTCCTGGGTCGCAGGGACGCTCGACCGGGTGGAGAAGGTCGACGACTACACGGTGCGCTTCGTGACCCCGGAGCCGTACGCGCCCCTCATCGCCAACCTCACGCGCATCCACATCATCCCCGACCAGACCTTCCAGGAGATGGGCGCCGCCGAGTTCGCGCTGCACCCGGTGGGCACGGGTCCGTTCCGCTTCGTGTCGTGGACGCCGGGTGAAGAGGTCGTCCTCGAGAAGTACGAGGACCACTGGCGCGAGGGGATGCCGTACATCGACCGCGCGGTGTTCAAGATCATCCCCGACGAGTTCGCGCGCTTCGCCGCGCTCAGCGCGGGCGAGGTGGACATCGTCCAGAACCTGCCGGCGTCGCGCATCGAGCAGGTGGAGGCCGACCCGAACCTGCGCGTCGAGAGCGTCTGGGGACAGCGCAACATGTGGATCGGCATCATGATCGTGCCGCCCTTAGACGACGTGCGCATCAGGCAGGCGCTGAACTACGCGGTGGACAAGCAGGCGATCGTCGACTCGATCTTCGACGGCCAGGCCGGCACGGTCGCGCCCGGCGGCTTCGGCGCGCTGGCGTTCGGCTACCACGACGACGTGGAGGCGTACCCCTACGACCCGCAGCGCGCCAGGGAGCTGCTCGCCGAGGCCGGCTACCCCAACGGCCTGGACCTCGAGTTCCGCTGCTCCTCGGACCGGTACGCCTCGGACCGTGAGGTCTGCCAGGCCATACAGGCGTACCTCGCGGCCGTGGGCGTGAACACCGACGTGCAGTTCACCGAGTGGGCCGTGTACTCGCAGCTCAGGGCGGACCGCTCGATGCAGGGCCTCTACTTCCTCGGCTACGGCAACTCGCTCTTCGACGCCGACTTCCCGCTGCGCCTCTGCTGCTGGAGCGGGGGGCGCGCCGAGACGCGCTTCTCCACGCCCGAGCTCGACGCGATGATCGAGGAGGCGGCGCGCACCGTGGACACGCAGGCGCGCTACGACCTCTACGGGCAGATCCAGCAGTACATCCGCGACCAGGCGCCGTACATCTTCCTCTACGACCAGTTCGACATCTACGGCATCTCGAACCGCGTCGAGTGGGAGCCGTGGGCCACCGAGCTCATCCCGCTGGTGGACGCGAGGGTAGCGGACTGAGACATGTCGCCGGGGCGGCGGCGGGCGGCTTCACGGCCGTCCCCGCCGGCCCCGGCACCGCGACGGGACGGGAGGGGAGAGCATCACCGCGTACCTGCTGAGGCGGCTGTGGCACTCCGGGCTCTCGCTCGTCGCCATCACCTTCGTCGTCTACCTCATGCTCAACTCCAGCGGCGACCCGGCGGCGATGCTGCTGCCGGACACGGCCACGCCGACGCACATCGCCCAGGTCAGGAAGACGCTGGGCCTCGACCAGCCCGTCCTCCTCCGCTACGCCAGCTTCCTGTGGAACGCGGTGCGGGGCGACCTCGGCGACTCGTTCATCTACCGTCGCCCGGCCTCGCAGATCGTGCTCCAGCACGTGCCGGCGACGCTGCAGCTAGCCCTGGTGGGCATGGCGGTGGCGCTGCTCATCTCCGTGCCGCTCGGGGTGATCGCCGCGCGCAACCACGGCGGCGTCGTGGACAAGGTCGTCCTCGGCGTGGCGCTGCTGGGGCAGTCCGTCCCCGTCTTCTGGCTGGGCATGGTCGGGATCATGGTCTTCAGCGTCATGCTCGGCTGGCTGCCCACCGGCGGGCGCGGCAGCCCGTGGCACTACCTGTTGCCGGGTTTCACGCTCGGCTGGTTCGCGAACGGCCTGATGGCGCGGCTGGTGAGGTCGTGCATGCTCGAGGTCCTCGGGCAGGACTACATAAGGACCGCCCGCTCGAAGGGCCTGGCCGGCTGGGGCGTGGTCGCGAAGCATGCGTTCCGCAACGCGGCCATCCCGGTCGTCACCGTCGCCGGCCTGCAGCTCGCCGCCATGATGGGCGGCACCGTCGTCACCGAGATCGTCTTCTCGTGGCCCGGCGTCGGCAGGCTGACCCTCGACGCGATCTCCCAGCGCGACTACCCCGTGGCCATGGCCGCGATCCTGTTCGTGGCCTTCGTGTTCATCGTCGTGAACTTCGTGGTCGACATGACCTACACCCTCATCGACCCGCGCGTGAGGCTCGAGTGACGGGCGCGGCGCGCGAGGCTCGCGTGACGGGCGCCGCGCGCCCGGGGTCCGCGTGACTGGCTCCCCGCGCGCCGTCGGGCTCGTGGGCGTGGGCGCCATGGGCCGCGGCATCGCCAGGAACCTCGTCAAGGCCGGCTTCGTAGTGCGCGGCTTCGACCTCGACCCGGGCCGCCTGGCGGAGCTCGAGGAGCTGGGCGGCGAGGCTGTCTCGTCGCCGGCGCGGGCCGCGGAGGGCGCCGGCTGGCTGCTCCTGTCGCTCCCGGGCCACGACGAGGTCGTCGAGGTCCTCTTCGGCCCCGGCGGCGCGGTGAGCGCGGCGGGCCCCGGGTGCGTGGTCGTCGACACCTCGACCTCGCTGCCCGAGGAGTCCGTGTGGCTGTCGGAGCGCCTCTCCGAGGAGGGCCTGGCCTTCGTCGACGCCTCGCTGAGCGGCACCGGGGCGACGGTGATGCAGCGGGACGTGGTCGTGCTCGCGGGCGGCTCGGCGGAGGACTTCGCCCGCTGCTCGCCCGTCTTCGACGGCTTCGCCCGGGCGGCCTACCACCTGGGGCCGGTGGGGTCCGGCGCGCTCGGGAAGCTGCTGGTGAACGTCGTGGTCGTAGGCAACCGCCTGGCGCTGGCCGAGTCGCTGGCGCTGGGCATCAAGGCGGGCATGGACCCGCGGGCCCTCCTGGCGATCCTCAAGGACGGGCCCGCCTACTCGCGGGCCATGGACCTCAAGGGCGAGAAGATGGTCTCCCGCGACTACCGCCCCGAGAGCACCCTCTCCCAGTCGCTGCACGGCTGCGAGCTGCTGCTGGCGGAGGCGCGCCGCGTCGGCTCGCCCCTCTTCGGCGCCGCCGTCTACTCCCAGGTGGCCCAGGCGGCCGTCGCCATGGGCCTCGGCGACCTCGACCCGGCCGCCCTGCTGGAGGCCCTCCTCACGATGGGAGGCGCGCGCACGCGTGGCTAGGGCCACCGCGGCCGAACCCGGTGCCCTCGCGCACGACCCCGCGGCCGGCGAGTCGGGCCGCGGGCGCGGCCGGCGCCTCGCCAGGGTGCTGCGGAACCGCACCGCCGTGACGGCGCTGGCGCTGCTCCTCGCCGTCGTCGGCGTGAGCGTGGTGGGCCCGCTCCTGTCGCCGCATCCCGTGGACACCGTGCAGCTCACCCTGCGCAACCAGCCGCCCGGGTCGGTGGGACCGCACGGCGAGCGCTACCTCCTCGGCGCCGACTTCCTCGGCCGGGACGTGCTCACGCGCATGCTCTACGGCCTGCGGATCAGCCTCGTCGTGGGCTTCAGCGCCATCCTGCTCGGCTCGCTCCTCGGCGTGGGCCTCGGGGTGGTCGCCGGCTTCTACGGGGGGACCTGGGACGCCGTGATCATGCGCCTCGTGGACATCCAGCTCTCGTTCCCGACGATCCTCATCGCGATCGCGTGGGCGGCGTTCATTGGGCCCGGCATCGTGAGCATCGTGGCGATCATCGCCCTCACTAGCTGGGTGGAGTACGCCCGCGTCGTGCGCGGCGCCACGCTGTCGCTGCGCGAGCAGGCGTTCGTGGAGGGCGCCTTCGCCGTCGGCCTGCCCTCGCCGCTGGTGCTGCTCCGGCACGTGCTGCCGAACGTGCTGAGCCCCGTGATCATCGTCGCCACCCTGCAGCTCGGCCGCGCGATCATCCTCGAGTCCACGCTCAGCTTCCTGGGCCTCGGCATCCAGCCGCCGCTGCCGTCCCTCGGCAGCATGCTCGCCGACGGACGCCGCTACCTCGACACGGCCTGGTGGGTCGCCACCATGCCGGGCCTCGCCATCATGCTGCTCGTCCTCTGCGCCAACCTGCTCGGCGACTCGCTGCGCGACGTCCTCGACCCGCGCCACGCCGCGGGAGAGCACAGGCGTTGAGGCCCGCCTCGCACCACCACCCGGCACCACGCCGTTGAGGAGAGGGAATGGACCGCATCTACGTCGCCATAAGCATGGACTGCGAGCGTGACAGGCAGTTCACGCACCCCACCGCCAGCGGGCCCGCGGACTTCGCGGCCAGCGCGCGCTGGGTGCGCGCCTACGCGGAGCTCGCGGGGGAGTACGGCTGGCCCGTCACGTTCTTCCTGCACCCGGAGGTCGCCGAGGGCCAGCGCGACCTGTTCCTCGAGCTGGAGGGCCAGGGTGCCTGCCTGGGGCTCCACCTCCACCCCTGGAAGTTCGGCGACGGCACCTACAGGGCGCACTTCGGCGGGCTCACGGAGGCGCAGCAGCGCGCGGCGCTCTCCGAGGCCATAGCCCTGTGGCAGCGGGCCATAGGTCGGCGGCCCCGGTACTTCCGCCCCGGCACCTTCTCGGCCAACGACGCCACCTACCGCGTGCTCGTCGACCTCGGCTTCCGCGGCGGCTCGATCTCGGCCCCCGGGCGCGTGTACCCCGACCTGAACTCCATCTGGACCGGCGCCGAGAAGGACCCGCATCGCCCCCACGCCACGTTCAGGCAGCTCAAGGGAGACCTCGAGTTCGGCAACGTACCCCTCACGCACGACTACTCGCAGCTCGAGAACGTGAACGGCAGGCTGTTCCACCGCGACCTCAGGCCCGACTACCACGACGCCGACTACCACGAGATCGCCAACAACATCGTCGAGCAGATCGTCGAGCGCCGGCCGGCGGTGCCGGTGATCCACATGGTCACGCACAACGACCACGACTACACGGACCCTGACGACAGGGTCAGGCGCAACTACGACGTGGTGCTGCGGGAGATAGACGACGCGTGCCGCAGCCGCGGGATCACGCCCGTGGGCGCCACGATCGCCGACCTCGCCGAGATGGTGCTGGCGCTGCCGGTGGAGGTGGAGGCTTTCGTACCGACCTGAGGCGTGGTTCGATGGTCGAGGCCGTGGGTGTCGCCGCCCGGGAGCGCCACGGTTCGACCGGGAGCGCC
>JBIQHQ010000044.1:9446-10805 GCA_044508445.1 Deinococcaceae bacterium
CGGGAGCGCCGCGCCGACTTTCACCCGCGGCGCCGTCCGCGGCCAGGAGGCTTCAGTGAGCATGACGGTGCCGAGAACCCTGAGTGAGCTGGACACGCCCGCGGTGGCCGTCGACCTGGGCCGGGCCGAGGCGAACATCGCGAAGCTCCAGGCCTACCTGGACGAGCACGGCATCGCCAACAGGCCGCACGTGAAGACCCACAAGCTGCCGCTGCTGGCCCGCAAGCAGCTCGACGCCGGGGCCGTGGGCATCACGGTCCAGACGCTGGGGGAGGCCGAGGTGATGGTGGCCGCCGGCGCCCAGGACGTCCTCGTGACGTACAACCTCATCGGCCCGCACAAGGCGCGTCGTCTGGCGGACCTGGCCGGCGTGGCGCGGATGAGCGTGGCCATCGACAACGAGGTGGCCCTGGCCACCGTGGCAGAGGCCGCGGCGCGAGCGGGGCGGCGGATCGGCGTGCTGGTGGAGTTCGAGTCGGGCAAGCGGCGCCAGGGCGTCCTCGAGCCGGAGCAGGCGCTGGCGCTGGCCAGGGAGGTGGCGGCCCGGCCGCACCTCGAGTTCGAGGGCCTGCTCACGTACCCCGCGTCGCCCGCGATAGGCCCGTTCGTCGAGGAGGCGCGCTCCGTGTTCGCGCGGGAGGGCCTGGAGATCGGCAAGGTCTCGGCCGGAGGCACGCCGAACATGTGGCGCGCCCACGAGCTGCCGCACGTCACCGAGTACCGCGCCGGCACTTCCGTCTACCACGACCGCAAGAGCGTGGGGAGGGGCGAGGCCGCCCTCGACGAGTGCGCCCTGCACGTGCACGTGACCGTCGTGAGCATGCCGACGGGCGACCGCGGCGTCATCGACGCCGGGTCGAAGGTACTCACCAGCGACCTCGTGCCGCCGGAGGTGGGCAGGGGCTACGGCACGATCCTGGAGCATCCCGAGGCCGTCATCGCCGAGCTCAGCGAGGAGCACGGCGTGGTGGACTTCAGCGCCTGCCCCTCGCGGCCGCGGGTGGGGGACAGGCTGCGGGTGCTGCCGAACCACGTCTGCCCGGTGAGCAACCTCGTCGACGAGGTCGTGCTGCACCGGTCCGGCGTCGTGGAGGCCGTCGTGCCCGTGGCGGCGCGCGGGAAGCGGTGACGGGGACCTAGGTCCCTACCCCCAGGCGCCCTCGGAGGTCTATGGTGTGAGCGGTTCAGGGAGCGGTGCGGCACCAGCTCCCTGCAACGAAGGCCCCGGAGCGGGGGTCCCGTGACCTCTCGCCAAGAGGGCCTTCTCCTTGTGCCCCCCACGCGAAGCTCGCCTCGGGGCTCGCCGCGGGTCGTGCGGCTGGCCGGCGGTCGTGCCGCTCCTCGCGGGTGGTGCGGCTC
>JBIQHQ010000015.1:0-70603 GCA_044508445.1 Deinococcaceae bacterium
CGCGGCCGCCAGAACCACGGCCTGACGCCAGCCTTCCCTCGACCCCGCCGGTGCCAGCCGCGCCCACGGCCGGCGCCGGCGCTCTCATGACGGCGACCGGGCGTCACCGTCTCGGTCACGGACATGAGGGCGGGATGAGCGCTGTTCTCATCCGGTCCGACCCTGGTGGGGCCCACCTGCGGCCGCTGCGGCCGCGGGGGGCCGTGGGTCGCGACGGGGAGCGTCCTGATGCCAAGGTCCGGTCGGCTGCTTGTCGTTCTCACGTTGCTGTTGCTCGTCGTCGCCTGCGCCCGCGACCCAGCGACCTTGCCACAGGCGCTAGACATCACCGACGTCATCGCCACGACCCAGACGTCCGTCAAGGTCACCTTCGACAGGGCCGTCGGCGCTGGCGCCGACGTCGCTGGGAACTACGAGATCGTGGACGAGTCCGGCGCTCCGCTAGGCGTGCTCGCCGCCTACCGTAGCGAGGCGCCCAACGTCGTCATGCTCGCCACCGAGCCGCAGAAGTCGGGCACTTACACGCTCACCGTCCGCGGCGTCGCGCCCGTCGGCTTCCAGGCCGCCACCACCCTCAAGCCCGCCGCGACGTCGTTCGGCGGGTCGACGGACAACGCGCCCATAGTCGCCAGCGCGATCGCCCTGAACAACACCCAGGTGCTGGTGACGTTCGCGTTCCCCCCTTCCGGCCAGGCGGAGCCCATGAGCGACTCCGCGCTGCAGGTCTCGTACTACGACATCACGGAGCCCGACCCGGTCCTCGCCAAGACGCCCGACCTGACCATCGAGTCGATCGCGTTCGGTGACAGCAGCCGCACCACCGTCATCCTCACCACCGAGCCCCAGAAGGACGTCGAGTACGAGCTGAGAGTGACGAACGTCGTGTCGCGCGCCGGGTCGAAGCTGATCGACCCGTTCAACTCGACGGTCAGGTTCAACGGCATCCCGTCCGAGGACGTCACGGCGCCGCGCGTGCTCGGCGCCACGGCGACCAGCAACACCACGGTCGTCGTCTACTTCAGCGAGCAGCTCACGCGCGAGGCCGCCAACGCCCAGCACTACGTCATCACCGACCCCTCCGGCAACGTGCTCCCGCTCGACGCCACGGTCCCGGAGAACGTCAGCCTCAACGAGCCGGCCCGCACGCAGGTGACCCTGACGACGATGCCGATGCTCGACGAGACGATCGAGTACACCGTCACCGTCACGGGCGTCAGGGACATGAGCGGCAACGAGATCGACCCCGCGGCGAACTCGGCGACGTTCTCCGGCATCTCGCGGCGCGGTCCCATCGACGGCGACACCACCCCTCCGCGTGTGGCCAACGTCGGCTCGACGGGCAACACCACGGTGCTCGTCACCTTCACCGAGCCCGTGCTCGCCGCCGGCGCCCAGGAGCCCTCGCACTACCGCATCACGGCCGAGCTCCTGCACGGCGAGGAGCTCAGCCCCCAGGCGATGCTCACCGTCACGCGCGCCGTGCTGAGCAGCGACCGCACCACGGTCACCCTGACCACGCTGTCCCAGTCGGACATCAGGTACACGCTCGAGGTCGTCAACGTCACCGACCTCGCGGGCAACCAGATCGCGCCGCCGGAGCGCGGCGTGAACCCCAGCGAGGTGACCTTCGTCGGCACCCCGCCCGGCGGCGCCCCCGTGGACAGCGACGGCGACGGCCTCACCGACGAGGAGGAGCAGCGCGGCTGGATCGTCGAGGTGAAGCTGCTCAACGGCTCGGTCGTGCGGAGCGAGGTCACCTCCGACCCCCTCTCGACAGAGGTGGACGGCGACGGCCTGATGCTGAGCCGAGACACCGACCAGGACGGGATCGGTGACTACGACGAGAAGACGTACGGGCTCAACCCCCGCAACGCCGACACCGACGACGACGGCCTGAGCGACTTCGACGAGCTGACGTACGTCTACAGCGACCCCGCCGTGCAGGACAGCGACGGGGACGGGCTGACCGACGGCCTCGAGACGAACTTCTTCAAGACCTCGCCCCTGCTCGCCGACACCGACGGCGACCAGATCCCCGACGGCGACGAGGTGACGCTGCAGAACCGCGACCCCTTGATCGCCGACCTGCCCATGTTCGACCTCGCGGTCGTCGGCGACGTGCAGCTCGGCCTCGACGTCAGGTTCACCGCGGTCAGCGAGAACGGCACGAGGCACCTGGAGAACGTCACCAGCAACGCCACGCTCACCACCAGCGAGAGCCGCACTACAGGCTCGGAGAACGCCAGCTCGTCGGAGTGGTTCATCAACGCCGGCGCCGAGATCGGCTTCGGCTACGACGATGGGTTCACCTTCAACTCCACGGTGAAGGTCGACGGCGGCTACAAGGAGACCACCAGCGCGACGTTCAAGCAGGAGTCGGTGCGCTCCACCCAGCAGGAGCAGGCGCGCTCGATGGCCACCGAGGCCGAGGTGACGAGCGGCGAGACGGTGACGCGCGAGGTCGTAGGGGCCAGTATGGCCGTCTCGATCTTCATCTCCAGCGCCAGCGACGTCTCGTTCACGCTCAGCAACGCCGAGGTCCTGGCCAAGATGCAGGACCCCCGCGACCCGACGCGCTTCGTGCCGCTCGCCACGCTCACCAGCGACAGCGGCAACTCCATAAACATCGGTCCGGCGCCGTTCACGCGCGGTCCGCTGCGCTTCTCCGCCGACTCCCCCGCTCCCGCCCTCGTCGAAGCGCTGCGCGAGAACCCGCGCGGCCTGATCTTCGAGATCGTGAACTACGACGTCACGGACGAGCTGGGCCGCAACTTCAGCTTCACCGCCCAGGACGTCAACGACCGCACGGCGACGTTCGTGATCGACTACAACGGCTACGAGCCGCTCGAGGTCGAGCGCATCGCCACCCACAGCCTCTTCGACCAGAACGGCAAGCCCGTCGGCATCAGCATGCGCACCGCGCTGGAGACGATCCTCGGGCTCGAGTTCGTGCCCGAGAGCGAGGACGAGGCGCTCATCGCCTGCCTCAACGACGTCACGGACCCGGCCGACGACAGCTGCACGAGCGAGGCCCGCAACCGCATCGACAACAGCTACTCGACGAGGTCGGTGGGCGGCGAGACCGTGCTGTGGCGCGTTCGCGGCGTGGTCACTGACATCGGTTCGGCGTACAAGTGGTTCGCCGTCGTGGACCTGCCGCGCGACGTGATCCGGCCCGCCGACTTCAACGACATCGTCCTGCGCTCCGGTCGCTACTTCCAGTTCATCTACGGCCAGGACGCCGACGGCGACGGCCTCAGCGCCCGCGAGGAAGGCCTCTACGGCAGCGTCGACACCTCGATGGACACCGACGGCGACGGGGTCAACGACGACGAGGAGATCCGCGGCCTCTACCTGGGCGGCTCGCGCTCCGACCCCGACAACTACTCGCCCTGGCTCGTGCGCCTGCGCGGCCAGCCCGTCTACCGCACGTCGTCTAGCCCCGGCCGCTACGACACCGACCTGGACGGCCTCAGCGACTGCCAGGAGCTCGGGCTCTGCGACATCTACGTCTACCTCTACGACCAGGACGGCGGCACGACGCCCAGCAACGACGTCTCCGATCCGACGCTGGTGCCCGGCCTCTACTACGACGCCGATGGGCGGCCGGCGCTCGCGGGCGCGCTCGCCCCGGCGTGGACGATAAGGCTCGCGTCGAACGCGATCACCGACCCGGGCCGGACCGACTCCGACGGCGACGGGCTCAGCGACTACCTCGAGGTCGTGGGCTTCGCCTACAAGGCGGTCAACGGCGGCATCGGCGACCCGCTCGCCACGGTGCGGCCAGGCGACGGCGGCCTCGACACCGCGACCGACCCGCTATCGGCGGACACGGACGGGGACGGCCTGCGCGACGGGGACGAGGCGCGCATCGGCACGAACGCCGTCGTCAACGACCGCGACTCCGTGCTCGACAACGACGGCGACGGGCTCGTGAACGTCGAGGAGACGCTGGGCTGGACGGTCACGATCGCAGGCCAGGCGCCGTACACGGCGACCTCCAACCGCAACGACCCGGATACCGACGACGACGGCCTCAGCGACCTGGAAGAGCGCGACCTCGGCACCGACCCGCGCAAGGCGGACACGGACGACGACGGCCTCACCGACCTCCAGGAGGTCGTGGGCGTGCCGTTCCCGTCCGACGCCGCGAACCCCGTGCGGGTCACCGACCCGCTCGACCCGGACACCGACGGTGACGGGCGCGCCGACGGCCTCGAGACCGGCGAGCCCTGGATCGTCACCGTCGTGGGGCAGGCGCCCTACGCGGTCCGCTCCGACCCGCTCAGCCCCGACGCCGACCACGACGCCCTGCTCGACGGCGACGAGGCGCTGGCGGGCACCGACCCGAACCTCGCGAACGGTTGGGACACCGACGGCGACGGCATCAGCGACTACCGCGAGGTCAAGGTCGCCAGGGCAGGGCTGTTCTCCGACCCGCTCCAGCCCGACCAGGTCGTGACCATGGAGTACGCGAACGTCACGGTCCTCGGCGGCTGCCCCGTGCGCGAGATCGAGGATGAGGACATCAGCGTCTTCCTGCAGCCGTCGTTCCGCGGCCTGCTCAAGCTCGAGTTCCCCGACGGCACCGCGCAGACGACGGCCGACCTCGCCATCGCGGGTGAGATGGCCGAGGGCGAGACGCGCAACTTCGTCGGCAGCCTCAGGAGCTTCGTGCTCCCCGTCGGCCACACCTTCCGAGTCTTCAGCGGTCCGCTCGAGGCCGGCTTCGCCTTCAGCCAGCAGCTCCAGGACCTCTTCGGCTTCCCCGCCTACGAGAAGACGAACGACCTCGGCAACTTCTCGAAGGGCTACGACTACCCGGCGATCCCGGGCAGCTACAACCAGAAGTTCTCGGGACCGTACGAGGGCGACGACACCTACGACGCCCAGTGCGAGATCTCGATCAGCTGGATCGTGAGGGTCGTCAACTAGGACGGCGCCCGCGACAGCGGACTCGAGTCGGCGGCCGGGGACGAGCCCGGCCGCCGACTCTCGCGTGTCGGCGTCGTCCCGGCGATCCCGATGGCGTCGCTGCCGCGCTCCGCGGCCCAGAGTGGCCTCTTCAACGCCGACGGGGACCCCGACGCTGCTACCATGGCGCGATGCTGGAGCCGTCGCTCGACCTCTACGGCGAGACCTTCGACCGCGTCGACGGCCTGCTGCGCGAGCTGCTCGCGAAGAGCCGCGCTCGCTACGCCATGATCATCGACCGCAAGGGCTTCGTGCTGGCCCACCAGCGGGCGCTGTGGGCGCCGAAGCCGCCCTCCCTCGACTCCTTCGCCACGCTCATCGCCTCGAACTACTCGGCCAACCGCGCCATCGCCCAGCTCTTCGGCGAGGAGGGCTTCAAGGAGACGGTGCAGCAGGGCGCGGAGGTGGGGACCTACCTCGAGGAGCTCGGCGAGGAGGCCCTGCTCGTGACCGTCTTCGACTCGGGCGCCCAGCTGGGCAGGGTGAAGATGGCGACCAAGCTGGCGGCCGCGGAGATCCGCGCCGTCATAGAGGCCTCCCAGGAGGCGCCGCCCGCCGTCGAGTTCGACAAGGAGTGGTCGGACTCCACGGCCGCGCTTCTCGACGGGCTGTTCGGGACGAGGGAACGATGAGCACCATCAACTTCGCGGTCCGCGAGATCAACTTCAAGATCGTCTACTACGGCCCCGGGCTGTCCGGGAAGACGACGAACCTCAAGCAGATCTACGACCAGGTGCCCGCCGAGTCGAAGGGCGAGATGGTCTCGCTGGCCACGGAGGACGAGCGCACGCTCTTCTTCGACTTCCTGCCCCTCGACCTGGGCAAGGTCAACGGCTTCAAGACCCGCTTCCACCTCTACACCGTGCCCGGGCAGGTGTTCTACAACTCCTCCCGCAAGCTCATCCTGCGCGGCGTCGACGGCGTCGTGTTCGTCGCCGACTCCGCGCCCGACCGCCTGCGGGCGAACGCCGAGAGCCTGCGCAACCTGCGCGAGAACCTGCAGGAGTACAACCTGCGCCTCAACGACGTGCCCACGGTGCTGCAGGCGAACAAGCGCGACCTCCCCGACGCCCTGCCCATGGACATGCTGAACGCGGTGCTCAACCCCGAGGGCAGGTTCCAGGTGTTCGAGGCCGTGGCCTCGGAGTTCAAGGGCGTCTTCGAGCCGCTGCGCGCCGTCGCCACGATGGTCCTGGAGAAGCTGGCCCAGAAGGCCTGAGCGCGGGGTCTCCCCCTCGCTGCCCCGCTCCGGGAGCGCCCGCGGGCGCGTGATATCCTCGCGCCGATGCTCCGTACGCCCCTCTACCAGAAGCACGTCGAGCTGGGCGCGAGGCTGGTGGAGTTCGCGGGGTACGAGATGCCCCTCCACTACCAGGGTGGGATCAACGAGGAGCACCTCGCCGTGAGGAGCGGCGTGGGCGTCTTCGACGTGTCGCACATGGCCGAGGTGCGCGTCTCGGGGCCCGAGGCCACGGCCTTCCTCTCCTACGCCACCTTGAACGACCCGGCCAGGCTTAAGGCCGGCCGCGGCCAGTACAGCATGGTGCCGAACGACGCGGGCGGGGTGGTGGACGACGTGTTCGTCTACCGCGAGGGCGAGGAGGAGTACCTCGTCGTCGCCAACGCCTCGAACCGCCACGCCGTCGTCGGGCACCTGAGCCGCCTGGCCGAGGGGCGCGACGTCGTGGTGGCCGACGAGAGCGACGAGTGGGCGCTCATCGCCGTGCAGGGTCCCAGCGCGGCCCTGCTGCTGGACAGGCTCGTGGCGCCCGACCTGACCGAGGTGAAGCGCAACGGCACCGTCGAAGCCGAGGTCTCCGGCGTGCCGGTGAGGCTCAGCCGCACCGGCTACACGGGCGAGGACGGCTTCGAGGTCTTCGTGCGGCCCGACGACGCCGAGGCCGTGTGGGACGTGGTCGCCCGCTCGGGCGCCACGCCGTGCGGACTCGGTGCCCGGGACACGCTGCGCCTCGAGGCCGGGTTCCCCCTCTACGGCCACGAGCTCGCGGAGAACACGAACCCCCTGTGCACCGACTACGCGTGGGTGGTGAAGGACAAGCCCTTCCACGGGCGCGGGGCCATGTGGGGAGCGGACTGCCGCCGGCGGCTCGTGGGCATCAGGATGGTCGACAGGGCGATCCCGCGTCAGGGCTACAGGGTCCTGGACAGGGACAGGAACGCCGTGGGCGAGGTCACCTCCGGGACGCTCTCGCCCCTCACGCGGGAGAGCATCGGCTTCGCCTGGGTCGACGCCGCCCACGCGGACCCGGGCAGCCGGCTCTGGGTAGAGGTGCGCGGCCGGCCCATGGGCGCGGTCGTCGTCAAGCCGCCCTTCCACCAGAGGTGACGAGCACGACCCGCACGCCCGAGCGGCGCTCGCGGCTTGGAGGAGCAGCAGCATGAGAACGCCAGACGACCTTCGCTACGCCGAGACCCACGAGTGGGCGCGGAAGGACGACGACGGCACCGTGGTCGTCGGCATCACCGACTACGCCCAGGACCAGCTGGGCGACGTGGTCTTCGTCGAGCTGCCCGAGGTGGGTCGCAAGGTCGCCAAGGGCGACGCCGTGGCCGTGATCGAGTCGGTGAAGACGGCGTCGGACATCTACGCGCCCCTGAGCGGCGAGGTCGTGGCCGTGAACTCCGACCTGGAGACCAGGCCGGAGGCCATCAACGAGAGCCCGTACCAGGACGGCTGGCTCTTCAGCCTGGCCCCGTCCGCCGAGGACGAGTACGAGGAGCTCCTCGACGCCGCGGCCTACGGGGCCACGCTGGCCGAGGGCTGAGCGTGCGCTACCACCCGCACACGCCGGAGGACGAGCGCCGCGCGCTGGAGGCCGTGGGCGTGGGCTCCGTCGAGGAGCTCTTCGCGGACCTGCCTGCCGAGCTGCGCGACCCCGACATCGACCTCCCGCCCGGCATGGACGAGGACGCGCTCCTGCGGCACCTGCGGGCGCTGGCCGAGCGGAACGAGACGCGCGGGCCCGACTTCCTGGGCGGCGGCGTGCGCCGGCACTTCATCCCCAGCGTCACGCCGCACCTGGCCTTGCAGAGCGAGTTCGTGACCGCCTACACGCCGTACCAGCCCGAGGTGTCGCAGGGCGTGCTGCAGGCCACCTTCGAGTACCAGACGATGATGTGCGAGCTCACGGGCCTGGACGTCAGCAACGCGTCGATGTACGACGGCGCCTCCGCCACAGCGGAGGCGGCGCTGCTGGCCGTGCGGCACACGCGCAGGGACCGCGTCGTGGTGAGCCGCGGCGTGCACCCGGAGACGCGCGCTGTCCTCGCGACGTACTTGCACCCGCTGGGGGTTCGCCTCGACGTCGCCGACCTCTCGCCGCTCACGACCGCGCACCTGACCCTCGGCGACGACGTGGCCGGCGTCGTCGTGCAGCAGCCGAACTTCCTGGGCTACCTGGAGGACATGAGGCGCCTCACCGACGCCGCCCACGCGGCCGGCGCCCTGATGGTCGCCGTCGTGGACCCGCTCTCCCTGGCCCTGCTGGCTCCGCCGGGCGCCTACGGCGCCGACGTCGCCGTCGGCGACGGCCAGACGCTGGGCAACCCGCCCTCCTTCGGCGGGCCGTCCTTCGGCTTCATGGTCGTGCGCGAGGAGCTGCTCCGGCAGTTCCCCGGGCGCATCGTCGGCCAGACGACGGACGTCGACGGCAGGCGCGCCTTCGTGCTCACCCTGCAGGCGCGCGAGCAGCACATCCGCCGCAGCAAGGCGAAGTCGAACATCTGCACGAACCACCAGCTCACCGCGCTGATGGCCACGGTGAACGTCGCGGCCCTCGGGCCCCAGGGCCTGCGCGAGGTCGCCGCCGGCACCGTGGAGCGCGCCCACGCCCTCGCCGGCCGCCTTGCCGACGCGGGCTACGCGCCGCTCACCGCGGGCCGCTTCTTCGCCGAGTTCGTCCTGCCCGTGGCCAGACCGCCCGACGAGGTGCGCGCCGCGCTGGCGCGGCGCGGCGTGCACGCCGGTGTGCCCGTGCCGGAGGAGTACGGCCTCGGGGACGCCGTGCTGCTCTCCGCCACCGAGCGCGTCACCGACGAGGACATGGACGCGCTGGTGACGGCCCTGGACGAGGCCGGCGCCAGGCGCCGTGAGCCGGCGGCCCATGGCTGACTTCCCCCTCATCCACGAGCGCTCGCGGCCCGGCCGCCGCGGCGCCCAGCCGCCCGCGCCGCGCGAGCTCGACCTGGCCGAGGCGCTGGGCGAGGAGAACCTGCGCCGGCGCCCGCCGCGCCTGCCCGAGGTCTCCGAGCTCGACCTCGTGCGCCACTACACCCAGCTCGCGCACAGGCAGTTCTCGATCGACGCGAACTTCTACCCCCTGGGCTCCTGCACGATGAAGTACAACCCCAAGGTCAACGAGGAGGCGGCCAGGCTCTTCGCCGACCTGCACCCCTACCAGGCGCCGGAGACGGCGCAGGGGGCCATGCAGCTCATGTACGAGCTCCAGCGCGACCTGTGCGCGATCACGGGCATGGACGCGTTCAGCCTGCAGCCGGCCGCGGGCGCGCACGGCGAGCTCGCCGGCGTGCTCATGATCCGCGCCTACCACGAGTCGCGCGGCGAGGGGCAGCAGCGCCGCGTCGTGCTGGTGCCCGACAGCGCCCACGGCACGAACCCCGCCACCGCGGCGATGGCCGGGTACGAGGTGCGGGAGGTGCCCACGGGCCCGAGCGGCGAGGTGGACCTGGCCGCGTACGAGGCGGCCATGGGCCCCCACGTGGCGGCCGTGATGCTCACGAACCCGAACACGCTGGGGCTGTTCGAGCGGCGCATCCTCGACCTGGCGCGCGTCGCGCACGCCGCCGGCGCCCTCCTCTACTACGACGGCGCGAACCTCAACGCGATCCTCGGCCGCGTGCGGCCCGGCGACATGGGCTTCGACGTCGTGCACCTCAACCTGCACAAGACCTTCACGACGCCGCACGGCGGCGGCGGGCCCGGCACCGGTCCCGTGGGCGTGAAGGCCCGCCTGGCCGAGTTCCTGCCCGTGCCCGTGATCGAGAAGCGCGGCGACCAGTACGTCGCGGTGGAGGACCGCCCGAGGTCGATAGGCCGCCTGCGCAGCCACTTCGGCAACTTCGGCAACCTCGTGCGCGCCTACGCCTACATCAGGGCCCTCGGCCGCGAGGGCCTCAGGCAGGTGAGCGGCTACGCGGTGCTCAACGCGAACTACCTGCGCGTGAGGCTGAAGGAGCTCGGCTTCAGGGTGCCGTTCGACAGGGTGAACATGCACGAGTTCGTGGCCCAGCCTCCGGAGGGCCTGCGGACGCTCGACGTCGCCAAGGCGCTGCTGGACCACGGCATGCACCCCATGACCGTCTACTTCCCGCTGACCGTCAAGGAGGCGATGATGATCGAGCCCACCGAGACGGAGTCGCTCGAGACGCTCGACGCCTACGTGGAGGCCCTGCGCGGCGTGCTGGAGCGCGCCGCCGCGGACCCCGACTACCTGCACGGCGCGCCCTACCAGACGCCCGTGAGGCGCCTCGACGAGGTCAAGGCCGCGCGTCAGCCGGTGCTGCGCTACGCGTTCCCGGAGGACGAGGCGGCCTGAGCACCTCGTCGCCAGGAAGCCGGCCCACCCGGAGGAGCAAGAGAAGGGGCGCCCGGCGGGGCGCCCCAGCGGTCTCCATGGTCGGCTCGCCTAACTGCAGCTCCCGCCCTCGGCGGGCGGCGGCGCGCCGTCGGTGCGGAAGCTGTGCCCGCAGCCGCACTCCGATGAGGCGTTGGGGTTGCGCACGCTGAAGCCACCACCCATGAGGTTCTCGACGAAGTCGACCTCGCTGCCCCTGATGAGGGGCCACGAGCGCTGGTCGACGACGAGCCTCACGCCGTTCGACTCGAACTCCTTGTCGCCCTCGAGGCGCTTGTCGTCGATCTTCATGCCGTACTGGTAGCCGCTGCAGCCCCCCGACTTCACGAAGATGCGCACGGCCGCGCCGGCGATGCCGCTGCCGGCGAGGAGCTCGCGGGCGCGGCGGGCGCCCGCCTCGGTGAAGGTGACGCGCTCGAGCGTCGCGGTGCCTGCCTGCATGCGGCGAGTTATAGCATGCGTCGCCGGCCGCGCTCCGTCGCCTGTTTCTCGCCGCCGGCGGCCGGCCCGGACGCCACACGGGCCCGCGGGGCGGGTATACTCTGTCTCCGGCCGCGACGCGGCCCACGCTCGGCCGCGGGGGTATAGCTCAGTCGGTAGAGCGGCGGTCTCCAAAACCGTAGGTCGTGGGTTCGAGTCCTACTGCCCCCGCCAACGCGCAAGGCGCTCCCCGCCAGGGGAGCGCCGAACCTCTCCTGGGCGCGCACGCGAGGGCCGCGCGACGCCCTACGGGTCGTGGCGTGAGTCCTACGGCCACGCCGGTAGCGCCGACCGCGCCCTGAAGCGCCGCGGAGGCCGTTCGGGACGCGAGGAGTGGTATCTTGGCCGCGTGATGCGAACCCCGGGTCAGGCGCCGCGCGCCCTCCTGGCCGCGCTGGCGCTGCTGGCCCTTTTCGCGCCCTCGTCCGCGGCGGCGCCGGCGCCCGCAGGCGTGCTCGGCGAGGTGTGGCTGGTGCCCATCGAGGGCGAGATCACGGCCGCGACCACGGCGATCGTCAAGAGCCGCGTGGCCCGCGCCAACGACCAGCGCCCGCTCGCCCTCGCCTTCTACCTCGACACGCCCGGGGGCTCTGTCGACGCCATGCAGGACATAGTCGGCCTCATCCTCAACGAGGCCCAGGTGCCCACCATCGCCGTGGTGCAGAACGCCTTCAGCGCCGGCTCCCTCATCGCCATGGCCGCCGAGCGGCTGGCGATGCTGCCCGGCTCGTCCATAGGCGCGGCGCTGCCCATCCTCGCCACGCCCACAGGCATCGCACCCGTCGACGAGAAGTTCACCTCGGCGCTGAGGGGCGAGTTCCGCAGCGTCGCCGAGGCCAGGGGGCGCAACGCCACTGTGGCCGAGGGCATGGTGGACCAGAGCGTCGTGATACCCGGGCTCTCCACCGCCACCGAGCTGGTGACGCTCACGGCCGCGCAGGCCGTGGAGCACGGCATCGCCGACGTGCAGGCCGGCACCTTGGCCGAGGCGCTCACGAGCTTCGGCTACGGCGGCGTGCCCGTCCAGCGCCTCGAGCCCACCTTCGGCGAGCGCCTGGGCGCCTTCCTCTCACAGCCGCTGCTGGCCGCCGTGCTGCTCGTCGTGGGCATCGGCGGGCTGCTCATCGAGATCTTCTCCCCCGGCTTCGGCGTGCCCGGCGCCATCGGCGTGATCGCCCTGGCCGCCTTCGCCTACTCGGCGTTCGTGGCCACGCCCGCCGGCCCCGTCGACCTCCTCCTGCTCGTCGCCGGCGTGGTGCTCCTCGCCGTGGAGGTGCTGGTGCTGCCCGGCTTCGGGCTGGCGGGGGTGCTCGGCCTCGTGGCGATGGTCTTCGCCATCGTGCGCATCTTCGAGGAGAACAGCCTGTCCGTGATCGGTTACGGCGCGCTGATGGGCGGCGTGCTGCTGGCCGTGCTGCTGTGGATGCTGCCCAACAGCCGCCTGGCGTCGGCGTTCAGGCTGTCCACGCGCCTCGCCACGCCCACCGGCCCCGCCGTGATCGCCGAGGACGTGCCCGACCTCCTCGGCGCGGTGGGCACCGCCCTCTCCGACCTGCGCCCTGCCGGCGTGGCGCGCTTCGGCTCGTCCCGGGTGGACGTCGTCTCCGAGGGCGACTACGTGCCCTCCGGCAGCCGCATCAGGGTGCTGCGCGTAGAGGGCAACCGCGTCACGGTGCGCGCCGTGGACGCGGACCAGGCCGCCGCCGGCGGCGCTCCCAACGCTACGGACGACGGCGACACGCTCGCCGCGGACTCAGACCCGGCAGACCCGGGCCGTGAGGAGACCTGATGGACGTACCGCTGATCATCCTAGCCGGCGCCATAATCCTCTTCTTCATCATCCTGTTCTCGATCATCCCGATCGGGCTGTGGATCTCGGCGATCGCCGCCGGCGTCAAGGTGAGCCTCGTCAGCCTCGTGGCCATGCGCCTCAGGCGCGTGCCGCCCCACAGGATCATCCTGCCGCTCATCAAGGCCGACAAGGCGGGCATCGAGGTCAGCCAGAACCAGCTCGAGGCTCACTACCTGGCGGGCGGCAACGTCGACAGGGTCGTCGACGCGCTCATCGCCGCCGACAAGGCGCGCATCGCGCTGCCCTTCGACAGGGCGGCGGCCATCGACCTCGCCGGGCGCGACGTACTGGACGCCGTGCGCGTGTCGGTGAACCCGCGCGTGATCCAGACGCCGAACGTGTCGGCGGTCGCCAAGGACGGCATCGAGCTCATCGCCACCGCCCGCATCACCGTGCGCGCGAACCTCGAGCGCCTCGTGGGCGGCGCCGGCGAGGAGACGATCATCGCACGCGTCGGCGAGGGCGTGGTCTCCTCCATAGGCTCCACGCAGTCCCACAAGGGCGTGCTCGAGAACCCCGACATCATCTCGAAGACGGTGCTCGCCAAGGGGCTCGACTCCGGCACGGCGTTCGAGATCCTCTCGATCGACATCGCCGACGTGAACGTGGGCCGCAACATCGGCGCCCAGCTCCAGACCGACCAGGCCGAGGCCGACAAGCGCGTCGCCCAGGCCAAGGCCGAGGAGCGCCGCGCCATGGCCGTCGCGGCCGAGCAGGAGAACAGGGCCCGCGTCGAGGAGATGCGCGCCAAGGTCGTGGAGGCCGAGGCGCAGGTCCCGCTGGCGATCTCCGAGGCGTTCCGCTCCGGGAACATCGGCGTGATGGACTACTACCAGCTCCAGAACATCCAGTCGGACACGACGATGCGCGGGAACATAGCCCGCGCCGCCGAAGAGGACGGCGCCTGAGGTCGTGGACCTCGACACGGTCCTCGGCGTCCTCTTCTTCGTCGTCTTCGTGGTGATCCCGCTCTTCTCGGGGGCGAGGAAGGGCGGCCGGACCAGGCCGCGGACCGGCACCGGCAGGTCGTCCGCGCCGGGCCGCGGCGCCGCCGCGCCCACCGCGAACGCCGCCGGGGACGAGCCCCCGGTCACGCTGGCCGAGATCAGGCGGCGCGTCGAGGAGGCCCAGCGGCGCGAGGAGGAGCGCGCCCGCCTGCGCCGGACGGGCGGGGAGAGGGCCGCGGGACCCGGCTCCCTGGTGACGAGCGACCCCTTCGAGGGCCGCCTGGTCAGCGCCCCGGAGCGGAAGCTAGCCGACCTGGGCGGGTCCGTGCCGGCCGGTCTGGGCCGGGAGGGACGCCCGGAGGCGAGCGCCGGACAGCCCGCCGGCGGGTACCTGATAGGGCCCGAGGGCGCCGCGCCCGACCCGTTCGGCACCGGCGGCTACGTGCTGGGCCGCGAGGGCGCCCCAGCGCCGGCGACGCGCCCTGCCGGCGCGGTCCTCGGTCGTGAGGGCGCGCCGCCGTCGGTCACGCGTCGCCGCGCCTCGGTCCTCGGCCGGGAGGGCGTGGGCGGCCGCGCGCCCAGCGTCGGCGGCCTGGGGCGTGAGGGCGTGCCGCTGGGTCCGCGACCGTCGGTCGCGCCGCTCGTGGGCTCCTCGCGGGCCGACAGGCGCAGCGCTCGGGCGGCGGCCGCCGAGATAGGCAAGGAGGCCGCCGCAGGCGGGCGACCGGGTGCCGGGCCCGCCGGGGCTACACTGGGCCGCGCCTGGGCGCTGCGGACGGACAAGGAGAGCATCCTCGCCGGCCTGGTCTGGCACGAGGTGCTCGGACGGCCGCGGGCGCTCCGCCACTGGAGGGAAAGATAGCGACCTCACTGACACTCAAGCTGAAGAGCCCGGCAGAGGCCCTTTCGCTGTACGGCAAGAACGACGAGAACCTGAAGCTGCTGAGGCAGAAGCTGCGCGCCAAGGTCGTGGCGCGGGGCGACGAGCTGAGGCTCGTGGGGGACGAGCCGGCCGTGAGGGAGGCGGAGGCCACGTTCCGCAGCCTGCTCGACGCCATACGCAGCGGCTCGGAGCTCAGCCTGGCCGAGATCGAGTTCGGCGCCTTCGAGGTCCCGACGGACGCCCCCGCCAACGGCGAGACGACGGACGCGCCGCGCCTGCCCGGGCGCGCGCGGCCGAAGACCGCGGGCCAGCGCCGCTACGTGAGGGCCATCGCCGACAACCCCATCACCTTCGGCCTGGGCCCGGCCGGCACGGGCAAGACGTACCTCGCCGTCGCGATGGCCGTGGAGGCCCTGGCCGCGAACAGGGTCAAGCGCATCATCCTCACGCGGCCGGCCGTGGAGGCCGGGGAGCGTCTCGGCTTCCTGCCGGGCGACCTGCAGGCGAAGATCGACCCCTACCTAAGGCCCCTCTACGACGCGCTCTACGACATGCTGCCGGCCGACAGGGTCGAGCGCCTGCTGGAGCAGGGCACCATCGAGGTGGCGCCGCTGGCGTTCATGCGCGGCCGCACCCTCAACGACGCCTTCATCATCCTCGACGAGGCCCAGAACACGACGCCGGAGCAGATGAAGATGTTCCTCACCCGCATGGGGTTCAACAGCAAGGTCGTGGTGACCGGCGACACGACCCAGGTCGACCTGCCCGGGTCGGTGCAGAGCGGCCTCAAGGTGGCCCAGGCCATACTCAGGGACATCGAAGGGATCGGCTTCATCGAGTTCAGCAAGGCCGACGTCGTGCGCCACCCGCTGGTCGCGCAGATCATCCTGGCCTATGAGCAGCACGCCTGACAGGAACAGGCGCTCCCGGACGGGCTTCTGGCTCCTGGCCGCGGCCTCGGCCCTGGTCCTGGCGCTGCTCCTCTACTCCGTCTACGGGCTGAGGCAGCGCACGCCATTGAGGCTCGGCGAGCCGAGCCCCCAGACCTTCGTGGCGCCGGTCCAGACGGAGGTCGTGGACCTGCTGGCCACGCAGCGCCAGCGGCAGGCGGCCCGGGCGCAGATCGAGACGGTCCACACCGTCGACACCGAGCTGCGCGACCTCGTGATCGCCAGCGTGGCGGCGTCGGGCCTGCCCAGCGAGTCGGCGTCGGTGGTCATAGACGCCTACCAGGACCCAGACGGCGTGCGCGCCGACGAGATCGAGGACATCACGAACGCGGCCGTGGCCGCCGCGCCGCCCGAGCGCCAGCGCGAGGTCCGCATCGTCCTGGAGCGCCGGCTGGTGGCCACGGCCCTGCCGGACGAGGTGCTCACCCAGGCCGCGCGCGACGCCGCCGCGCAGGCCATCAAGCCCGTGATGCAGACGCTCGCCGCCGGCGAGGTCATAGTCGAGGCCGGCGAGCCGCTCACGGAGGACCACCTGCGGGTGCTGGACAGGCTGGGGCTCTACAGCGCCAGCGCCGACGCCGCCACGCAGACCGTGTGGATCGTGATCGGCTGCCTCGCCCTGGCCCTGCTGCTCACCTCGCCGCTCGTCATCGGCCGCAGCTACCTGCGAGAGCGCGTCACGGGCAACCAGCTCGCCTTCCTGCTCGCCACCACCGCCGTGGTCGTGGGCGTGCAGCGGCTGGCCGTGGAGGCGTCGCCGCACTTCCTCTTCGCGCTGCTGGCCCCGCTGGTCGTGGCCGCGCTGCTCGGCGCCGCGCCGGGCCTGGCCTGGTCGGCCTGGACGGCCCTGGTCACCGGCCTGCTGGTGCCCGCCGCGCCGCTGCAGGCGCTGATCGCGGTGCTGGTCGGCTCCGTCGCCGCCTCGCTGCTGGTGCAGGCGCGGCGCACGCGCCCCTCCATAGCCCTGGCCGGGCTCGCCGGCGGCGCCATCGCCGGCGTGGCCACGTACGCCACGGTGCTGGTCACGGGCGGCATGAGCACCGCCGAGGCGGCGGCCGCCGCCGGCCTGGTCACGGTCGGGGGCCTGCTGGCCGGCGTCGTCGCTCTCGGCCTCCTGCCCGTGGCCGAGAGCGTGTTCGCGTTCCTCACGGACTTCAGACTGCTCGAGCTGTCGAGCCCCACGAACCCGCTGCTGCAGCTCCTCGTCACCGAGGCGCCCGGCACCTACCAGCACAGCCTCATCATCTCGAACCTCGTGGAACAGGCCGTGAAGAACATCGGCGGCAACGCCCTCCTCGCCCGCGTGGGGGCGCTGTTCCACGACGTGGGCAAGACGAAGCGGCCGCAGTTCTTCATCGAGAACCAGTTCAGCGGCGAGAACCCGCACGACAACCTCAGCCCGCACCTCAGCTACCTGATCGTGACCAGCCACGTGCGCGACGGCATCGAGCTGGCGCGTCAGTACGGGCTGCCCCGCGAGCTCGAGCCCTTCATCGCCGAGCACCACGGCACCACGGTCCTCAGTTACTTCTACAAGCGCGCGCTCGAGGAGGGGAAGGTCGAGGAGCTCAACTTCCGCTACCCAGGACCGCGCCCGCGCAGCAAGGAGACGGCCGTGCTCATGCTCGCCGACTCCATCGAGTCGGCCTCGCGGACGCTCCAGGACCCCAGCCCGGCGGCGATACGCGGGCTCATCGACAGGATCGTCGAGCAGCGCCAGCAAGACGGCCAGTTCGCCGAGAGCCACCTGAACTTCACCGACCTCGAGGTCATCTCGAACACCTTCGAGCGGATGCTCACGGCCGTGCTGCACCGCCGCGTGACCTACCCGAGCGCCGAGGAGATCCGCGGGCTCAAGGTCGCCCGCGGCGTCGCCGGCGACGGGTCCCCCGTCCGCGAGCCGGGCGCCACGGGGCGCGAGGAGGTGAGCGGTGGCCGTCGAGGCGATAGACGAGACAGGCCGCTACCCACGCGCTAGCGACGTGGCGACGGTGCTCGAGATGCTGCTCCGCGAGCGCGGCCAGGCGGGGCGCGACGCCACGCTGGTGATCGTCGACGACGAGAGGATCGCGCGCCTCAACGAGCGCGACCGCGGCGTGGCGGGACCCACCGACGTCCTCTCCTACCCCACCTGGGAGCCCACCGACGTGGGCTACCCTGCCGTGCCGCACCTGGGCGACGTGTTCGTCAGCCTCGACACCGCCGCACGCCAGGCCGCGTCCGCAGGGCACGACCTCGACACCGAGGTGGCCACCCTGGCGGCTCACGGCCTCACCCACCTGCTGGGCCACGACCACGTCACGGAGGAGCAGTGGCTGCCCTTCCTGGCCGCCCAGGAGCGCGCCGTCGCGCTGCTCCGCGCGGGCCCGGGGGCCGCGGAGGAGTGATGGTATTGGACAGAGCCCGACTCGGGAGGTCTTTCGCCGTCGCCGGCGCCGGCCTGGCGCGGGCCTGGGCCACCCAGCCGAACCTCCGCATAGAGGCCGCCATCGGCCTGGTCGCGCTGGCGCTGGCCGCCTGGCTCCGGGCCCCCGCCGCGCCCATACTGCTCGCCAGCGCGCTCGTGCTGGCGCTGGAGCTCACGAACAGCGCCGTCGAGGCAGTCGTCGACCTCGCCTCGCCCGACCACCAGCCGCTGGCCGGCACGGCCAAGGACCTGGCCGCGGCGGCCGTCCTCACGGCCTCGCTCGGCGCCGTCCTCGTGGGGCTCGTCGTGCTGGGCCCTCCCCTGCTGGCTCGGCTCGGCGGCTGGCTGGGTGTCGCGTGAGCGCGGAGCGGCCCGACGACGCCGGCACGGCCGCCGTCCCGGCCGACCTCCTGGAGGCGGCGAGGCGCGCGCACGCCAACGCCTACGCGCCCTACTCGCGCTTCGCCGTGGGGGCGGCGTTGCGCGCCGACGACGGCAGCGTCCACGCCGGCTCCAACGTGGAGAACGCCAGCTTCGGCCTCACCCGCTGCGCCGAGCAGTCGGCGGTGCAGGCGCTCGTGACGTCGGGGCGGCGCCGCTTCAGCCAGGTCGTCGTGTACACGGAGTCCGACGAGCCGGCCTCGCCCTGCGGCGGCTGCCGGCAGGTGCTCTTCGAGTTCGCGCCGGACGCCGAGGTGTTCCTGGTGAACCACCGCGGACTGTGCGTGAAGACCACGGTGAACGGCCTGCTGCCGGGCGCCTTCGGCCCCGCGAAGCTGCCGTCCTGAACGGCGAAAGTCGGCGCCATGGGGGCCTCAGGGTTCTCACCGGTGCTGGTTATACTGCCGCGACATGCCCACTAGCACGCAGCTAAGGACCCGCCTCCTCGTCGTCCTGGGGGCGGCTCTCCTCAACGTCGCCGCCGCGCAGGTGACCCGCGTGGCGGTCTTCCCCTTCGACGTGGCCGCCGCGACGCAGGCCTACCAGCTCGGCCTGCCGAGCGCCCTGCAGCGAGCCCTCGACCAGCTCCCCGACGTGTACGCCCCGCCGGTTGGCGACGTGGCGCTGGTGGCCAACAAGGCTCTCGACGCCGAGGCCGACGTGAACCAGACCGTGGGGCGGCTGTTCGACGCCGGCGCGCTGGTCACCGGCAAGGTCTCGCTCGCCGGCGGGGGCGGCGCCCAGGCGACCGTGAACGTGGAGATCGCCGGCGCCGTGCAGACGGTGCAGGCCAGCGGCGCCAGCCCGGCCGAGCTGGCCGTGGCGGTGGCCGAGCAGGTGGCGCGCATCATCGCTCCCGACGCCGACCTGACCCGCGTGCGCGCCGCGGCGGCGCAGACCCCCTCGCTGCCCAGCCTCGGTCCCACCGGCCTCTCCTCGTCCGGCCTGCCCGGCGCCCACGTGACTGACCTGGCCGCGGCCGCCGAGCTGGACCCCGAATCGGCCTGGGTGCTCGCCGAGTACGCCAAGTCCACGGCGCTGGCCGGCGACCTCGACACCGCCGCCGACATCGCCGCCCGCGCCGCCGCGGCGGCGCCGGAGGACGCCGAGGTGCAGGCCACGGCCGGCGTGGTTCTGCGCTCCGCCGGACGGGACGAGGACGCCGCCGCCGCCTTCGCCAGGGCCCTGGCGACGAACCCCGCGCACGCCATCGCCCTAGCCGGACGCGCCTCGCTGCCCGACCTCTCCGACGCCGACCCCGCCGCCGACCTCCAGGCCGCCATCGCCGCCTACCCGCGGTTCGTGGACGCCCACCTGCGGCTCGCCGACATGGAGAACGACCCGGTGCGGCGGCTGCAGGCGCTCCGCCGCGCCGAGCGGTACGCGCCGGAGTCGGTGCTGCTGCGCGGCACGATCGTCGACCTGCTGCTCCGCAACGGCGAGGTGGACGGCGCGCTGAGCTACCTCGAGCAGGCCGTGTCGGACCCTCTCTCCCGCTCGGCGTCGCTCTTCGCTGTGGCGCGGGCGTTCCCCGCCACCCACGCCGCGCAGGCACTGGAGCTCGTCGCCCAGGGAGAGGACCTCTTCCCCGACAGCGCGGAGCTTAGGGTCGCGCACGCCGACCTGCTCGTGAAGTCGGGCCAGCCGGACGAGGCCGCCGAGCTCCTCGGCCCGGTCTACGAGGCGAACCCTGACAACCGCGAGGTGGGCGGCATGCTGGCCGTCGCGCTGGCCCGCAGCGGCGACCTCGACGGCGCCCGCGAGGTCTTCGAGGCGCAGCGCGGCACCGGCCCGCAGGTCGACCGCGCGCTGGCCGAGGTCTACCTCGCCGCCGGGCGCGCGGCCGGCGCGCTCGAGCTGCTCGCGCCGCTGGCCCAGGCCGCACCCGACGACGCGGAGCTGCAGGCCCTCTACGGCACCGCGCTCGTGCGCATGGGCCGGCTCGACGACGGACGCGCCGCGCTGCAGCGAGCGCTCGAGGTCGACGAGGACAACGCGCTAGCCCAGCGCAGCCTCTCCCTGCTCGAGCAGCAGAGCGAGCTCACCGGCGACGCCGACGTCACCTTCACGGAGGAGGCCGGCGTGGCGTTCCAACAGGGCCTCTACGCCCTGGACGTCGAGGACTACCCGGCCGCCAGGGACGCGTTCGGGCGCTCGCTGGCGGCGCAGGAGGACAACCCGCTGGCGTCCTTCTACCGCGGCTACGCCAGGCAGCTCACGGGCGACCACCGCGGGGCCGTGGCCGACTACGAGGCCGCGCTGGAGGCCTTCGGTGACAGCGACATCGTGCTCAACAACCTCGGCTACGCCTACCTGCAGCTCGGCCGCTACGACATGGCGCTCGACTACCTCAGGCGTGCCGTGGCCGCGAACGGCGAGAACGCCCAGGCCCACTTGAACCTCGGCCTGGTCCAGATGTCTCTGCGCAACTACCAGCAGGCGCTGCAGGAGCTCCAGACCGCGGTCGACCTCGACCCCGGGCTCGAGTCGACGCTCGCGGACCTCATCGCCACCGCGCGCGAGCGGGCCGGCCAGTAGGGCGTCAGCGGGCCGCCCCGAGGCGACCCGGCGCTAGCATGGGCGAGATGGTCATCAGGGAAGAGGTCAGGCGCCTGCCGGCGTACGCGTTCACGCCCCACACGCAGCCGGTGAAGCTCGACCAGAACGAGTCGCCGGACGAGGCGCCCGAGGTGGCGCGCGCCATCGCCGAAGGGGTCGCGTCGGCGGCGCTCAACCGCTACCCGGACCTCCACCCCGTCGAGCTCGAGAGGGCCCTCGCCGAGGGCAACGACTGGCCCGTCGACGGCGTCGTGGTGGCGAACGGCTCGAACGTGCTGATCCAGGCCCTGGCCATCGCGGCGGGCATCGGGCGCAGCGTGCTCACGGTGGCGCCCACCTTCGCCGTCTACTCCGCGCAGGCCCGGTTGCTCGGCGCCGAGCTCGTCGAGGTGCCTCTCGGCCCCGGCTTCTCCCTGCCCGAGGAGGGGCTCACGCGCGCCCTCGACGGGCGCGGGGGCGTGGCCTTCCTAGCCGACCCCGCCGCGCCGACGGGCAACGCCATGGACGCCGCCGCACTCGCGCGCTTCGCCCGCGCGGCGCACGCCACGGGCCGCTGGCTGACCGTGATCGACGAGGCCTACGCGGAGTTCGCCGGCGTGGGCCACGACGACCTGGTCCGCGAGCTCCCCACGCTGGTGCGGCTGCGCACGTTCTCGAAGGCCGCGGGCCTGGCCGGCGCGCGCCTCGGCTACGCCCTGGCGCCGCCGGAGGTGGCCGTGCACCTGCGCAAGGTCCTGCTGCCCTTCTGCGTCGGCTCGCCGCAGGTGGCGGCCGGACTGGCCGTCCTGCAGCGCCCGGACCTCGTCGCGGCCCGCGTGGCCACGGTGCGCGCCGAGCGCCCCAGGCTCGCCGACGCCATGGCGCGGCTGCCGGGCGTCACCGTCTACCCCAGCGTCACGAACTTCCTGCTCTTCGCGGTCGACGACCCGGCCGGCGTGCACGCCCGGCTGCTCGAGCGCGGCGTCGTGGTCAGGCGCCAGGACCACCTGCCCGGCCTGGACCGCTGCCTGCGCGTCACGGTGGGCAGGCCCAGCGAGAACGACGCCTTCCTCGCCGCCCTGGAGGGCGCGCTGGCCGCGGAGGCCGCCCGTGGCTAGGCAGGCACGGGTGGAGCGGGCGACGAGCGAGACGCGCGTCAGCGTCGCGCTAGACCTCGACGCCCCGACGCGGACGGGCGCGCGGGCCGCGTCCACGGGGCACGGGTTCCTCGACCACCTCCTCGACCAGCTCGCGCGTCACGGACGCTTCGACCTGGTCGTGGACGGCGAGGGCGACCTGCACGTGGACGTCCACCACCTCGCCGAGGACGTGGGCATCACGCTCGGGCAGGCCGTGCGCGAGGCGCTCGGCTCCCGCGAGGGCATCGAGCGCTACGGCGACGCCTTCGTGCCCATGGACGAGACGCTGGCGCACGTGGTCCTGGACCTCTCCGGCCGGCCCTTCCTGGCCTTCGAGCCGCGCGGCTTCGCCGGCGAGGCCGGCGGGTTCACCGCCTACCACCTCCGCGAGCTCCTCAGGGGCTTCGCGAACCACGCCGGCGCCACGGTGCACGTGCGGGTGCTGGCCGGCGAGGAGACGCACCACGTCTGCGAGGCCGTCATGAAGGCGTTCGCGCGGGCGCTGGGCGCCGCCACGCGCGTCACGCGCTCGGACCTCCCGTCCACGAAGGGCGTGCTCTGATGTCGCAGGCCGCCGTCCGCACCGCGGTCATCGACTACGGCGCCGGCAACATCCACAGCATCGCCAGGGCGCTCTCGCTCGCGGGCCTGGCGCCGATCGTGGCCACCGACCCGGGCGAGGCTGCGGGCGCCGAGCTGCTCGTGCTGCCGGGCCAGGGTCGTTTCGGCCAGGTAGCGACGATGTTCAGGGCCTCGGGCTTCGAGCCGCTGGTGCGCGAGCACATCGCCGCCGGGCGACCGTTCCTCGGCATCTGCGTCGGCCTGCAGATCCTGCTGGAGGGCTCGGAGGAGGACCCCGGCGTGCCGGGCCTCGGGCTCGTGCCCGGCGAGGTCAAGCGCTTCCGGGGGCGCGTGCGCGTGCCCCAGATGGGCTGGAACCGCCTGTGGCCGACGGGCGACCCGGCGCTGCTGCGCGGCGTGGCGCCCGGCGCCTACGCCTACTTCGCGAACTCGTACTACGCCGTCCTTCACGGCGCGGCGGCACAGGCGCCCGGCGCCGACACCACCTACGGCGACACCACGTTCAGGAGCGCGTTCTCGCTGGGCAACGTGCACGCCACGCAGTTCCACCCGGAGAAGAGCCAGGCGGTGGGCTGGCGGGTGCTGGCGAACGTGCGCCGGGCCGCGGCCGAGAGGAGCCAGGCGTGAGGCTCCTGCGCTCACTCGCCGCTTGCGCCGCTCTCCTCAGCCTGGGCGCGGCCGCGGCACAGCAGGACTGGGCCGTGCAGGTCGTGGCGCTGCGGGACTACCGCGAGGCCCAGGCCGCCGGCGCGCAGCTACAGGGGCTGGGCTTCCCGGCCTACCTGGAGTTCGCCATGAACGAGGGGCGGCAGTTCGTGCGCGTCAGGGTGGGTTGCTTCACGAGCCGCGACGCCGCCGACGCCATGGCCGCGGCGCTGCGTGGGCACGTCACCGCCGACGCCCAGCCGGTCGAGCTGAGCCCGGGCGCCGCCGTGCCCGGCTGCATCGACGAGAGCGTGGGGTTCCTCAGCGGCTACGACTGGCAGCTCGTCGACGGCACGGGGCCCGTCGCCTTCGGCGTCTCCGTGGCTGGCGTGCCGGCCACCGTGGTGCACGACGGCGAGCGCTGGCGGATGGTGCAGCAGGGCGAGCCGACGCCGGGCGTGAGCCCCGCCGCCGGCCCCGGCACTGTGGTCCAGAGGAGCGTGGGCGGCGCCGACTTCGCGGTGCTGGAGAGCGACGGCGCCGACGTGGTGCTGTGCCCGGGCGAGCTGGTGGCGCAGGTGGGCGGCGTGGCGATAGTCGAGCGCGGCGACGTCATGGTGGCGTGCCGTTGGCTGCCGGGGGCCGGCGCGTGACACCTCCCTTCGTGGTCCTCACCGGCGTCAGCGGGTCCGGCAAGACGACGGCCCTGCACGCCCTGGAGGACCTGGGCTTCTTCACCGTGGACAACGTCCCGCCGCAGCTCTGGCCACAGCTCGTGAGGCTCCTGGCCGACGAGGCCAAGGGGGTGGCCGTGGGCATAGACATACGCGCCGGCCACTACCTCGCCGACGCCCCGCGCGCGATAGCCGACCTCGCCGCCGACGGCTTCTCTCCCCAGGTCGTCTACCTCGACGCGAACGACGACGTGCTGGTGAGGCGCTACAACTTCACCCGCCGCACCCACCCGATCTCACAGGGCACGCTGACGGCCGACCTGGCCACCGAGAGGAAGGCGCTCGAGCCGCTGCGGGCGCTGGCGCAGGAGGTCGTGGACACCACCTCCACGTCTGCCCGCGCCCTCACGCAGAAGATGAGGGAGCGCTTCCAGACGGGCGACGGCTTCCTGCTCAGGCTCGTCTCCTTCGGCTTCAAGCGCGGTGTGCCCACCGACGCCGACACGGTGCTCGACGTCCGCGGGCTGCCCAACCCCTACTACGACGAGTTCCTGCGCCGGCTGCCAGGCACCGACGAGCGCGTGCAGGCCTACGTCTTCACGCCCGAGGCGCTGGAGACCTACAGCCAGCTCCGCAGCCTGGTGCGGACGTTGACGAGCCAGGCCGCCGGCGCGGCCGGGCGCTCCGCCTACACGGTGGCGATCGGCTGCACCGGCGGGCAGCATCGCTCCGTCGCGGTGGCGGAGCGCCTCAGCCACGACCTGGCCGACGGCCTGCGCACCGTCGTCCAACACCGCGACCTCGACCTGGCGCTGGGTGAACACGGCGAGCCCGCCGGGGAGGCAGCGGGGTGAGCGCGAGGCGCACCGGGCTGGACGCCTGGCGGCTATGGCTGCTGCCCGGCATGGGCGTCAAGCGCCACGTGGCGCTGGCGGTGCTGGGCGGCCTGGTCATGGTCCTGGGCGTGGTGGGCGCCGTGCTGTGGTGGTTCAACGAGCGGCGCGAGACGCTCGCCGAGCCCATCGAGAGCGTGCTGGTGTCGGCGCCGTGGCGCGCGTCGGGCGGCTGGGCGTCGCTGGTGCTGGTGGTGGCCGGCGTGGCGATCGCCACGGCGGCCGTGGGCCGCCTCAACCGGTCGCTGCTGTCGAACTGGATGCCGCGCCCGCAGGACGCCGCCGAGCTCCTCTACAGGCGGGTGACTCTGGGCCGCGGTCCGAAGGTCGTGATCCTCGGCGGCGGCACGGGGACCTCGAACCTGCTGAGGGGCCTGCGCGAGCACACCTCGAACCTCACGGCCGTGGTCGCCGTGAGCGACGACGGGGGCAGCTCGGGGCGGCTGCGCCGTGCCTTCGACATGCCCGCGCCGGGCGACCTCACCGACTGCCTGGCGGCGCTGTCGAACCGCGAGTCGAGCCTGAGCCGCCTCCTGCAGCACCGCTTCGAGCGCGGCGACGAGCTGCGCGGGCACACGTTCGGCAACCTGCTCATCACCACGCTCCGCGAGTTCGAGGGTGACTTCGGCCAGGCGCTGCGCGTGCTCAACGAGCTGCTCGACCTCTCCGGCGCCGTCTACCCCGCCACCACCGAGCCCGTGACGCTGGAGGTGACGAAGCGCGACGGCACCGTGGTGAGGGGCGAGAGCGCCGTGCGCGAGGTCGACGGACCCGTGCGGTCGGTCGCGCTCGTCCCCGCCTCCCCCAGCACGCTGCCGGAGGTGGAGCTGGCGATCCTCGAGGCCGATTTGATCGTGCTGGGACCGGGCAGCCTCTACACCAGCACGATCCCGCCGCTGCTCGTGCCAGGCGTGCGTGCCGCCCTGGCCCGCGCCGCCGGGCGCGTCGTGTACGTGGCGAACATCATGACCGAGGCCGGGGAGACTGACGGCCTGGACGCCTACGACCACGTCGCCGCGCTCGTCGAGCACGGGGCCCGACGGCCCGACCTCGTGGTGGTGAACGACGCCGATCTCGACGACCGCAGGCTCGAGGCCTACGCCGCCGAGCGCGCCGAGCCCGTGAAGATCGCGCGCCAGCGCTTCGCGGACGCCGGCATCGCCGTCCAGTGCTTGCCGCTCTTGTGCGACGGCGAACTCGCCCAGCACGACAGCGCGCGACTGGCCCAGGCGCTGGTCCGCATCGCCAGGGAGACCAGGGCGCAGGCCGCCGCCGAGCCGCGCCCGCCCCTGTTGGGAGCGCACACGTGAACCTCATCACCCTCGCCGCCGTGGCGACGTTGAGGCTGCTCGACCCGACCGGCGACGCCGCCGGCGACGGCACCCTCATGCCGCCCACGTCGACCGCCTACGCCAACGCCTCGGTCTTCGACCTACAGGAGGTCGCGCTCACGCCCGGCGCCACCGAGGGCGAGCCCGCCACCCTCGTGGTGGGCATGGGCTCCATCGAGCTCAGCGACGCCCTGCCCGCGGGCTTCAACCGCGTGGTCGTGGACGTCTACCTGGACGACGGCGAGGGCGGTGCCGAGGCCACCCTCGAGGGGCCGGCCCTGCTCATGCCCCCGGGCAGCGGCTGGGAGTACGTGGTCCGCGTCTCGCCGCGCGGTGCCTTCGGTGCGGCCGCGCCCACCGACGAGGCGGCTCCCGTGGCGTGGCAGCCCCTGCCGCTCGTGCTGGACGAGGACGCCTTCGTCGTCACGCTGCCCTGGCAGGTCGGCGCCGGCGCCGACGTCTACGCCGTGAGCGGCCTCTACGACGCGTTCTCGCCCACGGAGTGGCGACCGTTGAGCCGCGCTCCGTCCCCCTGGTCCTTCTCCAGCACCGAGCAGGTCGCACCCGTCGTCGACGTCCTGGCCGCCGACCAGGACACGCAGGTGCGGGTCCTCGCGCGCGGCCTGCTGCAGCCGCCCGAGCGCCGGCGCGACGCGGGCCTGCCCTGGCTGCTGCTGGCCATCGCCGGGGTGGTCGTGGCGCTGTACGGCCTGTGGCTGCGGCGTCGCGTGCCCGCCGCGATGCCGGCGGAGCTGCCCGCGCCCGCCCCGGAGGCCGTCGCGATGGGACCGGCCGAGCCGGAGGCGGTCGCGGAGGAAGTCGCCCCGGGACCGGCGGAGGCCGTGGTCGCCGCGGAGGGCGCGGAGCCTGGCGGAACCGTGCCCGCCGCGCCGGAGGACGAGGCAGCCGCGACTGCGATCGCGGAGGCGGAGCCGGCGGGCCAGGAGCCCGCCGGACCCGAGGAGAGCACGGCACGAGACGGCCCCGAGCCCGAGGTACCAGGGGCAGAGACCGCCGCGGAGGGCGCGGAACCGGCCGAGGCGGAGGCAGAGAGCGCCGAGCCCTCGGCCGCGGCGCCCACCGCTGGGCCGCCGCAGGAAGGACCGGCCGAGGAAGCGGCGGTGCCCGGCGAGGTGCGGCCCGACGCCGACGCGCTCATGGCTGGCTGGACGGAGGAGGAGCCGGAGGACGACGACCTGGCCGCGTTCGTCTCGAGGGAGCCGCGCGCCGCCCGGGAGCTGCGGGTGGAGCACAGCGACGACGAAGAGTCCTAGGGGGCCCGCTGGCGCCCCGCGGGTCCCTTGGCAGGACCCGGTCCTGGTATCGGGAGGACTCGGTCAGGCCTGGAGCAGCGCCGCCACCGGCTCAGTCGCCGTAGGCGACGGCCGGGACGGGCGCGCTCTGCCGCGCCACGGAGGCGCCCAGGGAGCCGAGGCGCTCGGTGAGGGCCTCGTAGCCCCTGTCCAGGTACCTCAGGCCGCCGATCTCCGAGGTGCCCTCGGCCGCCAGGGCCGCGATCACGAGCGCGCTGCCGGCGCGGATGTCGGCGGCGTGCATCGCGGCGCCGCGGAGCGGACCGCCGCGCACCTCGAGCGTCCTGTCGACGAGCCTGAGGTCGGCGCCGGTGCGGGCGAGCTCCTCGACGTGCGTGAAGCGGTCCGGGTAGACGGCGTCGGAGAGGTTCGACAGCCCCGGCACGGTGGCCAGGAACGCCGTGAACGGCGCCTGCAGGTCGGTGGGCACGCCCGGGTACTCCGCCGCGCGCAGGTCCATGGGGCGCAGGTCGTGGCGCGCGGCGTCGACGGTGATCGTGTCCGGCCCGACGGTGACGGCGACGCCGGACCGCACCAGCGCGTCGACGACGGCGGTGAGGTGCCGTGGCTCCACGTCGGTCAGGGTCACCCGTCCGCGGGTCGCGGACGCGGCAAGAAGGTACGTGCCGGCCTCGATGCGGTCCGGGATGGGCCTGTAGCTGACGCCGTGGAGCCTGCGCGCGCCCCGCACCGTGATCGTGCGGGTGCCGGCGCCCTCCACCCAGGCGCCCATGGCGTTGAGCATGTTCGCCAGGTCGGGCACCTCTGGCTCGAGCGCGGCGTTATCGATGACGACCTCGCCGTCGGCCAGGGCCGCGGCCAGCAGCACGTTCTGCGTGCCGCCCACGGTGGGCGCCTCGAAGACGACGCGGCCCTCCATGCGCACGGGGCGTCTGGCGTGGAACACGCCCTCGTCCTCGTCGACGATCACGCCCAGGGCGCGCATGGCGGCGATGTGCCTGTCGACGGGCCGCGGGCCGAAGGCGCATCCGCCCGGCATGGGCACCGAGGCCTCGCCGCAGCGGGCGACGAGGGCGCCCATGATCACGAAGCTCGCTCGCATCCTGCTCACGAGGCCGTAGGGGGCCGAGCAGGTGCGGAGGCTGCGCGCCTGCAGGCGCAGCGTGTGGCCCTCCCAACGGGTGTCCACGCCCACGAACCGCAGGAGCTCCTCGAGGACGAGCACGTCGGCGAGGCGCGGGACGTCCTCGAGCACCACCTCCTCGTCGGTGAGGAGGGAGGCCAGCATGAGGTAGAGGGCCGAGTTCTTGGCGCGGTAGACGGGCAGCTCTCCGGACAGGGGCGTGCCGCCCGCGATGATCATGACGTCGTTCGAGTCGGTCACGCTGCCCCTTCGCCTTCTGCCCAAGCCTGACAGGCCCGGAAGCGACGCGGTGTGAGATGATGCACCACCACATCGTGTGCATGATGCACATCGTCAGTATAATGGGCGCAGGCAGCGGCTGTACATAAGCCTCGCCGCCACCGTCTGCCGCCGCCGTCGCGACAGGAGGACCAGTGCCCAAGCGCGAGAAGAAGCGTCTGCACGTCGTGCTCACCGAGGAGCAGGACTCGCTCCTCACCAAGACGGCGTACCAGCTCTCGAACCCGGAGCGCCTCGTGTCGAAGTCCGAGGTCGTGAGGCTGGGCATAGAGATGCTCACGCGGGCGGTCGAGGAAGGCAAGCTCGACCCCGAGCTGCTGCGCGCCCTGGACGGCGACCAAGAGTAGTCTGGGGACCGTGTTCGGCGCCGGTGAGGTGCTCGACGGACGCTACGAGATCCTCGGGCCCCTCGGGGTCGGGGGGATGGCCCACGTCTTCAAGGCGCGCGACATCCACCTCGAGCGCACCGTCGCGCTCAAGGTACTGAGGCCCCACCTGACGGAGACCGATAGCGAGCGTTTCAGGCGCGAGATCAGGGCGCTCGCCCAGCTCAACCACCCGGGCATCGTCACGATCTACGACCTGGGGCTGGGGGAGCGCGTCTACTTCGCGATGGAGCTCATCGAGGGCGGGCCCTTCACCGACCTAGGGCCCGTGGACGGCGACGTGGAGTCGCTGTCGCGGCTCCTCGAGGCCGCCGCGGTCGTGGCCGAGGCACTGGCCTACGTGCACAGGCTCGGCATGGTGCACCGGGACCTCACCCCGCGGAACGTGCTGCTCACGCCTCAGGGCACGCCGAAGGTGATGGACTTCGGCCTCGTGCAGCTCACGGAGACCTCGAAGCAGCTCACCCGCACCGGCCTGACGCTCGGCACGCCCCAGTACATGGCGCCGGAGCAGGCGACGGGCGAGGCCACGGGGGCGGCCACCGACCTCTACGCCTTCGGCGCGGTGCTCTACCGCACCGTCACGGGCGTGGCGGCGTTCGAGGGCGAGAACGACCAGGCCGTGCTCTACCAGCATGTCTACGGCAAGGTCACGCCGCCGCACGTGGTGAACCCGCAGGTGCCGGAACCCCTCTCGCGCCTGGTGATGAGCCTGCTGGAGAAGGACCCGGCGCGGCGCCCGCCGTCCGGCTCGGCGGTCGCCGAGACACTGCGCGCCGTGCTGGCGGCCGTGAGGTCCGGCGCCGTGGGCCTCCCCGGCGCCGGACCGGGGCGCACCCACGCCTTCCCCGCCGGGCCTCCCCTGCCCCAGGCCCTGGACGAGCGCTGGCGCGTGAACCTCATGGAGGGCCCGCAGTTCCCCTCCGGTCTCACGGCGGCGGGCGGCTTCCTGCTCGTGGGTCTGCGCTCCGACTCGCTGGCCGTGCTGCGCCCCGCCGACGGCGCGCTGCACGCCACCTTCGAGCTCGGCGACGAGGCCAGCCAGCCGCCGCTCTTCGCAGCCGGACGCGTCTTCGTCACCAGCCGCGACGGCGCCATGCAGGCGCTGTCGTGGCCCGGCGGCGAGGAGCTCTGGCGCCGCGAGGACGAGGACGTCGTGGGCGGCGCGCCCTACGGACGCGACGTCGTGGTCGCATCGGGCGACGGCGTCGCGCTGTGGACCGCCGAGGGCGACGAGCTGTGGCGCTGCGGCCTGGGCGCCGCCGCCGCGACAGCGCCGACGCTGCACCGCGGCCTGGCGCTGGTGGCGACGGAGGACGGCTGGCTGCACGCCGTGAGGCTGTCCCTCGGCAAGCACGCCTTCAAGGTGCAGGTGGGGCCGATGAGCGCCTGCCCCGCCGCGGCGGGCGGGGTCGCGCTGCTGCCGGTGCGCACCGGCGAGCTGCACGCCTTCGACCTCGAGAAGCGCGACGCGCTGTGGACCTACGAGCTCGAGGGCGAGCAGTGGAGCACGCCCGTGGTGTGGCAGCAGTTCGTCTACGCCGCGTCGTGGGGCCAGCGCCTCCACGCCCTCACGCTGGTCTCGGGCGACGACGTGTGGACGCGGCCGCTGCCCGCCCCTGTGACCGCCACGCCCGCGGTGGCGGCGGGCGCCCTCTACGTGGGCACGGAGAACGGCGACCTCATCGCGCTGGACGCCAGGACGGGACGCGTGCTGCACTCGCGCCGGGTGGCCAACGGCTCCATCCAGGCCAGCCCGCTGCCCCTCGGCGACGCGGTGTTCGTGGCGGCCCTCGACGGGACCGTAGTGGCGCTGTCCTGACGGGCACCGGCCGGGTCCGGCCCCGCGCGCCGGGCCCTGACCCTCAGGCGGCCTCGGGACGCACGGCCTCGCCCGCGCCCTCGGGTTCCGGGCGTCCCAGGCCCGAGGAGGCGCGCGGTACCACGTGCCAGAAGCGCGTCCGCGCCGCCGGCCAGTCGGCCAGCAGGGCGACGGCCGCGGCGGAGCCGGTGGCGGCGGCGTGCCGCTCCAGGAGCCCGCGCAGCCTGGCCTCCGCGTCCTCGCCTGCGAGCCGGCGCGCGGCGACGGTGCCCTCGTTGAGGCGGCCGAGGAACCTGCCGTCGTCGTCGAGCACGAACGCCTCGCCGCCCGACATGCCGGCGCCGAAGTTGCGGCCCACGGGCCCGAGGACCACGACGGCGCCGCCCGTCATGTACTCGCAGCCGTGGTCGCCGCAGCCCTCGACGACGGCGACGGCCCCGGAGTTGCGCACGCAGACCCTCTCGCCCACGCTGCCGGCGGCGAAGAGCGCGCCGGCGGTGGCGCCGTAGAGCACCGTGTTGCCGGCGATCACGCCGGCCTCGCCCGACCTGCGGGGGCGGAGCACGAGCTCGCCGCCGGCCAGCGACTTGCCCACGTAGTCCTGCGCCTCGCCGTAGAGCACGAGCCTCATGCCGTGCAGGGCGAAGGAGCCGAAGCTCTGCCCGGCCGCGCCGGTGAAGGTCGCGAGCACCGACCCGCTCCGCGGCCCGGCGTCGCCGTAGCGCCTGGCGATGAGACCGGCGGCGCGGGCGCCCAGCGTCCTGTCGCCGTTGCCGACCTCGGCGCTGAACTCGAGCCGGCCTTCGGCGCCCCGCTCGAGCCAGTCCTCTACGGCCGCGGCCAGCACGTCGTCGAGGGTGGGCGCGACCGGCGGCGGGTCGTTGCGCCGGCCCTGCCAGCGCCTCGGGCGCCCCGCGGGCAGCGAGCCGGCGTCGAGCAGCGGGGCCAGGTCGAGCCTCACGCCCTTGTGCGTGGCAGCTCCGTCGCGCACGCGCACGAGGTCCCAGCGGCCCACGAGCTCGTCGAGGGACCGCAGACCGAGCCTGGCGAGCTCGTGACGCAGCGCCTCGGCCAGGAACGTGAAGAAGCGAACGACGTGGTCGGGCTCACCGGCGAAGCGCTTGCGCAGCTCCGGGTCCTGCGTGGCGATGCCCACGGGGCAGGTGTTGAGGTGGCACTGGCGGATCATCGCGCAGCCCAGCGCCACCAGTGCCGTGGTCCCGAAGCCGAACTCCTCGGCGCCCAGCGCGGCGGCCACGGCGACGTCCCTGGCCGTCTTCAGCCCGCCGTCGACGCGCACACTCACCCGGCCGCGCAGGTCGTTCGCCACCAGGCTCCGCTGCACGTCCACGAGGCCCAGCTCCCAGGGCAGCCCGGAGTGCTTGACGCTCGAGAGAGGGCTGGCGCCGGTCCCGCCGTCGTGGCCGGAGACCTGCACCGTGTCGGCGTAGCCCTTGGCCACACCGGCCGCCACGGTGCCCACGCCGGTGCTGGCCACCAGCTTCACGGCCACGCGGGCCTCGGGGTTCACGCGCTTGAGGTCGTGGATGAGCTGCGCCAGGTCCTCTATCGAGTAGATGTCGTGGTGCGGCGGCGGGCTTATCAGGGTCACGCCCGGCACGGCGTGGCGTATGGCGGCGATCTCCTCGGACACCTTGTAGCCGGGGATCTGGCCGCCCTCGCCCGGCTTCGAGCCCTGGGCCATCTTGATCTCGATCTCGCGGGCGCTCACGAGGTAGTGCGGCGTGACGCCGAACCTGCCCGACGCCACCTGCTTGATCGCGCTGTTCGCGTGGTCGCCGGCGCGCGGGTGCCAGGTCGGGGAGTGGCTGCGCTCCGGCATGTCGCGGTCGAAGGGCGCGAACCGCACCGGGTCCTCACCGCCCTCGCCCGAGTTGCTGCGTCCGCCCAGCCTGTTCATCGCGATCGCCAGCGCCTCGTGCGCCTCGCGCGACACCGAGCCGTGGCTCATCGCCTGCGTCGTGAAGCGGGCGAGCAGGTCGCCTATGGGCTCGACCTCGTCCAGCGGCACCGGCGGTCCCGCCGGTACCACCTCGAGGAGGTCGCGCACGGTGGCGGGCTGCCTGCCGTCGACCGCCGCGAGGTACTCGGCGAAGGCTTCGGAAGAGCCGGTCCTCACCGCCTTGTGCAGCGGCTTGAAGACGTCGGGGTTGAGCGCGTGGTACTCGCCGGCCTTCCTGAACCTGTAGAAGCCGCGGTCGGTGAGGCGCTCCGGCGCGTCGGGGTAGGCCGCGGCGTGGAACGCGAGCGCGTCGCGCGCCAGCACGGCGAGGTCGACGCCGCCGGTGAGGCCGGGGGTGCCGTAGAAGTAGCGCTCGACGACGTCGGCCGACAGGCCCACCTGCTCGAACACCTGGGCGCCGCGGTAGGCGGCCAGGGTGCTGATGCCCATCTTCGACATCGTCTTGAGCAGGCCCTTCTCGACGGCAGACACGTAGGCGGCCACCGCCGCGTCCTCGTCCACGGGGTCCCAGCCCTTGCCGCCCTTGGCGACGTCGCGCACGGTGTCGAGCGCCAGGTACGGGTGCACGAGGGCCGCGCCGAAGCCGATGAGGCAGGCGTAGTGGTGGTCCTCGCGCGGCTCGCCGGTGTCGCAGACTATGGCGGCCCGCGTACGGCGGCCGACGAGCAGCAGGCGGTGGTGGACCGCGCCCACGGCCAGCAGCATGGGCACTGGCGCGCGTTCCGGACCGAAGCACCTGTCGGAGAGGATCAGCACGGCCACGCCGGAGGCCACCTCGTCCTGCGCCCTGTCGGCCAGCTCCTCCAGCGCCCGCGCCAGTCCCTCCTCGCCGGACGCCACGGGGAAGGTGCAGTCGAGCACCGCCGTGGCGAGGACCGTCTGCGACCGCAGCGCCGCCAGCGTGGCGGCGTCGATGACGGGGCCGGGGAAGCGCATCACGCGCGCGGCCTCCGGCTCCTCGTCGAGGACGCTGGCGCGCGGTCCCAGGACCGTGGCCAGCGACATGACCACGCTCTCGCGCAGCGGGTCCATGGGCGGGTTCGTGACCTGCGCGAAGCGCTGCTTGAAGTAGCCGTAGGTGAGCTGCGGCAGCGACGACAGCGCCGCCAGCGGCGTGTCGTCTCCCATGGAGCCCAGCGGCGTCTCGCCGCGCACGGCCATGGGCTCGAAGATCCTGTCGTACTCCTCGGCGTGGTAGCCGAACACCTGCTGCGCGCGGCGCAGTTCGCTCGTGTCCGGCCCTGTCTCCTGTGCTTCGGTGGGCTCGAGCGCCACCTGGTAGCGCTCGACCCAGGTGCCGTAGGGGCGCCTGCCGGCGTAGCGCGCCTTGAGGTCGTCGTCGCGGAGCAGCCTGCCCTCGAGGGTGTCCACGGCGATCATCCGGCCCGGGCCGAGGCGTCCGCGCTCGACGACGCGCTCCTCCTCGGCCGGCAACACGCCCGCCTCCGAGGCCACGACGAGCAGGTCGTCGGCGGTGAGCCAGAAGCGCTGGGGCCGCAGGCCGTTGCGGTCCAGGGCCGCCACGGC
Source organism: Deinococcaceae bacterium (assembly GCA_044508445.1). Taxonomy (GTDB): domain Bacteria; phylum Deinococcota; class Deinococci; order Deinococcales; family Trueperaceae; genus DASRWD01. Next base: position 34,768 of record JBIQHQ010000015.1, read on the forward strand.
GTAGCGCCCGTCCGTGACCGCCAGCGCGGCCGGCCCGTCCCAAGGCTCCATGAGCGTGGCGTGGTAGTCGTAGAAGCCCCGCAGGTCCGCGCTCACCTCGGCGTCGTTCTCGTACGCCTGCGGCAGCAGCATCATCAGAGCGTGCGGCAGGTCGCGCCCCGAGAGGGTGAGTAGCTCGAGGGCGTTGTCGAGGGCGCCGGAGTCCGAGGCGCCGTCGTCGATGACGGGCACGAGGTCCTTGACCTCGTCACCCCACACGCGACCCGTGAGCCTGGGCTCCCGGGCGCGCATGAAGTTCACGTTACCCTGGAGCGTGTTGATCTCGCCGTTGTGGGCCAGCAGGCGGAACGGCTGGGCGAGGGACCAGCGCGGCACGGTGTTCGTGCTGTAGCGCTGGTGGAAGACGCACACGGCGGTCTCGTAGTCGGGGTCGGCCAGGTCGAGGTAGAAGCGCTCGAGCTGGCTGGCGGCCATGAGGCCCTTGTAGGCCACGGTGCGGCTGGAGAGCGAGCAGACGTACGCCCTGCCCAGCCCCGCGTCCCTGAGGCGCCTCTCGATGCGCTTCCTGGTGAGGTAGAGGGTCCTCTCGAAGGCCTCCTCGCCCTGCCAGCGCGGCCGGCGCAGCAGCACCTGCCTTATGTAGGGCAGGCGCGCCCTCGCCTGCTCCCCCAGCGCCTCGGGGTCGGTGGGAGGGGTGCGCCAGGCCAGCGTCTCGAGCGGGCTGCGCGCCAGCTCGTCCTTCACGAGCGCGAAGACGCGCGCCGCCGGCGCGTCGTTGGAGACGAAGAACACGCCGACGGCGAGGTCGCGGTCGCGCTCCAGGCCCACGCCCCTGGCCTCCAGCTCGCGGCGGAACAGCCTGTGGGGCACCTGCGTTAGCACGCCGGCCCCGTCGCCGGTCTTGCCGTCGGCGCTGACGGCGCCGCGGTGTGCCAGGTTGGCCAGCGCGGTGAGCCCGTGGGCCAGGACGTCGTGCGAGGCCCTGCCGCCCACGTGGGCGACGAAGCCGACGCCGCAGGCGTCGCGCTCCCCGGGCCAACTCAGCTTCGTGAAGTCTGACCAGACGGGCACGTAACCTCCCTAGCGAGATGGGAAGCCTCGGCGCCCGCTGGTCGCTGCTCCTATTACTGGCAGGCCGACCCTGACGGCGCTACGTTGACGCGGCAGTCGGCGTCTGCAAGGCGGACGCTCGACGCGGCGCGCTGGGTTGGTCGCGCGGTGCCCGGCCGAACGTTGGCGGGAACTGTAAAGGCGCGGACGCCGCTGTGTCAAGCGCGGCGCGCCACGGCGCGCGCGGGGCGGGTCGGTGTGCTATATGGGCCGGTTTCCCATCCCCGCCCTCAATCCCCGGCCGCCACCACCTCCCCTGCCGGCGGGCCGCCCGGCAGCCTCACCTGGCCGGCGGCCAGCTTGTTCAGCACGTCCACGTAGGCCTTCGCCGAGGCCTCGACGACGTCCGTCGACAGGCCGCGCCCCTGGACGAGGCGCGAGTCGTGCCGCACGCGGATCGTCACCTCGCCCAGCGCGTCCTTGCCCGAGCCCACGCTCCTGAGGTCGTAGGAGTCGAGCTCGAGGCTCAGGCCCGTGGCCGCCTCGATGGCGTGGTAGACGGCGTCCACGGGCCCGTCGCCGGTGCCGGCCAGCGTCACGGTGCCCGTGTCGGTCTCCAGCGTCACCGTCGCGACGGGCGTCATGTTCGTGCCGGACTGGAACTGCACGCTGCGCAGCACGTAGGCCTCGGCGACGCGCCCGGCCTCGTCGTCCATCAGCGCCCTGATGTCCTCGTTCGTGACGCGGCTCTTGCGGTCGCAGAGGTCCTTGAACCTGGCGAACACGGCGTCGAGCCGCTGGTCCGGCACGTTGGCGTAGCCGAGCTCGGCGAGGGTCTTGCGGAAGGCGCGCCGGCCCGAGTGCTTGCCCATGACCAGCACGCCGGCGTCGCGTCCCACCAGCTCGGCGTTCATGATCTCGTACGTGGCGCGGTGCTTGATCACCCCGTCCTGGTGGATGCCGGCCTCGTGCGAGAAGGCGTTGTCGCCCACCACGGCCTTGTTGGCCGGCACCAGCATGCCCGTGTGGCGCTCGACGAGCTTGCTGACGCGGTAGATCTCGCGCGTGTTGATGCCGATGCTGGCCCCGAAGTGGTCGGCGCGCGTGTAGAGCGCCATGGCCACCTCCTCCAGGGAGGTGTTGCCGGCGCGCTCGCCGATGCCGTTGATCGTCGCCTCCACCTGAGTGGCGCCGGCCTCGACGGCGGCCAGCGAGTTGGCGACGGCCAGGCCGAGGTCGTCGTGGCAGTGGGCGCTGATGCGCACGCCGGCGGCCTCCGGCACGTTCTCGAACACCGCGCGGATCAGGCCGCCGTACTCCTGCGGCGTGCCGTAGCCGGTGGTGTCAGGGATGTTCACGGTCGTCGCGCCCGCGGCGATGGCCGTGCGCACGAGAGCGTAGACGAACTCGGGGTCGGCGCGCATGCAGTCCTGCGCGCTGAACTCGACCTCGTCAACGAAGCCGCGGGCGTAGCGCACCATCCTGTCGGAGAGCTCGAGGACCTCGTCGCGCGTCTTGCGCAGCATGTGCTCGAGGTGCACGTCGCTGGCCGAGGTGAAGATGTGGATCATCGGCCGCGCCGCCGGCTCCACCGCCTGCGCCGCCCTGTCGATGTCGGCCTGGTGCGTGCGGGCCAGGGCGCACACGATGGGCCCCTGGACCTCCCGCGCGATCGTCCTGACGCAGTCGAAGTCGCCCTGGCTGGTGATCGGGAAGCCGGCCTCTATGACGTCGACCCCGAGGCGGGCGAGGGCGTGGGCGATCTCCAGCTTCTGGGCCGTGTTCAGCGCCACGCCAGGGCTCTGCTCGCCGTCCCTGAGGGTCGTGTCGAAGAACCGCACGTAGCTCACGCTCTCACCTCCTGCGGCCCCTCCTCGGCCTCCTCCTGACGCCCGATGAACGGCATCATCCTCCGCAGCTCGGCGCCCACCATGGCGATCTGCGACTCGGCGGCGTTGCGCCTGCCGGTCTTCAGGGTTGGCTGGCCCACCTCGTTGTCGAGCAGGAACTCGCGGGCGAAGGCGCCCGAGCGGATGTTCGCCAGCACGCGGCGCATGGCCGCGCGCACCTCGTCGGTGACGATCTTCGGGGCCGTGACGTAGTCGCCGTACTCGGCCGTGTTCGAGATCGAGTGGCGCATCTTCTCGAAGCCGCCCTCGTAGATGAGGTCGACGATCAGCTTCATCTCGTGCACGCACTCGAAGTACGCCAGCTCGGGCTGGTACCCGGCCGCGACGAGCGTCTCGAACCCGGCCTGCATGAGCGCGGTGACGCCGCCGCACAGCACGGCCTGCTCGCCGAAGAGGTCGGTCTCCGTCTCCTCCTTGAAGGTCGTCTCGACCACGCCGCCGCGGGTGCCGCCTATGGCCTTGGCGTAGGCCAGCGCCCGGCGCTTCACGGCGCCCGTGGCGTCCTGGTGCACCGCGAGGAGGCAGGGCACGCCGGCGCCCTCGCGGTACGTGCGCCGCACGAGGTGGCCAGGTCCCTTGGGCGCGACCATGAAGCAGTCGACGGCCGTGGGCGGGCTGATCTGGTGGAAGTGGATGTTGAAGCCGTGAGCGAAGGCCAGCGCGTTGCCGGGCTCCAGGTGGGGCTCGATCTGCTCGCGGTAGACCTTGCCCTGCACCTCGTCGGGCAGCAGCACCATGACGATGTCGCCGGCCGCGGCCGCCTCGGCGACCTCCATGACGCGCAGCCCGGCCGCCTCAGCCGCGGCCCACGAGTTCGAGCCGCGCCTGAGGCCGACGACGACGTCGCAGCCGGAGTCGCGGGCGTTGAGGGCGTGGGCGTGGCCCTGCGAGCCGTAGCCGATCACGGCTATGGTCTGGCCCCGCAGGTCGTCGATGTCGGCGTCGGCGTCGTAGTAGATCTTCGCCACCTTGTTCCTCTCCTCCTGGCCTCAGTCCGAGGCTCTCGGGCGCTGGGCGCCCCTCGATGCTTCCCCTCGTCGTCCCGGCGCCGGTGCGTCCCGGCGCGGCGGCGCCCTCGTGGGCGCGCCGCCCACCCCGCTCACGCGGCCCTGGCGCGCCCCCTCTCCTGCTCGGTGCGCTCCAGGGCGACCATGCCGGTGCGGACCAGCTCGAGGATCCCGAACGACCGCATCTGGCCTATGAACGCCTGCAGCTTGCCCTCGTCGCCGGTGACCTCGAAGGTGAGCGCCTCCCTGGCGACGTCGACGATGCGGGCCCTGAAGTCCTGGGCCACCTGCCTGATCTCGACCCGCTCCTCCGGCGAGCGCACGGCGACCTTGATGAGCATCAGCTCGCGGCTCACGTAGGCGGAGCCCGAGTGGTCGACCACGGTCAGCACGTCTATGAGCTTCTGGAGCTGTTTCGTGACCTGCTCCACGGTGGCGTCCTCGCCCGTGACCACGAAGGTCGTGCGCGAGAGGCCGGGACGCTCGGTCTGGGCGACCGAGAGCGACTCGATGTTGTAGCCGCGCCGCGCGAACAGCCCGGCGATGCGCAGCAGCACGCCCGGCTGGTCCCGCACCGTCACCGAGAGGACATGGCGCGACACGCTCACGGGCGGTCCCCCGCGGCGGCGGCAGGACTCACGCCGGCACCTCCTCGCGGGCCTCGGCCGCGGGCTCGGGCTCCTGGTCGCCGATGATCATCTCGTCCACGCCGGCGCCGGCCGGGACCATGGGCCACACCTTCTCGGCCTCGTAGACGAAGAAGTTGAGGAGCACCGGGCCGCCCTTCGCCAACGCCTCGGGGATCAACCGCCTGGCCTCCTCGCGGTCGAAGACGTTGTGCCCCTCGATGCCGTAGGCCTCGGCGAGCTTCGCGAAGTCAGGGTTCGAGTCGGCAAGGTAGACCTCCGAGTAGCGCTGGGCGTGGAACAGCTCCTGCCACTGGCGGACCATGCCCAGCATCCCGTTGTTGAGGATCGCGATGACCACGGGCAGGCGGTGCTTGGCCAGCGTGGCCAGCTCCTGCACGTTCATCTGGACGCTGCCGTCGCCGGCCACGCACACGACCGTCTCGCCCGGCCGGGCGAAGGCCGCGCCGATCGCGGCGGGCAGGCCGAAGCCCATCGTCCCCAGGCCGCCCGAGGTGATGAAGCTGCGGGGCTTGGTGGTCGGGAAGAGGCGCGCCGCGAACATCTGGTGCTGACCGACCTCGGTGGCCACGATGCAGCCGTCGCCCGCGGCCTCGCGGAGCATCTCCAGCACCTCCTGCGACACCAGCGCGCCGTCCGACTTGTAGCGCTCCGGGTACCTGGACTTCCACGCCGCTAGCTGCTCGCGCCACGGGTCCACGTCGAGGTGCGGCAGCAGCGCCTGCAGGCGGGGCAGTACGTCGCGGAGGTCGCCCACCACGGGCACGTGGGCCTTCACCAGCTTCGAGATCTCGGCAGGGTCTATGTCGATGTGGACGACCGTGGCGTTGGGCGCGAAGCGGCTGACCTTGCCCGTCACGCGGTCGTCGAAGCGCAGCCCGGCGCCGAGGATCAGGTCGCAGTGCGTGATGGCGCGGTTCGCCGTCACGGTCCCGTGCATGCCGGGCATGCCCAAGGACTCCGGGCGCCCCGGCGGGTAGGCGCCGATGCCCATGAGCGTGGTGATGACGGGGATGCCCGTGTGCTCGACGAAGGCGGCGACCTCGTCCGGCGCCGATTGGCCGCCGCCGCCCACGATCATCACCGGGCGCTGCGCCTGGGCCACGGCCTCCGCCGCCCTCTCGACCTGGCGGGCGTTGCCGACGTAGGTGGGCCTGTAGCCCGGCAGGTCGACCTCGGCCTCGAGGGGTCCGTCGTACTCGGCGAGCTGCACGTCCTTGGGCACGTCGACGAGCACGGGCCCGGGGCGGCCCGTGGACGCGATGTGGAAGGCCTCGGTGAGCACGCGCGGGAGGTCGGCGACGTCCTTCACCAGGTAGTTGTGCTTCGTGACGGGCCCGGTGATGCCGTAGACGTCGGCCTCCTGGAAGGCGTCGGTGCCGATGAGGCCCTTGACCACGTTGCCGGTGATCGCCACCACCGCGGAGGAGTCCATGTGGGCCGTCGCCAGGCCCGTGACGAGGTTCGTGGCCCCCGGGCCAGAGGTCGCGAAGCACACGCCCACGCGGCCCGACGCCCTGTAGTAGGCGTCGGCCATGTGGGTGCCCGCCTGCTCGTGCCTCACTAGCACGTGCTTGACGCTCGAGTCGTACAGGGCGTCGTAGATCGGCATGATCGCGCCGCCCGGATGCCCGAACACGACCTCGACGCCGTGTCTCTCGAGCATCTTCATCACTACCTCTGCACCCTTCACCCGTACCTCCCGCGTCCGGAAAAGAGAACCCCGCCGCCCGGTGAGGGAGCGGCGGGGCACGAGCAGCCGAAAGACCGACCTAGCCGGTCAGCAGGCGCGACCCCCTGGGCCTAGTAGCAGGCCGGAAACGTTGCGCGGGGACCGCCAGGTCATTGCGGGGGAGTATATGCAGGTCTCGTGAAAGTGTCAACAAGCGCCGCCGTCGCCGTGACCGGCGCAGTTGCGCGGTGGCCGGCGATGATGCACACTGTGGCACGCGGTCTCAGGCGGGGAGGTTGGCCATCGAAATCCTTCGTGTGTCTGGTTCGTCACGGCCGAACTCGGTTGCGGGAGCCATCGCCGCCCTGCTTCGTAACGAGGGTGAGGTGGAGGTCCAGGCCATAGGACCTCACGCCGTCAACCAGGCGGTGAAGGCCATCGCCATCGCACGCTCTTACATCCAGGCCGACGGGCTCGGGCTGGTGACGGTGCCGTCGTTCGTGAAGCTCGAGCTGCACGACGAGGAGCGCACCGCGGTGCGGTTCGCCGTGGAGTCCTACAAGGAACCTCGCGAGTGACGCCGGCGCCTCGCGGCGCCGCTCACGAGCCAAGACAGGCGAGCGCCAGGGACGTGGCGCTCGCCGTCGTCGTGAGGTGCCTGGAGGGCGCCTACCTGTCGCGGGCGCTGTCGCGCGCCCTCGACGACGCCGGCCTCGGCGGCCAGGAGCGCTCGCTGGCCGCCGACCTCGCCTACGGGACCGTGCGTCGGCTCCTCGCCATCGACGCCAGGCTGGCGCCCTACCTCGCGGACCCCGCCAAGCTGCCCCTCGGCGTGCGGGCGGCGCTGCGGCTCGGGGCGTACGAGCTGCTGTGGCGCGGTACGCCTCCCTACGCCGCCGTGAGTGCCTGGGTGGAGGTCGTCAAGAGCGCGAGCCCGCGCCACGCGGCCCTCGTGAACGCCGTCCTGCGTCGCCTGGCGCGGTCCTCCCGGGAAGCCACCGACACGGCGACCGGGATGGCGACCTCGGAGGTGCCAGACCCGGAGCGCGACCTCTCGCTGCCCGCCTGGCTGTTCGAGCGCCTCGCCGCCGCCCTGGGTCGCGAGGCGGCCGCCACCGCCTCCCTAGCGATGCTGGAGCCGGAGCCGCTGTGGCTCACGGCCCTGCGCGAGGGAGCCGAGGAGGCGCTGACGGCGCAGGGCTGCACGGTGAGGCCAGGGCCCGACCTGCCGCTCCACGGGGACGTGCCTGTCGACGCGCTGCCCCGCTCGCTGGCGGTGCGCTCGCCAGTGCCGCTCGCCGAGCTGGGCGCCTTCCGGGACGGCCTCGTGCAGCCGCAGAACCCGGCCTCGCTCTACGCCGCCAGGCTGCTCGGCGCCCGCCCGGGCGAGCTCGTCTACGACCTCGCCGCCGGCCACGGGGTGAAGACCGCCACGCTGCTCACCGCCGGCGCGCGCGTCGTGGCCGTGGAGTCGGCGGCCAAGCGCGCCACGGCGGCCCGGCGCAACCTGGCGCGGCTGGGGCTGGAGGCAGAGCACGTGGTCGCCGACCTCACCTCCGGCTGGCCCGCCGCGGGGACGCCCCTGGGCGACCGCGTCCTGCTCGACGCGCCATGCAGCGGCACGGGCACGCTGCGCGGACACCCCGAGATCAAGCTGCGCCTGACGCCGCGGGACGTCGAGCGGCTGGCCGCGCTGCAGGCGCGCCTACTGCGCGCCGCGGCCCGCGCCGTGCGGGTCGGCGGCACGCTCGTCTACGCCGTGTGCTCGCTCACGCCGGACGAGGGCGTGGAGCAGGCGGCGGCGTTCCTGGCGGAGGCGCCGGGCTTCGCGCCGCTGACCCTGCCGGCCGTGCCGGGCACGCTCATACCGGCGCGTGTGGGCGCGTACCTGCTGCCCGTGGGGGGCCTCGACGGCTTCTACCTGGCGCGGTTCGAGCGCCGCGCGTGAGGCGCGCGGCGGGCCCGCGCCCGCCGCTCCCCGCGGCCGTCCGCTGCCGTGCCGCCCCGCCCTGTTAGCTTTGGGCATGGCCAAGCACGAGCCTCCGCTGCGGCTCTCGGAGCGCGTGTACGCGCTGACGGGGGCCGTGAACTCGGCGATCGTGGCGGGCGAGGACGGCCGGGCGGTCGTCGTCGACACCGGCCAGGACTCCGACCACGGTCGGCGTGTCAGGCGCGCCCTCGACGAGCTGGGCCTCACGCCCGTCGCCGTCCTCAACACCCACAGCCACGCCGACCACTGCGGCGGCAACGACTACCTGGTGAGGCAGTACCCCGCGGCCCTGGTGCACGCGCCGCCCTTCGAGGCCGCGGTGATCAGGACGACCTACCTGGAGCCCGTCTACCTCTTCCACGGGGCGAAGCCGCCGCCCGAGATGACGACGAAGTGGCTCCAGGCCAAGCCGTCGCCGGTGCATGTGGAGGTTGAGCCCGGGCCGCTGGACGTGGCGGGCCTGCGGCTCGAGCTGCTCGACGTGCGCGGGCACGCCCACCGCATGCTCGCCGTCCTGGTGGACGACGTCCTCCTCGCCGCCGACGCCGTGTTCGGGCCCGCCACGTTGGAGCGCTACCCGCTGCCCTTCGGCCAGGACGTGGGGGCGCAGAGGTCCTCCTTCGACGTCGTGGCCGCGAGTGGCGCCCGCGTCGTGCTGCCGGGTCACGGCGAGGCCACCGAGGACGTCGCGGGGCTGGTGGCGGCGAACGCGGCGGCAGTGGCGCGCGCCGAGGCGGCGGTGCTGGCCGCCTGCGACGGGGCGACGACCGAGGAGGTGCTGGCGAGGGTGGGAGCCGAGCTGGGGTTGGCGATGGACGACCTCGCGCGCTACCACCTGAACCTCTGCACGGTGTCCGCCTACCTCTCGCACCTGCGCGAGTCCGGGCGCGTGGAGGCGCGGCTCGCTGGCGGCCGCCTCACCTGGGCGTCGGCGTGAGGCTCACCTGCGCCGGCGCGGCGCGCACCGTCACGGGGAGCTGCCACGTCCTCGAGACGCGCGGCGGGCGGCTGGTCGTCGACTGCGGGCTCTTCCAGGGGCCGGCGGAGCTCGAGGCCCTGAACCGCGGCCCCTTCCCCTTCGACCCCGGCGCCCTCGACGCCGTGCTCGTCACGCACGGGCACCTCGACCACGTGGGGCGCCTCCCCCTCCTCACGCGCCTCGGCTACCGCGGCCCCTTCCACGCCACGGCCGGCACGCGCGAGATCGCGGCGATCATCCTGCGCGACGCCGCGGCGTTGGCTCGCGAGGACCACGAGAGGGAGCTGCGCCGGGCGACGCGGGCCGGTCGAGCCGACGAGGTGCCTGGCCCGCTCTTCACGCCCGCCGACGTCGAGGAGGCGATCGCCCGCTTCAGGCCCGTGGCCTTCGACGCGCCCTTCGAGCCGGTGCCCGGCGTGAGCGTCACCTACCGGCAGGCGGGACACATCCTCGGCAGCGCCTACCTGGAGGTGGAGGCCGAGGGCCGCCGGGTCGTGTTCTCGGGAGACCTGGGCAACAGGCAGAGCTCGCTCCACCCTACCGCCCGGCCGCCGCGAGGGGCCGACGCGATCGTCCTGGAGACCACCTACGGCGACAGGGCCCACCGGTCGCTGGACGACACGCGCGAGGAGTTCGCGTCCGTGATCGCTCGGGCCCTGGACGCGGGCGGGAACGTGATCATCCCGACGTTCGCCGTCGAGCGCGCGCAGCAGGTGCTCTACGAGCTCTACAGGCTCAAGGTCTCGGGCCGGGTTCCGGACGTACCTGTCTATCTGGACTCGCCGATGGCCACGCGGGTCACCCGGGTCTACGGCGACGGCGTGGGCGAGCTCCAGCCGGACGTCGCGGCGGTGTTCGCGGCGGGCGGCGACCCGTTCGCGCCGCCCTCCCTGACGTTCACGGTCACGACCGAGGAGTCGATGCGCCTCAACGACGTCCACGGCGGCGCGATCATCCTGGCGGGCTCGGGGATGATGACGGGCGGACGCGTCCTGCACCACCTCAAGCACAACCTGTGGCGCGAGGCCGCCAGCATCGTCATCGTCGGCTACCAGGCGCGCGGCACGCTGGGGCGGGCCCTCGTGGACGGCGCCGAGGTGGTGAGGCTGTTCGGCGAGGACGTCGCGGTGAAGGCCAGCATCCACACGATCGGCGGCTTCTCGGCGCACGCCGACAGGGACGACCTGCGGGCCTTCGTCGCCGGCTCCCCCGACGCCGAGCTGCTCCTCGTCCACGGCGAACCGGAGGCGATGGGCGCCTTCGCCGCCGCGCGGCGCGCGGAGGGCCGCCGCGTGAGGTGCCCGGAGCTGGGCGTCCCGCTGGAGCTGTGAGCCCCGCCAGGTAGCAGGGCGCCGGGGCGACGAGGCCCACCAGGGCCCACGGGGAGCGAGAACGGGCCGTTCGTAAGCCAGCTCACGGGCCGCGGCGGTAGTCAGCCACCTTACGGAGCGCGCGACGGCCGCGGGGTTCTACTGGGGCCATGGATTGGGAGCTTCCCGTCATCGCGTTGCGCACGCAGGTCGTGCTGCCGCGCACCCTCGAGAACGTGGACGTCGGCAGGCCGAAGTCTAAGCGTGCGCTGGAAGAGGCGCAGGCGGGCGACAACAGGGTCGTGCTGGTGGTACAGCGCGACGCCAGGGTGGACGACCCCACGGGCGACGACCTCTACTCCGTGGGCACGCTGGCCGTGATCAAGCAGGTCATCAGGCTGCCCAACGACACCCTGCAGGTGCTGGTCGAGGGCCGCGAGCGCGCCCGCATCGACGAGTACCTGCCGGGCCCCTCGCTGCGAGCCAAGGTGTCCACGGTGCCCGAGGTCACCTCCGAGGCCGCTTCGGCGCGCACCCAGGCGCTCGTCGAGCAGGTCAAGTCGGCCTTCGGCGAGTACGCCCAGCAGAACAAGAACCTCAGGCTCGACTCCTTCCACCTCGAGAACCTCAGGGGCATGAAGGAGCCCGGCCCGCTGGCCGACCTCATCGCCAAGTACTCCACCTGGGAGGTCGCCGACAAGCAGGCCGCCCTCGAGGAGGCCGACGTCGCCAAGCGCCTCGAGCTCGTCTACGGCTTCCTCACCCGCGACCTCGAGCGGTTCGAGACCGAGAAGCAGATCAGCGCCCGCGTCAAGCAGCAGATGGACTCGAACCAGCGCGAGTACTTCCTGCGCGAGCAGATGAAGGCCATCCAGAAGGAGCTGGGCAACGACGAGGCCTCCGAGACCGAGGAGCTGCGCAAGAAGGTCGAGGAGAAGAAGATGCCCGAGCACGCGCGCGAGCGCGCGCTCAAGGAGATCGACCGCCTCGAGAAGATGGCCGCCGGCTCGCCGGAGGCCACCGTCGTGCGCACCTACCTCGACACGATCCTCGACCTCCCCTGGTCGGAGATGGACGAGGAGCACCTCGACGTCGCGCACAGCCAGCAGGTGCTCGACGAGGACCACTACGCCCTCGAGGAGCCCAAGGAGCGCATCGTCGAGTTCCTCGCCGTCAGGCAGCTCACGAAGGACAAGAAGGACTCCGACTACAAGGCGCCCATACTCTGCCTCGTCGGACCTCCCGGCGTGGGCAAGACGAGCCTGGGCAAGTCGATAGCGCGCAGCCTCAACCGCAAGTTCGTGCGCATGAGCCTGGGCGGCGTGCGCGACGAGGCCGAGATCCGCGGGCACAGGCGCACCTACATAGGCAGCCTGCCGGGCCGCATCATCCAGGGCATGAAGACGGCCGGGACCATCAACCCCGTCTTCCTGCTCGACGAGGTCGACAAGATGACGGCCGACTTCCGGGGCGACCCGTCCTCGGCCCTGCTCGAGGTGCTCGACCCCGAGCAGAACAACACCTTCGTCGACCACTACCTCGAGATCCCCTACGACCTGTCGAAGGTCATGTTCGTCACGACGGCGAACACGCTGGCCACGATCCCGCGGCCGCTCCTCGACCGCATGGAGGTCATCCAGATCCCGGGCTACACGTTGCCCGAGAAGATCGAGATCGCCAAGCGCTACCGCGTGCCGCGCCAGCTCAAGGACCACGGCCTCGAGGAGCGGCTCGAGATCACCGACTCGGCCATCGAGCGCATCGTCACCGAGTACACGCGCGAGGCCGGTGTGCGCAACCTCGACAGGCTCATCGCCAAGGCCGCGCGCAAGATGGCGAAGGCGTACCTCAGCGAGCCGTGGGAGGACAAGGTCGTCATCGACCACGTCAAGGTGCGCGAGCTCCTGGGCGTGCCTCCCTTCCGCGACGAGAAGGCCGAGAAGGAGCCGCAGGTCGGGCTCTCGCACGGCCTGGCGTGGACCTCGGTGGGCGGCGTGACCCTCGACATCGAGGCCGTCGTGATGCCGGGCAAGGGCACGGTGACGCTCACCGGCCAGCTCGGCGACGTCATGAAGGAGAGCGCGCAGGCCGGCATCGCCTACCTGCGGCGCAACGCCGACGAGTTCGGCATCCCCGCCGACTTCCACGAGAAGCACGACATCCACGTCCACGTGCTCGAGGGCGCCACCCCCAAGGACGGCCCCTCGGCGGGCATAGCGATGGCCACCGCCGTCGTCAGCGCCCTCACCGGCAGGCAGGTGCGCGGCGACGTGGCCATGACCGGCGAGATCACGCTGCGCGGGCGGGTGCTGCCCATCGGCGGCCTCAAGGAGAAGCTCCTGGCGGCCCACCAGGCCGGCATCAAGACCGTGATCATCCCCAGGGAGAACGAGGCCAACCTCGAGGAGGTGCCCGAGGCGATACTCGGCGACCTCGAGGTCATCCCGGTCAGCGGCTTCCGCGAGGTGCTCGACGTCATGCTCGTCGAGGATGAGGGCCAGCCGCCGGCCTACCCGCCGCCCGTCGCCGACGACAGGCCGAGCACGGGGGCCGCGCCCAGCGCCTGAGGACCGTTACCGACGCACCGGCGGCCGCGCCCACGTGGGCGCGGCCGCTTCGCTCGGTTCGCCGGGGCGGCGCGCCGCTGCCGGACCTTCACTCCACGTGCGCGCTCAGCACCTCGCCCTCGCCTGAGAGCTGGTAGCGGCCCAGCGCGGCCGGCAGCAGGGCCGTGGCGCCCGTGGGCAGGTGCAGCTCCTCGCCGCCCGCCGCCAGCGAAGCGCTGCCTGTCACGACGGTGAGGAGCTGGCAGCTCGACGGCACGGTGGCGCCGGCGGCGGGCGCGCCGGGCCGCAGCTCCACGGCGTCGAGCACGAACTCGGGCCTCTCCACGAGGCGCCGCCAGCGTCCCGGCCGCGCTCGGGGCGGCCGCGGCAGGCTGGCGGGCGCCTCCCCGAGGTCGGCCACGGCGAGCGCCGCGTCGAGGTGGAGGTCGCGCGGCCTGCCGGAGGAGTCGACACGGCCGTGGTCGAAGAGGCGGTAGGTGAGGTCGCTGGACTGCTGGACCTCGTAGAGCAGCAGGCCGGCCTCCACGGCGTGGACCGTGCCGGCGGGGTTCACGACCACGTCGCCGGGCCGCACCGGCAGGCGTCGCAGCAGGCCGGCGAGCGTACCGTCGGCCGCCGCTGCGCGCACCTCGTCCGCGGTGACGTCGCGGGCGAAGCCGCGCAGCACCGCCGCGCCGGGCGCCGCCCGCAGCACGTACCACGCCTCCGTCTTGCCCAGGTGGCCCGACCCGGACTCGTGGGCCAGCGCGTAGGCGTCGTCAGGGTGCACCTGCACGGAGAGGTCGTCGGCGGCGTCGAGCAGCTTCACGAGCAGCGACAGCCGGCGGCCGTAACGCGCCACGGGCGCTGCTCCCAGCAGGTGGGCGCCGTGCCTGTCGGCCAGCTCGGCCACGGTCGCGCCGGCGAGCGGCCCGCTCGCCACGACGTTGGGGCCGTCCGCCAGCCACGCCTCGCCGACAGGGTCGTCGCCGGGAACGTCCCGCGGCGGCTCGCGGCCCAGGAGCGCCGGCAGCTCTCCCCCGCCCCAGACGCGGCGCACGAAGCGCGGCGTGAGCAGCAGCGGCCGCAGGAGCTCCGGAGGCGGCGAGTGGGCGTCGTCGGCCGTCATGGGGTCAAGCGCCCGTCAGGCGTCGGCGAGTCGGCGTCGGCGGCGGTCATGGGGCCACGCGCCCGTCAGGCGTCGCGGAGCCGCGGGTCGAGCACGTCCCTGATGGCGTCGCCGAGCAGGTTGAAGCCCACCACGGAGAGGAAGATCGCGATGCCCGGGAAGATCGACATCCACGGCGCCCGCACGAACTGGGTGAACCCGTCGCGGATCATCAGGCCCCACTCGGGCTCGGGCGGCTGGGCGCCGAGGCCGAGGAAGCCCAGCGCCGCCACGTCGAGTATCGCCGTGCCTATCGACAGGGTGAGCTGCACGATCAGCGGCGAGAGGCTGTTGGGCAGCACGTGCTTGAAGACCACGCCGAGGGGGTTCGTGCCCAGCGCCTTCGCTGCCTGCACGTACTCGGTCTCGCGCACCGACAGCACCACCGAGCGCACGATGCGCGTGTAGATGGGCACCTGCGTGACGGCGATCGCGATGAGGGCGTTCGTGAGGTTCGGGCCCAGGGTCGCCACGATCACGATCGCGAGGAGCACGCCGGGGAACGCCAGCACGATGTCCATGAGCCAGACGACGAAGGTGTCGAGCCAGCCGCCCACGTAGCCGGCGGTCAGGCCCAGCAGCGTGCCGGTGACGGCCGCGAAGGCCACGGCGAGCAGCCCGACGCGGAGGCTGATCCTACCGCCGTGCCAGACGCGCGTGAAGAGGTCGCGGCCCAGCTCGTCGGCGCCGAACCAGTGCTCGGCGCTGGGCGGGTCGAGGCGCGCGCGCAGGTCCCTGTCCCGCGAGGCGTCGTACGGGCGCAGCACGGGCGCGAGCAGCGAGATGACGATGAAGAAGCCGACGATGACGAGACCCACGAGGCCGGTGGGGTGCTTGAAGAAGCGCCGGAAGGCGTCCGTGGCCAGGGACCGCCCCCGGACGCTGGGCGCGGCCGCCGTGGGCGTGGCTACGACGTCGCTCACGCGTACTGGATCCTGGGGTCTATGAGGGCGTACGTCATGTCCACGAGCAGGTTCACCACCGCGAACATGACCGCGACGAAGAGCACCCCGCCCTGGATCACGGGGTAGTCGCGGGCGGCGATCGCGTCGTAGACCCAGCGGCCTATGCCCGGCCAGCTGAAGACGGTCTCGGTGAGCAGGGCGCCGGAGAGCAGTGAGCCGAAGGAGAGGCCGATGACGGTGACCACGGGCAGCAGGGCGTTGCGCAGCGCGTGGACGCGCACCACCCGGCCCTCGCTGAGCCCTTTGGAGCGGGCCGTGCGCACGTAGTCCTGGCCGAGCACGTCGAGCATCGCCGAGCGCGTCATGCGCACCACGATCGCGAGCGGGATCGAGCCGAGGGCCAGCGCCGGCATCACCAGGTGCCTGATCGCGTCCAGCGCCGCCGCGCCATGCCCACGCAGCAGAGCGTCGATCACGTAGATGCCCGTGACGGGCTGGAGCGTCAGCCCCACCGACAGCCGGCCGGACGGTGGCAGCCAGCCCAGCGTCACCGAGAACAGGTAGATCATGATGATGGCCAGCCAGAACACCGGGAACGACACGCCGGAGAGCGCCAGGAGCATTATCGAGGTGTCGGCGATCGTGCCGCGGCGCGTGGCCGCGAACACGCCTGCCGGCACGCCCACGGCCACCGCGAAGACCATCGCCGCCAGCGTGAGCTCGAAGGTGGCGGCGAAGCGGTGCCGCAGGCTCTCGGTGATGGGGATGAGCGTGTATATCGAGCGGCCGAGGTCGAGCCTCAAGAGCCCCGCCATGAAGGAGAAGTACTGGCTGTCGAGCGCGTCGCGCCAGTCGCCGGTCTCCCGCGCCTTCGCCAGGTTCAGGAACAGCGGGCGGTCGAGGCCGAGGTCGGTGCGCAGGCGCTGGACGAGGTTCGGCGCCGCGCGCTGTCCCAGCATGGCCGTGGCGGGATCGCCCGGTATGACGCGCGTGAGGAAGAAGATCAGCAGCGTCACGCCGATGAGCACGGGCACCAGGCCCAGCACACGGCGCAGCAGGTAGGCGGTCAAATAGCGTCGCTCCCGGAAGGGCGGCAGGCGGCCGGGCACCCCCTCGACGGGGCGCCCGGCCGCGACTGGCTAGTGACTTACTCGGCCTTCGATACGGAGTGCAGGCTCACCGACGAGTAGCCGAGCGGGCTGGCGATCCAGCCGTCGATGTTCGCGCGCACGGCGTTGAGCGTGCGGTTGTGCGCGAAGGGTATCGAGGGCACGGCCTCGGCGACGGCGTTGCCCACCTCGGAGTAGAGGGCGGTGCGCACGTCGGGGTCGGCGACCTGGCGGGCCTGCTGGAGCATGTCGCGGACCTCGGCGTCGTCCCAGCCGAGGTCGTTGGGGGCCGTGGGGCCGAAGAACGTCATGAGGAAGTTGTCGGGGTCGGCGTAGTCGGCGTTCCAGCCCAGCATGTACATGGGGAACTTGCCGGTCTGGTAGTCGGCGAGGTACGTCGTCCAGTCCTCGGTCTGCAGGTTCGCCTCGATGCCCACCTCGGCCAGGTAGCTGGCGATGGTCTCGGCGATCGGCTGCGGCGCGGGGTAGTACGGCCTGCTCACCGGCATGTACCAGAAGTCGACGGAGAACCCGTCGGGGTAGCCGGCCTCGGCCAGGAGCTCGCGGGCGCGCTCGGGGTCGTAGTCGTAAGGCCACGGCTCGGGCTGGCCGAACATCGTCGAGGGGATGAAGCCCTGCGCCGGCACGCCGAGGCCGCCGTAGAACGCCTCGATGATCGCGTCGCGGTCGATGGCGTGGGCGATCGCCTGGCGGACGAGCGGGTTGTCGAGGGGCTCGTTCGCCTGGTGCATGGCGATGTAGCCCACGTTCAGCTCGGTCTCGGGGATCACGGCCTTGAGGTTCTGGTCGTTCTCGATCGTCGCGAGGTCGTCGGCCGAGAGCAGCACGGCGATGTCGATGGTGCCGGCCTGCAGCTCGGCGAGGCGGGCCGTGGGCTCGGGGATGCCGCGGAACACGACCTGCTCGACCTGGGCCGGGCCGCCCCAGTAGTCGTCGTTGCGCTCGAGGACGATGCGCTCGCCCTCGACCCACTCGACGAACTTGAAGGGGCCGGTGCCCACCGCGCCGACGCCCGGCGTGCCGTAGGCCACGCCGTTCTCCATGATCGCCGTCGGGCTGCTGAACTGGAAGTAGATCGCCGCGAACAGCGCGGGCAGGAACGGCGCCGGCTTGGTCAGCGTGATCTGGACCTCGTGGTCGTTGACGACGCTGACCTCCTGGATCAGGTTGCCCTCGCCTATGGGGCCGCCGAACACCCAGCCCCACGGCACGAAGGTCTTGCCCTGGTCACGGCCGCTGTAGGGATGGTTAGGGTCGTTCCAGCGGTCGATGTTGAACTTCACCGCTGCGGCGTCGAAAGGCGTGCCGTCGTGGAACGTCACGCCCTCGCGCAGCTTGAAGTTCCACACCGTGGCGTCGTCGTTCGCGCTCCACTCGGTGGCGAGGCCGGGCACCAGGTCGGTGCCGCCGGGCACGAAGTCCACGAGGCGTTCGGTGATCTGCGAGCTGACGACGAGCGAGTTGCCGTCCTGCGAGTCGACGGCGTCCAGCGACGACGGGAACCCGCTCGTCCCGTAGACGAGGGTCTGAGCGCTCGCCAGGCCCAGCAGCGCCAGGGCCAGGAGAGCCGTCACTAGCTTCTTCATGACACCTCCAAGATGTGCTTGCCCGCCTCCCCGAGGCGAGGTCCGGCTCTTGCGGTACGACGTGGAGATTATCACAGTGTGCCTGAGGCACCACTTCACGCTGCCTTCAGGCGAGGCTCCCCACGGCGTCTGGCACCAGCGTCCCCTCGGTCAACCGGTACACGGAGACGCGCGCCCCCGGCGCGCGGGCCTCGCCCAGCAGCGTCTCGTCGTGGGTCACGAGGACGACGGCCTTGCCGCGCTCCGCCGCGAGGTCCCGCAGCAGGCGGAACACCTCCAGGGCCCGCGCGCGGTCGAGCGAGCCGGTGGGCTCGTCGGCGATGAGGCAGGCCGGGTCGAGCGCCAGGGCCCTGGCTACGGCGGCGCGCTGACGCTCGCCGCCCGAGAGGTGCGCCGGCACATGGGCGGCGCGGTGCGCCACCCCCACCGCGGCCAGGAGCTCCCTGCCCCGCGCCTCGTCGACCTCGCCCACGATGCGCATGGGCAACAGCACGTTCTCCAGCGCCGTGAGTTCCTCGAGGAGGTAGTGCTGCTGGAACACCAGGCCGACGCTCCTGGCGCGCCGCGCCGCCACCTCGGAGCGGCGCAGGGAGCCCAGCGGCGTCTCGCCCCACCACACCTCGCCGGCGTCCGGCCTGTCGAGCCCGGCGAGGATGTGGAGCAGCGTGCTCTTGCCCGAGCCGCTGGGGCCGAGGACCACGGCCAGCTCGCCGGCCTCGACGGCGAGGTCGACGCCGCGCAGCACCGGCACGTCTCCTGCGGGGGTGCGGAAGCGTCGGCGCAAGCCTTCACACGCCAGCACGCTCGCCACGCTGGTACTATACGTTCTGGACCGCGAAAGCACGGGCGTGGCGCCGCGCGCGGCGGGCCGTTGGAGGTCAGATGACAGGCGAGACCGCCGGCGAGATCAAGGAGCAGCTAGCCCAGGTTCCGCTCTTCCGCGGCGTGCCGGAGCGCGCGCTCGAGATCGCCGCCTCCGCCGTGCGCAAGCGCGTGTTCGAGCCCGGCGCCACCATCTTCCAGGAGGGCGACAAGGGCGAGGCCCTCTACATCATGGCCAAGGGCCTGGTGAAGCTCTCCAAGGTGGACCTGGGCGGCCACGAGAAGACCCTGGCCATCCTGCAGCCGCCCGAGTTCTTCGGGGAGATGGCCCTGTTGGGGCAGACCACGCGCAGCGCCACCGTGACGACGCTGAACGAGGTGCACTGTTACCTGCTCTTCAACGACGACTTCCGCCGCCTCATCTCCGACTACCCGACGATGAACCTGAACCTGACGAGCACCCTGGCCGCCAGGCTGCGCGGCATGGACGACGAGTCCCAGGTGCTCTCCTACCAGGACGCGCAGGGGCGCGTGGCCTACGTGCTGCTGCGGCTCTACCGCGGCGGCGTGGTGGACCTCGACAGGGACCGCGCACTGGTGCGGCTCACGCATCAGGAGCTAGCGAACCTGGCCGGCACCTCGCGCGAGACCGTCACCCGCGCGCTGAAGGCGCTGGAGGGCGAGGGCGTCATCGAGACGAGGCCCAAGGAGGTCTTCATCACCGACCCCGAGGGGCTCGAGGAGATCCTCCACGGCATCCGCTGACGTCCTGGGGTAGCCGCGAGCCGCACGAGGAGCGGCCCGAAGGTGGCGGGACCTTCCCTCAGCCGGCGGCGCTCGGCGCGCCGCGGGCGAGCCGCTCCTCCAGCCGCTCGCGCAGGCGCAGGCGCACCGTCGGCCAGGTGGTGCTGACCACCGAGAAGATCACGCTGTCGCGCACGTACCCGTCCTTCGCCACCATGTGTCGGCGGAGCACGCCCTCGAACTCGGCGCCGAGCGCGAGGATCGCGCGCTGCGAGCGCAGGTTGCGGGCGTCCGTCTGGAGCTGCACGCGGTTCACGCCCAGACCCTCGAAGGCCAGCTCGAGGAGCAGCAGCTTGCACTCGGTGTTCACGGCGGTGCGGAAGACGCTCGGGTGGTACCAGGTGTAGCCCAGCTCGCACCGGCGGTGCCTGGCGTCGTAGGCGCGCAGGCGTGACGTGCCCAGCACGGCGCCGGCGAGGTCGCGCACGGTGACCACGTGGGCCGTGCCCGACGCGACCTCGGCGAGCGCCTCGCCGAAGTAGTCCTCGGCCTCGGCGGCGTCGCGCGGCGTGGACGTGAGGTCGTACTCCTCCGGCGCGGCCCGGGCGATGGCGAGCAGGTCGGGCACGTCGCCCGGCGTGAGCGGCGTGAGGCGGACGACGCGCCCCTCCAAGGTCCCGTGGAAGGGCAGCTCCACCCTCGAGGTCACGGGTGAGACTCTACCGCCGGCGCCGTCGGCTCCTCGTCGAGGTCGAGGGTGTAGGGCACGATCTCGGCGTGCTCCACCTGCCTGTCGACGCCGATGATGCTGCTGATGACCACGCCGTGCGTCACCACGATCAGCGTGTTGAAGCGCTTGTAGCGCCGCAGCACGCCGAGCACGCGGCCGCGCACCTCGTCGAGGCTCTCCCACGGCGCCGGCTGCGGCAGCGGGGCCGTGCCGGACAGGGTCTTCTTGGCCTCGGCCAGCATGCTGTCGTCGTAGTCCGCCAGCGGGTCCTTCTGCGGCAGCCACTCATGGAGGTCGTGCTCCACGTAGAGGGGCTTGTTGAGCGCCCGCGAGAGGCGCGCCCCCGACTCGAGAGCGCGCGTGAACGTGCTGCAGAGGATCGCCTCCGCCTCCTTGAGGCGGTAGTCGCGGGCTATGGTGTCGATCTGCAGGCGCCCGAGCTGCGTGAGCGGCGCGAAGTCCTTGGCCCACCCCCTGGCCCCCCGCGACTCCACGAGTGCCCAGTCGGTCTCGCCGTGGCGCACGAAGAGCAGGTTCACTCGGGTCTCCTCCCACCGGGAAGACGGTGGCCCGCGAGTTCACGCATCGACTCACCTCGGAGGGCGCCCACCGCGGTCTCCCGACGGTCCGCGAGGGGATCCGGGACCGGGCCGCGCGTCATGAGGAAGCCTAGCGCCGCCGCTCCGCCGCGGGCTGTCGGAAGTCTTACTAAGGCCCGTGGTGCACGCGGCTTCCGGGTGTATGGGCGGCCGGCCCGGCCGCCGGCCGCGGCGTGCCTCGCGGGTAAGATGAGCGCCGTATGCCGCCGCTGGACGCCCTCTACCGCCGCGCGGTGCTGGCCACCGCCGACGCGCGGTGGGTGCGCGGCTTCCTGGAGAGGAACGGCTGGCGGCTGGGCGTGGGCAGGTTCGTCGCCGGCAGGGACCTGGAGTCGGCGCTGCCGAAGCTGAGGGCCATCGAGGACGCCGGCAAGGGCGTGATCATCGACGTGCTCGGCGAGTTCGTGACCACCGCCGAGGCGGCCCGCGAGTCGGCGGCGCGCGTCGCGTCGGCCGTGCGCGGCGTGCACGACGCGGGCGTGGAGCCCTACTTCAGCGTCAAGCCCAGCCAGCTCGGCCTGGGCGTCTCCCCCGCCCTGGCGCTCGACCTCGCCGACGAGCTGGCGGGCGTCATCGCCGGCGTGGGCGGCACGATGTGCCTCGACATGGAGAGCTCCGGTTACGTCGACGGCACCCTCGACCTCTACCTCGCGCTGCGGCGCCGCGGGCACGCGCACGTGGCCACGGTCCTGCAGAGCTACCTGCGCCGCACGCCGGACGACCTCGACCGCCTGCTGGAGCAGGCGCCCGGCGCGACCCTGCGCATCGTCAAGGGCGCCTACAGCGAGCCCGAGTCGGTGGCGCTACGGTCGAAGAGAGAAGTCGACGACGCGTTCATGCGCCTCGTCGAACGCGGCCTGGCGGGCGGGGCGCACGTGGACGTCGCCACCCACGACGAGCGGCTCCTCGAGCGGGCGCTGGCCCACGTCGACGCCGCCGGCCTCGGCGCCGACGCCTACGGCGTGCAGATGCTCTACGGCGTTAGGCCGCTGCTGCAGGACCGCCTCGTGGCGGCCGGACGGCCGCTGCGCCTCTACGTGCCGTTCGGCGACGACTGGTACGGCTACTACAGCCGCCGCCTCGCCGAGCGTCCGGCGAACCTCGGCTTCGTGCTGCGCGGCCTCTTCGGGTGATGGCGGCCGCCCGGTCCACCGACCGGCGGCCACGGGCGCGACGAGCGCGCTGAGGCGCGCCAGGGGCGCGGGCTGGCCGCGCCGACGGGAGAGAACATGGGACCTTTCGAACCGTACCGCAACGAGCCGTTCCTCGACTTCTCCGACCCCGACGTCCTGGCGCGGTTCCGCCGCACGCTCGAGGACGTCAGGGGCCGCCTCGGCCGCGACTACCCGCTGGTCGTGGGCGGCGAGCCCGTGCACACGGAGGAGCGCCTCGACTCCCTCGACCCCTGCTACCCGGACCGCGTCGTGGGCAGGGCGTCCATGGGCAAGGCCCAGCACATCGAGGCGGCATTCGACGCCGCCTACGCGGCCTTCGAGGGATGGTCGCGTCTGAGCATGGTCGAGCGGGCGCGCTACCTGGTGAAGCTGGCCGCGATCATGCGCCGGCGCCACGCCGAGCTGGCGGCCTGGGAGGTGTTCGAGGCCGCGAAGAACTACGTCGAGGCCAGCGCCGACGTGGCCGAGGCCATCGACTTCTGCGAGTACTACGCGCGCGAGGCCCTGCGCCTCGAGGGCCTGGCGCCCACCCACGTCTACCCCGGCGAGGAGAACACGAGCTTCTACCAGCCCATGGGCGTGGGCGTGGTCATACCGCCGTGGAACTTCCTCCTGGCGATCATGGTTGGCACCACGGTGGCGCCCGTGGTGGTCGGCAACACCGTGATCGTGAAGCCGTCGCCCAGCACGCCCGTGATCGCGGCCAGGTTCATGGAGATGGTCGCGGAGGCCGGCTTCCCGCCGGGCGTCATCAACCTGCTCACCGGCGCCGACGCCGACCTCGGCGACGCGTTGGTGGAGCATCCGCGCACCCGTTTCGTGAACTTCACGGGCTCCGTCGCCACGGGACTGCGCATCAACGAGCGCGCCGCCAGGCTGCAGCCGGGGCAGCGCTGGGTAAAGCGCGTCTTCCTCGAGATGGGGGGCAAGGACGCCCTCATCGTGGACGAGACCGCCGACCTCGACCTGGCCGTGAGCGCGGCCGTGGCGAGCGGCTACGGCTTCCAGGGGCAGAAGTGCTCGGCCATGAGCCGCCTGATCGTCGTGGACGACGTCTACGACGAGGTGCTCGAGCGCTTCGTCGCGGGCGTGGAGGCGCTCAGCGTGGGGCCGGCCGAGGAGAACCACGACGTGGCCGCCGTCATCAACGAGCGCCAGTACGAGAAGGTGCTGGGCTACCTGGAGGCTGGCAGGTCGGAGGCGCGCCTCGTCGCCGGCGGGGGCAAGGCGGCGGACGCGGGGCCCGGCTACTACGTGCAGCCCACGGTGTTCGCCGACGTGCCGCCCGGCGCCACCATCGCCTGCGAGGAGATCTTCGGGCCCGTGGTGGCGGTCATCAGGGCGCCCGACTTCGACGCGGCGCTGCGCTACGCGAACTCCACCACCTACGCGCTCACGGGAGGCCTCATCAGCCGCGACCGCGCCCGCATCGAGCGCGCCAGGCACGAGTTCCGCGTCGGCAACCTCTACGTGAACCGCAAGATCACCGGCGCCCTCGTGGGCGTGCAGCCGTTCGGCGGCTTCGACCTCTCGGGCACGAACTCGAAGGCCGGCGGTCCCGACTACCTCAAGCTGTTCGTGGAGATGAAGACGGTCACCGAGCGCTTCTAGGCGCCCCTCGGTAGCGTGCGGCGGGGGCGGCGGCGCTCCCGCCAGGTATCCTGGGATACGAACGGCGACGGACCCCCCGGGGCACGTCGACCGGTCGCAGCGGGGTCTCCGCCCTCTCGTCAACAAGGACCCGCACCATCGTCAGGCCAGGCCTGGCGAGGGGAGGAGGTGGCGTCCCACGTTCCAGCGTCTGCTCGTCCCCTTGGACACGTCGCAACGGGCCGAGGCCGCCCTCGACCACGTGAGGGCCCTGGCCCGCGCCGCGCCCGTCAAGGTGACGCTGCTCCACGTCCTCGAGCCCACGGCCGGAGCCGGTTGGGACCCCCTCGGCTACGAGTTCGAGCGGGGCCGCGCCACGGCGTACCTCGAGGAGGTGGCGCGCCGCCTGGCCGACGACGTGCCCGACGTCGAGGTGGCGGTGGTGGACGGCCAGGCGGCCGACGCGATCGCGCGCTGGGCCGTCGAGCACGATCACGACCTCGTGGTCCTGTGCGCCCGCGGTCACGGCGGCGACGACGCGGCGGGCCTGGGCTCCGTCGCCCACAAGCTGTTCTCCCTACCGAGCGTCTCGGTCCTGCTGGCGCGGGCCGACGCTCCGCCCCCCGCCGACGACGCCGGGCGCCCGGGTTACCGCCGCATCGTCGCCCCGCTGGACGGCTCGCAGCGGGCCGAGTACGCGATGGCGGCCGCGGGCCAGCTCGCCAAGGCGCACGACGCCGAGCTGCTCCTCTGCCACGTGATCACGCCGCTGGAGCTGCTCTCCGGCACGCTGCGCTCGGCCGAGGCGCGCGGCCACCTCGAGCGGCTCATGCAGGCGAACAGGGCCGAGGCCGAGGCCTACCTCTCGTCGCTGGCCGGCCGGCTGACGACGGAGGGCGTGAGGGCGCGCGGCATCGTCCACGGGCACCACGAGGCTCCCGACCAGCTCCACGAGGCCGTCTCGCGCGAGCAGCCCGACCTCGTCGTCGCCTGCGCCCACGGCGCCTCGGGCACCGGCAGCCTGCCGTTCGGCAGGACGGTGCAGACGCTGGCGCGCTTCGGGACCGCCCCCCTGCTCGTCGTCCAGGACCTGGAGGCCGGCGCGGTGGCGGCCGCTGTGGCGGCTGCCGCGGAACAGCGCCCGGGCCACTGACGCCGCCATGACGCTGCCCGCTGACGCCGGGCGCGCCGGCTGGGAGGCAGCGCTCCTGGCGCCCGTGGAGGCGCGGGGCGCCCGCAGGGCTCCCGAGCCGCTGCGCATGCCGCGGGTCCCGCGCGACCTGGTCAAGGAGCTGGCCGCGCGCGAGGAGCAGGGCCCGCCCAGCGCCGGACGCGAGTGGCTCCTCGACAACTGGCCCACCGTCCAGAGGGCCGCCAGGCACGTCCGCACGGGGTTGCGGCCGGCGGACCTCGCGCACCTGCCGCGGCTCGCCGCGGGCCCCCTGGCCGGGACCTACCGCGCCGCCGCCATGGCCGAGGCCGCCCTCGACCTCGCCGGCGGCGAGTTCTCCCCCGACGAGCTGCGCCTGGTGGTGGGCCGGGTCGCCGAGGCGGGCGACCTGACCCAGGCCGAGCTGTGGTCGCTGCCGAACTTCCTCCGCCACGGCGCCCTGCGCCGCCTGGAGGCCGTGATCGGCGTCCTCCAGGACCCCAGCCCGCCGGCCGACGCGAACGCGGCGGCCGCTGCCGCCGTCAGGAGCCTCGTCGCCCTCGAGCGCTGGAACTGGCTGCGGTTCGTCGAGGAGCTCTCCCCCGTGGAGGCCGTGCTGCGGCGCGACCCGGCCGGCGTGTACGAGCGCATGGACTTCGCCTCGCGCGACCACTACCGCCACGCGGTGGCGCGCCTCGCCGACGCCAGCGGCTCGACCGAGCGGGAGGTCGCCGAGCTGGCCGTGGAGGCCGCGCACGCCGCCGGAGAGGGCGCGCCGCCGGAGGCGCGGCACGTGGGCTACTACCTCGTCGACGCCGGCGCCGCCGACCTGGCCGAGCGACTGGGCCTGGGCCGGGAGCACGCTCTGGTGCGTGCCCTGCGGTTGCCGGCCCAGCGGGCCTGGCTCTACGCGCCGTCGGTAGCGGCGCTCACCGTCGCGCTGGCCATCCCGGTCGCGGCGGCCGTGGCGGACGCCTCCCCCTGGCTGGCGGCCCTCGCGTCGCTGCTGGCGCTGGCGCCGGCCGTCACGAGCGCCACCGCCCTCGTGCACTGGGTCGTGGCGCGGGCCGTGCCGCCGCGCGTGCTGCCGCGCTTCGACCCGGAGCGCGGCGTGCCCGAGGGGGCGGACACGCTCCTCGTCGTGCCCGCGATCGTCGCGAGCGAGGACGACGTGAACGCGCTCGTGGCTCGCCTGGAGCTGCACCACGCCGCCGACCCCGACCCGCGCATCCGCTACGCGCTGCTCACTGACTTCGCCGACGCCGACTCCGAGACCACGCCCGGAGACGAGGACCTGCTGGCGTACCTCAGGCGGCGCGTGGCGGAGCTGGACGACAGGCTCGCCGGCGGCGAGAGGCGCTTCCACGTCCTGCACCGCCGCCGCCTCTACAGCCCTGGCGAGGGCAAGTGGATCGGCTGGGAGCGCAAGCGCGGCAAGGTCGAGGAGCTGGTCAGGCTCCTCACGACGGGCGATCCCGGCACGTTCCTGGACGACCCTCTGGGCGCCGAGCTGCGGGAGCGCGTGGCCTTCGTGCTGACGCTGGACGCCGACACCACTCTGCCGCCCGGCGAGGCCACGAGGCTGATCACCTGCCTGGCCCACCCGTTGAACAGGCCGTACGTGGCCGAGGGCGGCAGCGGGCTCAGGCGCGGCTACACCTTCGCCCAGCCGCGCCTCGACGAGCACCCCGAGTCGGAGCGCGCCACGTACCTGCGGCTGCTCATGTCCGGCGGCGCGCCCATCGACCTCTACCACCACCGCGTCTCCAACGCCTTCATGGACCTCTTCGGCCGCGGCCTGTTCCAGGGCAAGGCGCTCTTCGACGTGAGGGCCTTCGCCGCCACGGTGCAGGGTCGCGTGCCGGAGAACGCGCTTCTCAGCCACGACCTCCTCGAGGGCATGCTGGGCGGGGTGGCGCACGTGGGCGACTGCCAGGTCCTCGAGCGCGAGCCGCGGAACCACCTGGCCGAGGCGGTGAGGCTCGACCGCTGGACGCGCGGCGACTGGCAGGTGCTCCCCTTCCTGCTGAGGCCCGGACGGTTGGGGATCGCCCGCGCCCCCAGGGTGGCGAGGTGGCAGGCCACGCTCCCGCTCGTCGCCAGCCTCGCCAGGCCCGCCGAGCTGGCCCTACTGGCGCTGGGCTGGCTGGCCGGCGTGCCCGCGGCGTCGTGGACGCTGTTCGTGCTGGCCTTCGAGGCCGTCCCCGAGCTGCCCGAGCTGCTGGACAGGCTGCTGCACCTGCGCTACCCGGGGGCGCTGCGAGCCGGGTCCACCGCGGTGCTCCGCTACCTCGGCCGCCTGGCCTGGCGCACGACGATCCTCGCGCACGACGCCTGGGTGCGGCTCCGCGCGATCGTCACGACGCTCTACCGCCTCGCCGTCACGCACCGTCACCTCCTGCAGTGGACGACGTCGGCCGGCGCCGAGCGGGCCCTCTCCGCGCTCACGGCCGCGGCGGCGTGGCGGCGGATGGCCGTCTCCCCCCTGCTCGCGGTGGCGTTGGCCGTCGCCCTGGCGGCCGTCTCGCCTGGCGCGGTGGCCGGCGCCGTCCCGGTGCTCGCCCTGTGGGCGGCGGCGCCCTGGCTCGTCGCCGTCACGGGCAGGCGCGTCCCCGAGCAGGCCTACGCCCCCATGGCCAAGCAGCGCGCCAGGCTGCGGCGGTTGGCGCGGCAGACGTGGCACTTCTTCGAGCGCTTCGTGGGCCCCGAGGACAACTGGCTGCCGCCGGACCACTTCCAGGAGGAGCCGCTGGGGACCGTGGCGCACCGCACGTCGCCCACGAACGTGGGCCTCTACCTCACGTCCTGCGTCACGGCCTACGACCTCGGCTACCTGGGCTTCGTGGGCCTCACCGCGCGCCTGGCGCGCACCTTCGAGACGCTGGGCCGGCTCGAGCGCGTCAGGGGCCACTTCCTGAACTGGTACGACACGAGGACGCTGCGTCCGCTGCGGCCCCGCTACGTCTCGACCGTGGACAGCGGCAACCTCCTGGCCGCGCTGCTGACGCTGCGGCAGGCGCTGCTCGAGCTGCCGAGCAAGAGGGTGTGGCGCCGGGAGCGCTGGGAGGGGCTCCTCGACAGCCTGGGCGTGGCGGGCGACGTGGTGGGGGCGGCCGACCCCGGCGGGAAGACCGGCGAGCTGATCGCCGCGCTGCGCGCCGAGGTCGCCGCGGCCTTGGGGGACGAGAGCCGGTGGCCGGCGCTGCTGGCGACGCTGAGGAAGCGCCTGGCCGCCGTGGACGAGAGCGTGCTGCCGCTGCTCCGCGGCACCAGGCGCTTCAGCGCCGAGGAGCTCGCGGCCCTGGCCGAGTGGCGCCGCCGGGTCTTGGCCGACGCCGAGGCCCTGGAGCGCGACGTGGCCCTGCTCCTGCCGTGGCACCGCGCCCTCGCCGAGCCGCCGACGGCCCTGCGGCGCGCCATCGCGGCCCCTGAACTGAGGCGCGCCAGCGACGCCCTGGCCGAGCTGCCCGTGAGCGTGCCGCTAGCCGAGCTGCCTGAGGTGTACTCGCGCGCCCGCGACGCCGTGGCGTCGCTCCGCGCGGCGGCCTCGTCGGAGCTGGGCGGGCTCGGCCGCCACGGCGTCGTGGAGTGGTGCGACAAGCTGCGCCGCGCCATCGACGCCGCCGAGGACCTCCTGCGCGCCACCCTGGCGACGTCCGCCCACCTGGCCGACCTGTGCGAGGGCTTCGTCGCCGAGACCGAGCTGGGGTTCCTCTTCGACGGCTGGCGGCGCGTGTTCAGGCTGGGCTACAGGCCCGACGAGGACGACCTCGACGAGCCCGCGTACGACATGCTGGCCTCGGAGTCGCGCCTGCTGAGCCTGGTGGCGATCGGCCTCGGCAGCGTGCCCACCGACCACTGGGTGCACCTCTCGCGCCCGTTCGGCGGGGTGGGCGGCCGGCGGACCCTCCTGTCGTGGAGCGGCACCGCCTTCGAGTACCTGATGCCGCCGCTGCTCACGAGGATGCCGCGCTGGACCCTGCTCCACGACGCCTGCGTGAACGCGGTCCTGGCCCAGCGGGCGCACGCCAGGTCGCGGGGCACCCCGTGGGGCGTCTCGGAGTCGGCGTTCGCGCTCGTGGGCGCCGACGGCGAGTACCAGTACCGGGCCTTCGGCGTCGAGGACCTGGCCCTGCGCCGCGACGTGAGGGACCACGTGATCGCGCCCTACGCCTCGCTGCTGGCGCTGCCGGTGGCTCCCCAGGCCGTGCTGGAGAACCTCGCCGACCTGGAGGAGCACGGAGCTCGCGGCCTCTACGGCCTCTACGATGCCGTGGACTTCACGCCCAGCCGCGTGCCGCTGGGCAAGCCCTCGGTGGTGGTCCGCACGTACATGGCCCACCACCAGGGCATGGTCCTGAACGCCCTGGGCAACGCCGTGGCGGACGTCGACCTGCCCACGCGCTTCCACGCCGATGCCAGGATCGCCGCGGTGTCCCCGGTCCTCTTCGAGCGCACCCCGCTCGCCGGGCCCCTGGAGCGGCCGGAGCACGCCAGGCCCGGCCACGCCAGGGCCGGCAGGCCCGTGCACGTGGCGCCCTGGCACGTCGTGCCGCGCGGGCGCGCGCCGCTCCTGTTCCCGCTGGGGAACGGCCGCTATCACCTGCTGCTCGACGACCGCGGCGGCGGCAGGGCCGAGTGGCGCGGCGTGGCCCTGTCGCGCTGGCGGCCCGATCCCGTGCTGCCCGCCGGCGGGCAATGGCTCTACCTCACCGACCTGGACACGGGCACGACCCGCCCCCTCCTGGCCCCGGGTACGGCCGCCGCGTCCGGCTTCGAGGTGGAGGCGCTCCCCCACCTGGTCAGGTACCGCGTGAGAGGCGACGGGCTCCTCGTGACCGTGGAGGCGGCCGTGCACCCGGACCAGGACGTGGAGCTGTGGCGCGTGGAGGTGGGCGAGCTGGAGGGCCGGCACCGGAGGCTGGCCCTGACGCGGTCGGCGGAGCCCGTGCTGGCGCCGGACGCCGAGGACCGCCGCCACCCGGCCTTCGCCAAGCTGTTCGTGGAGGCGAGCGAGCCCGCGCCCGGGGTGCTCGAGCTCAGGCGGCGCCGGCGCTCGCCGCGCGACGCCGAGGTCGTGTGGCGCCACGCCGTCGTCGCGCCGGTGGGGCACGAGCCGGCCGTGAGCCTGGAGACCGACAGGGAGCGCTTCCTCGGCCGCTGGGGCGACCCCCGGCTGCCCGCGGCCCTGCGCGGGCCGGCGCCTCTCGCCGGCGTCGTGGCGAACCCTCTCGACCCCGTCGCGGCGGTCCGCGTCGGCGTCGCCGTGGCACCGCACGGCACCTCGCGCCTGGCGTTCGTGGCGGCCGCCGGACGCTCCCGCGCCGAGACCGAGGCCGCGATGGCGTACGTGGGCACCCTCGCCGCCGTGGACCGCGCCCTGGTGCGCGCCGCCGAGCGAGCGGGCCTCGAGCTGGAGCGGCTGGGCCTCGACCAGGCGCGTTGGCGCACGGCGCAGCGCCTGGTCTCCGCCCTCTACTACCCGCGCCCTGTACGCCGCGACCGCGGCGACCCGCCCCGTGCGGGCGTGGGGGCGCTGTGGCGCTTCGGTCTCTCCGGCGACCTGCCAGTGGCGCTGCTGCCGCTGGCGGAGGAGCGCGTCGAGGAGACCGTCGACCTGGCGCTGGCGGCACAGTCCTACGCGCGCGGCCGCGGGCTGGCCTTCGACCTCGTGCTGCTCAACGAGCACGACGACGCCTACGACCAGCCGCTGGCCGACCGCATCAGGCGCCTCCTGGGCGCGCGTCACGCGGAGGGCTGGCTCGACCGCGACGGGGGCATACACGTGGTGCGCGGGCGCACGCTCACGGACGACGAGCGGGCGACCCTGCACGCGGCCGCGCGCGTGGTGCTGCACCCCGACGCGACCGTGGACGAGCAGCTCGCCGAGCTGTCCGACGTGCCGGCGCCGCTGCCGCGCCTGCGGCCCGTCCGGTCGGCGGCCGCGCCGCTGGCCGCGTCCGGAGGGGGCCGGCGCGGGCGCGACGGTCTGGGTCGCCTCGACCTCTTCAACGGCCACGGCGGCTTCGAGCCGAGAGGGGCCGCCTACACGGTGCGCCTGACGCCGCGCGACCCCACGCCGGCCCCCTGGGTGAACGTGCTGGCCAACGAGCGCTTCGGCACGCTGGTGAGCGACTCAGGCGCCTCCACGACCTGGTGCCTGAACTCAGGCGAGAACCGCCTCACGCCCTGGCCGAACGACCCGCTCCTCGACCCCAGCGGTGAGGCGCTGTACCTGCGCGACGAGGAGACGGCGGCCGTGTGGAGCCCCACCCCCCTGCCCGCGCCGCCCTCCCAGGACGCCGCGTACGAGGTCACCCACGAGGCCGCCTGCACGACGTTCAGGCACGCGAGCCACGGGCTGGAGCAGACGCTCCGCGTCCACGTGCCGCCGGACGCGACGGTCAAGGTCGTGCAGCTCGAGCTCCGCGACACGACCGGCCGGCCGCGGCGGGTGACGGCGACCTACGCGGTGGACTGGGTGCTGGGCGTCGACCGCGTGGGGTCCGGCCCCTACCTGAGGTGCCGCCTCGACCCGGGCTCGAACGCCGTGCTGGTGACGAACCCGTTCCACCTGGAGCACCCTGGGCGGGTGGCCGTCCTCGCCACCGACCTCGCCGTGCACGGCGTGACGGCCGACAGGCACGAGTTCTACGGCGGCGGCGACAGGCGGAGGCCGGCGGCCCTGGCGCGCATAGGCCTCTCCGGCCGCGTGGAGGGCGTGGCCGCGCCCATGACGGCGCTCCAGGTACACCTCGACGTGCCCGCCAACGGCGCGTCCGCGGCCGTCTTCGTCCTCGGGCAGGGCGCTGACGAGGCCGAGGCTCGGGAGCTGGCGCGCCGCTACGCGCGGCGCGAGGCCGGCCTGGCGGAGGCGCGCCGGCGCTGGGACGACCTGCTCGGGCAGCTGCAGGTGAGCACACCCGACCCCGCCCTCGACCTCCTGGTGAACCGGTGGCTGCTGCACCAGGTCCTGGCCTGCCGGTTCTGGGGCCGCACGGCCACGTACCAGTCGAGCGGGGCGATAGGCTTCCGCGACCAGCTCCAGGACTCCCTGGCCCTGCTGCACACGGCCCCGCACCTCACGCGCGCGCAGCTCCTCCTGGCCGCGTCGCGGCAGTTCCCCGAGGGCGACGTCCTGCACTGGTGGCACCCGCCGGGAGCGCGGGGCGTGCGCACGCGGATCACGGACGACCTCGTGTGGCTGCCGTACGTCACCGCGCTGTACGTGGAGGCGACGGGCGACGAGGGCGTGCTGGACGAGGAGGTGCCGTTCCTCGAGGGCGCCCCGCTGGCGGAGGACGAGCACGAGCGCTACGCCGACTACCCGTCCGGCGGCCTCAAGGCCACGCTGCTGGAGCACGGCCTGCGCGCCCTCGACCGCGCCTCCCGCACCGGCCCGCGCGGCCTGCCCCTCATGGGCACCGGCGACTGGAACGACGGCTTCGACAGGGTGGGCGCCGGCGGGCGCGGCGAGAGCGTGTGGCTGGCGTGGTTCCTGGTGGCGGCCCTGAGGCGCTTCGCGCCGCTCTGCCGCCTGCGGGGCCTGCACGCCCGCGCCGACGAGCTCGAGGCCCGCGCCGAGACGTTCGTCACGGCCGTCGAGGAGCGCGCCTGGGACTGGGACCGTTACATCCGGGCCTTCTACGACGACGGCTCACCGCTCGGGGCCAGGGGCCAGCCCGAGTGCGAGATCGACGTGATCGCGCAGGCCTGGTCGGTCCTCTCCGGGGCGGCCCAGCCGGCGCGGGCCCGGCTGAGCATGGAGACCGCCGACGCGCGGCTCGTCGACGACGAGCACGCGCTGGTGAGGCTCTTCGCCCCGCCCTTCACGGGCCACGGCGCCGACCCCGGCTACATCGCGGCCTACCCGCCCGGCATCAGGGAGAACGGCGGGCAGTACACTCACGGGGCCGTGTGGGCGGCCTGGGCGTTCGCCGAGCTGGGCGACGCCGAGCGCGCCCACGAGCTGTTCCGCTACCTGTCGCCCATGCGCCGCGCGAGGACGCGCGAGGAGTGCTCCGTCTACCGCGTGGAACCGTACGTGGTGGCCGCAGACATAGGCGGCTACCCGCCGCACGTGGGTCGCGGTGGCTGGACCTGGTACACCGGCTCGGCCGCCTGGCTCTACCGCCTCGCGGTCGAGGGGCTGCTGGGCGTGCGGCGGCGCGGCGACAGGCTCGTCGTCGCCCCGCGGCTGCCGGCGTCGTGGCCCGGCTTCGAGCTGCGCTACCGCTACGGCGAGAGCGTCTACCGGGTGGAGGTGCACGCGGACGAAGCCGCCGGGCTGACCACCGTGGTGCTCGACGGGCGGGAGCTGGAAGGCGCCGAGGTGCCCCTGGTGGACGACGGGCGCGTGCACGAGGTGACGGTGACGCTCGCCCGCGCCTCCGCTCAGGCGGCCAGCGCCACGCGG
The DNA here is from genome assembly GCA_044508445.1 of Deinococcaceae bacterium. Taxonomy (GTDB): domain Bacteria; phylum Deinococcota; class Deinococci; order Deinococcales; family Trueperaceae; genus DASRWD01. Next base: position 67,894 of record JBIQHQ010000015.1, read on the forward strand.
TAGACCATCACCGCGTGGCAGGCCCAGCCCAGGAGCACCAGCACGTGCCACAGCTCGTGGAAGCCGAAGCCCGGCCGCAGGTTGGGCCTCTTCACGGCGTAGACGACGGCGCCCACCGTGTAGGCGAGGCCGCCGGCCACCAGCCATCCCAGGCTGGCGGGGCCCAGCGCCCGCGCCACGGGCACGATCGCGCCCACGACGAGCCAGCCCATGACCAGGTAGAGCGCGGTGGAGAGCCACCTGGGCGCGTGGATCCACAGGAGCTTGAACAGCAGGCCGCAGGCGGCTATCGCCCACACGACGGCCAAGACCGTCCAGGCCAGCCGCGGGCTGTCGGGCCGCAACGCCTGCAGCAAGATGGGCGTGTAGGTGCCGGCGATGAGCGTGAAGATCGCGGCGTGGTCCAGGCGCCGCAGCCACAGCTCGCGGCTCGGCTCCACCCACAGCGAGTGGAGCAGCGAGCTGGCGACGAACGCCAGCACCGAGGTGAGGCCGAAGACCAGGGACGCGGCGCGGTCGAGCCAGTCGCCGCGCGTGAGGAGCGCCAGCGGCACCGTGGCCGCGAGCGCCAGCAACGCCCCGACGATGTGGGTGAGCCCGTTGACCGGCTCCCTCAGGCCGGGCCTCGTCGGCCCCGGCCGGGGCCGGCCGGGCGCCTGTCCGCTCGCGACGTGGTCTGCCACGACCGAGTGTACGCTGGTCCGATGACTGGGTCGGTGCGCGCGCTGGGTCTCCCGCTGGCGGGGCTGCTCGGCGGGCTGGCCCTGGCTGGCGCCTCGGCGGGGGGAGGTCAGGCCACGGCGACACGACCCACCCACCTGCTCGTCGTCGACAAGTCGGCGGGCCAGCTCGTGGCCATCGACCTGGCCGCCGGGGCGGCGGTATGGCGCGTGGACGTAGGCTCCGGCCCGCACGAGGTGCTGGCCGTCCCCGCGTCCTCCTCTCCCACGGGCCGACCGCTGGCGCTGGTGAGCCTCTACGGCACCCGTGGTGCCCCCGGCGGCGGCGTGGCCGTCGTCGACCTCGCGGCGGCCGAGCTGGTACGCACGGTGTCCACGCTGCCGCAGACGATGCCCCACGGCCTCGCCCTCGTGCCGGGCACGAGCACGGTGCTAGTCACCGTGGAGGCGGACGACGCCGTGCTCGCGTTCGACCTCGCCGACGACTCGCACCGCCAGGTCCTCCCGACCGGCCGCCGCCTGCCGCACATGGTCGTCGTCGCCGCCGACGGCTCGGCGGCCTTCGCCGCGAACATCGTCGCCGGGGCCGTCGCCAGGCTCGACCTGAGGGGCGGCGAGGCGACAGCGGCGCCCGTGGGCGCCGGCGCCGAGGGCATCGCCCTCACGGCCGACGGCTCTGCCCTCTGGGTCGGCAGCAACGAGGAGAACGAGGTCCACGTGCTGCGCCCGGACGACCTGGCGGCCCTCGACGTCCTGCCCACCTGCGCCGTGCCGATCCGCGTGACCGCCGTGAGCTCGTCCCTGATGGCCGTCACCTGCTACCGCGACGACCAGGTGCTGCTCTTCGACGCCGTGTCCCACGAGCGCCGCGGCAGCGTGACGCTGCCGCGCGGCTCCTTCCCGGTGGGCACCGTCGCCACGCCGGACGGCGCGCGCCTGTACGTGGCGGCCACGGCCAGCGGCGACGTCTACGAGGTCGACGTGGCGACGCTGTCGGTCGTCAGGACGCTGCCTGCGGGCCGGGAGCCCGACGGCATGGCGTTGGTGGCGCTGCCGGGAGAGGGGTAAGGGGGCTGGTCCGGCCCTCTCCGGGCCCGAAGCGAAGGAACCCCGTCCGAGACGGGGTTCCCATTGGAGCCAACGGTCGGATTCGAACCGACGACCTGCCGATTACGAATCGGCTGCTCTACCGCTGAGCTACGTTGGCGCCCACGGCGCCAGCGGGGCGAGGCCGCCGTCTCGCTCCGCGATGACGGACCTGCCGGTCCTGCCGGTCGGGTCCAGGTGGTGGCCAGGGGCAGAATCGAACTGCCGACACTGCGATTTTCAGTCGCATGCTCTACCGACTGAGCTACCTGGCCGTGCCCCTCAGGCAGCGGGGAGCGCGCCCTTGCTTGGGACTGCGCTCGCCCGGCCGGCCTTCGGTCATTGGCGGAGCCGACGGGATTTGAACCCGCGACCTTCTGCGTGACAGGCAGATATGCTAACCGCTACACTACGGCTCCGAGTTTTCGCTTCGGCATCGCCATCTTGCTGCCGGCAGCGCAGACAAGGATACCCACCCAAGAGAAGGCCTGTCAACGGCGTACAGACGTCCGTACCACCTTGGGCGGCGGTGCGCCTGCGCCTCTGCTCGAAGCAGGACCCGTCGCCCGGCTCGCCGCGGTTGCGGCAGGTCACGGTGCCTGCTAGACTTCCGCATACTGCTGTATACGGTCGCATGGAGCGCAGGTCTGGGCTGCGTGCTGACCGCCCGTACGAAGGGCGGCGCACATCGGAGGTCTGCATGGAACCGAGGCACTTCGGCGGAGGAGTGAACGACTGGACGCGGCTCGGGCTCGGCCGCGCTCTCGTGCTCGCTCTAGCGGTCTTGTCCGCCGTCGCGTTCGGCCAGGACGCGCGACCGGACATCCGGGTCCGCATGCAGTTCTCCGGGCCCGGCCAATGGGATCCCGCCTACCTCGCCAGGGCCCCCGACGAGTTCGTGGCCTACAACATCTTCAACCGCCTGGTGAGGTTCCGGCCGGGCT
>JBIQHQ010000001.1:0-59350 GCA_044508445.1 Deinococcaceae bacterium
CCACGGGCCGCAACCCGCTGATCGTCCCCACCGTCATCGAGGGCTGAGAGGTGAACGTCTAGGCGCGCGTGCGTGAGGCTCCCGTAAGAGGGTCCTGGCTAGCCTCCCGTCGAGGGGGGTGCGACAGATGCGCACACGCTCGAGACCCGTTGCCTGGGTCACGCTGTTGTTCCTGGTGTCGACGTTCACGCTCGCTCAGACGGAGTACGAGCTCCGCGGGGAGGTCGCGGTGGGCAGGGAATTAGACCTGTTCACCGACGAGGAGACCTGGGCCTTCACGATTGGCGCCGATGGTGACCCCATCCGCAGCCTGACCTTCGTCCCCGCCAGAGCCCTGACGACCCTCTGCGAGGACGGGGCCGTCACGGCCATGATGTTCACCTTCGACGAGTACCTCAACAGCGGCGATTACGGGCCCTTCGAGTACCGGGTCGACTCTGGAGAAGTGGTCTCCCTGCAGGCGTGGCAGGACGACGACAACGTCCTCCTGATCGTCCGCGAGGGCCAGTTCGGTGACTCGTCCAGTCACGTCAGGGCGATCCTGGCCGGTGACCAGGTCGCGGTTCGGGCGACGTCGTGGGACGGAGACCGCGACCAGGCGCTCTTCTACCTGGGCGCGCTCAGATCGACCATGAACGAAGCGGGCTGCGCCTTCTAGAGTCCCCAGGAGTAGAACCCAAGGATCGGGATTCCGCGCCGCTCCCGGGAGCGGCGCGGCCTCGCTTCGCCAGCTGCTCCTCCCGCCCTCTCATGAGGGGCCACTACCTTCGGTTCACCCGGGACGCTCCCGGGCCACGCCTCGGGAGGGTCGAGGGATGCTGCGTCTCGAGAACCAGGTCGCCGTCGTAACGGGTTCGGACTCTGGCATAGGGCGCGAGATCGCCCGCGAGTTCGCGAAGGAGGGCGCCGACGTCGCCGTCACGTACCACACCGACGAGGACGGCGCCCGCGAGACCGAGCGCCTCGTCCTGGGTGCGGGAGGAAGGGCCATCGTCCTGCGCGTCGACGTGACGCGCGAGGACCAGGTCGAGGAGCTCTTCGACGAGACCGTCAGGCGTCTCGGCGCCCCCACGCTCCTGGTGAACGACGCCGGCATGGGCGGACCCGGAGACGAGGTCGCCGACCTCGCCACCGAGGACTGGCGGCGCGTCATCGAGACGAACCTCTTCGGGCCCTTCTACTGCTGCCGGCGCTTCCTCCGCCTGAGGCGCGAGGCGGGCGGCGGCGGCGCGATAGTGAACGTCACCTCGGTGCACGAGTACGTCCCCACCGCGGGCGACGCCGCCTACGACGCCTCGAAGGGCGGCCTGCGCAACCTCACTCGCACGGTGGCGTTGGAGGCGGCGAAGCACAAGGTGAACGTCAACGCCATCGCCCCCGGCATGATCCTCACGCCGATGAACCAGGAGGCCGTCGAGGACGCGGAGGCGCGCGCCGAGGCCGAGCGCAGCATCCCGTGGCGCCGCGCCGGCGAGCCGTGGGAGGTGGCGCGCTTGGCCGTCTACCTGGCCTCCTCGGACGCCGACTACGTCACCGGCCAGACCTTCGTGATCGACGGGGGCCTCTCGCTGAACCTCGGCCAGGGCGCCTAGGCCTCCCTGGATCCGGCGCCGGCCAGCGTCGCCAGGGCGCGGAGCTGCTCGAGCACGGCTCCCCTGCCCTCGGCGGGCAGGTCCTCCTCGATGAGCAGGGCGTTGCTCACGCGCTGCATCGAGTCGAAGCCGGGGGCAGGCACGAACGCGCCCGACTCGAAGAGCGCCACGGCCCTGCCGAGCGGCACCTCGTAGACGGTGTCTACCTCCGTGGGGTCGAGGGCCAGCTCCTCGAGCGGCGTGTCGTCCCACGCGGCGAACACCTCCTGGTGCTCCCTGTCGGCGTACGAGGACCCTTCACCGCGGCAGCAGCGCTCCACCCTGAAGCTGCCCAGGCGGGCGAGGCCGTCGCGTCGTGCCCCCAGGCCCAGCTGCCGCTCGGCCGCGGCGGACGCCTCCGCCGCCGGCGGGCCGGACCCGGAGTGCGCCCGGACGGTCGGTCCCAGGGCGAGCGGCGCACAGGCGTCCTCGGGCGTGTTGCGGCGCAGCAGAACGCAGCCGTCGGAGCGCAGCACCCAGACGACGACGGCGCCGTGCCACCGGCCCGCCGCGTGCACCTCGGCTACGGGTCGCGTCTCCCCGGTGGGGACGCCGGCGTCGTCGAGGACCAGCAGCTGCTCCGCGTACTCGCCGGGTCGCACGCCCGGATGATACGGCGGGACGCCGCGCCACGGCCGCCGACCCGCCCTCGGGACGGCGCCGGCGGGTCTCCGGCCGAGGCCCACGCCGGGCGCGGCACGATCGCCGCGGGCACGGCAGCCGCCGAGGGCGCCCAGCGGCGCCGGCCCGCGTGGCCCTGCAGCGCGTCGGGCCCCGTGATAAGCTCTGGAACCGGTCTCCGCGAGACGTGGCGGCCCACAGCCAGCGGGGTGTAGCGCAGCCTGGTAGCGCACTTGACTGGGGGTCAAGTGGTCGTCGGTTCAAATCCGGCCACCCCGACCAGAGGAAGCCCGTCACCGACGGGCTTCTTCCTTCGATGAGGCGGCGCGCCCCACGCGCGGAGGGTCGCCGGTGTGTCGCCGGTGTGTCGGCCTCCATGCGCGGGTGACGCCGGCGTCCGCTCCCGGCGCGGACGTGCCGGCTCGCCGGCCCTGCGGGGCCGTCGAGCGCCCGGCCTGCTGTGCGAAACCCGTAAGACCTCCCCCGCTAGCGTGTGTCAGCTTCGGGAACAGAGGGCGTCCCGTGAGGGACGCGCGCACCCGGGGGGTCGTGCCATGACCGCCACCTTTCGCACTCGCCCGCGCGGCTTCGGCCTCTTCGCGAACCTAGCGATCGTGCTGCTGATCCTCTTCACGTTCGTCACGGTCGTGAACGTCGCGGCTGGGTTCGGCGAGCTCTCGCTGCTCCTGCGGATCAGGTCCGGGGCGGCGGTCACGTTCGCCGAGGCCAGCGGCCTCGACGACACCCGCTCCGCTCTCGGCCTCCTGCAGGCCCTATCGTTCGTCGTGTGCGTGCCGGCCGTGGCGGCCTGGGCCTACCTGGCCAAGGTGGGAGCCCGGGCCATCGGCGCCACCGGCATGGCCTTCTCCCCGCTCGCCACGGTGGCTTGGTTCTTCGTGCCCGTGGCCTACCTGTGGCTGCCGTTCCGGGCGATGGCGGAGACGTGGCGTGCCAGCCTGGACCCGGTCGAGTGGCGCGCCCAGCCCGTGCCCGCCCTGCTCAAGGCGTGGTGGCTGTGCTGGGTCTGCTACCTCGTCTCAGGCCGCGCCGTGACGCTCCTGCTCCGCGAGCCCACCAGCGTCGACGGCTACGTGTGGGCGAACCTCCTCTCCCAAGCGAACGACCTCTGCGCCGCGGCGGCCGCGGTGCTGCTCGTCCTCGTGATAACGGGTCTCACGAACAGGCAGGACGCCTGGCACGAGGCGATGAACGGGGCACGCGTCGGCGCACGGTTGAGCACGGCAGCCGCGGGCTGAGATCCCCCTGGTTCTCGGCCGGGCGCGGTGACTGGAGAAGCGAGGAAGTTCACATCCGGCCCGCTACCAGCGCGACGAACGTCGTCGCCGGGCAGAACGACCCGTTCCGAGCGGCACCTTCTCCGTGAAGATGTGATGAGAACATACTGAGGCGCGACGCCCACGGCGTTAGCCTGCCGCCGTGCGCACGGGCCTAGCGACGCTCATCCTCGCGCTGCTGACCGCCGGCCTCGCCATGGGCGGTGAGGAGTTCCTGCGCCTGGTGAAGACGGGCGACGTGGCCGCCGTCCACGCCGCCCTGCAAGAGGACGTCAGGCTCGCCTGGTACGCCGACGAGTACGGCCAGACCGGCCTCATGTACGCGATCGAGCACGCCCCCGGGCTGGTGCCCACGCTGCTGCTGGCCGGGGCCGACCCGAACCACCTGACGTCGGCCTACTGGACGCCCCTGGCGTACGCGATCCGCGCCGACAGGCCCGACCTCGTCTCGGCCCTGCTGTGGGCGGGCGCCGACCCGTGGCGCTACCGCTCCGCCACCGAGGTCATCTGGCAGCAGATGGCCGCACACCCGGACCAGGTGGTCACGGCGCTGCTCCAGCATCACCTCGTGAGGCCACGCGAGCCGCAGCCGGGCGCCCTCGGCTGGACCTACGTGAGCGAGGTCGCTGACCGGCGCTGTCGGGCCGAGACGCACGTCGTGCAGGACGTGGACTTGCTCACCCCCTTGCAGCCCGGCATGGTCTTCACCTACGTCGCCGGCGAGCTGCCGCCCGGCGTCACGCAGGCCGAGGGCGTGCGGCGAGTGGCGGGCTCGCTCGGCGCCACGGGCGTCGCGACGGTGGAGACCCCGGACGCCGTGGCGGCCACCTGGCCCACCGGACATGCCATCTACACGGCCGCCGCGTTCCGCGGCAGCACCGTCTACTGCCTCTACGTGCACCAGGCGCCTCGCGTCCTCGACGTCCTCGTCGACGATCCCCAGCCCCGCGCGCAGCAGCGCTGAGGCCGGGGCCCGTGCTCTCGGCGGGAGCACAGGGTCCTCTTAGAGCCCGGCGCTATACCGGATGCGACGGAAGGAGGCGCCGGATGGCAAGGAGCGGTTCTGAGGACCGGGGCACTACGGGCGCGAGGTCGAGCGGGGGCGGCGGCTCGAGGGGCGAGCTGACACGGCGCCGCGGACCGGCGCTGGGGGTGCGCGGAGCGTACGGCGGCGACCCTTTCACGCTGATGCGCTCGATGGTCGAGAGCATGGACAGGATGATGGGCGACATGTGGCCGGGGCCGGGGGTGATGGCCGCCCGCCGCGGCTGGCCGGCCGCGGCGGGTGCGTGGCTGCCGGAGATCGACGTGCGCCGCACCGGCGACGCGCTGCGGGTCACTGTCGACCTCCCCGGGCTGCGCCGTGAGGACATAGACATCGAGCTCCTCGACGGTGCGCTGCGCATCTCCGGCGAGCGCAGCATGGAGCACGAGGAGGAGCAGGAGGGCGTGCTCCGCAGCGAGCGGCGCTACGGGCGCTTCGAGCGCGTCGTCCCGCTCCCCGAGGGCGTCGACGAGGAGGGGGTAACGGCGCGTTTCGCCGACGGCGTGCTCGAGGTGACGGTCCCGCTGCCCAAGGACGCGATGAGGAGCCGCAAGGTCGAGGTGCGCTGAGCCCGCGGCGTCGGACCGGGGAGCCGGGCCGCGGCCCGGCTCCCCTCAGCATGGGTAGACCTGTCTAGCGAACGCGGACGGCGTCTGATGCACAGCGCACGCCGGGGGACGCTCGCCGTCCCTTACCCTGGGGCGTGACGAGCCGAGGGCCAGGGGCCTCCGCTCGCGGGTCGACGCGCTCGGCCTGGGAGTGGGACGTCGACCTGGGCCGCGTGAAGGCGCCGAGCGACGTCACGCACGGCGACCTCTTCGGCACCGCTGGCGAGGCCGCGTGGACGGCGGAGCCGGCCCGCGACCACGTGCTCGAGGAGGACCGCGACGCCTTCGACGACGCGCTGCGCGCGGCTATGAGGGGCGAGCCGCTGGTCCTCGACGTCAGGGTCTCCTGGCCCGACTGCGACACCCGCTGGCTCTCCCTGCGCGGCCGCGCGGTGAGGGACGGCAGCGGCCGCCCGCAGCGCCTCCTGGGCGTCACCGTCGACGTCACCGACGAGGAGCGAGAGCGCCAGCTCGTCGAGGCTCAGGCCCTGATGCTCGAGCTCGCCTCCCTCGAGCGCCCGCTCGGCGACTGCCTGGCGGTGCTGTGCGCGGCCGTCGAGCGGCTGAGCCCCGGCACCGTCGCCAGCGTCCGCGTGGCCGGCGAGGACGACGGCGAGTCGCACGGCGACTGCCACAGCGAGCCGATAGTCGCCTCGGACGGCTCCGTCCTCGGGGCGCTCCACCTCTGCTTCCGCGAGGCGCGCGAGGCGACCTGCTGGGAGACGCGGGTCGTCGCGTCGGCCGCCAGGCTAGCTGCCGTGGTCATGGAGCGGGACGCCGCCCGCCGCGCCGCGGCGCGGGAGCGCAGCGGGCACGCTTTCCTCCTCGAGCTCAGCGACGCCTTCCGCGTCCTGGACGACGAGGGCGAGGTCGGCCGGCTGGCGACGAGGCTGCTGTGCGAGCGGCTAGGGGCCGACATGTCCTTCGTCGGCGAGTTCGACGAGGTCGAGGACGCCTTCACCCTGGGTCCCGGCCACGCCGCCGGGGAGGCGAGGGTGCCGACGGGCACGGTGAAGCCCTCTTCGTTCGCCGAGCTCCTCGCTCCGCTCGCGGAGGGGCCGCACGTCGTGGACGACGTCGCCGCGTGCCGGGCCTTGCCGGAGGACCGCCGCAGGGGGCTCCTGGAAGCGGGCATCGGCTCCTTCGTGTCGGTGCCGCTGCACAAGGGACCGCGCAACCCCATCTGGTGCCTCACCGTGGCCGCGGCGGTCCCGCGACGCTGGGGGGAGGACGAGGTCATGCTCGTCGGGGAGGCGGCCGAGCGCACCTGGTCGGCCATGCAGCGCGCCCGCGCCACCGCCGCCCTCGAGGAGTCGCGGCGCGAGCTGATGGTCGAGCTGGCCGACGCGAGGCGCCTGCAGGCGGCGTCGCTGCGGCTGATCGAGGAGGACGACATCCAGGCGCTCTACGGCGAGCTCCTCGACGCCGCGGTCTCCGTCATGGGGGCTCGCTTCGGCAGCATCCAGGTGCTCGACTCGGAGCGCCACCAGCTCAAGCTGCTGGCCTCGCGCGGCTTCACGCCGGAGGCCATCCGCCACTTCAGCGTCGTGGACGCCCACGCGAGCACCTCGTGCGGGGCGGCGCTGGCCGCCGGCGCCCGCGTGGTGATCACCGACATGGAGTCCTCACCGCTCATGGCCGGCACTCGCGACCTCGAGGTCTCCCTCGCCTGCGGCATGCGCAGCGTGCAGTCGACGCCCCTGACGTCGCGCGACGGCTACGTGGTCGGCATGATCTCGACGCACTGGGACAGGCCGCACCGGCCTTCCGAGCACAAGCTGCGCCTGCTGGACGTGCTGGCGCGCCAGGCGGCCGACCTCATCGAGCGCCGGGCGGCGCAGGAGGAGCTGGCGCGCGTGAACCAGAGCCTCGAGCGGGCGAACCGCAAGCTGGCGACGATGAACCAGGAGCTGGAGCGGCAGGTGAGCCAACGCACAGAGGAGCTCAGGCGCAGCCAGGTCCGGTTCCAGCAGGCCTTCGAGGTCAGCCCCGTCGCCGCCTGCATCACGGCCGAGGGCGAGGGCCGCATCGTGGAGGTGAACAGGGCCTTCACCCGCCTCACCGGCTACGAGCCCGACTCCGTCGTGGGACGCACGGCACGCGAGCTCGGCCTGTGGGCGTCACGTCCGGACCGCGAGCTCATGGAGGCCGCCGTGGCGAGCGGCTCGCGCTTCGAGGGCGTCGAGGTCAGGCTGCGCTGCCACGACGGCACCCCGCGCGACGTCGCCGCGTCGGGCGCGAGGGTCAGGCTCGACGAGGGCTTCGGCTGGCTGCAGCTCTTCCTCGACGTCTCGGAGCAGAAGCGGTCGCAGGAGGAGCTGATGCGGGCCATCAAAGAGGTCATGACCGACACGACCTGGTTCAGCAGGCGCCTCGTCGAGCGCCTGGCGGTCGTGCAGGGACGCCCGGAGGACCACACCAGCGTCGAGCTCCTCAGCGAGCGCGAGCGCCAGGTCCTCGCGCGCATCTCGCAGGGCATGACCAACGACGAGATCGCGTCGGAGCTGGCGATCACGCCGCGCACGGTCAGGAACCACCTGGCGAACATCTACGCCAAGATCGACGTCCACTCGCGCGCCGAGGCCGTCGTTTGGGCGCGCGAGCGCGGCATCACCACCTGACCCGGACGCCCTCGGGCGGGCGGCGCCGCGCCTGGTGGTCCCGCGCGAGGGCCTCGGGCGCGCGCGGGCGTCATGGCCCGGGCGCGCGACGCAGCGGCACGAGCGAGAGCAGCAGCGACGCCGTCAGCAGCGCCGAGGCCGCCCACAGCGCCGCGCCCACGCCGCCGAACGCGTCCCCGACGAGGCCGCTGAGGGCCGGGCCGAGCGCCTGGCCCGTGGCGAAGGCGGCCGTGGACAGGCCCATGGCCCTGGCCCACTCCCCCGCCGGCAGGCGCTCGCGGAACAGCGTCGTCAGCGCCGTGATCACGCCGAGGAAGCTGACCCCGAAGAGCAGCGCCGAGGCGTAGGGCGCCGCCGCCAGCAGTGGCGCCAGGCTGCTCAGGGTCAGCACCAGGAGCACGAGCCGCAGGCCCGCCGCGCCGCCCAGCCTGTCGATCGCCGGGCCCCAGGCCAGGCCCGTGAGGGCGGCGCCCACCCCGAGGACCACCCAGAACGGGGCCAGGGGCACTCGCAGGCCGCTGGTCACGAACGTCATGTAGCCGATGTAGCCGGCGCCGTAGAGCGCGTAGGCGAGGAGCGACGGCGCCAGGCCGCCGAGCCCGCCGCCCTCGCCCGGCCGGCGCGGCGGCGGCTCCCGCAGGCGCGGGGCGGCCGTCGAGGCGATGAGCGCCATGCCCAGCGCCGCCAGGCCGAGCAGCCCCCAGGAGGAGCGCCAGCCGTCGGCGAGCGGCAGCGTCAGCGTCGACAGCACCAGGCCCGCGCCCATGCCGCCGAAGTAGACGCCCATGGCCGTGGCGCGGGCACCGCTGGCGAGCAGCAGCGCCGCGCCGCCCACGAAGACCAGGGCCCCCAGCGCTCCCTGCGCCAGCCGCAGCGCCAGCAGCAGCCAGTAGGGCAGGCCGAGCCACAGCGCCAGGACCGTGGCCGCCTGCAGGAACAGGCTGGCGAAGACGCCCCTCCTGTAGCCGACGCGCTCGAGCACGGCGTGGCTGAGGGTGGCGCCGAGCAGGTAGCCGGCGGTGTTCGCGCTGCCCAGCAGCCCGGCCTGCGCGAGGGTGAGACCGAGGTCGGCCTGCATGAGGGGCAGCACGAGGCCGTACCCGAAGCGGCCTATGCCTATCGCGGAGCCGGGCGCGAGGCCCAGGAGGACGCCGAGCAGCACCAGCAGATGTTCGCACGAGCGCGCGGCGGGAGCCGCGTCGCGCGGTTGTAACATGCCCGTTGATCGTGAACACAGGGGCTGCCAGCGGTGGTTCGGTGGCCGAGGCCCTCGGCGCCTACGTGCCCGAGGACCGGCGGGTCCAGCGGTCTGACCCGGGACCGCGCGTCCGCGGACGCGGCTCCGTGCTCTTCGCCGACGTCTCCGGGTTCACGGCCCTCACGGCCAGGCTGGTGGCCGCGCTGGGCAGGCGGCGCGGCGCCGAGGAGGTGGCCCGCCACCTCAACCGCCTCTACGACGCCCTCGTCGCGGAGGTCGTGCGCGGCGGCGGCAGCGTCATAGGCTTCAGCGGCGACGCGATCCTCGCCTTCTTCCCGGACGACGACGGCAGGTCCGCCGCCGGCGCCGCCGGCTGCATGCAGGCCGCCCTGGAGCCTCTCGCCGACGTCGAGCTGGAGGAGCCGGCCGGGGAGCACGTGAGCCTGAGCCTACGCGTGGCCGTCTCTGCCGGGCAGGTGAGCCGCTACGTCGTGGGCGACCCCGAGGTGCAGCTCATGGACGTGGTGGCGGGAGATACGGTGGCCCGCCTCGAGCGCCTCAACGCCGCCGCGGGCAAGGGCGAGGTGGTCGTCGGGCGCAACGTGCTGAGGTCGCTGGGCCCCCGCGCGAGGGCCGACCGGCTGGACACGGGCGACGGGCGCGAGGGCTTCCGCGTCGCGCTCCCCCTGCCCGGCGCCGAGCGGGGCGCTAGCCCGTCCGTGGACGCGCCGCGCGCCCCGCTCGACGTGGCGCGCGTGGCACCTTGGGTCCTGCCCACGGTGAGGCGGCGCCTGGAGGAGGGACAGGGCGAGTTCCTCACCGAGCTGAGGCCCGTGGCGGCGCTCTTCATGCGCTTCGCGGGCATCGACTTCGACGGCGACGCTGAGGCCGGCGACAAGCTCGACGACCTCGTGCGCTGGGTGCAGGCAGAGGTGGGGCGGGTGGGCGGCTCGGTCGTCCAGCTCACGACGGGCGACAAGGGCACCTACCTCTACGCCGCGTTCGGCGCCCCCGTCTCGTTCGGCGACGACGCCCACCGCTGCGCCGCCGCGGCCCTCAGGCTCCGCCGCGCGGCCGCGCGCTTCCCCTTCCTCGGCGACGTCAGCGTCGGCCTCGGCTACGGCACGGCGCGCACCGGCGCCTACGGCGGCCGCACGCGGCGCACGTACGGGGCGCTGGGTCCGGAGACGAACATGGCGGCCCGCATGATGACGCTGGCGCCCTCCGGCGCCGCCTACGCCAGCCCCGCCTTCGCGCGCGTCTGCTCCGACGCCTTCCAGCTCCGCCAGGTGGCGACGGTGCCGGTGAAGGGAGCGCCGGAGCCCGTGCCCGTGTGGGAGCTCCTCGACGCCGAGGGGCGCACGACGATCGTCGTGCCGTCCACGGCGGGTCGCCGGCAACCCGTGTTGGGGCGCGAGCCAGAGCTCGCGGTGCTGGTGGAGGCCGTGATGAGCGCCCGCTTCGGGCGCGGTGCCGCCGTGCAGGTCACCGCCGAGCCGGGCATGGGCAAGTCGCACCTCGTGGCCGCCGCCCTCCAGGCCGCCGGCGCCGGCGACCTCGAGGTCCTCTCCGGCGCCGGCCAACCCTTCGCCGGCGACGCGCCCTACCGCGTCTGGTCGACGGTGTTCTCCGACCTCCTCGGCCTGGACCGCGACGCACCGGCGGCGGAGCGGGCGGCGTCCGTGCAGGGGGCCGTGGCCGCCGTCGACCCGGAGCTGGCGCCGCGCGCTCCGCTGCTCGCGCCCGTGCTCGACCTCGTGATCGAGGAGAACGACCTCGTGGCGTCGCTGGGCCCCGAGCTGCGGCCGGCCTCCAGGCTCGAGCTGCTCGTGTCGCTCCTCAACGCGCGCGCGCGCAGGCTCTCCGACCTGGGACGCACGCTCGTCGTCGTGCTAGAGGACCTGCATGCGGCCGACCCCCTGTCGGCGGAGCTCGTCGAGGCCTGGGCGCGCGGCCTCCCCGACGTGCCTGCCGCCCTGGTAACCGCCGCGCGGCCCACGTCCGGCTCCGGGCGCTCCCGGGCGCCCGTGCTGCCGGGTGCCGCCCAGGTCCTGCTCGGTCCCCTCAGCCCCCGCGAGGCCGACGAGCTGGCGCGCGGGAGGCTGGCGTCGCGCGGCGCCACCTGGGTGGGCGACGACCTGCTCGCCCGCCTGCTGGACCGCGCCGAGGGCAACCCGCTGTTCGTGTGCGCCCTCATAGACGAGCTGGTCGAGAACGCGAGCGTGCTGGGCTGGTCCGGGGAGGCGGCGCTGCCGCAGTCGCTGCACGCCCTCGCCCTGGCCCGCCTCGACCGCCTGGGCGAGCAGGAGCAGGCGAGCCTGAAGGTGGCCAGCGTCATTGGCCGCGAGTTCCCCGTGTCCTGGCTGCAGGCGTGCCGACCGGAGAGGCCGCCGCCGTCGGTGGCCGCCGACCTCGCCGCCGCGGCCCGCGCCGGGGTGGCCGTGCCCGCCGGTGACCAGAGGGCCGCCTACAGGTTCGACCACGCCATCACCCACGAGGCCGCCTACGAGAGCCTGCCCCACAGCCTGAAGCTCGAGCTGCACGGTCGCGTGGCGCGACACGTGGAGGAGAGCGTGGCCAGCCCCGCCGACCCGCACCTCGACGAGCTGGCGTTCCACTACGACAGGTCGGACGACGCCGCCAAGCGCCGCGAGTACCTGTGGAAGGCCGGCATGGCGGCGAAGGCGAACTACGCCAGCGAGGCCGCGGTGGGCTACCTGGAGCGCCTCCTCCGGCTCGTCGCCGGCCCGGAGGCGCTGCCGGCGCTGCTGGCCCTGGGCGAGGTCGAGGCGTTCGCCGGGGACCACGCCGGCGCCGACGCGCGGCTGAGGCAGGCCCTCGACGTGGCGGCGAGCGCAGGGGACGAGCGGGCCGAGGCCACGGCGCGGAGGCTCCTGGGCGAGCTCTACGAGCGCCAGGGGGACCACACGGGCGCCAGGGCGTGGCTGGAGGAGGCCGTGCGCGGCGCGCGGCGCCTCGGCGACCGCGAGGAGCTGGTCAGGGCCCTACTGGCGCTGGGCGGCAACGTGCTGTGGCATCTCGGCGCCTACGCCGAGGCCACGGCGATGCTGCGCGAGGCGCTGTCCGTGGCCGCCGAGCTGGGGGACGAGCCCGCGCGGGCGAGGGCGCTGCACGGCCTGGCGAACGTGGCTCTCTACCGCGGCGAGAAGGAGGAGGCGGAGCGCCTCTTCTCGTCGAGCCTGGAGGTAAGGCGCGCCTCCAACGACGAGCTGGGCGTGGCCAACGCTCTCAACAACCTGGCGATCATCGCCGTGGACGCCGGCCGCAACGACGAGGCCGAGGAGCTCCTGCGCGACAGCCTGGCCATCAGGCGGAGGCTGGGGGACGTGGCGGGCACCGCCGTCGCCCTCAACAACCTCGGCTTCATGGCCGCTCAGCGCGGCGACCTCCTCGAGGCCGAGAGGCTCTACGAGCAGAGCCTGGCCTCGCGCACGAGCCTCGGCGACAGGCTGGGCATGGCGGTGAGCCTCAACAACCTCGGCGACCTCGCCAGGCGGCGCGGCGACGACGCGGCGGCGCGCTCCCTCTACAGGACGAGCCTCGACCACGCCCACGCCATCGACAACAGGCGCGAGGCGGCGACGGCGCTCGTGGGCCTGGCCGCGGTGAGCCCGGACCCCGCCGAGGCGCTGAGGCTGTGCGCCTGCGCCGAGGCCCTCCTCGCCTCCATCGGCGCCGCTCCCGACCAGGACGTGAAGGCCACGCTCGACGAGGTGAAGGCTTCCGGCCTGGCGTCGGCGGGAGACGAGGCGTGGGCCGCGGCCGAGCGGGAGGCTGGGTCGCTGGCCTTCGCGGGCATCGTCGAGCTGGCGCTGGGCCAGCGGTACATAACAGGTGAGGGCGGCCCGGCGCTGTGAGCGCTGCGGCGAGGAACGCGCCGGGGGACACTATCATCGCAGCCTGCCCGATGGCGTGAACGCTCGCAGTCAGAAGCGGGCGCCCCATGGCCCACCTCGCGGGCCGCCCTCGGGGGAGGTCTGGGATGACCGAGAACAAGAGCGGTAACCGCGCCGCCGCGCGCCTATGGGTCGTCGCGGTGGCGGTCGCGCTGGCGGCCACGGCCTGCCAGAGCACGCCCGTCGACCCCGCGGCCGAGCGGCTGAAGGACGCCATCGAGCAGGGCGTCGACCTCGCGGGCTTCGTGCCGGACGACGCGCTGCGCGCCCGCTACCTGCCGCCGGTGGGCGGGGAGAAGGACCCCGCTGGCGAGTTCGTGGTGGGCATGCCCCTCGAGGTGGCCACCTTCGCGCTGGGCCCCGGTGACCAGATGGCCCAGGGCACTCCCCTGGGGGACGTGCTCAGCACGGAGACCGGCCCGCAAGACGACCAAGATGGCAGCGTCAGCTACTCGGGAGACACCTACACGCTGACGTGGCCCGTGCTCGACCCGCACGTGGCCGAGCGCGTGCGCATCGAGATCCGCATGGTGGGCTCCGGTGACCAGCCCGTGTGCGGCACGGGCGGCGGCGAGTGCCTGGGCTACCTCGACGTGAGGATCGTCGAGCGCGGCGGCAAGGGCCGCGGCGGCGGCAACAGCGAGTCGCTCATCACGGTCCCCTGGCCCGGCACGTTCACCGTGCAGTTCAAGGTGCTCGCGCCGGAGTCGCTCGAGGAGCTCGCCGAGCTCTCCGGTGAGGGCGGGATCGACGTCGAGGACGGCAACTGCCCGGCCAACGAGGTGTCGCTGCCCGGCCAGGGTCTCCAGGCCGTCGGCGCTGGCCTCCAAGCCGTGGGCGCCGGCCTCCAGGCCGTGGGCGCCGGCGGGATCTTCGTGGCCAGGGTGGGCGCGCTAGAGAGCGAGGCCGTCACGGTCCAGGACGTCGTCGACGCCTTCCAGGGCCTCGGCGCGCCGGAGCGCGACGTGATGCTGGTGGTGCTCGACGACTTCGGCGGCGTCTACGACCTCCCGCCTGCCATCACCGACAGGGACCTCTCCGCCCTCAGCGACGACGCGCTGGCCGACCTGGCCGCGGCAGGCGGGATCAGCCACGGGGCGATCGTGTTCCACGAGCTCACGACGCTGCTCACGGCCGCGCTCGGCGCGGGCGTCGAGGGCACGGAGCCCGGCCTGGGCGACGCTCCCTACGTGGAGTTCTCGGCGGGCGGCGAGGGCCCGCGGCTGCGCCTGCAGGCCGCCGACGCGCGCTCTGACACGGGTGTCATAGACACCGACCAGGCCGCGGCGGCCCTCGAAGGCAGCCTGACGGCGGCCCGGGGGCAGGGGTTCGCGCAGGTCGTCGTGAACATGAGCTTCGCCGTCGTGCCCTGCGGCGTCCTCGAGGACTTCGAGAGGACCGAGCAGGTCACCTTCGACGAGTACGTGGACGCCCTCATGGCCCACAACGGCGTCACCGGCGCCACCGCGGACGAGCTCGCGCACGCGGTGCACCTGCCCGTCGAGCTGGCCTCCGACCCGCTCTTCGCGGGCCTCGCCTGCCCGCCCACGGGCGGCCCGACCTGCGGCGCCGGCCTCGACTCCGTGACCTTCGTCGCAGCCTCCGGCAACTACGGCCAGGACTTCCCGCTCTTCCCCGCGGCCCTCGCAGGGGTCGTGAGCGTGGGCTCGCAGCCCGTCGACGCCGGCGCGCTCGTGGCCGCGCCGTCCGACTTCTCGAACGCTGCCGCCCTGCTCGCCCCCGGCGACCTCGTCGTGGTGCGCGTGGACGGCCGTCTCGGCGTGGGGCTGGCCGGCACCTCGTTCGCCGCGCCTGTCGTGTCGGCCTTCGCCGCGCTGGACCAGCAGGCGGCGTCGCCTGTCTGCGCCGCCGCCGACCCGGCCGATCCCGTGGGCTCGGCCGCCGCGCTGGCCGTGGACGACCTGCTGGAGCTGCCGCTGCTGCCGGGCTTCGCGGCCGGTGGCGAGAGCGCGCTGGAGCGGCTCTGCGGAGGCTGAGCCTGAGGTGAGCGGCGAGGCGGCGCCGGAGGCCGCAGAGCACCTGGCCGGGCCGCGGGGGGCGGCCGGCCTGCTCGGCGACCTCGGCGCCGCCGTCGTCGTGGCGGCGGTGGCCTTCACGATCGCGGTGTCCGTGGGCACCCTGGTCTTCGGCGCCGCCGGACCCGAGCACGCCGCCGCCGGCGTGGGGTTGGCGCTGGCCAGCAGCTTCGTCGTCATGGCGTCCGCCGCCCTCCTGGGCTCGCTGCGCGGCGCCGTGGCCTCCACGCAGGACACGCCGGCGGCGATCCTCGCCGGCGCCGCGGCGGCCGTAGGCGGCGCGCTGGCGGGCTCGCCGGAGGCGACCTTCGCCACCGTGGCGACGCTCACCGGCCTCACGACCCTCGCGACGGGTCTCGTCTTCATCGCCGTGGGCTGGCTGCGGCTGGGGGCCCTGGTGCGCTTCCTCCCCTACCCCGTCATGGGCGGGTTCCTGGCCGGCACCGGCTGGCTCCTCCTGCTCGGCGGCGTGAGCGTCATGACGGGCCGCCACACGGACCTCGCGCACCTCGGAGCGGCCCTCGGCCCCGGGTGGTGGTACATGCTCGCCCCCGGCCTGGCCCTCGCCGTGCTCCTGGTCGTGCTCATGCGCCGGCTGCGCTCGCCCCTCGCCTTCCCGGTCGCGGTGGCGGCCGCGGTGGCCGCCTTCTACCTCGTCCTCGGCCTCACCGGCTCGCACCTGGCCACCTGGCGCGAGGCCGGCCTCCTGCTCGAGGGCGCCGGCGGTCGCGGCCTGCTGCTGCCGTTCCGTCCGTCCCAGCTCGCCCACGTCGACTGGCCGCTCCTCGCCTCCCAGCTCCCCGCCCTGGCGGCGGTCCCCGTGCTGGCGCTGGTGGCCACGCTGCTCAACGTCACGGCGGCCGAGCTGCAGACAGGCGGTCGCACGGACCTCGACAGGCAGCTCAGGGCGGCGGGCCTCGGGAACCTCGTGGCCGGCTCCTTCGGGGGGCTCGTGGGCTACCACGTGATCTCGCTGACCGAGCTGAACCGTCGCGCCGGACGCGGCAGCCGTACGTCCGTGCTCGTCGCCGCCGCGCTGGTGCTGGCCGCGCTGCTCTTCGGCGGCACGGCCGTGGGCTACCTGCCCAGGGCCGTGATCGGGGCCGTGGTGTCGTACCTCGGCCTGGAGTTCCTCTACGACTGGCTCGTCACCGAGAGGCGGCGCCTGGCGACCATCGAGTACGCCATCGTCCTGGCGATACTGCTGGTCATCGCGCTGGTGGGCTTCCTGCAGGGCGTGGCGCTCGGCCTGGTGCTCACGGTGCTCCTCTTCGTCGTCAGCTACGGGCGCGTCGACCCCGTGAGGTACGCCGCGGGCGGCGCCGAGCTGCGGAGCCGCGTGCGCCGCACCGCCGCCGAGGAGGCTGCCCTGACCGCGTCGGGCGGCGGCCTGCTGGTCCTCCAGCTCCAGGGGTTCCTGTTCTTCGGCACGACCGCGCGCGTGCTCGACAGGGTGGAGGCCGCCTGGCGCGAGCGTGCCGTCGACACCGTGGTGCTCGACCTCAGCCGCGTCACGGGCATGGACGCCAGCGGACTCATGGCCCTGCGCACGCTGCGTCGCCGCGCCGAGGCGCAGGGCAGCGAGCTGTGGCTCGCCGAGCCGCCCGCGTCGGTGGCGGCGGCCATCGACCGCGCCGGCGGTGACGCCGCCGGGCTGCGGCGCTTCCCCACCGTCGACGCGGCCCTCGAGGAGCGGGAGGAGCGGGTGCTGACGGCGGCGGCGCTGCCCGCCAGGGCGGACGCCGGCGGGCCGGAGGCCGCGCTGGCCGACCTGCTCGCCGGCTCCGGCCTGGCCAGCGGCGCCCTGGAGCCGTACCTGGAGCGGGTGGAGCTGGCACCGGGCGACCTCCTCTTCGAGCAGGGCGACGACGCCGAAGCGCTCTACCTCGTCGCGTCGGGCCGGCTCTCGACCCTGCGCGCGCTGCGCGACGCCGACCCGGAGCGCCTCGAGACGATGGGCCAGGGCCACGCCGTGGGCGAGGTGGGGCTCTTGACCGGCGCGGGCCGCGGGGCGACGGTGCGCGCCGACGAGCCGTCGGTCGTCTACCGCCTCACGAAGGCGGCGCTGGAGCGCATGGAGCGCGAGGACCCGCGCGCCGCCGCCGCCGTCTACGCGTGGCTGGCACGGCGCATGGCCGGGCGCATCGGCCACCTCGTGAGCACCGTCGAGGCGCTGAGGCGGTAGGGCTCCGCCCGCCGCGCGAGCCGGTCGCGCGAGCCGTTCGCGCGCCTCAGCTCGCGGCCAGCGGGTCGTAGTCCGGGGACTGGTGCCGGAAGTAGGTCTGGTACAGCTCGGCGTAGTGGCCGCCCCGCGCCATCAGGGCGTCGTGCGTGCCCTCCTCGATGACCTCGCCCTCGCGCAGCACGAGGATGCGGTCGGCGCCCTTGATCGTCGACAGCCTGTGCGCGATCACTATCGAGGTGCGCCCGGCCAGCACGACCTCGAGGCCCTCCTGGATCTGCGCCTCGGTGAGCGGGTCCACGCTGGCCGTGGCCTCGTCGAGGATCAGGATGCAGGGGTCCTGCAGCAGCACGCGTGCCATCGCGATGAGCTGGCGCTGGCCCATCGAGACGGCTCGTCCTCCTTCGCCGACGTCGGTGTCGAGCCCGTTGGGCAGCGCCTCCAGCCAGTCGCCGCCGCCGATGCGGCGGGCGGCCGTGAGGACGTCGTCGTCGCTCGCCTCCGGCCTGGCGTAGCGGACGTTGTCGCGCACGGTGCCGGAGAACAGGAACGGCGTCTGCTGCACGATGCCGAGCTGGCGCCTGTAGGCGGCGAGGTCGAGCTGGCGTAGGTCCACGCCGTCGACGAGGATGCTGCCGCCCTGGAACTCGTAGAAGCGCGCGACGAGCTTGCCTATCGACGACTTCCCTGCGCCGGTGTGGCCGACCAGCGCGACGGTCTCCCCCGGCGCGATCACCAGGTCGAAGCCCTCGAGGACGGGCTCGTGCTCCGTGTAGCGGAAGTCGACGCCGCGGAACTCGATGCGGCCCGCCAACCGACCGGGGTCGAGCGAGCCCGTCTGGTGCACGCGCGGCTCGGCGTCGATGAGCGCGAAGACGCGCTCGCTGGCCGAGAGGCCGAGCTGGAACTGGCTCCAGAACGACGCGATGCTGGTCAGCGGGAACCACAGCAGCGCCAGCGCCTCGACGAAGAGGAACCACTGGCCCGGCGTGATGGCCCCGCCGAGGACCCTGGTGCCGCCGAAGTAGACGATCAGCGCGGTACCGATGCCCGAGATCACGCCGAGTACCGGGAAGATCGCCGAGAACGTGAGGCCCTGCAGCAGGTTGAGGCGGTACGACTGCCTGTTCACGCCCACGAAGCGGTCGTAGACCGCCTGCTCCTGCCTGAAGGCCTTGGCCACCGCGATGCCGGTGAGCGACTCCTGCACGTTCGCGTTCACCTCGGCGAGCACGCGCCTGGCCTGCTGCGTGACGCGCCTGGCGATGCGCCTGAAGCCCAGCGCCACGCCCACGACCACCGGGGCGATGGCCAGCGCCAGCAGGGCCAGGCGGCCGTCGACGTAGACCAGCACCCCGAACAGGATGCCCACCTGGAGCACCTGGCTGACGAGGTTCAGGGTGAGCGTGACGACCTGCGAGAAGTCCTGGGTGTCCGAGGTCACGCGGCTGACGATGCGGCCCGTCGAGAACTCGTCGTAGAAGGAGAGGTCGCGCGCCATCACCGCGTCGAAGGCGTCTCGCCGCAGCTTGAGCACGACGTCGCCCACGGCCCGCGCCGACAGCCATTGGCGCACGTAGTTGAAGGACCACGACAGCACCGCCGCGGCGAGGAACGCCGCGATGAGCCCGCCGGCACGCGCCCACAGGTCGCCCGCGGCCACGCCGCCCTCGAGCCTGTCGATCGCCACCGACACGATCACCGGCAGCAGCGCGTCGAGGGACGCGACGAAGAACACGGCCAGGCCGGCGAGGACCATCGCCCAGGCGTAGGGCCTGAAGTAGGCGGCGATGCGCCTGAGGAGCTGCCCGTCGCTGTACTCGCGGTCGTAGGCCTCCGCCGCGAGGCCGTCGAGGACGAAGCCCATCAGTCGTACCTCGCGAAGATGCGGCGGTAGAGGTGGTCGCGCCGCATGAGCTCGTCGTGGGTGCCCTGGTCCACTAGCCGGCCGCCGTGCACGACGAGCACGAGGTCGGCCTTCCTGATCTGGGAGAGCCGGTGCGTGATCATCAGCGTGGTGCGGCCGCCCTTGACCCTGTTGATCGCCCGCTGGATCTGGTCCTCGGTGGCGCTGTCCACGGCCGACGTAGAGTCGTCGAGGACGAGGATGCGCGGGTCCGTGAGGAGGGCCCTGGCGATCGCCAAGCGCTGACGCTGGCCGCCGGAGAGGGTGACCCCGCGCTCGCCGATCACGGTCTCGTAGCCGTCGTGCAGCGCCGTGATGAAGTCGTGGGCCTGTGCGGCCTTGGCGGCGGCGACGATGTTCTCGCGCGTGGCCACCGGCCCCAGGCCGAAGCCTATGTTCTCGGCGATCGACCGGGAGAAGAGGAACACGTCCTGCTCGATGACGGAGACCTGCGACCGCAGGGCGTCGAGGTCCCAGTCGCGGACGTCCACGCCGTCGACGAGGATCGCGCCGGAAGTGACGTCGTAGATGCGGTTCACGAGCTTCGTGATCGTGCTCTTGCCCGACCCGGTCTGGCCCACGATGGCGACGGTCTGCCCCGGCTCGACGCGGAAGCTCACGCCCACGAGGGCCTCCTTGCCGTCCCCGGAGCCCTCGTAGGCGAACGAGACGTCCCTGAACTCCACCTCGCCGCGGATGCGGTCGGCGTGGCCGGACGCGTTGCGGTCCATGTCGACCTCGGAGTCGATCAGCTCGAGGATCCTCTTGGCGCCCGCCAGGCCCATCTGCACCAGCGAGAACGTGAAGATCGAGATGAAGGCAGGGAAGCGCAGGGCGCCCATCAGCCCCATGTAGGCCACGAGGTCGCCCGTCGAGATCTCGCCCGCGCCGAGTAGCGTGACGCCGTGCGCGAAGGCGCCGGCGATCGCCACGCCTATCAGCAGCAGCGGCAGGTAGCGCGCCTGCACCAGGCCCTGGCGGACGAAGAGGTCCCTGACCGTGCGCGCGTTGTGCTCGAACTTCGCCTTCTCCTGGCCCTCCTGCACCGTCGACTTCACGACCTCGATGCCCGTGATCGTCTCGTTGAGCCCGGCGTTCAGCACCCCGAACCGGCGCCGCAGCTCGCCCACCACGGGGTTGAGCTGGCGCATGTAGGACCTGAGGGCGAAGACGTAGGCCGCCACGAAGCAGAGCGGCGCCAGCAGCAGGCGCGGGTCGATCGTCGCCATGAACAGGAGGGGCACGACCAGGCTCAGCGCCGACTCGGTGATCAGCGAGACCCCGGGGTTCATCATCGGGTTGAGCTGCCTGACGTCGTTCGCGGCCCTGGCCATCAGGTCGCCGACACGCTGCCTGTTGTGGAACGTCTGGCTCTTGCCGAGCAGGCTCTGGTAGAGCTCGTCGCGCGCGTCGCGCTCGAGTCGCTGGGCGAGCGTCTCCACGGAGAAGGCCTGGCCGATGTCGGTGAGCGCGCGCAGGGCGACGATGCCGAGGATCGTCAGGGCGGCCCGTGCCAGCGACTGCGCGCCGCCGCCGCCCAGCACAGCGTCGAAGGCACGCCCCGTGAAGCGGGGCACCGACGAGAACAGCACCGAGTTCGCCACGGCCGCGAAGAGGAACAGCCCGAGCAGGTGCCAGTAGCGCAGCAGGTGCGACACGACCCAGCGCAGGGGCGAGCGCCTGTCGTAGCGGTACGCCCCGGCGACGGCGAACTCCCCCGGGCCCGTGCGGTCGAAGGCCGAGCTTGCCAGCGCCACCTCTCACCTCCCGGAGCGCCAAGCCTATAACGGCGACCGCCTATGGACGCCGGGCCTTGACATTCGGCAATCAATTTGATGAAATAATGCATCTCTCACCCCACCGCCGCGGCCCGTCGGCCCGGACGGAGGCTCAGGTGCTCAAAGGCACGAACCTGGAGCACGCGCGGGTCCACAACCTGCGCACCGTGCTCGAGACGGTCAGGCTGCACGGACCGCTGTCGCGCGCCGACGTGGCGAAGCGGTCCGGGCTCACGCCGCAGACCGTGAGCAACCTGATGAGCGAGCTCATCGCCCGCGGGCTCGTGCGGGAGAGCGGGCAGCGCCAGGGCGCGCGCGGACGCTCCCCCACGCTGCTCTCGGTGCGGCCCGACGGCGCCTACAGCATCGGGCTCGACCTGGACCGCGGGCACCTCACCGGCCTCCTCATAGACCTCTCCGGCGAGGTGCGTGCCCGCGTGCACGTGGAGAGGGGCTTCCCCAGCCCCGAGGAGGCCCTAGACCTCGTCGTCGACGCCGTCGACGAGCTCTCGGCCGAGGTCGACCCGCGCCGCCTGTGGGGCGTGGGCATCGGCTTCCCCGGCCCGCTGCGCATCAGCGGCGGCGCGGTCGACAACGTCATCAACCCCGAGGGCTTCCCCGGCTGGGAGAACGTCTCGATGCGAGCGCTGCTGGCGCGGCGCCTCAGCGCGCCGGTCTTCCTCGAGAACAACGCCACGGCGGCGGCGCTCGGCGAGGGCTTCTACGGCGTCGGGGCGGGCCTCTCCTCGTACTTCTACTGCTTCCTCGGCGTGGGCCTCGGGGGCGCGATCGTCGTCTCGGGCCGGCCGGTGAGGGGCTGGCAGGGCAACGCCGGGGAGCTCGGCTACCTGCCGGTGCACCCCGGCGCCTCGGCCGACCACCTCGGCAGGCGCTTCGACCTCTTCAGGCTCTACGAGCGCCTCCGGGAGGCCGGCGTGCCGGCGTCCGGCTACGCCGACCTCGCCCGGCTGGCGACGGCGGGCGAGCGCCTGGTGCTCGAGTGGCTGGACGAGGCCGCGGCGGGGCTCGCCCCCGCGCTCGTCGCCGCCGAGTACCTGCTCGACCCCGAGGCCGTGGTCATGGGCGGCGCCTGGGAGCGCCCCCTGGTGGACGCCCTCGTGGCCCGCCTGGAAGCGCAGCTCCCGCGGCTGCGGTCGCCCCTCATCCCCTCGAGCGCCCGCCTGCTCACCGCCGAGCTGGGCGCCGACGCCGTCGCCCGCGGCGTGGCCACGATCCCGCTGCAGGAGCTCCTCGCGCCGTTCCCGACCTCCACCCCGGAGGCCGCGGAGCAGCGCTCCCACCCCTACGAGCACCCGCTGGTGGCGGTCAGGTGACCGCCGGGAAGGACGTGTGAGATGGGCAGGAGAGTGGTAGCGACACTGTTGGCGATGCTGGCGGGGGCGGCTCTGGCCCAGCCGGTGACCATCACCTGGTTCGTCGGCCTGGGCGCCGGCGCGCAGCCGGAGCAGAAGGCGGCGCAGGACGCGATCGTCGAGCGCTTCAACGCGACCCACGACGACATCCAGCTCGAGATCGTCTACGTCACTAACGAGGTCTCGGTCACCACGCTCTCGACGCTTATCGCCACCGGCGAGGCCCCCGACATCGTCGGCCCAGTGGGCGGGGCCGGCTCCGCCGCCTTCGCCGGGAACTTCCTCGACCTCCAGCCGCTCGTCGACGCGGACGGCTACGACCTCAGCCAGTTCCCCGAAGCGGCGGTCGACAACCAGCGCACCGCGGACGGGCTCATCGGCATACCGTTCGCGAGCTTCCCCGCCTTCCTCTACTACCGCCCGGCGCTGTTCGACGAGGCCGGCCTCGAGTACCCGCCCACCGAGATCGGCGCGCCCTACCACCTCGACGGGCAGGAGGTCCCCTGGGACATCGACACCCTGACCGAGGTGGCCAGACGCCTCACCGTCGACGCCAACGGCCACGACGCCACCGAGCCCGAGTTCGACCCCTCCCAGACCGTGCAGTGGGGGTTCACGAACCAGTGGGCGGGCGCCGGCGCGGCCCGCCAGAACGTGACCCTGTTCGGGCCCGGCCTCATGGTCGACGACCAGGGCAACGCCCAGATGCCGGACAACTGGCGCGAGGGATGGCGCTGGTACTACGACGCGATCTGGAAGTACCAGTTCATGCCGTCGGCCGACGAGGACGGCTCCGACCTGCTGGCCGCCGGCAACGCGTTCGAGTCGGGGAACATGGCCATGGCGCAGTCGCACCTCTGGTACACGTGCTGCGTCACCGGCACCGAGTGGAACATCGCGGCCCTGCCCTCGTACGACGGCACCGTCACGGCCAGGCTCCACGCCGACACCTTCAGGATCATGAAGCAGACGGAGCACCCCCAGGAGGCGTTCGAGGTCCTCAAGTACCTGACGGGCGAGGCGTCGCTCGAGCTGCTCGCCGTCTACGGCGGCATGCCCACGCGGCCCGGCGACCAGGCGGCGTTCTTCGCCGGGCTCGACGAGCGCTTCCCGCAGGGCGTGGACTGGGCCGTCGCGCAGGCCCACGTGGCCTACGCCGACGTGCCGAGCCACGAGACCCCCATGCCGAACCACAACAAGGCCAACGACAGGCTCGACCAGTTCAAGTCGCTGCTCGACAGCCAGCCGGGCCTGGACGTGGACGCCGAGATGGATAAGCTCGTGGCGGACCTGCAGGCCATCTTCGACGAGGTCCGCTAGCAGCGCGGCTCCGGCGGCCGGCCGCGGCCCGTGGGCCCGGCCGGCCGCCGAGGAGGGATGACGACCATGACCACGCACCCCGCGCGGGCCCGTGGCGGTCTCTCGCCGCGGGCGCGCGAGCAGCGCCTGTGGGGCTGGGTCTTCCTCTCGCCGTGGCTGATAGGGTTCCTGGCCTTCACCGTCCTGCCGATACTGGCCTCGCTCGTCTTCTCGTTCACCGACTTCAAGCTCACGGCCCCCGAGGACGTCTCCTTCGTGGGCCTGGCCAACTTCAGGAAGCTCTTCGTCGACCCCCTGGTGAGGGTGTCGCTGGGCGTGACGCTGAAGTTCGCTCTCATCTCGCTGCCGCTCGCCGTCGTGCTGCCCGTGGCGCTCGCCTCGCTGCTCGACAGCCAGTGGCTGGCGGGCAAGCCGCTCTTCCGCACGCTCTTCTACCTGCCCTACGTGGTGCCCGTCGTGTCGGCGATCTTCATCTGGCAGGGCGTGCTCAACGCCCAGTCCGGCTGGCTGAACCGTCTGCTCAGGCTCGTCGGACTGCCGGGCCCCAACTGGCTGGACGACGTCAACTGGATCTACCCGGCCCTCGTGATCATCGGCCTGTGGGGCCTGGGCAACGCCTTCCTCATCACGCTGGCCAGCATGCAGGCCGTGCCGTCGGCGTACTACGAGGCAGCGCTGGTCGACGGCGCCGGACCCTTCGCGCGCTTCAGGCACATCACGCTGCCGATGATCTCGCCCGTGATCTTCTACAACCTCGTCCTCTCCGTGATCGGGCTGATGCGCTACTTCGAGGTGCCGTTCATACTCTCGAACGGCACCGGCCGGCCCGGCAGCTCGACGATGTTCTTCAACATCCACTTCTACAAGACGAGCTTCGTCTTCTTCGACATGGGCTACGGCTCGGCGCTGGCCTGGCTGCTCTTCGTCATCACCATGGCCTTCACCGGCCTGCTCTTCTACAGCGCCAGGTACTGGGTCTTCTACGCCGCCGGGGAGCGGGGCTGATGGCCGTGGCTGGCAGGGCCGGCGCCTACCCCACGCTCCAGGGCTCCTACGCGAACACGGCGCCCCACTACAGGCGCTCGCTCAGGCGCATGGGCCTCACCGCCACCGTGACGCTGTTCGCGACCATGCTGCTCACGGCCTACCTGATGCCCTTCGCCTACATGGTCGTGACGTCGTTCAAGGACCGCGACCAGATCGTCGCCAGCGCCACCGGACCCGTGCTGCCCGTGGACCCGCGGACCGTGGAGGTGGGCGGCAAGGAGGTGCCCGTCTACAGCGTGCCGACGGAGGACGGTGTCAGGCAGCTCGCGCTCGTGCGTCCCGGGCGCCGCGAGAGCGTCTTCGTGGACCCCGACGACCCCACGGGCGCCGAGATCACCTGGGAGGGCTCCTGGCGCACGCTCGACCCCGTCTACGTGTGGGCCCCGCGCACCGGCAACTTCGCCGAGGTCTGGCGCGGCATCGCCTTCCCTCGCCTGCTCTTCAACACCGCGTTCATCGCGTTCACCGGCATGGTGGGCACGCTCGTCTCGTGCATCATGGTGGCCTACGCCTTCGCGCGCTTCCCGCTGCCCTTCAAGGGCGCGCTGTTCATGGTCCTCATCGCCACGATCATCCTGCCCAAGCAGGTCCTGCTCGTGCCCACGTACGCGTTCTTCGACGCCATAGGCTGGACCGGCACCTGGCTGCCGCTGATCGTGCCCCACTTCTTCGCCAACGCCTTCAACGTCTTCCTGCTCAGGCAGTACTTCATGCAGCTCCCCAGGGAGCTCGACGAGGCGGCGATGATCGACGGGGCCGGGCCGCTGCGGGTGCTCGTCTCCGTGGTCGTGCCGCAGTCGTACCCGGTGATCGTCGCGGTGGCGCTCTTCCACATCGTCTTCGCCTGGAACGACTACTTCGAGCCTCTCCTCTACACGCTGGGACGCCCCGAGCTGCAGCCGATATCGGTGGGCATCCAGCAGTTCAACTTCATCTACTCCCAGCAGCCCCACCTGATACAGGCCACGGCCCTGCTGGGCATGGTCGTGCCGGTGGCGCTCTTCTTCTTCTCGCAGCGCTTCTTCATGCGCGGGATCGTGATCACGGGCGTGGAGAAGTGAGCGAGGCGGAGACCCCTGCCGGCGCGCCCGGGGCGCAGCCCGCGGCCGGCGCGCCCGGGACCGCGCCCTTCGCGCTGGGCGTGAACTACTGGCCGCGTCGCAAGGCCATGGGCTGGTGGCGCGACTTCGACGCCGACGAGGTGGACGAGGAGTTCGCGCTGGTCGCGTCGCTGGGCCTGCGCCTGGTGCGCGTCTTCCTACTGTGGGACGACTGGCAGCCCGCCCCCGACACGGTGTCGAGCCGCTGCCTCGAGCACCTGCGGCGCGTGTGCGACGCGGCCGAGCGGTGGGGCCTCGGCCTCGTCGTCACCTTCTTCACCGGCCACATGAGCGGGCCCAACTGGGCGCCGGGCTGGGCGCTGGTGCCGCGGGAGCGGGCGGCGCGCACCGGCGGGCGCCTGCCGCGGCAGGTGGTGAGCGGCGGCAGGAGCGTCGCGGACGGCTACCGAGACCCCTACGACGACCCCCTGATGCGCGCGGCCGAGGAGCTCCTGCTGACCGAGGTCGTGACGAGCCTCAGGGACCACCCCGCGCCGCGCCTGTGGAGCCTCGGCAACGAGCCCGACCTCTTCGCCTGGCCGGCTCGCGCCGGCGCGGGCCGGACCTGGGTGCGCCACATGACGTCGCTGATCAGGCGCCTCGACCCGGACAGGCCCGTCACCTGCGGCCTGCACGTGGCCAGCCTCCTCGAGGACAACGGCCTGCGCGTCGACGAGGTCTTCGCCGAGACCGACGTGGCCGTCATGCACGCCTACCCGATGTACCTGCCGTGGGCGCGGCGACCGTTGGACCCCGACCTGGTGCCCTTCGCCTGCGCCCTCACCTCGTCGCTGTCCGGCAGGCCGGTGCTGGCCGAGGAGTGGGGAGGCTGCACGGCGCCGCCCGGCCAGCCGTCGCAGACGTGGCGCTGGACCTGCTGCGGCGAGCCGCGCGAGCAGTTCATGGCGTCCGAGGAGGACATGGCCTCGTACGTGGCGGCGGTGCTGCCGCGGCTCGTTGAGGCGGGGGCGACGGGCGCCCTCCTGTGGTGCTTCGCCGACTACAGCGAGGACCTCCACGGCTCTCCCCCACTGGACCAGTTCCGCCACGAGCGCCACTTCGGTCTCGTGCGACCGGACGGCTCCCTCAAGCCCCACGCCGAGGTCGTGAGGGACTTCGCCGCGCGCGCCCCGCGCGCCAGGACCGTCGACTGGAGCGGCCTGCTGGACGTCTCGCCGGACGAGTACTACGCGTCCCCGCGCGACCACGCCGTGCGCCTCTACGAGGCCTACCTGGGGCGGCGCGCCGCCGCGTGGACCTAGAAGCGGCCCCACACACACGAGGAGGACGAGACTTGCACCACGAACGCGGTTTCGCATGGGGCGCGGCCAGCTCGGCCTTCCAGGTCGAGGGCGCCGCCGACGCGGACGGCAGGTCGCCGTCGATCTGGGACGTCTTCTGCGCCACCCCCGGCAGGATCGACGACGGCTCAGACGCCCAGGTGGCATGCGACGGCTACAGGCGGTGGGAGGAGGACCTGGACCTCGTCGTGAGGCTGGGCCTCGACGCCTACCGCTTCTCCGTCGCCTGGCCGCGCGTCGTCCCCGCCGGGCGCGGGCCCGTGAACCCGAAGGGCCTCGACCACTACGACAGGTTCGTCGACGGCCTCCTGGCGAGGGGACTGCGACCCTTCCTCACCCTCTACCACTGGGACCTCCCCCAGGCCCTGCAGGAGGAGGGCGGCTGGACCAGCCGCGACACGGCCTTCGCCTTCGCCGACTACGCCCAGACCGTCGCCGGCCGCCTGGGCGACAGGGTGGAGGCGTACGCCACGCTTAACGAGCCGTGGTGCAGCGCCTTCCTCGCCCACCAGCTCGGCGAGCACGCCCCCGGCGAGAGGGACCCGGCCAGGGCCCAGGCCGCCGTGCACCACCTGCTGCTGGGGCATGGGCTGGCGGTCGAGCGCCTCCGGGAGCTCGCCCCCCGGTCGCAGGTAGGCATAGTCCTCAACTTCACGCCGGCCTACCCGGCCGACCCCGGAGACCCCGAGCACGTCGAGGCCGCGCGCCGCCACGACGTCGCGAACCACCAGGTGTTCCTCCAGCCGCTGCTGCTGGGCTCCTACCCCGCCGAGGCCGCCGCCCAGCCGGGCTCCGCCGCCACCCACGCGCGCGAGGGCGACCTCGACAAGGTCTCGGCCCGCCTCGACTACCTGGGCGTGAACTACTACACGCGCGCCCTGGTGAGGCCGGCGCCGGGCTCGCCCTGGCCGCACGTGGCCGGCGTGCCGGCGCGCGACAGGCCCCATACCGACATGGGCTGGGAGGTCTACCCGCAGGGCCTGGAGGAGGTCCTGCTGCGCGTCTGGCGCGAGTCGCGCCTGCCGCTCTACGTCACCGAGAACGGGGCGGGGTTCTCCGAGCCGGCGTCCCTCGACGGCGCGGAGAGGCTGGACGACCGGCGCCGCTGGGAGTACATCGCCGCGCACCTGGCAGCGATCGAGAGGGCTCGCGCCGCCGGCGCCGACGTCAGGGGCTACTTCGCCTGGAGCCTCCTCGACAACTTCGAGTGGGCGCGCGGCTACACCTACCGCTTCGGCCTCTACCACGTCGATTTCGCCACGCAGGCGCGCACGCCCAAGGCCAGCGCGCTCAGCTTCGCCGCGCACGTGGCGTCCGCCCGCGGGCACTCGCCGTCCACGCCCCCGCCGCGCTAGTATCTGGGCACTTTCCGAGCCAGGTCGCCGGACCTGAGCACCGCGTGGACCCTCCGGCGCGGGCCGCGTGTCAGAACGCGGTCAGGCTCCCGGAGGTACTCTCGATGCGCATGCGACGCGCACTACTCATCACCCTCGTGCTCGCCGGCGCCGCCCTGGCGGGCGCGCAGGGCCTGCCCCGCGACGTCAGGCTCAACATCGTGCAGGCCGTCGTGCAGGTCATCCCGTACGACGAGGAGGCCGGGGCCACGGTCGGCTGGTCCGGCTCCGGGACGATCATCAGCCCCAGCGGCTACATCCTCACGAACTACCACGTGGTGGGCGACCTCACCATGCGCCGCTACTACGAGTGGCACGCGATCCTCATCACCGACCCGTCCTTCACCGACCAGCCGCCGGAGCACTACTTCTGGGCCCGGTACGTGGCCGGCGACCCCACCTACGACCTTGCCGTCCTGAAGATCGTCGAGTGGTACGACGAGGAGCCCATCGAGGACGACCTGGTCTTCCCCTACGTGCAGGTCGGCGACTCGAACCAGCTCATCCCCGGCGACAGCATCACGATCGTGGGCTACCCGGGCATCTCGGGCTCCACGATCACGTTCACGGCCGGCCTCATGTCCGGCTGGCTCGGCGAGGACTTCGAGTCGGGCGGCAAGCAGTGGATCAAGACCGACGCGAAGATCGCCCACGGCAACTCGGGCGGCGGGGCCTTCGACGCCAACGGCTACCTGATCGGCGTGCCCACCGCGGGGCGCACGGTCCAATACGAGGAGCTCGACGTCGAGGAGCAGGCCTACGTCAGGCCCATAAGCCTGGCCTGGGCGCTCATAGGCCCGCACGTGCCCGACGTCGCCCGCGCGCCCGTGGGCAACGCCAACGCCGGCCTCCCCACGCCGCCCCAGACCCCGCCCGCCACGCCCGTGGCATCGCCGCCTCCCGCTTCGATGCCCGCCGGCGGCACCTGCGACTTCTGCATCGTCGGGGCCGTCCCACTGGGCGGCACCGTGTCCGGCAGCATCTCCGGCCAGGGCGAGTCGACGGTGAACTACCACACCTACACGATATTCGTCCCCGAGGGCACGCCGACCCTGACCATCGAGCTGAACGCCGACTTCGACGTCGACATCGCCGTGAAGTTCGGCTCCGAGATCGAGGACTGGACCGACGACGGCGACTGGACCTACCGCGACATCACCACCGCCAACGGCGCCGTCTACCAGGTGACCGCCCCCTCGGCGGGCACGTGGTACGTGGACGTCATCTACGCCTACCCGACGGGGGTCGCTGGCTACTCGCTCTCCGCGCGCTGACGCTGGTACTATGGGCCCGCTCCGCCGGGGCGGGCCCGGCCTCCTGCCGCCCGGACGGTGGCGTGCGCCCGTAGCTCAGCTGGACAGAGCAGGGGACTCCTAAGCCCAAGGTCACAGGTTCGAATCCTGTCGGGCGCACCATCACGGCGCTCCTCCCCGGCGTAACCGGGGGGAGCGCCTTCTCTCGGCGCTAACCTACTGGCGCATGCTGCGTCAGCGCCTGGAGCCCGTCCTCCACCGGCGGAGCGGCGTGGCCGTGGCGCTGTGGGGCGAGCCCGGCGTCGGTAAGAGCCACGCGGCCGCGCGGCTCCTGGCCGGGCTGCCTTGCCGCAGCGCCACGGTGCAGGCGAGCACGCCGCTGCGGTCGCTCGCCGGGCGCCTCCCCGAGCCGAGCCGCCCGGTGAGCTGGGCGTCGGCGACGCTGGAGAGGCTCAGGTCGGGCGCCGCCGTCGAGCCGGCACGGGCGCTCGAGGCCGTCGCCGCCACGCTGGCGCGGTGCGCCCCCTTCGTGCTGCACGTCGAGGACCTACACGAGGCCGACGACGAGCGCGCGGCCCTGCTCCGCGACCTGGCCGCGATGGTCAGGCGGACCCCCGGTGTGGGCCTCCTGGTCACCAGCAGGACCGACCCGGGGACGCCCTTCCGGCGCTTCAGGGTCGAGCCGCTGGCCGAGCGCGAGGTACACGAGCTCCTCGAGGGCGCCCTGGGCTCCCGGCTCCCGGCCGAGGCCGCGTCGTGGATCGCCGCCCGGTCGGGCGGCAACCCCCTCTTCGCCCTCGAGTACCTGCGCTACCTGGGCCGCCAGGGGCACCTGTGGAGCGACGGACGGAGCTGGCACTGGCGCCGGCCCGGACCCGACGCCCCGCCCCCCACCGTCGAGGCCCTCATCGAGCACTTCCTCGAGGGCGCGCTGGCCGGCACCGGCCTCGCCGCGGCCGTCGCCGCCAAGGCGCTGCTGCCCGCCGGCTCCGGCGCCGCCCTCGAGGCGCGCGCGGCCGGGCTCACGCCCGCCGCCTGGCGGTCCGCCGAACGCGAGCTCGAGCGGCGCGGCGTGCTGGCGAACGGGGAGTTCGTGCATCCCCTCTACCGCGAGTCCGCCGCCAGGCTGACTCCCGCCGAGCGTCGGCGCGAGGTCGCACGCCGGGCGCTGGCCGCGCCGGAGCTGCCACCGTCGCAGGCGGCCGCTCTCGTCGCCGACGCGGGCCTGTCGCCGCGCGAGGCCGTGGACCGCCTCCGCCGCGCGGCCGACGCGGCCCGCGAGGCCGGCGACCGCACGGCCGCCGGCAGGCTCCTGGCGCTGGCCAGCGACAGGGCCTCCGGCGTCGAGAGCGGGTCGCTGGCCCTGGAGGCCGCGAGGCTCCTGGTGGGCAGGGACTACCCGCTCATGCTGGCGCTGGCCGAGAGGGCGGCCTCGCTCCTCGACGACCCCACGGAGGCCCTCCTGGTGCAGGCCGGCGGCCTCTCCGTGCGCGGCGACCGCGAGGCGCTGGACGAGGTCCTGGCCAGGCTGCCGCCGGCGGCGAAGACCGGTCCGGAGTGGCTGCAGCGCCTCGTGCGCCTGCTGCACCAGGCCGGCAGGCGCGACGAGGTGATCGCGGCCTGGGAGGCCTCGCCGCACCGGGACCAGTGCGACGGCGGGACCGTGTACTGCGTCGGCTGGGCCTACCTTCACGCCGGCCGCCCGCGCACCGCCGCCGCGCTCGTGGACGAGTGGCTGGCCAGGCCCACCACCGACGCGTCGGGGGCCGCCGACATCAAGGACCTGAGGGCCAGCATCGCCTTCTACCTCGGTGACAACGAGGCCGCCGAGGCCACCTTCACCGAGCTGCTCGAGAGGGCGGCGACCACGCCCGGCGCCTCGCCGCCCAACACCGCGAACCTCCTGCGCAACCGCGCGCTGGCCCGCATGCAGCAGGCCAGGATCGCCGACAGCCTGCCCGACCTGGAGGCGGCGCTGCGCGTCTACGAGGAGGTGGGGCACGGCCTGCACTACGCCGGCACCCTGGTGATGATGAGCTACGCCCACCAGGAGCTCGGCGCCTACGAGCGGGCCGAGGAGGTGCTGACCGAGGCCCTCGAGGTCGTGGAGCGCGCCGGCGAGCCGGGGTCCCTGAACGGCGTCGTGGCCCAGCTCGCAGACCTCTACCTGGAGTGGCCGGGCCGGGCCCACGCCGCCCTCGCCCTGAGGTACGCCGTCCGCGCCGCAGAGGCCGCCGCGCCGGGCGGCCTCGAGAGCGTCACCGCCACCTACCTGCTCTCCCGCGCCCGCACGGCCACGGGCCGGGCGCAGGAGGGGCTCGAGCTGGCCGAGCGCGCCCTCGCCATGGCCGAGTCCTCCGAGGTGGCCGAGGCCGTCCTGGCGGCGCGCTTCGCGCAGGGCCTCGCCCTCGAGGCCCTGGGCCGCGCCGCCGAGGCCAGGGAGGCGTACGCGTGGGCCAGCGCCAGGTCCGCCGAGCTGGGGCTACCCCTGCACGCCCACCGCTACGGCCTCGAGGTGGACCGCCTCGACGGCGACGCGGAGCGCGCGGCGGAGCGGGAGCGCTGGTTCGCCGCGCGCGGCCTCGAGCACGGCGCGGGCCTGGCGAGGCGGTACTTCCCGCCGCCGGGAGCGTCCGCGTCCTCCGGCGGCCCGAGGCGGGCCCCGCGGCTCGAGGTGCTCGGGCCCATGAGGCTGAGACGCGCCGAGGAGACGGTGCCCGTGCGCGGCGGCAGGCGGAAGGCCCTCCTGGTGGCCCTCACCGAGGCGCGGCTCGCCGGGCAGCCCGAGGTGAGCAGGCTCGCGCTCGTCGAGGCCCTCTACCCGGACGGCGACGAGGTCAGGTCGGTGGGCGCCCTCAAGCAGCTCGTCAGCGACCTGCGCCGCGAGCTCGGCGCCTCGTCGGTCGTCACGACGGCCGCGGGCTACGCCCTCGGCGAGGTGGCCACCGACGTCGAGGAGTTCCTGGAGACGGGAGACACGTCGCTGTGGCGCGGGGACCTGGGCGAGGGCGCCGACTGGCGCCCTCGCGAGAGCGTGCTGGCGGGGGTCCTGGCCGCCCTGGCCGCGTCCGCCGCGGCGGCCGTCGAGGACGACCCGGTCGAGGCGGCCAGGGCGGCCGCGCTGCTGCGGCGCCAGGACCCGTTCGAGCTCGAGCACCTGCGGCTGCACCTCCGCGCGCTGAGGGCGGCCGGCCTGACCAGGACCCTGGCCGAGGAGTACCGGAGCGCCAGGGACCTCTTCGCCGAGGTGGGCGAGGAGCTGCCGGAGGACGCCGCGCGGTTCCTCGACGCGTCCCAGGCGCGGGACCAGCGAGGCTGACCGGAACCTCACCGACGCTCCGCCAACCTCCTGGCGAGGAGGCACCATGCGGCAGCGACGGGCGGTCCTCACGTGGGTGACGTTGGCGGCGGCGCTGGGTCTGAGCGCGTGCACCGTGCCGGACGAGGACGACGCGGGTGACCCGGCGTGGGCCCTGGGCGACCAGCCGACCTTCTCCGGCACGATCCCGAACTGGTCGGAGGGCGACGCGATCGCCCCGGGCGAGGGAGGCATCTACGGGCTGGCCGTCCTCGGCGGCGTCGAGGACATGGAGGTGGGCTTCGGCACGGTGAGCGCGGCCGGTGACTTCCAGTTCGGCCTGCAGGTCGCCTCCTCCCTCGTCTCGGGCGCCGTGTCGCCGGCGCAGGCGCTGTGCGTCGACCTGGCGACGGTAGACCTAGCCGTCTCGAACCCCCAGCAGCGGCTCGTCGTAGTGAGCACGCTCGAGGTGCCGGCGCTATACGTCGAGGGCCAGCACGCCAGGCCGGAGGGCGGCGTCCTCATCCGCGAGACCGAGCCCACGGCGTCCTTCCTCGTCGACCGCTACGGGTTCGTGCTCGCCAGCTCCGACGGCACGGTCGAGGGCACCTGCAGCGACGAGGGCGTGGAGGTCTCCGTCGACCTCGACCTGCGCAGCGGCTGGAACTCCGTGCTGCTGGCCCTGCAGTCCGGCTTCGCCTTCACCACTGCGGGCATACCGGCGGGGGCGAGCTGGTACCTGGTGAACCCCGTGACCCTCGGCCACGACCTATGGACCCCCTCGCGCTGACGAGGCGGTGCGCGGGCCGCGCTCCGGCGCGGTGCCGGCGACCACGTAGGCCCGGGCCGTGACGGCCCCCCGCTACCACCTCTGCCCGCGCTGCGGGCGCGCCACGCCCGCCGCGGCACGCGAGGCCTACTGCCCGAACGACGGGACCCGCCTGCTGGCGTCCTGCCCGAGATGTGACGCACCCATCGGCTCGCCTTTCGGCCGCTACTGCACCGCATGCGGCCACGACCTGCGGGCCGGCGTTGGCCAGGAGGAGGAGAGATGAGCAGAAGAGGACCGCGGAGGACAGGGCGCCGCGCCAGCCGGTGGCTGCTGGCGCTGCTCGTGGGCCCCCTGCTGGGCGCCTGCGACATCGGACCGGCCCAGAAGGGCCAGCCGATCATCCCCGACACCACCCGCGTCGCGGACGACGCCACCAGGGAGGCACTCGAGACCTACGACCCGGCGACCGGCGAGCTGCGCTTCGCGTCCAGCACCCCGGTCCTCGAGGGCCTGCAGGTGGGCGACGTGCTGGTCAGCCAGCCGTCCTCGACCGCGCCGGCCGGCTTCCTCCGCAAGGTCGAGGCCATCGCCGTCGAGGGCGACGAGGTCGTCCTGGCGACGTCGCAGGCGAACCTCACCGACGCCGTCACCCAGGGCCAGATCGTCGCCTCCGGCGACTTCACCGCCGAGCAGGTGGAGGACGTCGTCGCGCACCTGCCCGGCGTTACGGTCGGCGCGCCCGGCGACGCCTCGACGCTCCCCGCCGTGGGCACCGGTGACGGCTACCAGTTCCACCTCGGCTTCGACGAGGTCGCCCTCGACATCGGCCAGGGGGACGTGCAGGTCAAGGTCGTGATCGACGGCGAGCTCCACTTCAACGCCGGCTGGAGCATCGACCTCGGCATCGAGCCCTGCCTCGACGTGCCGCCCGTCTGCGTCGACAGGTTCGAGGCCAAGGTCGGCGTGGACCAACGCCTCAAGGTCTCGCTCTCCGGCGAGGCCAAGGCGCAGCTCACCAAGGAGATCAGCGTCGCCACTTACTACTTCAAGCCGCTGGTCTTCTTCATAGGACCCGTGCCAGTTGTCGTGGTCCCGAGCATCGAGGTGTTCGTCGGCGCCGAGGGGTCGGTGAGCCTCCGCTTCAGCTACGGCGTCACCGAGACCGCCGCCGCCGTGGCGGGCGCGCGGTGGACGGACGACGGCGGGTGGCAGGACATCACCGACTTCGGCGTGAGCCTCGCCGAGCAGGACTCCTTCCAGTTGGACGCGACGATGGACGCCCAGGCCTACGCCCGCGCCGTGGCCAGCCTCAAGTTCTACGACGTGGCGGGACCGGCGCTGGGCCTGCGGCTCGGCGTGGAGTTCGACGCCGAGGTGCCCAGGGACCCGATACTGGTGGTACGCGGCAAGATCGAGGGCTACGTCGCCTTCGTCGTCGACCTCCCGGTGCTTGGCACCCTGGACGAGTACAGGAAGACCCTCTTCTCCGAGACCATCGACCTGGCCACGTCGCCGAACCAGCCGCCGAGGTTCTCCGGGGTGAAGACCGACACCATCCACGTGGACCTCGGGAGCCCCGTCGTGCTGGGGCCGCGCGCCGGCGGCTTCCAGGGCTACTTCGACGTCACCGACCCAGAGGGCGGCCCGCTGCAGCTCTCGGCGACGTCGAGCCTCGACGGCAGGATCCCGCTCACCTACACCTTCAAGACGGCCGGCACGCGCACGATAGAGGTCACGGCCACCGACTCCCACGGCGCCACCGCCACGGCGACGCTCACCGTGGAGGCCAAGAGCCCGCCGCCCATCATCACGACCTCGTACTCGGGCCAGCCGCTCGTGAACGTGCCCTACGCGATCGCCGCGAGCGCCTACGACCCAGTGGACGGCGACATGTTCTGCTCGGCCATCACCTGGTCGGTCACGGCGCCAGACACTCGCTCCGGCGGCGGCTGCCAGGCCAGCGTGACGTTCATGGCCGAGGGTCAGCGCACCGTGAGGGTAACGGCCACGAACCGCTACGGCAGCTCCAGCACCGAGACGCTCACCTTCGAAGTGGGGCCGGAGCCGGAGAACAAGCCGCCGGTCATCACCTCGTTCAGCATCATCGCCGCCGAGGGGCCGAAGAGCTTCCCCACGGGTCCGAGCGACCACTACGCCTGCATCACCGGCTACTACTGCGAGGTGCCGGAGGGGGCCGTGCTGTGGAACGGCCAGGCGCGCTACGTGGGCGACTACGTCCTGCCGCTCTACCTGAGCGTCGCCGCCACCGACGACAGGGGCGCCCCGATCACTGTCACCTGGTCGTGCACGGCGGGGGCGAGCGCGGCCACCGTGACCGACAACGGCGACGGCACCTACTCGTGCAGCCCCTACTTCCCCGGCCACACGATCGTGGTCAAGGTCGTCGTCAGCGACGGCAACTCCTCGACGTCGATGCAGCGGAGCTTCTACATGCGCTCGCTGATCAACTGAGCCCCGACGCCAGGAGGCGCCCACGCCGGGGCCGCGGTAACGTTCTGCGTACCGCGGCCCCTCTCTCATGGCGCTCACCGGGGACGCGGTTAGAAGGGACGCCGTGCCAGCGCTCCTCGCCCTCGCCGCAGCCCTCCTCCTGTCCTGGTCGGCGGCGCAGGGCGCCGCGCCCCAGGCGCTCGTGGGCGTGATCGCCTCGCGCACCGGCGAGGCCCGCACGGCGGGCGCCTCCCAGACCTTGGCCGCGGCCGGCTGGTCGGAGGCGGAGCGCTCCGGCGGCGGCGTGTTCGGGACCGACGTGAGGGTCGAGGTGGCGGACGACGCCGGCTCGCCGGCGCGGGCCGCCGAGCTGGCGCGGGAGCTGGCCGGTGACGGAGCCTGGGCCCTCGTCTGCTGCACGACGCCCGCGGCGACGGCCGCGGTGAGGGACGTGGCCGAGGAGCTCGGCCTGCTGCTCCTCGCGCTCAGCGACCCCGCGCCGCTGGAGCTGACCACGCGCGGCACGACCTACTGGACCTTCGGGCTGTGGCCCTCGGAGGCCGACGCGCTGGCGGCCGTCGTCGCCGACGCGCTGTCGGAGGGCCGCGGCACCCTCGCGCTGATGACCACCGACGACGCCTACGGCGACGCCGTCTCCTCGACCCTCGGCTCGCTGCTCGGCTACGCCGGCATGCGGCTCGTGCACGAGGAGCGGTTCGCTCCCGGCGCCGCCGAGCTGCGCCCCGAGGCGTTGCTCGTGGCCACCAGCCAGCCCGGCGCCGTGGCCGTGTGGGCCCCCGGGCCGGCCACCGCCGTGGCCGTGGCGGCGCTCAGGGCGCGCGGCTACGAGGGCCTCGTCTACGCGCGCTCGGCGCTGGTGGCGCCGGGCGGACCCACGCTCGCCGCGGCGACGTTCGCGGACGTCAGGTTCGCGGTGCCGCCCGCGTTCGTGGCCGACGAGCTGCCGCCCTCGCGCACCTGCGCCGCCGAGGTCGCGGGGGTCTCCGAGCGCGTCGCGCAGCTGTACGGCGGCGTCGCCGACCTGCCCGCCGCGGCCGGCGTCGTCGACGCCCTCGACCTGCTCGCGGCCGCGCTCGAGCAGTTCTACGTGCTCCAGATCCCCCTCGACAGCCCGCTGCCGGTGCTCCGCCAGGCGCTGCGCGACGCGGCCGTCGGCCTGGGCCCGCGCTGCGGGGCGTCGGGCTCCCTCGACCTCCAGGAGGGCCGGCCCAGCGCCGTCGTGGCCGGCACGCTGGTGGCGGCGACGGTGGGCGCGGGAGGCGAGCTGGGCCTCCCCTGAGGCCGACGGCCCCGCCTCCCCTGAGGCCGTCGGCCCCGCCGACGGACCGTGAGAGACCGGGCAGTACAATCCGGTCAATGAGACGAGAGCTCGAGAACCTAAGCCAGGAGCTCGACGAGCTGGAGCGCAGCCTGTCGGACCCGGCGCTGCTGTCTGACCCGCGGCGCTACCGCCAGGCGGCCAAGCGGCACGCCGAGCTCAAGGAGATCGTCGACCTGGGGAGGCGACGCGAGGCGCTCAGCCGCCAGGCGGACGACGCCCGCACGCTGCTGGGCGACCCCGACCTGGCCGACGAGGCCAGGGCGGAGCTCGCCGACCTCACCCACAGGCTGGCGGAGCTGGACGCCGAGCTGGAGCGGCTCCTCCTCCCCAAGGACCCTTACGACGAGAAGAGCGTGATCGTGGAGCTGCGCGCCGCCGCCGGAGGCGACGAGGCGTCGCTGTTCGTGCGCGAGGTCCTCGACATGTACCTGCGCTACGCCGACAGCCTCGGCTACCGCACCGAGGTCGTGGACTCCACGCCCACCGAGGTCGGGGGCCTCGCGAAGGTCTCCTTCGAGGTCGTCGGGGAGGGCGCCTACAGCCACTTCAAGTACGAGTCGGGCGTCCACCGCGTGCAGCGCGTGCCGGCCACGGAGTCGCAGGGGCGCATCCACACCAGCACGATCACCGTGGCCGTGATGCCCGAGGCCGACGAGGTCGACGTCCAGCTCTCCCCCGCCGACTACCGCGTGGACGTCTTCCGCTCGAGCGGCCCCGGCGGCCAGTCCGTGAACACGACCGACTCGGCGGTGCGCGTCACCTACAGGCCGGGCACCGACGAGGAGATCGTCGTGACCTGCCAGGACGGCAAGTCACAGATCAAGAACAAGGAGAAGGCCCTGCAGGTGCTGCGCGCCAGGCTCCTGGAGCGCCAGAGGATGCGCGCCCAGGACGAGGCGCGGCAGGCACGGCTCGTCCAGATCGGCACCGGGGAGCGCAGCGAGCGCGTGCGCACCTACAACTTCCCCCAGTCGCGCGTCACAGACCACCGCATCGGGTTCACGACCAACGACCTCGCCGGCGTCCTGTCCGGCGACCTGCACGAGCTCACCGCCGCCCTCCAGGCCGAGGAGCAGGCGCGCGCCCTGGCAGGCATGGCCGTGAGCGGCGGCGCGGCCCGCGCGCTGGCGGGACCCGGTGGCGCGGCGTGAGTTCGTCGTTGCCGCGGCCATACTCCTGGACGCGCAGGGCCGCGTCCTGCTCGTAGGCAACGACTGGCAGGGACACGGACGGGTCCGCTACACGCTCCCCGGCGGGGTCGTCGAGCGCGGGGAGTCGACGCTCGACGCCCTCAGGCGCGAGGTGCTCGAGGAGACGGGGCTGGAGATCACCGACGTCGAGCACCTGGCGTACGCCGTGCACGTGGAGGACCGGCGCCGCAACGACCGCGCCGTCTCTTTCGCCTTCAAGGCGCGCTACGAGGGCCTGCTGAACCCGCGCGACCCCGACGGCTTCATCGTGGAGGCGCGCTTCTTCCCACTCGACGAGGTCAAGGCGCGCGTGCCCATCCCGCCGCTGCGCGACCCGCTGGTCACGTACCTAAAGGACGGCGTGGCCGGCCGCTTCTACTCCTACGCCGGCTGGGACGGGCGGGGCGCACGCCGCGTGTGACGCCCTCGAAGGCTCGCGGGCGCGTCCGTGCCCCGGGCGCCGACCGTCACCGGCCACGGGTGGGCGGCACCGGCCCGGAGCGGCGCCGTCACGACTGGTATCCTCCCCCTCGACCGCGGAGGCGATGCTGATGACCACGCAGGACAGGCCGACGATCCACTGGACCAAGGTCGACGAGGCGCCCGCCCTGGCGACCTACTCCCTGC
The DNA here is from genome assembly GCA_044508445.1 of Deinococcaceae bacterium. Lineage (GTDB taxonomy): Bacteria > Deinococcota > Deinococci > Deinococcales > Trueperaceae > DASRWD01. Next base: position 39,307 of record JBIQHQ010000001.1, read on the forward strand.
TGCCGATAGTGCGGGCCTACGCGGCGGCCGCCGGCATCGCCGTGGAGACGAGGGACATCTCCCTCGCCGGCCGCATACTGGCCCGGTTCCCCGAGCACCTGCGCGAGGACCAGCGGGTGGAGGACGACCTCGGCTTCCTCGGCGCGCTGGCGAGGACCCCGCGGGCGAACATCATCAAGCTGCCGAACATCAGCGCGTCGGTGCCCCAGCTCAAGGCCGCGGTGCGCGAGCTGCAGGAGAAGGGCTTCGCCGTCCCCGACTACCCTGACGAGCCGGCCACCGCGGCCGAGCGCGAGGCCCGCGCCCGCTACGACAGGATCAAGGGCAGCGCGGTGAACCCCGTGCTGCGCGAGGGCAACTCCGACAGGCGCGCGCCACCGTCGGTGAAGGCCTACGCCCGCGCGCACCCGCACGCCATGGGCCCCTGGAGCCCCGACTCCCGCTCCCACGTGTCGACGATGAGCGCCGGCGACTTCCGCTCCACCGAGGTGTCGACGACGGTGGCGGAGGCGCAGGCCGGCGTCGCGCGCATCGAGCTCGTGGGCGACGACGGTGAGGTCACGGCGCTGAACCCCAGCGTGCCGCTGGAGGCCGGCGAGGTCGTCGACGCCGCCGTGATGAGCCGCGAGGCGCTGCGCGCGTTCCTCGCCGAGCAGGTGCGGGACGCCAAGCGCCGGGGCGTGCTCTTCTCCGTCCACCTCAAGGCCACGATGATGAAGGTCTCCGACCCCGTCATCTTCGGCCACGCCGTCGAGGTCTTCTTCGCCGACGTGTTCGCGAAGCACGCCGCGGCCTTCGCGCGCCTCGGCGTGGACCCCAACGAGGGCCTGGCGTCGCTCTACTCCCGCCTCGCCCAGCTGCCGCCGGACGAGAGGGCGGCCATAGAGGACGACCTGCGCGCGTCCGTGGAGGCGGGTCCGGACCTCGCGATGGTCGACTCGGAGCGCGGCATCACCAACCTGCACGTGCCCAGCGACGTCATCATCGACGCCTCGATGCCGGCGGCGATAAGGAACTCGGGCCGCATGTGGGGCCCCGACGGTAGGGCCAGGGACACGAAGTTCGTGATCCCGGACAGCACCTACGCCGGCATCTACCAGGTCGTCATCGACGACTGCAAGGCCCACGGTGCCTTCGACCCGCGCACGATGGGCTCCGTCCCGAACGTGGGCCTCATGGCGCAGAAGGCCGAGGAGTACGGCTCGCACGACAAGACCTTCGTCGTCCCGCGCCGCGGGACCGTGCGCGTGGTGGCGGCGAACGGCGACACCCTGCTCGAGCGCCCCGTGGCGCCCGGAGACATCTACCGCACGTCTACGGTCAAGGACGCGCCGGTCCGCGACTGGGTGAGGCTCGCCGTGGAGCGCACCAGGGTCACCGGCGCGCCGGCGGTGTTCTGGCTCGACCGCGCCAGGCCCCACGACGCCCAGGTCATCGCCAAGGTCGAGAGGTACCTGGGCGAGCACGACCTCTCCGGACTCGACGTGAGGGTCCTCGCCCCGGAGGAGGCCATGCGCTTCTCGCTGGAGCGCATCAGGCGCGGCCTCGACACGATCTCTGTGACCGGCAACGTCCTGCGCGACTACCTCACCGACCTGTTCCCGATCATGGAGCTCGGCACCAGCGCGAAGATGCTCTCGGTCGTGCCGCTCATGAACGGCGGCGGGCTGTTCGAGACCGGCGCCGGCGGCTCCGCGCCGAAGCACGTGCAGCAGTTCCTCGCCGAGAACCACCTGCGCTGGGACTCGCTGGGCGAGTTCCTGGCGCTGGCCGCCTCCCTCGAGCACCTGGCGGCGCGGATGGGCGAGCCGCGGGCGCAGGTGCTGGCCGCGACCCTCGACAGGGCCACGGCGCGCTTCCTCGAGAGCGGCAAGTCGCCGTCTCGCAAGGTGGGCGAGATCGACACGCGCGGCAGCCACTACTACCTGGCCCTCTTCTGGGCGCAGGAGCTGGCGCGCCAGGGCGACGACCCCTCCCTCTCCGCGCGGTTCGCCGGGCTGGCCGAGGCGCTCGCCGCGGGCCAGGAGCGCATCGACGCCGAGCTGCTGGCGGTGCAGGGGCGGCCCGTCGACCTGGGCGGCTACTACCTGCCCGACGACGCCAAGGCCGAACCGGCGATGCGCCCCAGCCCCACCCTCAACGCGGCGCTGGCGGCGTTCGCGGCCGCCGAGGGTCCACGGGCGGCGACCTAGGCGACCCCAGCGCTGCTAGCATCTTCGTCCGTGGCCGAGCTGGACGTATCCCCCGACCGCGCCTTCGCGCTGCTGCGGTCCGCGGGCGCCGCCGCGCCCGTCCGCACCGAGAGGCTGCCTGCGGCAGCGGCCCTGGGCCGCGTCGTGAGCTCCGCGCTGACCAGCCTCGTCGACCGCCCCGCGGCCGACGACTCGGCCCTCGACGGGTACGCCTGCCACGTGGCCGACAGCGCGGGCGCCTCGGTAGACAGACCGGTCCGCCTGAAGGTGGTGGGGCGCTCCCACGCCGGCGCGCCTCACACGGCAGCGCTGGGCGGCGGCGAGGCCGTCTACGTCGCCACCGGCGGCCTGGTGCCGCCGGGCACGCGCGGCGAGGTGGGCGTCGTGGGCATCGAGCACGCGACCGAGGAGGGCGGCGTCGTCACCCTCACCCGCCCGGCCAGCGTGTCGTCGGTGCGGGCCCGGGGGCGCGACCTCCGCGCCGGCAGCGCCTACCTGCGCCCTGGAGACGAGCTCGGCCCCGTCCAGGTGGGCCTCGTCGCGGGCATGGGCCACACCGAGGTCGAGGTCGCCCTGCGTCCGCGCGTGGCCGTCGTCTCCACGGGCGACGAGCTGGTGCGCCCGGGACGACCGCTCGCGCCGGGGCAGGTCTACGAGTCGAACCTGCCCACCCTGGTGGCGGCGGCGCGGACCGACGGCTACGAGGTCTCCCACGAGGGGCGCGTGAAGGACGACCCCGACGAGCTCGCCGCGCTGCTGGACGAGCTCGCCGGCGCCGGCACCGACCTGGTGCTGACGATAGGCGGCATCTCGAAGGGCGAGAGGGAGCCCGTGAGAGGCGTCCTCGAGGCCCACGGCGAGGCGGTGTTCCAGCGCGTCACGGCCCGGCCGGGCGGGCCCCTCACCTTCTTCCGCTACCGCGGACTGCCCGTCCTGGCCCTGCCCGGCAACCCGGTCTCGAGCCTCGTGTGCTACCACCTCTTCGCGCGCGCCTACCTCGACGCCGCGCTGGGACGCTCCGCGCCGCCCCCCTACGAGGCGCGGCTGCGCGCGAGGTCCACGCACGACCTGCGGCCCGACGAGAAGACCGTGTTCCACAGGGCCTACCTGCGCGTCAGCGAGGAAGGCGCCGAGGTGAGCCCCTTCCACGACCAGTCCTCGGCCGTCTCGCGCTCGCTCGTCGAGGGCGACTGCCTGGCCGTGGCGCCGCCCGGCGGCGCGCGCGCCGGCGACGTCGTCGAGGTCGTGCCCCTGCGCTGGCCGTGAGGGAGGCGCCGCCAGCGGTGCGGCCGGCGTCGACGCTCGACCGCTCGTTCTACGAGCGCCCGGCCGACGTCGTGGCGCCGGCGCTGCTGGGCAAGCTGCTGGTCGTGGGGGACGAGCACGCCGGCGGGTTCAGGGCGGGGCGCATCGTCGAGACCGAGGCGTACCTGGGACGGGAAGACCTGGCGTGCCACGCCGCGAAGGGGCTCACGGGCCGCACCGCCACGCTCTTCGGTCCCGGCGGTCACGCCTACGTCTACCTGATCTACGGCATGTACGACATGTTCAACGTCGTGTGCCAGCCGGCCGGCGTGCCGCACGCGGTCCTGGTGAGGGCCGTGGAGCCCGTCGCGGCCGCGGGGCCCGCGCCCGGCCTACACGGCCTTGCTCTCCTGCCCCCACGGGCCGGCGCCAGGGGCGACGGACCGGGCCGCCTGACGCGCGCACTCGGCATCCGGCGGGAGCACGACGCCGAGCCCCTCGACGGGCCCAGGCTCTACGTCCTCGACGGTCCGCCGCCCGCGGAGGTCAGGGTCACGCCGCGCGTGGGCGTGGCCTACTCGGGCCCCTGGGCTGACGCGCCGCTGCGCTACCTCGACGCCGGCAGCCGCCACGTCTCCCGGCCCTCGCCGTCTCAGCTCGGCAGCGGACGGCGCCGTTGCCCCTAGCGCTCCTCCGGGAACTCGTCGCGCGGGCTGCGCGAGACGTCGCGTACGCCCTCCTCGTAGGGCTCGATGTGGACCGTCATCTCGAGCCCCTGCACCGCGGAGCGCACGCGCCGCTCGACCTCCCTGGCCACCTCGTGCGCCCTCTCCACGCGCATGTCGCCGTCGACGAAGACGTCCACCTCGGCGAACCTGGCGCTGCCGGACCGCCTGGTACGCAGCCTGTGGTAGCCCAGCACGCCGTCCACGCCCTCGATCTCGCCTATGACCCTGGCCTCGTCGGCTTCCGGCAGGCGCTCGTCGAGCAGGCGGGAGAGCGAGCGGCGCATGACCTGCACGCCGGTGACGACGATGTTCACGGCCACCAGTAGCGCCACCAGCGGGTCGAGCGGCAGCCAGCCGGTGAGGCGCACCAGCCCCACGCCCGCGATCGCGCCCACCGACGTGAGGACGTCGGTGAAGAGGTGGCGGGCGTTCGCCTCGAGCGCGTCGGAGCGCGCCCGCCGGGCGACCCGCAGCAGGCGCAGCGCGAGGGTGCCGTTCACGGCCGCGGCCACGCCGGCCAGGGCCAGGCCGAAGCCCACCTGCTCCAGGGCCTGGGGCTCGAGGAGCCGCCGCACGGCCGTGAGGCCGATGACGGCGGCCGCCACGATGATCAGCGCGGCCTCCAGCACGCTCGAGAGGTACTCGGCCTTGGTGTGGCCGTAGGGATGCTTGTAGTCGGGCGGCGCGGCCGCCACGCCCACGGCCACGGTGAGCACGACGGCGGCGACGAGGTTCACCAGCGACTCGGCGGCGTCGGACAGGAGGCCGACGGAGCCCGTCACGAGGTAGGCCCCGAACTTCAGCGCCAGGATGACGATCGCGCCCGCCAGGCTCAGGGCCGCGGCGCCGCCCTTGGCCGCGTCGCCGCTACCCGCCGTACCCCTCGTCCTCCTCGCCGTCGTCGAGGTCCCCGTCCTCGTCGCCGGGCTCGAAGCCCTCGACGACCTCGCCGCGCGCCAGCCTCTCCATGAGCTCCTCGAGCTCCTCGCCCTGGTAGTCGGTGACGGTCTCGGCGATCAGCGCCATGGCGGCGGCCGCCTGCTCCTTCGGCACCAGGACGTGCGTGGCCGTGACGTTCGTGGACCCGAGGTGGGAGAAGGCGTCCGACTGCAGGTCGAGCCCCCGCACCATGACGACGAACCCCTCCTCCTCGAGGAGCGCCGCCACCATCTCGGCCAGCGCCGCGGCCGGCGCCTCGTCCACGACGGTCCACTCGTCGCCGTTGACGACGACCGTCTCGCCCTTCATGCTGCGTCCCTCGGTCACGGCCTGCCTCCCAGGTAGGCGAGCGCGAGCTCGCGGTAGGCGCGGGCGGCGACCCCGAGGTCGTCCACCCTCACGCTCTCGCGGGTCGTGTGCGCCAGCTCCTCCTCGCCCGGCCCGAAGCCGACCACGGGGCGACCTCCCGCGGCGAGGTGCGGCGCGTCGGTGCAGAACCACCACACGCCCTCGGCCAGCTCGCGCCCCGACCCTTCGAGGGCACGGCCGAGCGCCGCGCGCGCCGTCGCCACGGCCTCGTGGGAGTCCCCGACGAGGTAGGCGGGCGCCACGTGCGGACGAACGTCCACGGTGCCGTCGGCGCGCGTCACAGGCGAGGTAGGCACGGCGAACGAGACCCCGCCGTCGGCGGCGAGAGGCGCGAGCAGCGCCAGTACCTCCTCCGCGCCCTGGCCCGGCAGGGTGCGCACGTCGATCACCAGCTCGGCGCTGCCGGGCACGACGTTCGTCGTGCCGACGGGCGCGGTGCGCAGCACCGTCGGCGTGGCCGTGGCCTGGCCCAGCACCGCGGAGGAAGGCAGCGACAGGTCGGCCAGCGACGTCACGAAGCGCGCGGCGGCCTCGAGGGCGTTCTCGCCCAGGTCGGGTCGCGCCGCGTGGGCGATGCGCCCCTGGAACGTCGCCACGACCTCGACCCTGCCCTTGTGGCCGAGCTTGAGCCCGAGGTCGGTGGGCTCGCCGAGGACGGCGAGGTCGTACTCGAGGGTCGACGCGAGGTGCACGGAGCCGAGCCCGCTCACCTCCTCGAGCACGGCACCGGCCAGCAGGAGCCTGCCGTTGAAGCCCGCCGAAGCGGCCGCGGCGGCGCCGACGGCCATGCAGGCCAGCGCCGACTTCATGTCGACGGTGCCGCGGCCCCACAGGCGCCCGTCCGCGACGACGCCGGCGAGGGGCGGGTGCGGCCACTCGGCGGGGTCTCCCGGGGCGACGGTGTCGAGGTGCCCCGTGAGCAGCAGCGCGGGGCCCGGTCCGCGGTCGATGACCCCGACGGCGTTGCCCACCGCGTCCACGTACGCCTCGTCGAACCCCAGGCGCCGCATGGCAGACACCAGCACCGCGGCGGCGGCCCCCTCCTCGCCCGAGGGGCTGGGCGTCACGACCAGCTCGCGGGCTAGCTCCAGGGCGCTGGGGGCGGGCATGACCGGCATCATACGGGGGATCGTCGGCGGGCCCGGAGCGCGGCGCCGCGCGCGGTGCCCGCCCCGCGGCGTGGTGTGGGCCCCGCGGCGTGGTATCCGCCCCGCGGCGTGAGCCCCTACCGTCCTATGCTCGTGCCCTACACGTGAGCGCGCACCACTCCACCACGCGAGGGCCGGCGTGACCGAGGCGGCGGTCGGCGGCGCCTGGACCTGCGCGGCGTGCGGGCACGAGAACCCGCCGCGCGAGGGCGTCTCCGGCCTGGTGTGCGAGGCCTGCGGCGTGGCGCGCGCCGGCGCCTTCGAGCCCCCGCTGGACCTCCCGCGCCGGCCCGGCCTCGCCGAGGTGCCGGGTTTCTGGTACGCGCTGGGCTGGCTCACCCTGCTCCTGCTGGGCGCGGCGCTGCTCGTCCAGGGGAGGGCGATCGCCGCCCTCGGGCTCGGACGCCACTGGGTCATGGCCGAGATGGCGGCCGCCGCCTACGCCGCCGGCTCGTCGCTGCTGGCTGCCGTGTGGGACAGGTGGTTCAACCAGTTCGAGCTGGTGGTGCCCCAGCGCGCGGCCACCGGCGAGGAGTTCAGGGCCGAGCTGAGGCTGGTGCCGTACGTGCGCCTGGGCGGCGTGTCGGTGAGCCTGGCGCTCGTCGACAGGTTCTACGAGAGGTCGGGCGAGGCCGGCATGGAGCTGCGCACCCGCTCCCTGGGCGCCTTCCGTCTCCTCGACGGCGGCACGCTGCCGGCGCGCCGCCTGGCCGCGTTCGAGGCCCGCTTCCTCGCGCCCTTCCCCGTCACCAGGCACACGGACGTGCGGGCCGAGGTGGCGGCGGACCTCCTCGAGCTCGTCAGCTTCTTCGTGCCGGCGCTGCGCTGGAACGCCGCGAACCTCCGCGAGCACGGCGGCTTCGTGGTCGTCGCGTCGGTGCGCGTCGGCTGGCTGCCGCGCAGGCTCGTGCGGCGCGTGCTCGTCTACCACGTGGGCGAGAGGCTGCACGTGGGCTGACGGCCCTCCGGAGCGCGGCCCTGTCCACCGCCCGCCCCGCGCGGGGCGGGGTGTCACTCCGGCAGCTCTGGCCGCCAGCGGTGCGCGCGCATGTCGACCCTCTCCCCCTGCGCGCCACCGCCCACGAACGACACGCCCTCGGCGCGCAGCAGCGCCACCTGCAGCTCCCCGTGGCCCACCTTGTAGGTCGAGATGCCGCCGGCGGCGTTCACGACGCGGTGCCACGGCACGTCGCCGTCCTCGTCGCGCAGGCCGAACAGCACGGCGCCCACCTGCCTGGCGGCGTGCGGGGCGCCCACCATCTCCGCGACCTGCCCGTAGCTCACCACCTTGCCGCGCGGCACCGCCCGCACGACCTCGAGCACCTGCTCGCGGAAAGTCGCCACGCCGCACGATAAGGCCGTGCCGCAAGCGCTTGCTAGGATGTCCCCCTGGTTGGAGGGCGCGTTGAGAGCCGCGATCGTCACCTACGGCTGCCAGATGAACGAGTACGACACGCACACCATCGCGTCGGAGCTGGTGGCGGGCGGGCACATGCTCGTAGACGACCCCAAGGACGCCGAGCTGGTGCTGCTGAACACCTGCGCCGTGCGCGGCAAGCCCGTCGAGAAGGTCGTGTCGCTCCTCGGCGAGCTGCGCAAGGAGCGCCGCGCCGGGCGCGACGTCAAGGTCGGGCTCATGGGCTGCCTCGCCCAGCTCGACGAGGGCAAGGAGCTGGCCGAGAAGTTCGCTGTCGACCTGCTCATAGGCCCCGGCGCGATCACCTCGGTCCTGCCGGCGATCGACGAGCTCGAGAGCCGCGGCCGGGGCGAGCTGATCGAGCGGCGCGGCTTCGACCCCGAGCTGCACGACCTGGTGCCGCCGGCGCCCGGCGGCCTCTCCGGCTTCCTGACGATCATGCGCGGCTGCAACCACCACTGCACGTACTGCGTGGTGCCGCGGACGCGCGGGCCCGAGGTGTCGCGCCGGCCCGAGGTGATACTGGCCGAGGCCGAGGCGATGGTCGCCGCCGGCGCGTGCGAGGTCACGCTGCTCGGGCAGAACGTGAACTCATACGGCCTCGACCAGCCCGGCCTGCCCACGTTCCCCGAGCTCCTGCGCATGGTGGCCCGCACCGGCGTGGCGCGCGTGAAGTTCACGACCAGCCACCCGATGAACTTCTCCTCCGAGCTCATCGACGTGATCGCCGAGGAGGAGGCCGTTTGCGACTACGTGCACCTGCCCGTCCAGTCGGGCTCCGACAGGGTGCTGAGGCGCATGGCCCGCGAGTACAGGCGCGAGCGCTACCTCGAGATCGTGCGCGAGATCCGCGCCAAGGTGCGGGGCGTCGTGATCTCCACGGACATCATCGTCGGCTTCCCGGGCGAGACCGAGGAGGACTTCGAGCAGACCCTCTCCCTCTACGACGAGGTTGGCTACGAGCAGGCGTACATGTTCATCTACTCCGCGCGGCCGGGCACGCCCTCCTACGAGCACTTCGAGGACATGCCGCGCGAGGTGAAGACCGAGCGCCTGGCCCGGCTGATCCGCAAGCAGAAGGAGCACTCGCTGCGGGCGAACCAGGCACTGGTGGGCCGCGAGCTGCGCGTGCTCGTCAAGGAGATCGGCCGCGACGAGGCTTACGTCGTGGGACACTCGGACCAGAACCACACCGTGCTCGTGCCGCGCGAGCAGGTGACGAGCATGGGCCTCAAGCGCGTGCGCGTCGAGCACGCCACGCCGCACGCGCTCTACGGTCGCCTGGCCACGCCCGAGGCCGACGCCTACGTGCCCCTCGTCATGGCCTCGTGACGGAGGCGCTCCGCGCGTCTACGGCCGCCTCGGACCCCGTGACCCGCGACTGGGCGGTGAGCGTGTTCGTCGTCTGGCGCGCCCGGGTGCTGCTGCACCGCCACCGCAAGCTGGGCCTGTGGCTGCCGCCCGGCGGCCACGTGGAGCCGCACGAGCTGCCCGACGAGGCCGCGGTGCGCGAGGTGCTGGAGGAGACGGGGGTGGCCGTGACGCTGGCAGGCGAGCGCGCCGTGGACGCGCCGGGCCCGCGGCAGCTAGCGCGACCGCGCGGCGTGCAGCTCGAGGACATCGCCCCGGGCCACCAGCACGTGGACCTCGTCTACCTGGCGCGTCCCGCGGAGCCCTACGCGGGCGAGCTGCCCGGCGCCGAGGAGGGCCTGGGCTGGTACTCCCGCGAGGAGGCCGCGTCGCTGGGCCTCACACGAGAGATCGCCGCCTGGGTGGAGCTGGCGCTGCGCGAGCTGGGCTGAGGCGCCCGGGCCCGCGGAGGTCAGCGCGCCGGCACGGCCCTGGGGCTGTGGTCCACGCCGGCCGACGCGACGTCGAAGCCGTCGCCGAGCAGGTCCGTCACGCGCAGGGAGACGTCGCCCAGCAGGTCCTCGACGGCGAAGACGAGCAGGCCGGGCCCCAGCCAGTCCAGGCCGCTGGCCCAGCCGGGTTCGCGCCACACCGAGGAGGCCAGGCCGTCGCGACCCAGCACCGAGACCTCCGACGTCTGACCCGCCGTGTCGAGCCGCACGTAGGCCACGAGCTCACCCGTGGGGTCGGCCCGCGCCTCGGTGACGAGGCCGGGCGGGGTGGCCACTGACCGCGCCGCGCCCGTTTGCGGGTCGGCGAGGAGCAGGCCGGACTCGGTCCACACCAGCACCTCTCCCTGCCACCACGCCAGCGGGCCGCCGGCGCCGGGGAACGCCAGGGAGTCCGCCCCGTCGGTGACGTCGACGACGTGCACCCCGTCCTCCCGGGACGTGGCCAGGCGCTCGCGGTCTGGGTCGAGGACGATCCCGAACCCTTCCGCGACGAGCCGAGCCTCCCCCGTCGCTACGTCGAAGGCGTGCACCTCCCAGCCGCCGCTCGCCGACGGCACCTGTGCCAACACCGTCTCCCCCGCAGCCCAGGCGGTCTGGAAGCCGCCCGCGGGACGCGTCATGCCCACGGTGCGCGGCAGCTCCCACCGGGCCACCTCGCGCCCGGTGAGGGACTCGACGACGCCGAGGTACCAGCCCCACCCCGCCCAGCCGGCGTCCTCGTCGGCGTGGTCGTGCGCGACGAAGGCCACGTACCTCCCGCCGGGAGACGGGGCAGGGTCGAACTCGCTGGCGTGCGGCGTGTGCGTGAGCCGCACCTCGGAGCCGTCGCGGTAGAAGAAGACCTCGCTCTGCGGCGGCCTGTCGTGGGCCGCAGCCCCGTCGTCGGGCACGCGCGTGGAGACGAACGCGAAGCGCTGGGCCGCCGCCGGCGACGCGAGGGCGCAGAGCGCGGCGAGGGCGAGGGTCAGGCGAGCGGGCTGGGGGAAGAGCATGGGTCCCTCCGGATGCGGCGTAGGGGTCCAGGTTAGCCGCGGGCGGCCCGTCTCGCCGTGGTAGACTCTCGTCCGGCCTCGCCGGGCCGGGGCGTGACGGGGCGTGGCGCAGTCTGGTAGCGCACCTGCTTTGGGAGCAGGGGGTCGCAAGTTCGAATCTTGCCGCCCCGACCACACGCCGGCGCCGGTGCGCGGGAGTAGCTCAGTCGGTAGAGCGACAGCCTTCCAAGCTGTATGTCGCGGGTTCGAATCCCGTCTCCCGCTCCAGCCAACCGCGCGGCGCCGGTCGGCGGGGCCCGCCCCGGCACCGTGCGGCGGCGTTCGCGTGCACCAGTAGCTCAGGGGATAGAGCAGCCGCCTTCTAAGCGGTAGGTCCGGGGTTCGAATCCTCGCTGGTGCACCATCGTCTCTCTAGCCTCTCGCCCTGCGGGCGGCCCCCGGTGTCGTGAGCCGGCCAGGCCGTGTGTCGCGTGGTCGAGCCGCTACCTCGATAACCCCATGGGTCCCGTCTTCGTCGAGTAGGCGTGCCCGGGGTGAGAGCCATGGCGGGGACTCCGACACGTCGCCGAAGCCCGACTACAGGACACACCAACTGCCTCAGTGATGGCCGTGAGGGGGGCATGAAACGTCGATGATAAGCTCTCACCTGCGCCGACAACCTGACACTTCGTCATCTCGGGCCGGGGAGGAAGCATGCCTTACTTGGGGATGGGAGTCGGTTTCCTACTCATCGGACTCGTGGTCGGCTACATGGTCGGCGGCTCGGCATCGCCCGTCGTTGGAGCCGCGATCCCGGCCGTCATGGGCTTGGTGACCGCAGGGGTATCGATGCTTACCGCCCGCTCTGGGATCAGCGAGCTACGGGCGGCCTTCGATCAGGTCAAGGACAAACTGGGGGACCGAACGCAAGCGGACGCCTTCCGGGAACGGCTAGTGGCCACGGCGAAGGAGATCGCCAGGAGCGCGAAAGCCACTCCTGCGGTGTTGGGCACCCTCACGGTTCTCTTCGTCGTGGGCTACGGCGTGGGCATCTTGGCCGGGACCAGAGGCCGGCTCGATGGCTCGGTCGCTCGTGTCTTGAGTCCGCTCAAGGGGCCCTGGACATACGAGAGCGAGTATCGGGAGCCCGAAGACTTGGTGAGCGCCATGTATTGGATCACCGCCGAGCAAGCTCTGCGCCGGGCAGGCGTCCCACCTTCGACCATCGGTTTCCTCTACTCCCTCTACGTCCAAGAGCTCGATGAAGAGTTGGGACGGCGGACAGCATCCGGTGACGCGGAGCCGGCCAAGGGCGAGGTCGCCGCGTTCGTGCTGAGGACCATGCCGTACGTCACCACCGGCGCGGGAACGACAGGCGTGACGGGCCCGTCGCCCAGTCCGGTAGTTCTCATGCCGGTAGGGCCGAGTGACGGGGTCAAGCTCGAGGTCGATAGGTTGGTCGACTCGATCTCGAGGCTCGAAGGGCGGTTCCTGGACGATACTCCCCTGCCACCGTTGGAACAGGCACCTCCGCCATGGGTGGAGGATCCACCACCATGGCTCCTACAAGCGCCGAACTGGCTGGAGGACAGTCCCCAATGGTTCGATCAGTCCCCTGGCTGGCTGCAGAACAGGCCCCAATGGTTCGACGCGACCCCTGGCTGGCTGGAGAGGGCACCGACCTGGATCGAAGTGGCGCCGCCCTGGCTCGGAGCCCTTGAGTCTGGAGCCATCCAAGGCTCGGACTGGCGGGACATTCAGCTGGTCGACCCCATCGGGTTCTATGCGCGTGGCCTGATCGACTTCTTGGGGAACGACTCGGCCTACTGCGCCGGGCTAGGCGAGCTTTGCTCCGAGGTCAGGCAGAACATAGACACCATCTTGGAGAGTGCTCCTGACGTCGAGGCCCCCCGCTAGCCCCACTCATGGCACGGGCTCCTCAGCAGGCGGCCCGTGCCCTCACTCCATGCGCCCGCCTCCCCCCTTCGTCGTTCCCCTCACCGCACCGTCACCGGCACGCTCGAGAGGACGGTCCTCGCGGCGCCGCTGACGTACCTCACCTCGTAGCTGCCCGGCGCGTCCGGCGCCGTGAGCTCGAGCGTGGGGCCCCAGGCCGTGAAGGCCACGCTGGCCAGCTCGCCCTCGGGGGCGCCCGTCCTCACGATCGTGAGCATGTCGCCGGCGCCGTCCGGCCCCGTCCACCCCACCTGGAACACGGCTCCCGCCGCCACCTCGCCCGGCGCCTGCAGCGTCACCACGGGCGCCGTGACGGTCACGGTCGTGCTGGCCAGGACGCGGCGCTCCGACCCCGTCATGTACCTCACCTCGTACTGGCCGGGCACCACGGGCGCCACCAGCTCGAGCGTGGCGCCGAACTGCGTGAACGAGTAGCTGAGGAACGTGTCGGGCGACGCGCCCACGGGCGCGAAGACGACCATGTCTTGAGGGCCGTTCGGACCCTGCCAGGTGACGGAGACGTTCGAGCCTCCCATGACCTCGGCCGGCGCCGTCACCGCGACCTCGGTGGCCACGACGCGGATGGGCCGGCTCACCAGCACGCCGCCTCCCGCCGCGGCCAGGTACCTCACCTCGTAGTCGCCGGCCTCGGTGGGAGCCGTGAGCGTGGCAGGGTCGCCGAACGACGTGAAGGTGTAGGAGAGCAGCGCGGTGGGCTCGGCGCCGACGGGTACGACGGTCAGCATGTCGCCGTCGTTCGCCGGACCGTCCCAGGCGACCTGGAAGCTGGCGCCGATCGCCACCTCGTCGGGGGCGTCGAGGCTCGCGTCCACCCGCCTGGCGGCGAAGGGTGCGCTGCGCCCGACCACCCGCGTGCCGCCCTCGGGCAGCAACAGGTGGTAGCGGGCCTCCAGCTCGCCCTCCTCGTAGGGCACGAGGACGCGCGCCGTGCCGCTGGCGCCCCTCACCCCCTCGACGCTGAGGAGCAGGTCGTCCGGGGCGTCCACCGGCGCCACGGTGATCCAGGCGCTGGCCTCGGTCGAGGCGCCGGCGAAGGTCACGTCCACGCGGCCGCCCATCGCGGGGTCGTCGGGCGAGACGGTGAGCTCGACCTCGAAGGCGGGGGCGAGCTCGAAGGCGAACTCGTTGTCGGCCCCCTCCGACACCGCCAGGCCGGCGAAGCTGAGCGGAGCGTCCGAGTAGGCGTCGGCGACGACGGCGGTGTAGCTGCCGGCCGGCAGCTCGCCGGCGAAGACGCCGGGGCCGGTCTCGCGCAGCGCGTGGTCTCCCCCGCCCAGCGGATCGACGAACCTCACCGTCGCGCCGTCAGCGGCCGGCTGGCCGTCGCGCGTGAGGCGAACGGTGACGGCGACCCCCTGCTCCTCCTCGGGCAGCTCCACGGCACGGCCCAGCGCCGCCGCCAGCTCCGCCGCGCTGTTCGCGCTCTGGAACGTGCCTATGCCCTCGAAGCTCCTCTGGGCCTCGGGCGTGAGGGCCAGGCCGATGACGTGAAGGTCGATCTCGAACCCCGCGCCGGCGAGGCGCTCCGCCACGGCCCGCAGGTCGCCGCCGCACGACTCCTCGCCGTCGGTGACGATCACTATGACCTTGCGCCCGGCGGCACCCTGCAGGTCCTCGGCGGCGCGCTCCAAGGAGTAGGCGATGGGCGTGGCGCCGAGCGGCTCCGTGCCCTGCACGGTGGTGAGGAGGGCGTCGCGGTCGAGGCCGGCCACGGGGACGGCCAGGAAGCTGTCCTCGCAGGCGCCGGGGTCGAGGGCCGTGGTGCGCGAGCCGTAGACCCTCAGGCCCACGCTCAGGTCGGCGCCCTCTGGCAGGCGGCTGACGAAGGCGGCCAGCGCCTCCTTGGCGGCGGTGATGCGCAGGCGGCCGTCAGGCAGCTCGTTGAACATCGAGCCGGACGCGTCGAGCACCAGCACGACGTCGGCGTGACCGGCGGCGGGCTGCGCGGCGGCCGGCGTAGCCCAGAGATGGGCCGCGGCCACGGCGAGCACGAGCCCCAGGAGCCGGGGCCAGGAGGCCCTTCCCGACCTCACTGCAGACGCAAGGCAGAGCATGGTACCTCTCTCCGGCACGGCCGCGCCCGGCGGCGTGTCTGTGGACGAGGTCCATGCTACTCGCGATCGCTCGTGCCGGCGAACACGCAGGCACCGTCGCCCAGCGCCATGCAGGACGTGAGGCGCACGCTCTCGCCGAGGAGGCGCGAGAGCAGGCGCTCGTCGAAGCGGCAGACGGACCTGTTCCGGCGCGCCACGTTGTGGAAGACGCAGTTGACGGCCTTGATGCCCTGCCCGTCGTCCGTCTGGGTGGCGTGGTAGCCCAGGTCGTTCATGATCTCCACGACGCGCGCCCGCCGCTCGTGGGCGGGCAGGCGCTCGAGCTCGGGCAGCCAGGGCCGCGACAGGTCCTCTACCATCACGTCGAGGACGGCCTCGGCGGCGTCGTCGCCGAGGCGCTCGTGTATCGCCTCCAGCAGGGCGAGGGCCAGCCTGTCGTACTGGCGCGGGAAGCGCTCCCCGCCCGCGGTCGTGAGGCCGTAGGCCCGCGACGGTCGCCTGCCGGTGCGCCTGAGGCCGACGGTACCGACGAGCCCGTCGCGCTCGAGGGCCGTGATGTGCTGCCTGATCGCGTTGCGCGACACTCCCACGCGCTCGGCGAGCTCGTCGAGCGTCAGCCCGCCCTCCCGGTTGCGCAGCAGGTGCAGCATGACGTCGCCGCGCGTGTCGCTCTGGCCCAGCATCTCGGCCTCCCGCGCCAGCATAGCGTGGCGACAATAATGACATAAAGTTGTTGCATTATTGCCGGCCTGGTGCTAGCTTCGAGACGCGGCCGCATCACGCAGCGGGCCGCGGCGCATGCGCAGCGCCGCGGCCGGAAGGATGCCTGGCATGGAGCAACGCAAGTACCGGCGCGCGCTGGCGCGCCTGCTGGCCCTCTCGCTCACGGCGGCGCTACTGGGCGCGGCCGCGGCGCAGGACCTCACGACCGAGCCGCCCCCGGCGCCTTGGGTCAACGCCTCGACGCTCCTCCCTCTCCCCGACTTCATCCCCGGTGCCGGCGCCCTCTACATAGACCCGGCGAACGCGCCGGTGGGCCCCTGGCTGGCCTACGGCACGGACGGCTCCCTCGTCGAGGTGCTGTTCATGGTCCCGGTGAGCGCCATGCAGAGCGCGACGAACTGGGACGACCTCGCGACCGGCCTCCTCGCCCAGCTCGGGCTGACGATCGACCACGTCGACATCACCTTCAACGGCGGGCACCCCGGCATGGCCGAGCCCCACTACCACGTGCGCCTCGCCCTCGTCGACCACGCCACCCAGCAGGGCCTCCTCACGCCCTGATAGACCCCTCGCGGCCCGCTCTCGCACGGCCCTCGGGCCACGTGCGAGAGTGGGCCGCAGCATGTCCGTCGGCCACGACATAGCAGGTCGCGTCTTCCACGGCTGGCGCATCGCCTGGGCCCTCGCCGTCACCCAGACGGTGGGGTTCGGCGTCCTCTTCTACTGCTTCCAGGTCTTCACGCTGCCCATGGAGGCGGAGCTGGGCCTGACCAGGGCCCAGACGTCCGGCGCCTACTCCCTCGCCCTCCTGCTCTCCGGGCTCACCGCGGTGCCCGTGGGACGCTGGGTGGACCGCCGCGGCGCCAGGGGCCTGATGACGGCCGCCTCGCTGGCCGGCGCGGTCCTGGTGCTGGCGTGGTCCTACGTGGGCGGCCTCCTCGGCCTCTACCTGGTACAGGCCGGCATCGGCCTGGTGATGTCGGCCGTCCTCTACGACGTGGCCTTCACGGTGCTGGCGGTGTGGTTCAGGCGGCACAGGTTGCGCGCGATGCTGATCGTCACGCTCGTCGCCGGCCTGGCCAGCACCGTCTTCGTGCCGCTGGCCACGTGGCTCGTCGCGTACCTGGGCTGGCGCGAGGCGCTGCGCGTGCTCTCGCTCGTCATGCTCGTCACGATGGTGCCGCTGCACGCGCGCTTCCTGCGCGACCACCCGCGCCGGCTGGGCACCGGGCCGGACGGCGACCCACTGGTGGGCGACGGGGCCCCCGCCGCCGAGCCGGGCCTGCCCGTGCGCGAGGCCCTGCGCAGCCCGGCCTTCTGGTGGCTGGCCGTGGGGTTCACGCTCGACCGCGTGGCCGTGGTGGCGATGGCGGCGCACGCCGTGCCGCTCCTGCTCGAGCGCGGCCACGACCCGGCGCTGGTGGCGACGGTCGTCGGGCTCATCGGCGCGAGCCAGCTCGCCGGGCGGGTCCTCTTCACGCCCGCGGCACGCAGCGTCGACCTGGCCACCCTCACGGCCGCGACGTTCGCGGTCCGCGGGGGAGCCCTCCTCCTGCTCGCGCTGCCGCTCACGAGCCTCGGCCTCCTCGCGTTCGCCGCGATGTTCGGCAGCGCGAACGGCGCCAGCACCCTCGGGCGCGCCGGGTTGGTGGCGGCCCGCTTCGGCAGCGCCAACTACGGGACGATAAACGGCTCGATGAGCACGCTGATCGCGGTCTTCCAGACCGTCGCCCCGCTGGCCGTGGGTGCGCTGCGCGTGGCCACGGGCGACTACGGCACGGCGCTCCTCGTGCTCGCCGCCGTCTCCGCGGCTGCCGCCTACGCGGTTCTCAGGTCGCGCGGCCCTAGCCCCTCGCCTACCTCGGGAGCCTGAGAACCGTCCCGCACGCGACGGCCGCGCCGCCTCAGTGCCTCACTGACCCCTGCCCCAGGTGGCCGGCCAGCGCCGCCTCGGCGCCGTCGAGGACACGCCCGTCGCCCTCGACCACGAGCAACGAGCCGCCGCCCGCCACGACGCGCTGCAGGTGCCTGGCCTCGTCGCCCCGGGCGCCGGTGAGGCGCTCGACGTCACCCAGGGTCCATCCCTCGGCGCCCGCCCGCTCCGCCTCGGCCGCCACGCTCGGGACGGCGTAGGCCGCCGCCGACCCCGTCGGTCCCCCCACACCGAGCGTCGCCGCGGGCGGCACGACCACGTCGGCCGCCGGGGAGCCCCGCGTCGACGCCCGCTCCTCCGCCGCTGCCTCGCCGGCGCCTCCTGCCGGACCCTGCACGACCCGCGCCGCGTCGCCGAGGCCCGCCGCACGCAGGCGGTCGAGGCCCTCCTCCAGCTCGCTGTCCATCCCGTACACCACCACGAGCCTGCCCATGCGCGCACCTCCGTTCTCCCGGAGTGTGCGGGGCGCCGCCGAGCGTGCGATGAGGGACCGTGAGAGCACCCTACCGGGCACACCGCACGCGCTCGCGTCTGCTACAATCACTCGTTGCCGGCACGGTGGATGTAGCTCAGCCGGTTAGAGCATCGGATTGTGGTTCCGAGGGCCGTGGGTTCGAGTCCCATCATCCACCCCAGGCGATGCGGGCGACTTTCGCCCAGGGCACGGGCGGGGCGAGACGACCCCGCCCGGCCCGCCATGCGAGGATGGCGGAACTGGTAGACGCGCTGGACTTAGGATCCAGTGGCCTAGCCGTGCGGGTTCAAGTCCCGCTCCTCGCACCACGGAGCGGCAAGCACGCGGCTTGCCGCTTCCCTTTGCACGCGGGCCCGCGCTCCCGCGGGCCCGGAGGAGACCGATGAGGACCGAGCTTGTCGACAAGAAGGCGGTCGAGGCGACCGTCAAGGTCACCGTGCCGGCGGCGCAGGTCGACGAGGCGTTCGAGGAGGTCATCTCCGACCTCGCGCGCCGCGTCCGCGTGCCCGGCTTCCGGCCGGGCCGCGTGCCCCGCGGCGTGCTGGTCAAGCGCATCGGCGAGGACGCCCTGGCCGAGGAGGTCAAGGAGAAGCTCATCGACGCCACGTTCCAGGCGGCGATGAAGGAGCACGAGCTCCTGCCCATCAGCACGCACTTCCACGCCCACGACCCCGTGCGTGGCCAGGACTACACCTTCGAGATCCACTCCGAGCTCTACCCCGAGGTCACGCTGCCGGACCTCTCGTCCCTGACCCTCGAGTCCCGGGGCCGCGAGGTGACGGACGAGATGGTCGCCGAGGCCGTGGAGGAGCTCCGCCGCGAGCACGCCACGCTGGTCCCCGTCGACAGGCCCGTGGAGCCCACCGACTGGGTGCTCATCGAGGCGCGCAGCCTGCCCGCCGAGGGCGACGGCGGGGGCGGCGAGGAAGACGAGGCAGCGGCGGAACGGCCCGCGGCGGACGGGGCGGACGGCGCCGAGGACGCGGCGGCGACCGCGGCCGGCGCTGCCGACGAGGCCACCGGTGAGCGCGACGCCGCCGCGCCGGCGGACGAGGAGCGCCCCGCCGGCGCCGACGCGGCCGCCGCCGAGCCCCCCGCCAGCGCCTTCCCCGTGGACCTCGAGCGCGCGCACGAGGAGCTGGTGGGTCAGCTCGTCGGCATGGCGATGGGCGAGGAGCGCGAGGTGACGCTCACGGACGAGGCCGACCCGGACGACGAGGGCGCGCCGCGCGTGCGCCGCATGCGGGTGAAGGTCGTGGACGTCAAGGCCAAGGAGAAGCCGGAGGCCGGCCAGGAGCTGGCCACGCAGCTCGGCGTGGACTCCTGGGACGAGGTCGTGGAGCGCGTGCGCTCTTCGCTCGCCGAGGACCTGCGCCGGGAGGCCTACGAGGCCAGGCGCAGCGAGCTCGTGGACAAGCTCGTGGCCGGCTCCACGCTCGAGCTGCCGCCCGGCATGGTCAGGCGTCGCCAGCAGACGCTGCTGGAGAACCTCGTCGACGACCTCGGCCAGCGCGGCGAGACGTTCCAGAGCTACCTGGCCAGGCTCGACGCCAGGGGCAAGCGCGAGGAGTTCGAGCGCGAGCTGATCGAGACGGCCGAGCGCGGCGTGAAGCGCGACCTCGTCCTCGAGCGTCTGATGGAGGTGCGGGGCACGCAGCTCACCGAGGCCGAGCTCCTCGAGGCCCTGAAGTACCTCGCCTCCCAGCGGCGCCAGGACGTGGGCTCCTTCGTCCGCGACATGGGCGACCAGTGGGTGGCGAACTACCGCTTCATGCTCACGCGCGACAAGGCCGTGCGCGAGCTCGTGGCCGAGCTGACGGGCGAGCAGGACGCCGGCGCGGGCGCCGACGACCTCGTCGCCGCCGCCGAGGCGTCGCTGGAGGCCGAGGACGAGGCCCACGACCATGACCATGGGCACGACCACGAGCACGACCACGAGCACGACCACGACCACGAGCACGACCACGACCACGAGCACTGAGCGCGCCTAGGCCGCCGGTCCGCGCGCCCG
>JBIQHQ010000001.1:59450-99115 GCA_044508445.1 Deinococcaceae bacterium
GCACGACCACGACCACGAGCACTGAGCGCGCCTAGGCCGCCGGTCCGCGCGCCCGCGGGCGGTCCGCCGGCCGCCGGCGCCTCGCCCACGCCCGCCGGCCGGCGCCGGAGCCGGCTGATGCTAGGCTCTAGTCAGCCATGCCACTGATCCCCTACGTCATCGAGCAGACGGGCCGGGGCGAGCGCACCTACGACGTCTACAGCCGCCTGCTCAAGGAGCGCATCATCTTCCTGGGCGGGCCCATAGACGCCGAGGTGGCGAACGTCGTCACGGCGCAGCTCCTGCTCCTGGACTCCCAGTCCCGCGAGCAGCCCATAAACCTCTTCATCAACTGCCCGGGCGGCGAGGTCTACGCCGGTCTGGCCATCTACGACGTCATGCAGTACATCTCGGCGCCCGTGCACACGAACTGCGTGGGCATCGCCATGTCCATGGGCTCCGCGATCCTGATGGCGGGCGAGAAGGGCCACCGCGTGGCCCTCCCCCACTCGCGCATCATGATCCACGCCGGCTCGGCGGGCTTCCCGCGCGCGTCGCTGCCCGACCTCGAGGTCCAGGCGCGGGAGTTCGCCGACATCAGGAACATGATGGAGGAGATCTACCAGCGCCACACCGGCCACTCGCGCGAGAAGCTCCGCGCCGACATGGAGCGCGACAGGTTCATGTCGCCGCAGCAGGCGCTCGAGTACGGGCTCATCGACCGCGTCATAGAGCCCCGGGCGCCGGGCAGGTTCGGCGCCTGATGACCCCGCGCGGAGGCGACGTCCCGCGCTGCGCGATCTGCGGCCGGACCGAGGGCACCGTCGAGCTCGTCGCCTCCGCCAGCGGCGCGCTCCTCTGCACCGACTGCGCGGGGCGCATGGGCGAGCGCGTCGTCGCCGCCGCGGCGCGGCGCCAGAGGACCCTCCCCACCACCGTCCCGCGCGAGATCAAGCGCGTGCTCGACGACTACGTGATCGAGCAGGAGGACGCCAAGCGCACGCTCGCCGTGGCCGTCTACAACCACTACCGGCGCCTGGCGCACCCCGGCAGCGAGATCCAGAAGTCGAACGTCCTGCTCGTGGGTCCCTCCGGCACCGGCAAGACGCTGCTGGCCGAGACGCTGGCGCGCACGCTGAAGGTCCCGTTCGCGATCGCCGACGCCACCACGCTCACCGAGGCCGGCTACGTGGGCGACGACGTCGAGAACATCGTCCTGCGCCTGCTGCAGGTCGCCGACTACGACGTCGAGGCCGCCCAGCGCGGGATCATCTACGTGGACGAGATCGACAAGATCGGCAGGAAGTCGGAGGGTCCGTCGATCACCCGCGACGTCTCAGGCGAGGGCGTGCAGCAGGCGCTCCTCAAGATCATCGAGGGCACCGTCACGCACGTGCCGCCGCAGGGCGGGCGCAAGCACCCGCACCAGGAGCTCATCGACGTCGACACGCGCGACATCCTGTTCATCTGCGGCGGCGCCTTCGAGGGCTTGGACGACATCATGCGCCGCCGGCTCGACGTCTCCCGCGTCGGCTTCCAGGCCGACACCGAGGTCGAGGAGGCGCTGGGCGACGCCGAGGTGCTGCCGGAGGACCTGATGGCCTTCGGCCTCATCCCCGAGCTCATAGGCCGCCTGCCCGTGGTCGTGCGCCTGCACGAGCTGTCGCTCGAGGCGCTGGTGGACGTGCTCACGAAGCCGCGCAACGCGCTGGTCAAGCAGTACGTGGAGCTCTTCGCCTTCGACGGCGTCGAGCTGCGCTTCGAGGACGAGGCGCTCGTCGAGATCGCCAGGCGGGCGCAGGCGCGCAAGACCGGCGCCAGGGCGCTGCGCAGCGTCATGGAGCGCGTGCTCTCGCCCCTGATGTTCGAGGTGCCGGGCAGCGACGTCACCCAGCTAACCGTGCGCGCGTCCGACCTCGACGACCCGCAGGCGATACTCGCCAGGGCCGCCCGCGTGCGGAGCGCCTAGCGGGCACTAGCGGCAGGGCGCCGGCCGCCGCACCCGCGAGGCCGGGGCGCGCCCGACCACCAGCCCGTCCTCAAGCCGCCACGGCGCGGCAGCGCTCGACGACCGACGCGAAGCGCCTCGCGGCCTCCCTGACCTCCTCGTGGGTGGTCGCGTAGCCGAGGCTGAAGCGCACGCTGGCCCTCGCCTCGCGCGGCGGCAGCCCCAGCGCCAGCAGCACGTGGCTCGGCTCGAGGCTGCCGGCGGCGCAGGCGGAGCCCGCGCTCACCTCCACGCCGGCGTCGTCGAGGGCCATGAGCAGCGTCTCGCCGTCGACGCCCTCCACCGTCACGTTCACGTGCTTGGCACCCCTGGGCGCCTCGGCGCCGTTCACCCTCACGCCGGCCACGCCCCGCAGCAGCGCCTCTAGCTCGTCGCGCAGCCCCATGAGGCGGGCGCGGTGCTCGGCGCGGCGCGCCTCGGCCAGCTCGACGGCCACGCCCATGCCCACGATCGCCGGCACGTTCTGCGTGCCCGGCCTCATGCCGCGCTCCTGCGAGCCGCCGCCCATGAGCGGCTCGACCTCGACGCCGGCCCCGAGCACCAGCGCGCCTACGCCCTTCGGCCCGCCCACCTTGTGGGCGGACAGCGACGCGGCGTCGGCGCCGAGGGACGGGAGCGAGACGTCCTCGAGGCCGAGGCCCTGCACGGCGTCGCAGAAGAAGAGCGCCCCCGCCGACCGCGCGGACCGCGCGGCGCCGGCGGCGTCCAGCAGCACGCCCGTCTCGTTGTTCACCAGCATCAGCGCGACGAGCGCGGCGGGACGCGCGCGCTCCAGGGCCTCCGCCACCTCGGTGGCCCCGATCGCGCCGCCGGGACCGTGCCGCACGTGCTCCACGCGCCGCCCCTCGCGCGCCAGCGCCTCGGCCGTGCGGAGCACGGCGGCGTGCTCCAGGGGGCTCGTGACCAGCGCTCCCTCGCGGCCGGCCAGCAGGCCGCGCAGGGCCAGGTTGTCGGCCTCGGTGGCGCCCGAGGTGAAGATGACCTGCTTCGGCCGCACGCGCATCACGGCGGCCACGCGCTCGCGCGCCTCCTCCACGCCCCGCCGCGCCAGGCGGCCGGACGCGTGGAGGCTCGAGGGGTTGCCGTGCACGGCGCTCAGGTAGGGCAGCATGGCCTCGAGCACGCGCGGGTCGAGCGGCGTGGTGGCCGCGTGGTCCAGGTAGATGCGCTCCATGGGCTGCGCTCCGTCGGGTGCCGGGCTCGGCCGGGCGGGCCGCTCAGGCGGCGCCGTCGCCGACGACGGGCAGGCTCTGGGCGCCCTCGGGCGGGGCGTACTCGAGGCGGCGGCGCTCGGCGACGAGGTCGGCCAGGGTGGTGGACCCCAGCACCCGGCGCACCGCGTCGTCGACCTCGCGCCACAGGCTCTCGGTGGAGCAGGAGCCCACGCGCACGCAGCCGGTGTCGTCGAGGCACGCGACGGGTGCGAGGCTGCCTTCGAGCAGCTCCACGACCTCGAGGCTGGCGACCTCGTGCAGCGGCCGCGCCAGCCTGTAGCCCCCGCGCGCGCCCCGCACCGACTCGACGATGCCGGCCCGCCGGAGCGTGGCGAAGATCTGCTCGAGGTACTGCTGGCTCAGTTCCTGGCGCTGGGCCACGGTCTTCAGGCTGACGGGCTCGTCGCCCGCCAGCGCGACCTCCACGAGGGCGCGCATGCCGTACTGAGACCTGGTCGAGACCCACATGTGGCGCTTCCCTTGGCGAGCGCGAGGCGGGGCGGCCTTACCATGGCCGCCGTGAAACTCGGAACGATTCCGAGTAACTAGGTCGAGTATACCCGCGTCGCGCTCGGGGGGTCAACGCGGGCGGCGACGCGCCCGCGGCCGTGGCGGGCGGCCCGTCCGAGGGTCCCCGGTGCCTCGCCCCGAGCGACCCGGCGCGGCGCCGGTCTCAACGGCGCGCGGCCTCCGCCGGCTCCTCCAGGTAGCCCAGCGGGTCGACGGCCTGGGCGCCGAAGCGCAGTTCGAAGTGCAGGTGCGGTCCCGTGGAGGCGCCCGTCGAGCCCACCAGGCCCAACACGTCGCCCTGCCTCACCGCGTCCCCGGCCGCCACGAGCACGGCGCTGAGGTGGGCGTAGCGGGTCTCGCTGCCGTCGCCGTGATCGAGTGCCACGGCGTAGCCGTAGGTGCCCCACCAGCCCGCGCGGGTCACCGTGCCGTCGCGCGCCGCGCGCACGGGCGTGCCCAGGTTCGCCGCCAGGTCCACGCCCGCGTGGTAGCGGTTGCCGTTCACGGAGATGTTGCGCCAGCCGAAGCCGGAGCTCAGCCGCCCGTGCAGCGGGTAGACGAAGCTCTGCGAGGCCAGCTCCACGCCGGCGAGGTCGGAGAGAGCCGCCGGCAGCAGCGCCAGCTGCGCCTCCCTCAGCTCCTGCCTGACGTCGCCCCCCTGCGCAGCGGCGCTGCCGAGGACGCACAGGCAGGCCAGCGCCAGCAGAGCCCGGCCCACGTCCGGTGCATACCGTTAACCCTGGCCGAGCGTAGAGAGGAACTCCGCGTTGCTCTTGGTGCGGGCGAGGCGCGAGAGCAGCATCTCCATGGCCTCGGCCGGGTCCATGTCGGAGATGACCTTGCGCAGCAGCCACATCTTCGCGAGCGTGGCCTCGTCGAGGAGCAGGTCCTCGCGGCGCGTGCCCGACTTGAGGATGTCGATGGCCGGGAATATGCGCCGCTCCTCGAGCTGGCGGGAGAGGTGCAGCTCCATGTTGCCGGTGCCCTTGAACTCCTCGAAGATCACGTCGTCCATGCGCGAGCCGGTCTCCACCAGCGCCGTGGCGAGTATCGACAGCGAGCCGCCGCCGCGGATGTTGCGGGCCGCGCCGAGGAAGCGCTTGGGCCAGTGCAGGGCGTTCGAGTCGAGGCCGCCGGAGAGCGTCCTGCCCGTGGGCGGCGTGACGAGGTTGTTCGCGCGCGCCAGGCGCGTGATCGAGTCGAGGAGGATCATCACGTGCCCGTCGTCCTCCACGATGCGCCGCGCGCGCTCGTGCACGAACTCGGCCACGCGTATGTGGTTCGAGGGCGGCTCGTCGAACGTGCTGGCGATGACCTCCACGCCCTTCACCGACTCGCGGAAGTCCGTGACCTCCTCGGGACGCTCGTCGACCAGCAGCACGATGACCTTGATGTCGGGCTCGTTCGTGACCACCGCGTTGGCGATCTTCTTGAGGAGCGTCGTCTTCCCCGCCTTCGGCGGCGCCACGATGAGCCCGCGCTGACCGCGCCCTATGGGGGCCAGCAGGTCGATGACGCGGGCCGAGAGCTCGTTCTGCGCGGTCTCGAGCTTGATACGCCTGTCCGGGAAGGTGGGGACCAGCTCCTCGAAGCGCGGGCGCTTCGAGGCCTGGAAGGGGTCGACGTTGTTCACGGCCTCGACGCGGATGAGCGTGCCGTAGCGCTCGTTGTCGCGCGGGCGCCGCGCCTTGCCGAGGATCATGTCGCCGGTGCGCAGCCGGAACTGCTTGATGAGGCCGGCGGAGACGATCACGCTGCGGGTGTTGTTCTGCAGCAGCGACTCCTGGAGGAAGCCGTAGCCGTCCGACGAGATCTCGAGGTAGCCGCGCACGAGCCGCAGGCCCTCCTGCTCGGTCGCGCGCTCGAGGATCGCGACGACGAGCTCGTCCTTGTCCATCTGCCTGTACTCCTCGAGCCCCACCTCCTTGGCCAGGAGGTGCAGCTCCGGCAGCACCTTGCCCTGCAGCTCGCGGAAGTTCACGGCGCCCTTGCGCCCGTGGTTCCTGCCGCGTCGCCCGCGCCTGTCGCCCTGCTGCTCGACGTCCCCCTGGCGGCCGCCGCCCTGGCGCTCCTCGGCCGGCTCCTCGTCGGCGGTCTCGACCGGCTCGGGCTCGGCCCGCGCCTCCGGCTCCGCGGTCTCCTCCTCCGCCGCGCGGAACGCGGCGCCGTCGTTCGCCGCGCGGTCCTTGGGCGGCCGCCCGCGGCGCCGCGGCGTCTCCACGGGCTCGGCCTCCGCGGTCCCGGGCTCGGCCGCGGGGGTCGTCTCCTTGCGCGGGCGGCCCCGCCGGCGCACCTGCGTCTCCTCGCTCGGCGCGGCTGCTTGGGCCTCGCTGCTCTTGGCTCTTGGGCTCATCGTCACTCCGTTCCCATGGGTCTTCTGCTGGGCTGGTCGGTGCCTCCCGCGGGGCTCGCCTCGGCCGGCACGCCCATCTGCGGAGCGGCGCGGCGCGGCGTCCGGTCCCGGATCGTCCCGGGTTCCAAGGGCCTGCGTGCGAGGCTAGCGGTCAACCACACGCCGAACGCCGACAGGAGCTTGGGAGAAGCGTTCGATCCGGATTTGCCAGGAGACGCAGCGGCGTATTGACGTGCTACAGGCCTGCTGCTAGCGTGAGTATATGCGTCGTCAGCCGTGTTGTAAAGCGGCTGCGGCACGGCCCGGGAGCACCGGGCCACGGCTGTGACGGGAACGCACGGAGCGCCGCACGGCTCCACAGCGAACCGGGGACGGTGAGAGCCCGGCGAGCACAGGCGACATCCGCATCCTCCCCGAGCCGCCCCCCGAACGGCGCCGCCGAAGCGCCAAGTAGACGGGGCCGCGTGGCGCGCGTAACGCGCCGGGCTCTCCCGCCGCGGGCGGGGCAGCCGCCGAGGCGGCGGCCGCGAGGCGCGCCGCGAAGTTGGGTGGTACCGCGCTCGTCATGGGCGCCCCAACGCTCGCCACGGAGCGCTGGGGCGCCTTCTTCTTGCCCCGGCCGTGGACGGGTCCGCAGGACCGGCCCGGGGCGGAGGTCCGGGCCGGCGCGCGTCGAAGGGGGCGCCGGGAGGCAGCTGGTGAGGTTCAGAGAGGTCAAGCAGCAGGTCGACTGGCCCGCGCTGGAGCGCGAGGTCATCGAGTTCTGGAAGCGCGAGAGGGTCTTCAGGCGGTCGGTGGACAGGCCGGCGCCCAAGGGCGACTGGGTGTTCTACGAGGGGCCGCCCACGGCGAACGGCAAGCCGGGCGTCCACCACGTGATAAGCCGCGCCTACAAGGACCTCTTCCCGCGCTTCAAGACGATGCAGGGCTACCGCGTCGGCCGCAAGGGCGGCTGGGACACGCACGGGCTGCCCGTCGAGATCGCGGTGGAGAAGCGTCTCGGGTTCACCAGCAAGCAGCAGATCGAGGAGTTCGGCATCGAGGAGTTCAACCGCCTCTGCCGCGAGGACGTCTTCTCGAACATCCAGGACTGGAACGCGATGACCGAGCGCATCGGCTACTGGATCGACCTCGAGGACGCCTACGTCACCTACCACAACAGCTACATCGAGTCGTGCTGGTGGATCATGAAGCAGCTCTTCGACAGGGGGCTCCTGTACGAGGACTACAAGACCACCTGGCACAGCCCCTCCTCGAACACGACGCTCGCCTCGCACGAGGTCTCCCTCGGCTACAAGGAGGACGTCGAGGACCCGTCGGTCTTCCCCAAGTTCCCCGCCGTGACCGCCGGCCTCCGCGCCAGGGGGCTCCTGCCGGCGGGCGAGGAGCGTCCCGTGAGCTTCCTGGCCTGGACGACCACGCCCTGGACGCTTGCCGCGAACGCCGCCCTGGCCGTGAAGGGCGACGCCGACTACGCGCTGGTGGAGGGTCCCGCCGCTCAGGGCGGTGAGCCGGGCGCCGAGCTCTACGTCGTGGCCGCGGAGCGCGTGGAGGCCGTCTTCGAGGGCGCGCAGGGCCGGGTGCTGGCGCGGGCGAAGGGGGACGACCTCGCCGGCCTGCGCTACCACCCCGTGATGCTCGGCCGCGCGCCCGAGGGCGCCGACCTCGGAGCGGTCTACACCGTCGTCGTCGACGAGATCGTCACCCTCGACGACGGCACGGGCATCGTCCACGTCGCGCCCGCCTACGGCGACCTCGACGTCGGCCGGCGCCACGGCCTGCCGCAGCTCCTCTCGGTGGACCTCACGGGCGCCGTGATCCCCGAGGTGAGGCCGGTGTCCGCCTACCCGCCGCGCGACGAGCCCTTCGACGCCTCCGCCCTGCTGGCCCGCCCCGAGGCGCCGGGGCCCTTCGCCGGGGCGTGGTTCAAGGACGCCGACGACGACATCACGGCCGAGCTCGCCTGGCGCGGCCTCATGTACCGCTCCGGGACCGTCAGGCACGGCTACCCCTTCAACTGGCGCGACGACACGCCGCTGATGAACGTCGCCAAGCGCGGCTGGTACATAAGGACCACGGCGGTCAAGGACCTGCTCCTCGCGAACAACGCCGTGATCGGTTGGCACCCCGAGCACATGCGCGAGGGGCGCTTCGGTCGCTGGCTCGAGAACAACGTCGACTGGGCGCTGTCGCGCGAGCGCTACTGGGGCGCCCCGCTGCCCATCTGGCGCAGCGAGGACGGCGAGGACGCCGTGTGCGTGGGCAGCGTCAGGGAGCTGGAGGAGCTCACCGGGCGCGACCTCGCCGGCCTCGACCTGCACCGGCCTTACGTCGACGAGGTCACGTTCGAGAGGGGCGGCAAGGTCTACCGCCGCGAGCCGTACACGGTCGACGTGTGGTTCGAGTCGGGCGCCATGCCCTACGCGCAGTGGCACTACCTGGGCGACGACTCGCCCCCCGAGGTCGTCGAGAGGCTGAGGCGGAACTTCCCCGCCGACTACATCTGCGAGGCCGTGGACCAGACGCGCGGCTGGTTCTACAGCCTCCACGCCCTGGCCACGCTGCTCACCGATCCCGGCGACCCGTCCGCCGGACGCCCGCCCGGCGCGCTCGCCCACATGTTCCCGCCGAGCTCCGCCTTCAGGAACCTCAACGTCCTCGGCCACATCGTGGACGAGAACGGCGAGAAGATGTCGAAGTCGAAGGGCAACGTCGTTGACCCCTGGACCGTGCTGAACAAGCAGGGCGCCGACGCGCTGCGCTGGTACCTCTACAGCTCCTCCCCCGCCGGCCAGGCCAAGCGCTTCAGCGCCGCGCTGGTGGACGAGGTCCAGCGCGACTTCTTCATGACGCTGTGGAACGTCTACGGCTTCTTCGTCCTCTACGCGAACCTCGAGGACCCCGACCTGGCAGCGGCGCCGCCTCCCGCCCGGAGGCCCCTCATCGACAGGTGGCTGGTCGCCCGCCTGCAGGAGCTCGTCGAGACCGTCACGGACGCCCTCGAGGGGTTCGACCCGACCACCGCCAGCCGCGCCGTGCGCGACTTCGTCGTGGACGAGCTCTCGAACTGGTACGTGAGGCGCAACAGGAAGCGCTTCTGGCGCGGCGCCGGCGCCAGCCCGGAAGAGCGCGAGGACTCGCTCTGCGCCTACGCCACGCTGCACGAGGCCCTCGTCACCGTGGCGAGGCTGATGGCGCCGATGGCGCCCTTCACGGCCGAGGAGCTGTACGGGAACCTCGAGCTCTCGGTGAGGCCCGGCTCCGAGCCGAGCGTCCACCTGGCGGCCTGGCCCGCGGCCGACGACGAGCTGAAGGACGAGGCGCTGGTCACGGCCATGCGCGCGCTCGTCCGCGTCGTCGAGCTCGGCAGGGCGGCGCGCGCGTCGGCCGGCGTGAAGCTCCGCCAGCCGCTGGGCGAGGCGCTGGTGCGCGTGCGCCACGAGGCGGAGCTGGCGGGCGTGCGCGCCCTCGCCGACCAGATCGCCGAGGAGCTGAACGTCAAGGAGGTGCGCTTCCTGGGCGTCACCGACACCTTCGTGGACTACGAGGTCAAGCCGAACCTGCCGCGACTGGGCCGGCGCCTGGGCAGGCTGCTGCCCGCGCTGCGCGCCGCGCTGGCGGACGTGGACGGACGAGAGGTCGCCGCGAACGTGCGCGAGGGCCGGCCGACCGTGGTGGAGGTCGAGGGGCAGGCTGTGGAGCTGGCACCCGAGGACGTCCTGCTCGACGCCCGCAGCCCAGCGGGCTACGCGGCGCAGGAGGAGCGCGGCTACCTGGCCGCGCTGCGCACGGAGGTCACGCCGGAGCTGCGCCTCGAGGGCCTGGCCCGGGACGTCGTGAGGCTGGTGCAGAACGCGCGCAAGGAGGCGGGTCTCGAGGTCAGCGACCGCATCGCCCTGGAGCTGCGGGCCGCCGGCGAGCTGCACGAGGCCCTGCGCCTCCACGGTGAGGCCGTGGCCGCCGAGGTGCTGGCCACCGAGTTCACGCTGGAGGGCAGCCTGTCAGACGAGGAGGCGCCGGGTCCCGACGTGCACGTGGAGGCGCACGAGGTCGAGGGCCTGCCCCTCGAGCTGAGGCTGCGCAAGGCGGCGGCCGTCAGGGCCTGAGGACCGCAGGGCGGCGGGGCGTGAGGCGCCACGCCGCGGAGCGGACGGGACGCGCGGGTCGCCCGGGCGCCGACCGGCGGCTCTGGCGCGGACCCTCCCGCCTCAGCGGCCCGTGGCGCGCGGGTCCAGGAGGTCGCGGAGCCTGTCGCCCAGCAGGTTCAGGGCCAGGACCACGAGGAAGATCATCACGCCGGGCGTCAGCGACACCCACGGCGCCACGCGCAGGAACTGCCTGCCGTTGGCGAGCATCACCCCCCACTCGGCGAGCGGCGGCTGCGCGCCGAGGCCGAGGAAGCTCATGCCGGCGGCGGCCATGATCATGAAGCC
The DNA here is from genome assembly GCA_044508445.1 of Deinococcaceae bacterium. Lineage (GTDB taxonomy): Bacteria > Deinococcota > Deinococci > Deinococcales > Trueperaceae > DASRWD01. The sequence goes on from JBIQHQ010000001.1 coordinate 69,948, forward strand.
CACGTCGAGGGTGGCCGCCACGAGTATCGGGCTCAGGCTGTTGACCAGCACGTGCCGCGCCAGGATCCACGGCGTGCGCGCGCCCGAGGCCACCGCGGCCTCGACGAACTCGCGCCCGCGCAGGCTGAGCGCACTGCCGCGTGCGATGCGCACGTAGTAGGGCACGCCGGCGATGGCGATGGCCAGCATCGTGTTGCCCAGGCCCGGCCCCAGGATCGCCACCACGATCAGCGCCAGCAGGATGTAGGGGAACGCCATCAGCAGGTCCACGAGCCGCTGCACCCAGAAGTCGAAGGCGCCCGCCAGGTAGCCGCTCACCAGGCCCAGCGTGACGCCGCAGAGGACGGCGAGCCCCACGGCCCCGAACCCCACGCCGAGGGAGACGCGGGCGCCCCACACGACCCGCGACAGCAGGTCGCGGCCGAACTCGTCGGTGCCGAGGGGGTGGCCCGGCGTGAGGGGCGGCCGCAGGCGGTCGACGAGCGAGCCCCGCACCGGGTCGGGCAGGCCCAGCCATGGGGCCAGCACGGCCGCGGCGACCACGACGGCGAGGAAGGCGAAGGAGACGAGCGCCACGGGCTCGCCGAGGAAGCGCCTGAAGGTCGTGCGCCGGCGCGGAGCCGCCGACGCGCCGGCGGTGGCCGCCAGGCTCACGTGAAGGTCACCCGCGGGTCGACCACCGCGTAGGCGAGGTCGGTGAGCAGGTTCGCGAAGACGTAGGCGGTCGCGACGATCAACGTCACGCCCTGCACCAGGGGGAAGTCGCGGGCGAGTATCGCGTTCACGGCCAGCGTGCCGATGCCGGGCCACGAGAACACCTGCTCCACCAGCACGGCGCCGCCCAGCACGTAGCCGATCTGGAGGCCGATGACGGTGAGGAGCGGGATCAGCGCGTTGCGGAAGACGTGCTGCATGGTCACGACGCGCGGCCGCAGTCCCTTGGCCCTGGCGGTGCGCACGAAGTCCTGCCCGAAGACGTCCATCATCGTGGCCCGCGTCATGCGCGCCAGCAGCGCCCCGATCCCGGCCGCGAGCGTGACGGCGGGCAGCACCAGGTGGGGCAGCATGTCGAGGAACCCGCCCCCGCCCGGCGGCAGCATGCCCGTGACGGGGAACAGGTCGAGCCGCAGGCCGAAGACGACCTGCAGCACGATGCCGAGGAAGAAGGGCGGCAGCGAGTAGCCCACCAGGCTCGTCGCGATGGCCGCGCGGTCGGCGAGCGTGCCCGCCCGCGCGGCCGAGAACACGCCGAGGGCCACGCCCGTGGACACGGCGACGAGCAGCGCCGCGGCCGACAGCAGGAGCGTGGCCTTGAGCCGCTGCCACACCAGCGAGAGCACGCCGGCCTTGAGCTGGATGCTGCGACCCCAGTCGCCCGTCACGACGCCCTCGAGCCAGCGCAGGTACTGCACCGGCACCGGCCTGTCGAGGCCCAGCTCCTGCCGCAGCGCGGCCAGCGAGGTCGCCGTGGCCTTGGGACCGAGCATCACCTGGGCCGGGTCGCCCGGGGTGAGGTGGAGCGAGAGGAACACGATCACGCTCACCCCGAGCAGCGTGGGGACCGTGACGAGGAGACGCCTGACCAGGTACGCCAGCATCCTACGGACCTAGGGGCCTGTGACCTCCACGTTCTCGAACCTGAACACGCCCGTCGGGTGCGGGACGAAACCCGTGATGTTCGCGTCCAAGACGACGATCTGCGTCTCGTGGTCGACGGGCAGCACGGGCAGGTCGGCCATGATCAGCCGCTGCGCCTCCTGGTAGAGCGGCACGCGCGCCGCCTGGTCCGTGGTCGTGCGCGCCGTGCGCAGCAGCTCGTCCACCTCGTCGTTGTCGTAGTAGCCGAGGTTGAAGCCGTTGGCGGGGAACTGGTCGCCGGAGAGGAGGATGTAGAGGAAGTTGTCGGGGTCGCCGTTGTCGCCGATCCACGACATCTCGAACATCGCCGGGACCGAGTCGGCCTGGTCGACGGGCACGATCACGCGGTCGAGGTACGTGCCCCACTCGAACTGCTGGATCGTCACGTCGATGCCCACGCGGCCGAGGAAGTCCTGTATCACCGTGCCCATGGCCACCGACTGCTGCATGCCGGACCCTGACTCCGGCACCCAGAACTCCACCGCGAAGCCGTCAGGGTAGCCGGCCTCGGCCAGCAGCTCGCGGGCGCGCTCCGGGTCGTACGGGTAGGCCTCCACGTCGTCCGTGTAGCTCCACACGACGGGAGGCAGGAAGTTCACGGCCGTCTCGCCCGTGCCGCCGAGGATCGCCTGCACGATCGCGTCGCGGTCGATGGCGTGGGCCACGGCCTGCCTCACCCGCGGGTCGTCGAAAGGCTCCTTCGTGACGTTGAAGACGAGGTACCAGGTATGCATGCCCGGCTGCTCGGCGAAGGTGAAGCGCGGGTCGTCGCGCAGGCGCGGCAGGTCGTCCGGAGGCAGGTTCACGGCCAGGTCGATCTCGCCGGCCTCGAGGGCCGCCAGCCTGGCCTGGTCCTCGACGATGGGCCTGAAGATCAGCCGCTGCACCTTGGGCGCGCCGCGCCAGTAGTCGGGGTTGGCCTCGAGGATCACCTCGACGCCGCGCTGCCAGGAGACGAAGCGGTAGGGCCCGGCGCCCACAGGGTGCTCAGAGAAGTCGCGCCCGTACCGCATCACGGCCGTGGGGCTCACGATCGCCGCGGCGTGCATGGCCATGTTCGCGAGGAACGGGGCGAAGGTCTCCTTCAGCGTGATGCGCACCGTGAGGTCGTCGACGGCCTCCACACTGTCGATGTCGCCGAGCGTGAACTCGGCGTAGGGGAACTCGCCCGTGTCGTGGTACGGGTTCTCCGGGTCGATCTGCCTCTCGAAGCTGAACCTCACGGCCTCGGCGTTCACGGGCGTGCCGTCGTGGAAGGTCACGCCGGGCCGCAGGTGGAACGTGTACACGAGGCCGTCGTCCGAGACCTCCCAGCTCTCGGCCAGGCCCGGCTCGATCTCCGTGGAGCCGTCCTTGAAGCGCACGAGGCCCTCGTACATCTCCATGGCCGCGCGCGAAGAGTTGTAGTCGCTGAGCTGCGCGACGTCGAGGGTGACGGGCTCGGCCTGCAGGCCGATCACGATCTGCGAGCCCGGCTGCGCCAGCGCCACGCCGGCGCCCAGGGACCCCAGGGCCAGTGCCGCGGCGACCAGCACGCCGAAGCGCGCGCGCCGATCCGGCGCCGCCGCGGCCGACGCGCGAGGGCGGCGCGCCGGGGCCGGCCCCGCCTCCGCGACCACGAGTCCGCCGTTCGTCGCGATCCTCATGTCACTCACCTCCGAACCTCTCACGCAGGTACCGCCAGGCCACGGGGTCCACGCTGGGGCCGCCCAGCCAGCGCTCCTCCAGGTTCTCGATGCCGAACAGGCCGCGCAGGGCCTCCTCCGTGGCGGCGTCCCACGCTCCCGTGGGCGCGGCGTCGAGGAGCCCTTGGTCGACCAGCACGGCCCGCAGCCAGCTCACGTCGCCCTCGGTGAGCCGCCGCGCCGCACCGGACGGTTTGTCGAGGTAGAGCCTGTGCAGCTCGAGGAGGCGCCTCAGCTCGTCCACGGGGGCGGCGTGGTCGTCCACGCGCAGGTCGATCCAGCGGTCGTCGAGGCCCGCGTACCCCTTGCCCTCGCCCACCACCAGGAGCGCCGCCGACTGCCTGCCGCGCCTGTCGCCGCCGGCCGCGTCCGCGGCGGCCAGCGCGGCGACGAGCCGCTCGGGGAAAGGGAGGTCTGTGCGCGCGACCCCGGCGACCAGCGCGTCCACGACGGCCGGCCCCGCCAGGATGTTGCCCTGCGCGGCGAAGCCGTCGCCCGCCACGCCGCCCGCCCAGGCGTGGCACGAGGAGCCCGTGAACGTCGCGCTGCTACCGTCCGCGGCGACGATCCCGAACTGCCGGGACTCGAACGCGTCGTCGCTGTCCCGGAACGCCGCCACGCACTCCTGCGGCGACGCGCCGCCGCGCATGAGCTCCAGCGCCCTGGGGCCGTAGGTGGTGTTCACGTACGACTGGCTGGCCACGGCGCCCACGCCGGCCGCGGTCGTGGGCACGTACGCGCCGACGGCGAGGAACCTGCTGGCCACCACCACGCCGAGGTCGCCCGTGACGGCGTCGCGGGCCACGAGGGAGAAGGTGGCGACCGGGACATCAGCCTGCTGCGTCTCGCTCATAGCCCTCCAGACCCTGCCTCTGACACGCAACTCTAGCCCGTGCACCCGCCGGGGGTCCTCTCCGGGTAGCGGTGGGAGGGGGCGCCGCGGGCGCCGCTCCGGCAGCGGGTCCGCCAGCTCCTGCTGGACCCGGGCGGGGTGTAGCCGTGACTCGCGCGGGACGTCGGTCCCCCACGCGCGGCGGCTATGATTCGTGGGCGACGAGCACGGGGCGCGGGGCTCGCACACGTCACTGGAGGGACCCATGAGGATCGGGATCAACGGCTTCGGGCGCATCGGGCGCCAGATCTTCCGCATCGCCCACGAGCGCGGCCTCGACGTGGCGGTCGTCAACGACCTCACCGACAACGAGAGCCTGGCGCTGCTCCTGAAGTACGACTCCAACTACGGGCCGTTCCCCGGCGAGGTCAGGCACGAGGGCGACCACATAGTCGTGGACGGCAAGCGGGTGCTGGCCACCTCGCACCGCGACCCGGCCCAGGTCCCGTGGGGCGAGAACGGCGTGGACCTAGTCATCGAGTCGACGGGCGTCTTCACCAAGCGCGAGCAGGCCGCGAAGCACCTCGACGCCGGCGCGAAGAAGGTGCTCATCAGCGCCCCCTCGCCCGACGCCGACTTCGACATCATGATGGGCGTCAACCAGGACCGGTACGACCCCGCCCAGCACGTGATCGTCTCGAACGCCTCCTGCACCACGAACTCCATGGCCGGCGTCATGAAGGTCCTGCACGAGGCCATCGGCGTCGAGACGGCGATGATGACCACGGTGCACAGCTACACGAACGACCAGCGCATACTCGACGCCCCGCACAAGGACCCGCGCCGCGCGCGCAACGCCGCCACGAACATCATCCCCACCACGACCGGCGCGGCCCGGGCGGTGGCCAGGGTCGTCCCGTACTACGAGGGCCGCTTCGACGGCGTCTCCCTGCGCGTGCCCACGCCTACCGTCTCGATCTCCGACATCACGGCCCTGCTGCAGCGCGACGCCACCGCCGAGGAGATCAACGCCGCGCTGGAGGCGGCGGCGGCCGGCTCGCAGAAGGGCCTGCTGCGCGTGACCTACGACCCGATCGTCTCCAGCGACGTGCGCATGGACCCCCACTCGGGGATCGTGGACGGCCTGCTGACCAAGGTCGTCGGGCGCCTCGCGAAGGTCTTCGTCTGGTACGACAACGAGTGGGGCTACTCGAGCCGCATGGTCGACGTGGCGCAGGTCATGGGGGCGTCTCTCTGACACGCCGCTACCGCACGCTCGACGACCTGGACGTGAGCGGCAAGCGCGTCCTCGTGCGGCTCGACCTGAACGTGCCGCTGGCGGGCGGCGGGGTGGCCGACGACACGCGCGTCAGGGCCAGCCTGCCCACCGTCGAGGAGCTCCTGGACCGCGGCGCGACGCTGTTCCTGATGAGCCACCTGGGCCGGCCCAAGGGAGCGCCGGACGACGCCTACCGCATGGGGCCGGTGGCCCGTCGCCTCGCCGAGCTGCTGGGCCGGGAGGTGCGCTACCTCCCCACGCCGGGGCCCGGCTCGCCCGAGCAGCAGGCGTTCGTCGCCGAGGCGCCGGCCGGCAGCGTCACGCTCCTCGAGAACACCCGCTTCGACGCGCGCGAGACGAGGAACGACCCGGAGCTGGCGCGCACCCTCGCCTCCTACGCCGACGCATACGTCGACGACGCCTTCGGCTCGGCGCACCGCGCGCACGCCAGCACGGAGGGCGTGGCCAGGCTGCTGCCCAGCGCCGCCGGGCGCCTGATGATGGCGGAGGTGCGGGCCCTCTCGCGCCTCGTCGACGACCCCGAGCGTCCGTTCGTGGTCGTGCTGGGCGGCGCCAAGGTGTCCGACAAGCTCGGCGTCATCAGGAGCCTGCTGGAGCGGGCCGACGGCCTCCTCGTGGGCGGGGCGATGGCCTACACGTTCATCGCGGCCCAGGGCGGCGAGGTCGGCGACTCGCTGGTGGAGGAGGACATGCTGGGCACGGCGCGCGAGCTCCTGGAGCTCGCGGCCGCGAGGGACGTGCCGCTGCGGCTGCCAGAGGACTCGGTCTGCGCGCGCGACGCCACCCCGGGTGCGCCCGCCTCCGTGCACCCGTCTGACGCCGTGCCGGCCGGCCTCAAGGGGCTCGACATCGGCCCGGCGGCGAGGGAGTCCTTCGCCGCGTCGCTGCAGGGCGCCAAGACCGTGTTCTGGAACGGCCCCATGGGGGTGTTCGAGGTCGCGGGCTTCGACGAGGGCACGCTGGCCGTGGCGCGCGCCCTGGCGTCGCTCGAGGGGGCCTTCACCGTGGTGGGCGGCGGCGACAGCGTGGCCGCCGTGAACCGCGCCGGCCTGGCGAGCGCCATCGGCCACGTCTCCACGGGCGGCGGCGCCTCGCTCGAGTTCATCGAGAACGGGGACCTGCCGGGCCTGGCGGTCCTCAGCGATGCCGGCTGACCCCGAGGCGCCCGTACTCTTCCACCTCGACAGGCAGCGGTTCGGGCACCTGGCGCAGGTGGCGAACCTCTCGGGCGACTACACCTACCTGACCAGCGGCTACTACGCGTCGCTCGACGCCGAGCTGTCCGGCCTGCGCGTGTTGCCCACGACGCGTGACGCGCTCGACGCCTACGTGGTGCCGATCGCCATGGAGAAGGCGCGCCTCGCCGACATACCGGTGCCGAAGCACGAGATGGTCACGGAGCGCTTCCCCCCGCCGCCCCTGCTCGCCTACCCCATCAACCCGTTCTCGAGCCGCGGGGAGCTGCTCCTCGACGCCGAGACCATCGAGCAGCGCCGCAAGGGCCTCACCTACACGGGCAAGTACGCGGTGCTGGTGCAGCACCTGCCGGTGGACCACCGCATCGACGTACTGCGCCTCGTCATGGGCCAGACGCACGTGCCCGAGTACGAGGAGCTCGGGCGGCTCCTGTTCGAGACGTTCCGGCTGCCGCTGATGAAGGTGAGGATCGTCGTGACGACGAAGGAGTACCTGCTCTCGGCCATCGAGCCGCTGCCCTTCGGCGAGCTCACCGAGGACGACAGGGCGCACCTAGAGGGGATGGGCACGTGGCGCGGCTAGCGATCTTCACGGAGCGCTACACGATCAGGTCGTCCGTCGAGCTCACGGCCCTCACCGAGTTCAGGCTGGCGGCCTTCGAGCGCGGCCACGAGCTCGACTTCCTATTCAAGAACGAGCTGAAGTACCTGCGCAACTACGACGGCATCCTCATCAGGGCGCTCACCGACCCGCTGAACACGACCTACGTGGTGGCGCGCGCCGCCGAGATGCTGGGCAAGCGGGTGCTCGACCACTCCGACGCCATACGCATCTGCTGCGACAAAGTGAACATGTACTCGCGCCTCGTCAGGGCCGGCGTCACGGTACCGGAGACGCGGTTCCTCGAGGAGTCTGAGCTCACGGCCGTGAAGGCCGCGCGGCTCTTCGAGGAGCTGGGCACGCCCCTGGTGCTGAAGGCGCCGAACTCCTCGTTCAGCGCCTACGTGGACAAGGTCACGACGCCCGACGCCTTCATCAGGGTGGGCAAGCGCTTCCTGCGGCGGGCCGACAGGATCGTCGTGCAGCAGTACATCCCCAGCGAGTTCGACTGGCGCGTGATCACCCTCGCCGGCCGCGTGCTCGCCGTCGTGCGCTACGAGTTCGCCCCCGACCAGTGGAAGCTCATGGACCGCACCGAGGAGGGCGAGTGGGCGAAGGTCATCGGCGTCGACAGGGGGGCGGCGCCGCCGGCCCTGCTCGACGTGGCGCTGGCCGCCGCCAACGCGGTCGGGGACAGCCTCTTCGGCGTGGACCTCAAGGAGATCGACGGGCAGTACTTCGTCATCGAGGTCAACGACAACCCTACGATCGCGGCGGGCGAGGAGGACCAGGCGAACCCCGAGGTCTACGGGGAGATCATCGCTCATCTGGCCGGCGACGGATGACCCGCCCCCAGCGCTCGAGCACGACCAGGGAGCGGTGCCGCGCCTTGCCGTAGACGCTGATCCTGTCGAAGTCGGCGCGGGGCAGCGCCAGGTTCACGCTGTCCAGGCGCCCGTGCGGCTGGACGACCACGGGGTCGTGCAGGTAGACGTTCTCGTCGTCGTAGCCCGTCATCACGACCCAGTGCGGCTGCTTCACGGCGTAGAGGCGGTAGCCGGAGACGAGCACGATGGGCACGGCGCCGCGGTGCAGGGCCGAGACGACGTCGTCGACGCCGAAGCTCCGCACCTCGACGCGACCGCCCAGCGCCTTGATCTCGCGCTCGAACGTCTCGTGCGAGAGCGCGATGACCTCCTTCTTGGCGGGGTCCCTGACGCTGTCTATGAACGGCACGCCGGCGTCCCGCGTCACCACCGTGGCCTGGAAGCCGCGGCGCAGCGCCGCCGCGGCCAGCCCGTGCGCCGAGCAGCCGCCGTGGCCCGAGGTCATGAACACCGTCGTCGCCTCGCGCCACAGGGTCAGCTCGAGCCAGCGCTCGAGGGGCACAGGGTAGCCGTGGTGGCGCATGGCCATCATCAGGCAGGCCGGACCGCAGGTGAAGTCGAGGGACTGGGCGTAGAAGGGCACGCCGAGGAGCGTGGCGCCGCCCGGCAGGAACCGCTTGCGCATGCGCACGGCGCCGGTGCCGTCCTCGTAGTAGTCGGGCGCGCCGCCTATGACCTCGTACCCCTCGCTGCTGTAGAGGGCGATGGCGGCCCTGTTGTCGTCGCGCACCTCGAGCCGCAGCGAGACGCTGCCACGCTCGCGCGCGGCCGCCTCGGCCTCGGCCAGCAGCGCCCTGGCGATGCCCTTGCCCCGGTGCTCCGGCGACACGATCATCGAGTAGAGCCTGGCGGTGCGGAAGCCGCTGCGGAACAGCACGATCGCGTCGCCGACGACCTCGCCGCCCACCTCGGCGACGAGCACGACGGCGCTCTCGCGGCCCAGCAGGCGCGACAGCGAGGCGCGGCTGATGCGGTCCCCAGGGAAGCCCTGCTCGAGCTCCACGAGGGCGTCCAGGTCGCGCCTGTCGGCGCGCCTGACCGCGAAGCCGCGCCCGCGGGTCATCCGTCCGTCTTCTCCCTGACCGCCTCCAGGAGAGCTGGACCTACCTGCTCGACGTCGCCCACGACCCCGTAGTCGGCGACCTTGAAGATCGGCGCGTCGGCGTCCTTGTTCACGGCGACTATCACCTTCGAGCGGTTCATGCCGGAGAGGTGCTGCACGGCGCCGGAGATGCCCAGCGCCAGGTAGAGCTCGGGCGCGACGGTCTTCCCCGTCTGGCCCACCTGCTCGGCGTAGGGGCGCCAGCCGGCGTCGACGACGGCGCGCGTGGCGCCCACCGCCGCGCCCAGGGCCTCGGCCAGGGGCTCCACGACGGCGGCGAAGCGCTCGGCGCTGCCCAGGCCGCGTCCGCCGGCCACCACGACCCGCGCCTCATCGAGCGGGAGGCGCGCGCCCTGCGCCGCCGTGCGGGCGCCGACGCGCTTGCGCCCGTCGCCGCGGGGCGCGTCCTGCGCGGCTTCTACGGAGCCGGGGGAGCCGGCGCCCCCGGCCGGCGTCAGCGCGTTGGGCTTCACGGAGACGACCACGGGCGACGCGAGCGCCTCGACGGTCTCCGTCACGCGCGACAAGTAGCTGAAGCGCCTAGCCCTCACGGCGCCGCCCTCGCGGGACACGGCCGTGACGTCGTCGAGGAGCGCGCCGCCCAGGCGCACGGCCACGCGCGGCGCGACGGACAGGCCGACCTTGTCGGCGGCGAGGAGCACTACGTCGGCGCCCGCGTCGCGCGCGCGGTCGGCGACGGCCGCTGCCATTGCCTCGGCGGTGTCGAAGGCGCCGCTCAGGGCGGTGACGCGCGGCAGGTAGGCGGCCAGCTCCGCGGCGGCGGCCCCCGGGTCCGCGCCGAGCACGAGCCCGGCGGCCTCGCCCCCCAGCTCGCGCGCGGCCGTGACCAGCTCCGCCGCGCTCCTCTTCAGGCGCCCTCGCCTCTCATCGGTGACGACCAGGACCACCACAGCCTCCTAGATGACCTTCGCCTCGGTGCGCAGCAGCCTGACGACCTCGCGCGCGGCCTCGGCCGGCTCGCCGCCCACCAGCTTGTTCAGCCGCGGGCGCACCTGGATCTCCTGCGACACGACCCTCACGCGCGGCCCCGGAGCTCCCAGCTCGGTCAGGTCGCGGCTGGCGAGCTCCTTGCGCTTGGCCTTCATGATGTTCGGCAGCGTCGGGTAGCGCGGCTCGTTCAGCCCCTGCTGCGTCGTGACGACGGCGGGCAGCGCCACGGTGAGCTCCTCCACCCCGTCGTCCACGTCGTGCCGCAGGCGCAGCTCCCCGCCCGCCAGCTCGAGGGACGTGGTCCAGTCGGAGTGCGGCCAGCCGAGGTGCTCGGCCAGCGCCGGGCCCAGGGCCGAGCTGTCCCAGTCGGCCTGCTTGCCGCCCGTCAGCACGAGGTCGGCGCCCTCGTCCCTCGCCACCTGCGCCACCACCCCGGCCAGCGTGACGGGGTCGAGCTGCTCGTCCGTGACCACGTGCACGGCCCTGTCCGCGCCCAGCGCCAGCGCCGTGCGCAGGGCGTCGGCGAAGCGGGCCGGACCCACCGCCACGGCCACGACCTCGACGTCGTGCCCCGCCTCGCGCAGGCGTATCGCCTCCTCGACGCCGTACTCGTCCATGCCGTCGATGACGAACGTGACGCCGGCCAGGTCGACCCGGCCGCCCTCGGCGCGCACCCGCGCCTCGGCGTCGGGGACCTGCCTCACCACGGTCAGTACCTTCATGCTCTCCTCCGCTCGTGGCAGCGCGTCACCCGAGCACGCTGCGGGCGATGACGAGGCGCTGGATCTCGTTCGTGCCCTCGTAGATCTGGTTCAGCTTCACGTCGCGCATCAGCTTCTCGACCGGGTACTCGTTCATGTAGCCGTAGCCGCCGAACACGTTCACGGCCTCCTGCGCGGCGTGGAACGCCATGTCCGAGGCGTAGGCCTTGGCGATGGCCGCCGCCTCGCCGTGCGGCAGGCCCCTGTCGACGAGCCAGGCGGCCCGGTAGGTCTGCCAGCGCGCCGTCTCCACGCCGATCTTCATGTCCGCCAGCTTGAACTGGATCGCCTGGAAGTCTGCTATGGGTCTGCCGAAGGCGTGCCGCTGCAGCGCGTACTCCCTGGCCTCGTCGAGCGCCCTCCTGGCCACGCCGACGGCCCCGGCGGCCACGGGCACGCGCGTCTTGTCCAGCGTGCGCATCGCGATCCTGAAGCCGTCCCCGGGCTCGCCCAGCACGTTCGCGCGCGGCACCACGACGTCCTCGAACACCAGCTCGTAGGTCGGGCTGGCGCGCTGACCCAGCTTGCCGTGCAGCTTGTGCGCGCTGAGGCCCGGCGTGCCCTTCTCGACCACGACGGCCACCGTGCCGCGGTGCCTCTTCTCGGGGTCGAACGTCGCGAAGACCACGATCACGTCGGCGATGCCGCCGTTCGAGATCCAGGTCTTGACCCCGTTCAGCACGACCTCGTCGCCGCGCAGCTCGGCCCGCGTGCTCATGGCCGCGGCGTCGGACCCGTTGTTCGGCTCGGAGAGGGCGAAGGCGGCCAGCCGCGGCCCCTCGAGCAACGGGGCCAGGAAGCGCCGCCTCTGCTCCTCCGTGCCGGCGATCAGGATCGGCGTGATGCCGAGCTCGGAGGCCATGAGCACCGTGTAGATGCCCATGCAGCCGTAGCCGAGCTCCTCGCCGATCACGACCTCGTCTACCATGCCGAGGCCCGCGCCGCCGACCTCCTGGGGGACGCCCACGTTGAGCAGGCCGACCTCGTGCGCCGCGGCCACGACCTCCTCCGGGTAGCTCTCGTCGCGGTCGTGCCTGGCCGCCACCGGGATCACGCGGTCACGCACGAACTCGCGCGCCAGGGCCTGGATCTGCTTCTGTTCCGGCGAGAGCTCGAAGTCGATCACGCCTCTCCCCTCCGCTCGCCAGGACCGCGCACGCTCAGCGCTCCATCTCCCTGTAGAGCTGCCTGTGGATCACGATGCGCTGTATCTCGCTGGTCCCCTCGTAGATCTCCGTGACGCGGGCGTCCCTGAAGTAGCGCTCCACGGGGAAGTCCTTGGTGTAACCGTAACCGCCGAGGACCTGCACGGCGTCGTGCGTCACCGCCGTGGCGGCCTCCGACGCGAACAGCTTGGCCATCGCGGCCTCGCGCGTGACGCGGAAGCCGCGGTCCTTCAGCCACGCGGCGCGCAGCGTCAGGAGCCTGGCGGCGTCGATGCGCGTGGCCATGTCGGCGAGCTTGAAGCCGACGCCCTGGAACTCGTGTATCGCCCTGCCGAAGGCCTGACGGTCGTTGGCGTAGGCCCGGGCGGCCTCGAAGGCGGCGCGGGCGACGCCCACGGCCAGGGCGGCGATGCCGATGCGGCCGCCGTCGAGGCCGGACATCGCGATCACGAAGCCCTGGCCCTCGCCGCCCAGGCGCGCCTCCTCGGGCACGAAGCAGCGGTCGAAGGTGACGCTGCGGGTCACGGCGGCGTGCTGGCCCAGCTTCTCCTCGGCGCGCCCGAAGCTCATGCCCGCCGCGCCCTTCTCGACCAGGAACGCGCTGACGCCGCGCGCGCCGGCGGCGGCGTCCGTCTTGGCCATGACCACGTAGAGCTGCGCCTCGCCGGCCGACGTGACCCACGCCTTGGTGCCGGTGAGGAGGTAGCCGCCGTCCACGCGCTCCGCCCTGGTCCTCAACGCCACGGCGTCGGAGCCCGCGTGCGGCTCGGACAGGCAGAAGGCGCCGATCCACTCGCCGCTGGCGAGCTTGGGCAGGTAGCGCCGCCTCTGCTCCTCGGTGCCGTGCGTCAGCAGCAGCGACTGCGGCAGGCCGTTCGTGACGCTCATGATCGTCGCGTGCGAGGCGTCGGCGGCCGCGACCTCCTCGAGCAGCACGGTGTAGGTGACGGCGTCGAGGCCCGCGCCGCCGTACTCCTCCGGCGTCGTCACGCCGAGGAGCCCCAGCTCGCCCATCTTGCGCAGGGTCTCCCACGGGAAGCGCGGCTCCCTGTCGAGCTCCGCCGCCAACGGGGCGATCTCGGCGCGCGCGAACTCGCGCACCGTCTGCCGCAGCGCTTGTTGTTCCTCGGTCAAGGCGAAGTCCACTAGGAGCTCACAGCGCGTAGCTGGCGCGAGTATAACGGCGGCCGCCTCGGCTACACTGGCGCGGTGACGGTCAAGGAGCTACTGCTGCGCGTCCCCGACGCCCTCAAGGAGGGTGTCGAGGCCCCGGACGCCGTCGTGCAGTTCGACACCGAGGAGCCCGTGCACTACGTGGTGGCGGGCGGCGTGGTGCGCGCGCAGGGCGGGACGGCGCCGCGCGCCGACGTCACTGTCCGCGTGAAGGGCGAGGACCTCCTGCGCATGATCGAGGGCCGCCTGAACCCCATGACGGCCCTGATGACGGGACGCCTGAAGGTCAAGGGCGACGTGGGCCTGGCGCAGCGGCTGATCAGGGCCATAGACAGGGACAAGCTGCTGGCCGAGGGCTGAGGGCCCGTCGCCCGCGCGCTAGCAGCCGCGCCGGACGACCTCGTAGCTCACGAACCTGCCACCCTCGTAGCGGAACACGGCGGAGAAGGTCCCGGGCTCGTCGAGCCAAGGGAGGAAGTACCTGTCGCCCTCCCACAGCGGCAGGTCCTTGACCGACGCGGTCTCGACCCACTCGAGGTCGCCCTCGGGACCGGAGCGCGGCTCGCCCTCGCAGCGGGTGACCAGGTAGACCCACACGTACCAGTCGTCCCGGCCGTCGAAGTCGGGGAACGTGATGAGGCCCTTGTACTCGGCCTCCACGACGACGAGCCCCGCCTCCTCGAGCACCTCCCGGCGCAGGCACTCCTCCGGGGACTCGCCCGGCTCGAGCTTCCCGCCGAGGCCGTTGTACTTGCCGGCCTGCGGGTGCCCCGAGTCCGGCCGGCGCAGCATCAGCGTCCTGTCGCCGCGCCGCACGTAGGCCAGCGTGCTGAGCTTGACTCCCACTAGCCCGCCGGCGTGTCGAGCCCGAACGCGGTGTGCACGGCCGCGAGCGCCGCCTCGGCGTGCTCGGCGGCGATGAGCACCGAGAGCCGCACCTCGCTCGACGTGATGGCCTCGATGTTCGCGCCCACCCCGGCCACGGCCTCGAACAGCCGCGCGGCCACGCCCGGCGTGGAGCCTATGGCGATGCCCACCACCGTGAGCTTCGCGACGTCCTCGTCCACGGCGGCCGTGGCGCCCATCGAGGCCAGCACGGGCTGGAGCGCCTCGAGGGCCTCCGGGACGGCCTCGCGCCTCACGATGAAGGCCATCTGCTGGCGGCTGTCGCCCGCGCCGCGGACGCCCTGGACGATCATGTCGACGCTCACGCCCTGGTCGGCCAGGGCGCCGAAGACACGCGCCGCCACTCCGGGCCTGTCGGGGACCGTGTGCAGGTCGATGCGGGCGTGGCCGCGGTCCAACGCCACGCCCGTCACGGGCTTGCCGGTGATCATCTTCCCCTCCGTGGTCTCGGGCACGTCGGTGACGACGGTGCCGGGCGCGTGCGTGAACGAGGAGCGCACGTGGACCCTCACGCCGAAGGCGCGGGCGTACCAGACGCTGGCGGGGTGCAGGACCTTGGCGCCGTGGCTGGCCAGCTCCAGCATCTCGTCGTAGTGGATGCGCTCGAGCCTGGTGGCGCTCGGCACCAGGTGGGGGTCGGTGGTGTAGACGCCGTCGGTGTCGGTGTAGATCTCGCACTCCGCGGCGCCGAGAGCGGCGGCCAGCGCCACGGCCGTCGTGTCGGAGCCGCCGCGGCCCAGGGTCGTGATCGCCCCGCACGCGTCGGCGCCCTGGAACCCGGCGACGACGGCGACGTCCACCTTCCGCAGCGCCGCCGCCACGGAGCGCGGGTCCACGCTGAGGATCCGCGCGCCGCCGTGGTTCGAGTCGGTGAGGAACCCGGCCTGCGCGCCCGTGAACGAGCGCGCCGACACGCCGCGCGCCCGCAGCGCCAGCGCGAGCAGCGCCGCGCTGTGCTGCTCGCCGGTGGCGAGGAGCACGTCCAGCTCGCGCTTGTCCGGCCTGACCGCCACCTCGCGCGCCTGGCCTATCAGCCTGTCGGTGGTGCGGCCCATCGCCGAGACCGTCACGACCGCCTTCTCCCCGGCGCGAACGTGCTGCTCCACGCGCGCGGCGACCTTGCGCACGCGCTCGAGGTCGCCCACGCTGGTGCCGCCGAACTTCATCACGCGCAGGCGCCGACGGAGGGCGTGCGCGTCGTCGGCGGCGCCTGCCGCGGCCGGGCCGGCGAAGTCCATGGCACGAGAGCTTACACCCGCGCCGGCGCGGGCCGGCAGTGGTAGAAGTGCGCCATGCTAGGCAGCTCTGGCCCGCGCGTGGCCGTCGTCGGCGCCGGCCCGGCCGGCTTCTACTCGGTCGAGTCGGTGCTGAAGGCGCACGAGACAGCGACCGTCGACCTCTTCGACAGGCTGCCCACGCCCTACGGGCTCGTCCGCTTCGGCGTGGCGCCTGACCACCAGAAGATGAAGGTCGTGACCAAGCTCTACGAGCGCACGCTGCGGGACCCGCGCGTGCGCTTCCTCGGCAACGTCGCCTTCGGCAGCGACCTCACCCTCGAGGACCTGCGGCGGCACTACCACGCGGCCGTGTTCGCCGTGGGCGCCGCCACGGACCGCCGCCTCGGCGTGCCCGGCGAGGACCTCGCCGGCTGCGTGCCCGCCACCGAGTTCGTCGCCTGGTACAACGGGCATCCCGACGCCTGCGACCGCGACTTCGGCGGCCTGCTCGCCACGACGACCGACGTCGTGGTCATCGGCAACGGCAACGTGGCCATAGACCTGGCGCGCGTGCTGGCCAAGAGCGTGGAGGAGCTGGCCGCCACCGACATCGCCGACCACGCCCTGGAGGCGCTGGCCGGGTCGACGGTGAAGCGCGTGACGATCGTCGGCCGGCGCGGGCCCGCCGAGGCGAAGTTCACGACGAAGGAGCTGCGCGAGCTGGGCGAGCTGGTCAACGCCGACGTCGAGGTCGACGCGGACGAGCTCGAGCTGGGCCCGGCCAGCGCCGCCGCGGCGGCCGCCGACGTGACGACGGCGAAGAACGTCGAGGTGCTGCGCGCCTTCGCCCAGCAGCCCCGCCAGGGCAAGCCGCGCACGGTGGCGCTGCGCTTCCGGCTCCAGCCGGCCGAGGTCGTCGGCGACGGCCGCGTGACGGGCATGAGGTTCGAGCGCACGCGCCTGGAGGGCGAGCCCGGGGGCTACGTGAGCGCCGTCGGCACCGGCGAGCACGTCACGCTCCCCGCCCAGCTCGTCCTCAAGTCCGTCGGCTACACGGGCGTGGCGCTCCACGGCCTGCCCTTCGACGACCGCCGCGGCGTGGTGCCGAACGAGCGCGGGCGCGTGCTCGACGGGGGCGTCCCGCTGGCCGGCGCCTACGTGGCCGGCTGGATCAAGCGCGGCGCCAGCGGGGTCATCGGCACGAACAAGGCCGACGCCATGGAGACAGTGGCCGCGCTCGCGGAGGACCTGGAGGCCGGCAGGCACTGGCACCGGGGCGGCGCCGAGGACCTCGCGCCCGAGGCCGTCGACGACCTGCTCGTCTCCCGCGGCGTGCGGCCCTTCCGCGCCGACGACTGGTTCGCTCTCGACGCCGCCGAGGTGGCGGCGGGCGAGGCCGCCGGCCGGCCGCGCGTGAAGGCCGTGAGGCTCGCCGACATGCTCGGGCGCAGCGAGGGCCGTCGCTGAGCGGCAGGTGATAGCATCGCCGCCGGAACCCCTTAAGGCACCGAGAGGTCGATCAGTTGGACCAGCCAGGCGATGACGTGCTGCTGAGCATCCGTGGTCTCGTCAAGGACTTCGGCGGGCTGAGGGCCGTCAACAACTGCAGCTTCGACGTCAGGGCCGGCACGATCACCGGCCTCATAGGCCCCAACGGCGCGGGCAAGACCACGCTCTTCAGCCTCGTCTCCGGCTTCCACAAGCCCGACGCCGGCACCGTGCTCCTGCGCGGCGAGGACGTCACGGGCCTGCCGCCGCACGTGCTGTTCTCCAAGGGCCTGTGCCGCACCTTCCAGATACCCCGCGAGCAGAAGGGCATGACGGTGCTCGAGAACCTCATGCTGGTGCCCCCTGGCCAGATCGGCGAGCGCTTCTGGAACCCCGTGTTCCGGCGCGCCGCCGTGTGGCGCCAGGAGCGGGCGCTGCGCGAGAAGGCCCGCGAGGTCCTCGACTTCGTGGCGCTCTCGCGCCTGGAGAACGAGCCGGCGGGCTCGCTCTCCGGCGGCCAGAAGAAGCTCCTGGAGCTGGCGCGCACGCTGATGGCGGACCCCGTCATCGTGCTGCTCGACGAGCCGGCCGCCGGCGTGAACCCCACGCTGATGGGCCGGCTGCGCGAGAAGATCGAGCAGCTCAACAGGGAGCGCGGCATCACGTTCCTGCTCATCGAGCACGACATGCCCCTGGTGATGGGCCTGTGCGACCCCGTGGTCGTCATGAACCAGGGCAGCAAGCTCGTCGAGGGCCCGCCCGCCGTCGTGCGCGAGGACCCGCGGGTGCTGGAGGCGTACCTAGGAGGTCAGAGTGTCGCTCTTGACGGTTGAGGGCGCGGTCTCCGGCTACGGCGAGATGCAGGTGCTGCGCGGCGTCGACATCAGGGTCGAGGAGGGCGAGATCGTCTCGATCGTAGGGCCCAACGGCGCCGGCAAGTCGACGGTCATGAAGCTCGTCTTCGGCCTGCTCAAGCCCTGGGAGGGCCGCGTCACGTTCGCCGGCGAGGACATCTCGGGGCTGCCGCCCGAGCAGATCGTCAGGCGCGGGCTGTGCTACGTGCCGCAGGTGGACAACGTCTTCCCCACACTCACCGTCGAGGAGAACCTCGAGATGGGAGCCTACATACTCGACGAGCCGTTGAAGGCGCGCAAGGAGCGCGTCTACGAGCTGTTCCCGCGGCTCGCCGAGCGCCGGTCGCAGCGGGCCGGCAAGATGTCGGGCGGCGAGCGGCAGATGGTCGCCATGGGCCGGGCGCTGATGCTCGACCCCAAGCTGCTGATGCTCGACGAGCCGTCGGCCGGCCTGGCCCCGCTGCTCGTCGACCTCATCTTCGAGAAGGTGGCCGAGATCAACAGGACAGGGGTAGCGGTACTCATGGTCGAGCAGAACGCCAAGCGCTCGCTCGAGCTGGCCCACCGCGGCTACGTGCTGGCCACGGGCAAGAACCAGGTCGAGGGACCAGGCTCGCAGCTCCTCGGCGACCCCGAGGTCGCCAGGCTCTACCTGGGAGGCTGAGGTGGTGGAGACGCGCCCCCTCCCACGCGCTCGCGCCCTGCGCCGCGGCGTCTCCGTGGTCCTCGGCAGCCGCTGGGCCCTGGTGGGCCTACTCGCGCTCATCGCGCTGTTCATCGCGATCATGTCGTCCGCCCAGGGCGTGAGCGGCACGCGCATGCTGGGCCTCGTCGTCAGGGGCGTGCTGCTCGGCGGCGTCCTGGCCCTCGGCGCGCTGGGCGTCACGCTCGTCTTCGGCGTCCTGAAGATGGCGAACTTCGCCCACGGCGACCTCATGACCGTGGGCGCCTACCTGGGCCTCGTCGTCATGTCGCTGCTGCCGCGCGGCGCCCCCCTGCTCGGCCTCGGCTTCGGCTACGAGTTCGTCGTCGCGCTCGTCGTCGTCATGCCGCTGGTCGGGCTGCTCGCGTACGGCCTCGACAGGCTCACCTTCGAGCGGCTCCGGCGTCGCCGCAGCGCGCCCGTGATGATGGCGATGGCGGCGCTCGGCATCGCCTTCGGCCTGCGCAGCATCGTCTACATGGTCTTCGGCGCCGACTTCGCCTTCTACTACCAGGGGCGCGCCCGCCCCGTCGTGGAGCTCTTCGCCGGGGTGCGCGTGCGCACCGACCAGCTCTTCATCCTGGGCCTGGCCGTGCTGCTGATCGTGCTCGTCTACCTGCTGCTGGAGCGCACGAAGATCGGCAAGGCGATGCGCGCGATGGCCGACAACGCCGACCTGGCGCGCATCAGCGGCATCCCCACGCAGCGCGTCGTGCTGTGGACGTGGCTCGTGGGCGGCGCGCTGGCCGGCGCCGGCGGGATGCTCTACGGGCTCGACGTCCAGCTCCGGCCCGAGATGGGCTGGTGGCTGCTGCTACCGCTCTTCGCCTCGGTGATCCTCGGCACGATAGGCAACGTCTACGGCGCGCTGCTCGGCGCCTTCACGATGGGCATCGTGTGGCAGGTGTCCTCGGCCTTCGTGAACCCCGCCTACGGCCCGGCGGCCGCCTTCGTCGTCATGATCCTGGCGCTCCTCGTGCGGCCCCAGGGGCTCATGGGAGGGGACCGCTGATGGCGTCCGCCGCGACGCTCAGGCCGCCGACGTCGCGCCCGGCCCGCGAGGGGGGTGAGGCGTGATGGACCCCACCGTCCTGCCCCGCGCCGTGCTACTGGGCGTGCCGCTCTACCTCCTGCTCGTCGTCGTGCTGCGCGGCCGCTCGGCGGCCGTGAAGCACGCCGTGGCGGTCGTCGTGGCGCTCGCCGTCGCGGCGGCCTTGGCGCTGCTCCTGCCGCCCGGCACGCTCTCCTACGTCACCACCTTCCTGCTCATGGGCAGCGTCTACGCGGTGCTGACGCTGGGGCTCAACGTGCAGTGGGGCTACACCGGCCTCTTCAACATCGGGATCGCCGGCTTCTTCGCGGTCGGCGCCTTCACCTCCGCCCTGTTCACGACGAACCTGCCCACGGGGTCGCTGGCGGCCTTCACGCAGCAGGCGTTCGGCCTGGGCGCCCCGTTCTGGGTGGGGCTCCTGGCCGCCGGCGCCGTCGCCGGCCTGCTGGCGCTGCTGGTCGGCTGGCCCACGCTCAGGCTCCGCGGCGACTACCTGGCCATCGCGACCATAGGCATCGCTGAGCTCGTGCGCCTGGTGTTCCAGAACGAGCGCTGGCTGGCCAACGGCCCTCAGCCGCTGCGCGGCCTGCCCCAGCCGCTCTCCTGCCTCACCGGCAACGGCTGCGACTGGCTGCCCGGCTTCGTGAACTCGTTCTTCGCCCCGCTGGCGCCGCGCGACTACCCGTACGTCTACGTGGCCATCGTCGGGCTCGTGCTGTTCCTCGTCTACACGGGGCTGGAGCGCGCGATCCGCTCGCCGTGGGGCCGCGTGCTGCGGGCGGTGCGCGAGGACGAGGACGCGGCGGCGATGAGCGGCAAGGACGTGGCGGCGTTCCGGATGCAGGCCTTCGTGGTGGGCGCCGTGATCATGGGCATGGGCGGCTCGCTCTACGCCCACTACGTCGTCGCCATCGACTACGGGCACTTCGACCCGCTCTACGGCACGTTCCTGATCTGGGTGATGCTGATGCTCGGCGGCAGCGGCAACAACCGCGGCGCCGTGCTCGGGGCCCTGCTCGTGTGGGCCATCTGGACGGGGGCCAGCTTCCTCGTCGACGCCATGCGCCCCACGCTGGCCGCGATCTCGCCCGACCTGCCGCAGCGCGGGCCCTACATCCGCTTCCTGCTGATCTCGCTGCTGATGCTGTTCATCGTGCTCTACCGGCCGCGCGGCGTGCTGCCGGAGGAGAAGGTCGTCTCGCTGACGCGCGACTGAGCGCTGGCGCGGGCGTGCGGCCCGCCGGGGCGCCGCGCCCTCATGCGAAGGCGGGGAGCCCGCGTGGGCTCCCCGCCTCGTTCCTGCCGGGGCGCCATGGCCCCGCGCGCTCCGGCCTACTCGGCCGGGATCTGGTCCGCCGTGCGGATCTGGTTCGTGACGATGTCGCCGCCCACGTACTGCCACACCTCGACGGGCGTGACGACGTCGCCGGTGTCGTCGAAGTCCACCTCGCCGGCGGCGCCCGTGTAGTTGATCGCGGCGCCGATCTGCAGCAGGCGGATGGCCTCCTCGAAGTCGCCGACGCCGACGACCTCGCCGTCGGGGTTGGCCACCTCGCGCAGGCGGTCGCGGATGTTCGCCGGGGTGATGTCGACGCCGTCGATGTAGGCCTTGGCCATCGCCAGGCCGATCACGGCCACCGCGTCGTAGGCGGTGTCGATGTAGGGGAGCGGCGGGCGCTCGCCGTAGGCGCCCTCGTACGCCTCGGAGAAGCGCACGTAGCCCTCCCACTGCGGGTCGGCGCCCGGCGCCGTGCCGTAGAGGCCCTCGACGGTGTCGGCGCCCAGGGCGCTCACGATGTCGAGCGACTTCGTGCCGTCGGTCATCATCCAGTTCGTGAAGCCGTAGAGGTCGCGGGCCTCCTGCATGAAGACCGTGGCGTTGCCGGGGTACGAGGCCGCGATCACGACCTCGGGGTCACCGGCGAGGAGCTGGTCGAGGAGGCCGGCGTAGGTGGGCTGCGGCTCCTCGGGGTGGCCGACGCTGGCCGTGACGGTGCCGCCGCGCGCCTCGAAGGCCCGCGTGAACGCCTCGGCCAGACCCTGACCGTAGGGGTTGTTCACGTAGATGACGGCGGCCCTGTCGTAGGAGAGGCCGTCGACGAGCTCGCCGCGGGCGAGCTGCGCGAGCACCACGCCCTGCAGCGCGTCGGAGGACACCGTGCGGTAGATGTAGTCCTCCGTGTCGGGCAGCGTGCTGATGAGCGGCGAGGTGCTGGCCGGCGAGATCTGCACGATCTGGCCGGGGATCGTCACCGACTCGGCGACGGCCACGGAGACGCCGCTGGACAGCGCGCCCACGATGGCCACGACGCCGTCGGTGTTCACGAGCTTGCGGGCCCTGTCGACCCCCTGCGAGGGGTTCGTCGCCGAGTCCTCGGTGACGATCTCGATGAGGGGACCGCCGAACACGGCGTTGGCGGCCGCGTTCAGCTGGTCGGCGGCGAGCTGGGCGCCGTTGTTGATCGCGGGCCCGAACTCGGCCAGCGCGCCCGTGTAGGCCATCAGCGTGCCCACCTTCGAGACGGGCGGCTGGGCCATGGCGAAGCCTACGAGCGCGACTGCCAAGACACAGAGTGCTCTCTTCATCGACTTACGTCCTCCCTCGGATGCTGTGCTTCTCCTGGCGGCGGTTGGGAGCATCGTAGTCGCGCCAATTGGCGCTGTCAACGCGCCTGGCGCGTCTCGGGCGCCCTCCGCGGCGGCGGCCCGGCGCCGCCCTCGGTCCCCCACAGGCGTCACGCTGGAAGCTGCTAAGTGTGCGCGGGACCGTTGACACTTGGCCGCTTGAGCCCTTACGCTTCGACCGTTATCCGGGGAAGCTCGCCCCGGTGTAACGCTGCGTTCGTCGAAAGGACCATATGGCAACGACGGTAGACGAGGTCCGCGCAAGCCTCAAGGAGCACGACGTCAACTTCCTGCGGCTCCAGTTCTCCGACATACTCGGACAGATCAAGAACGTGGAGGTGCCGCGCTCGCAGTTCGAGAAGGCACTCGACGGCGAGATCATGTTCGACGGGTCCTCGATCCAGGGCTTCGCCCGCATCGAGGAGTCCGACATGCTCCTCAAGCCGGACTACGATACCTTCCTCGTCCTGCCGGCGGCCATGGAGGGCCCGGGCCGCGGCACCGTCGCCCGCCTGATCTGCGACATCACCATGCCGGACGGCTCGCCGTTCCCGGGCGACCCCCGGTACGTCCTGCGGCGTCAGATCGAGAGGCTGCGCGAGCTGGGTTACGACGACTTCTACGTGGGCCCGGAGCCCGAGTTCTTCCTCTTCCAGCGCGGCGACGGCGGCGCGCCCACGACCACGACCACCGACGCCGCCGGCTACTTCGACCTGGCGCCCGTCGACCGCGGCGAGGACGCCAGGCGCGACATGGTCAACGCCCTCGTCGACATGGGGTTCGAGATCGAGGCCGCGCACCACGAGGTCGCGCCGGGCCAGCACGAGATCGACTTCAAGTACGCGCCCGCCGTCACGACCGCCGACAACATCCTCACGTTCCGCACCGTCGTCAAGCGCATCGCCATGAACCACGGCCTCCACGCCACGTTCATGCCGAAGCCGGTGCAGGGCATCAACGGCTCGGGCATGCACTGCCACATGAGCGTGTTCAAGGACGGCAAGAACGCGTTCTACGACCCCGACGGCCGGCACCAGCTCTCCGAGGCCATGGAGCACTGGATCGCCGGCGTGCTCGAGCACGCCACCGCCGTCGTGGCCGTGACGAACCCGACCGTGAACTCGTACAAGCGCCTCACGCCGGGCTTCGAGGCGCCCACGAACATCGCCTGGTCGGTGTCGAACCGCAGCGCGATGATCCGCGTGCCCGCCAGGCGCGGCAACAGCACCCGCGCCGAGCTGCGCATGCCGGACCCGTCCTGCAACCCGTACCTGGCGCTGGCCGCGATCTGCGCGGCGGGCATCGACGGGCTCGAGCGCCAGCTCGTGCCGCCGCCACCGGTGAACCGGAACATCTACCACATGAGCGTGCGCGACCGCCGGCGCCACAAGATCCGCGAGCTGCCCATGACGCTGCGCGAGGCGATGGGCGACCTCCGGCGCGACAAGGTCATCGTCGAGGCGCTGGGCGAGCACGTCTTCAAGCAGTTCGTGGCGGCCAAGACGCTGGAGTACGACGACTACAGGATCGCCGTGCACGCTTGGGAGCTGAACCGGTACCTGGCAGAATACTGAGCGTGGACAGGGCCACGCCGGCGCCGCGCGCGCGAGGTCTCCGCGTCGTCGGCGTGGACCCGGGGCTCGCGCACCTGGGCCTGGGTGCCGTCGAGGAGGCGCGCATGGAGGCGCGCCTCCTCGGCTCGCGCCTGGTGGCCACCAGCGCCCGCCTGCCCGCCGCCGCGCGCCTCGGGGCGCTGCGCGACGAGGTCATGGCGTTCCTCGACGAGCACCGACCCGACGCGATCGCGCTCGAGTCGCAGTACTTCCACAGGCAGAAGGCCACGTCCTTCAAGGTCGGCCAGGCGTACGGCGTCGTGCTCCTCTGCGCGGCCGACCGCGGCCTGCCCGTGCACGAGTACGGGCCCCTCGAGGTCAAGCAGGCCCTGGTGGGCACGGGTCGCGCCGACAAGGCCCAGGTCGCCTACATGGTCCGCGCGCTGCTCAAGCTGCCGCGCGCGCCGGCCAGCGACCACGAGGCCGACGCCCTGGCCCTCGCCCTCACCCACCTGCAGAGCCGCCGCCTCGCCGCCGCCGGCGCGCGCGCCTGAGGGCGGCCGCGCGCGGCCCCTGGTCCGGCGCCGCCCGCCGCCGCGCCGTCCGCCGCGCCGCAACGCCCGCGGGCGCGCTCTCCGTCACCACGTCCAGGTAGACGACGGCCTCGTAGGGACCCAGCGCCACGCGCCAGCCGCCCAGCAGGTCCTCCCGCGACCAGCTCACGGTCCCGCCGCCCGGGTGGCGGCGCGCCACGAGGCGCTCGCCGTCCGCCGGCAGCGGCAGGCCCAGCGCCTCCCAGGCGGGTCCCGCGGGCGCGACCAGGGTCGCGTCGACCGGCGCGTGAGAGTGGTTGAAGGCCACGAGCGCGGGGCCCCAACGCCCCCCGGCCGCGAAGCCGTGGGCGTGCACGTGCGCGAGCTCCTCGCCGCCGGCGCCCAGCGCGCGCAGGAACGTGAGGCCCTCCGCCGAGGCGAAGCGCTCGCGCTGCCGCAAGAGCGGCGCGAGCTCGCGCCTGTGGCGCTCGCGGAAGGCGGGGTCGGGCCGCTCCGCCCACCGCGGGGCGGCGAACTCCAGGCCGTACGTCTCCTCCAGGCCCTCGGCCTGTCCATGGCCGAAGAGCGGGGTGCCGGGCAGGGTGCACAGCAGCGTGGCCAGCCCGAAGTAGCGGTCGCCGGAGCCGAACGCGGCGCGCGCGCTGGGCTCGTCCGGCGTGGTCAGGTAGTTCACGTAGCGCTCCAGCACCCGCGGGTCGCGGCGCAGCACGTCCTCCATCAGGCGGCGCAGCTCGCCGTCGCGCCGCGCCGCCAAGAGCTGCATGAACGCGCTGTGGTAGGCGCGGTGCATGCCGAGCCGCGCGACGAACTCCTCCTCGAGGAGCCAGAACGCCTCGGCCACGAGCATCGTGCCGGGCGCGCGCTCGGCGACCGCGTCCACGACCTCGCGCCAGAACTCGCCCGGCATGAGGTCGTCGAACTCGCCCTCCCCCAGCGCCAGCTCGCTGCGCGAGGGCACCGCGCCGCCCTCGCCGGGACGCGGGTGCCACAGGCGCCGCACGTGGTCCCGGACCAGCGCCATCGCCGCGTCGAAGCGCAGCACGGGGAAGCGGCGGGCGGCCGCGACCACGGTGTCGACGACGGCGCGCCGCGCGTCTGGGTCCAGGAAGTCGACCTGCGCCGTGTCGTTCCACGGCAGCCCCGTGCCGTCGTTGCCGTGGAAGAGGTAGCGGCGCTCGCCGGTGGCGCGGTCCAGCCTCTCGAAGACGACGGCGGCGTCGCGCCCCGTGAGGTAGCCGTCCTCCACGCGCACGGCGAAGGGCCGGCCCGGGCTCAGGTCGGGGCCGGTGAACGAGTAGCCGGGGAACGGCGGCGTGGGGGACTGCACGAACCAGTCCGGGTGCTCCTCCACCCAGCGCGAGTCGATGGCGGTGTGGTTCGCCACGAGGTCGCCGGCCAGCCTGATCCCGTGGCGCGCGGCCAGCTCGCGCAGCCGCGCCAGCGCTTCCTCGCCGCCGAGGCTCGCGGCCACGACGTGGTCGTGGACGGCGTAGGCGCTGCCGAGCTCGGCCGGCATGCCCTGCAGCCGCTTTATCTCGCGGGAGGCCGCGCTCCGCTCCCAGACGCCGACGAGCCACAGCGTGTCGAAGCCGTCGGCGGCGAGGTCGGCCAGGGCCGCCTCGGGCACCTCGTCGAGGCGCGTGACGTGGGCGCCGTGCCAGGCGGAGAGCTGCGCCAGCCACACGGGCAGGACCTTGGCGACGATGCGCGCCGAGCGCATCCACGCCTCCTCAGGCGCGAAGCGCCGCTCCCCCGCGGCCGTCGGTGCGCGCCCCCCGGCAGTGGGCGGCTGGCCGGGACCGGGGACGCGCGACTCCTCCTCGCGCAGCAGGTCGAGGGCTCGCAGGGCGCGGCGCACGAGGTCCTCGGCGCCGGGCGCGAGCAGGCGCCGCCACAGCGCCAGTGCGGCCTCGAGCCGCGCGGCCAGCGAGGTCGGGTGGAGGCGCATGGGCAGCGTGAGGAGGTCGAGGAGGCTGGACGGCGCGGGCACGCCGGTCGCCTCCCCCGCACCCGGCGCGCCGGCGTGGGACCCGCCGAGGTCGGGCGCGGGCACCGCGGCCAGGCCGGCATGGAGCGCCTCCCAGGCCGGCTGCAGGCGCGCCCGCGCCGCCCCGGGGTCGAAGAGCGCGGCCAACGGGGCGGGGCCGGGATCGCCCACCGACAGGCCCAGCAGCGCCAGCTCCTCGGCGAGCTCGGCGTCGTCGGCGGGGCCGGCAGGGCCGGGGTAGGCGCGGGCGAAGACGGCGAGGGCCTCCGTGGACCCGCCCGCCCCGAGCCGGCTACCCAGCTCGGCGAGCGCCGCCTCGCTCCACGGCGCGCTGGCCAGGACGGCGTGCATCAGCTCGTGGAGCACCACCGCCGCCGCCACCAGGCCGGCGGTGGCGGCGGCGCCGTCGCCCCCCGCCGCCCGCAGGGCCGCGGCGAGGCGCGCGGCGGCGGCGGTGTCCACGCGCAGGAGGCGTCCGGCGACGCCGAAGCCCGTCGCCGGCACGTCGAAGCGGCGCCGCGCCTCGCCCGTCACGTGCAGCAGGCGTCCGGGAACGGCCAGAGCGAGCGGCACCCTCAGAGGGCCCATGCGGCATAGGGTAGGCTTTCACCCGCGTGACGGGAGCGCGGTGGAGGGAGAGATGGTGCTGAGGCGGGCGGCGCGCACGGCGTGGCTGGCGCTGCTGCTGGCGTCCTGCACCGGCGAGCTGGGCAGCCAGGGCGAGGCGCTCCGCTTCCTCGCCGCCGACGTGCCCGACGCCGTAGTGAACGAGCCGTACCGCGCGCCCGTGCACGCCGTCGGCGGGCTGCGGCCCTACGAGTTCCGCCTCGAGGCGGGCGCGCTGCCGCCCGGCATCGAGCTCGTCGGCGCGGAGCTGCGGGGCACGCCCACCCAGGTCGGCGCCTACGACTTCACGCTGGTCGTCTCGGACGCCGACCTCTCCTCCACGTTCCAGGAGTTCACGCTGCGCGTCGTCGAGCCCCCGCCGCCGTCGCTCTCCTTCGCGCCGCCAGAGACCGAGTTGCGGGGCCGCGTGACGCTGCGCGCCCGCCTCGGCGCCGCCCGCGCCCTGCAGGGCCTGTCGACGCTCGTCACCTGGGACGCCGGCGCCTTCGCGCTCGTGGAGGACAGCGTCAGGCCGTCCCGCGACGACGTCGCGCTGTTCACCGACGTGGGCCCGGGTCGGCTGCAGGTGGACCTGGCGGCCCTCGGCGGCACGCTCACCGGCGACGCCGAGCTGTTCCGCTTCGAGC
Organism: Deinococcaceae bacterium; assembly: GCA_044508445.1. Lineage (GTDB taxonomy): Bacteria > Deinococcota > Deinococci > Deinococcales > Trueperaceae > DASRWD01. The sequence goes on from JBIQHQ010000001.1 coordinate 97,431, forward strand.
TCGTCCCCCTGGCGCCCCCCGCGGTCCTCAGGCTCACGAGCGCCACCGAGTTCGCCTCGCGCCGCGGCGGCGCCTTCGTGAGGGAGACCTCTAGCCTCACCGAGGGCGGCAGGCCGCCGGCGCCGGGACCCCGCGCCCCCGCCGACGACGGGGGGCTGCTGTGAGGGCGCGCCCGACCCTCGCGGCGCTGCTGGCCGCGCTGGCGCTGCCGTGGTCATCCGGCCCGGCGCTGGCCACGACCTACGTGGCGCTCACCCCCTACGAGGTCATCGGGGCGGCCGACGCGGTGCTCACGGCCACCGTGGCCGACGTGACCACCCGCGTGGACGGCGACCTGGTGTGGACCGTCGTGACCCTGGAGGTGCGCGAGTGGCTCTCCGACGACCCGGCGGCCGGCGACGACGAGGCGCCGCGCGAGGAGGTGGTGGTCGAGTCGCTGGGCGGCGAGGCCGAGGGCAGGCGCCTGATCGTGCCCGGAGGCCCCTCGTGGCGCCCGGGCGACGACGTCCTGGTGGCGCTGCACGAGGGCTCGGGGCTCGCGTCCCCCGTGGTCGGCTTCTCGCAGGGCCTGTGGCGGGAGTCGGGAGGCGGCCTCGTGGACGCCTCCGGGCGCTTCCTGGGCCTCGACGCCGCCGGCGCCCTCGTGCGCGCCGAGGTGCCAACGGCGCCGGAGCCCGTGCTCGACGCCGTCCGCCAGGTCATCGCCGGGGAGGCCCCGCCGCCAACCGCGCCGGGCGGCGAGGGGGGCGACGGCGAGGGGGCGCCGCCCGGGAGCGGGTCCGGCGACGAGGGGTCGGCGGCGCAGCCCGCACCTCCCGGCGAGGAGGGGGAGCCTGGTGACGAGCCGCCGCCCCAGGCGCCCGAGCTGCGGGTCACGGCGTCCTACGCGGTCGAGGACGCCGGCGGTCCCCTGCTGTTGTCCGACAGGGTCGCGGAAGCGTCCGCGGCCTGGGAGGCCCTCGCGCCCGGCGCGGTCGAGGTGTCTCAGAGCGACGACGCCCCCTACAGGTTCGCCTACGGCGACGAGGCGCTCTTCGGCCCAGACGTGCTCACCGTGACGCTGGCCGAGGGCGGCGAGGTGAAGGTGCTGGTGCGGCCAGAGGAGCATGGGTACCTCGCCGCCGCGCTGCGGCACGAGGTGGGAGCGCTCCTGGGCCTGTCGCCGACGGAGAGCGGCGTGATGGCCATGGCGCTCACCGACCCGGCGGCGTCGCCCGGCGCCGGCGAGCTCGCCGAGCTGGCGGCGCTGACGAGGTTCGACCCGGCCGACCTGGACCGCGACGGGATCGTGGGCTTCGGGGACCTGCTCGAGCTGGCGGCGGCCTACGGCGGCGCCGGCGTGAACCTGCGCGGCGACCTCGACGGCGACGGCGACGTGGACGACGACGACGTCGCGGTGCTGCGCCGCTCCTACGCCTTCACGGCGCCGGCCGGGGCGGCGCCGCCTCAGGGCGGGCCGGAGGCGGGCGACGAGGATGGGCACGCCGGTTAGGACGGAGCTGCCGAGGGCCAGGAGCAGCCGGGAGAGCCGGATGGTCCTGACCAGCCCGGCGCACCGGGGTCGCCGGACGAGCCCGACGAGCCCGGCGGTGCCGACGAGCCCTCGCCCCCGGGAGGGTCGGACGCTCCCCAGCAGCCCGGCGAGCCCGACGGCTCCGAGGACCCGGGCGGCGCGCCCTAGGGGC
>JBIQHQ010000001.1:99215-144729 GCA_044508445.1 Deinococcaceae bacterium
CAGCAGCCCGGCGAGCCCGACGGCTCCGAGGACCCGGGCGGCGCGCCCTAGGGGCACACCCGCCCCGCGCCTCGCGTCACGCTAGGCTTCGCGCCACGCTAGGCTTCGCGCCCCGCGCCTCGCGCCTCGCTAGGCCTCGCGCGACCTGGCGGGTGCCGGCAGCAGGGCCTCGATGGCCTCGGCCAGCCTCACGTCGCGCTCGGTGACGCCGCCCGCGTCGTGGCTCCTCAGCGCGAGACGCACGCGCGAGTAGGAGCAGGTGAAGTCCGGGTGGTGGCCCAGCTTCTCGGCGAGCATCGCCACGCGGGTCAGGAACGCGAACGCCGCTGAGAAGCCGTCGAACCTGAGCTCCTTGGTCAGGGCTCCGCCCTCCGCCTCCCAGCCCGGCAGGCCCGAGACCGCCCTCCGCACCTCGTCGTCTGTCATCGCCTTGGGCATGCCGCGCCTCCCGTCACGCCCGGCCGGCGACGCTCAGACGGCCGTGGAGAACAGCCGCGCCTTGGCCAGGTGCAGGACGGCCAGGTCCGTGTCGCCGCGGACGAAGAGCAGGGTACCGGCGCCCAGGGGGGCTATGAGGTAGTCGGTGAACGACCCCAGCACCTGCCCTGGCAGCATGGCGACCAGGCTCTCCTGCGAGCCGCGGGTGCGCCCCCGGTACTGGCGCACGGTGATCTTCTGCCCTGCCAGCTCCACGGTGAGCGGCTCGCCGGTGAGCGAGTGGAAGGACTGCTCGTCCGCCTGCGCCCGCGCCAGGGCCCCCTCCACGTCGCCGGGGTCGAGGGTCACGGCGTCCATGACCTTGTCGACGAGCGCCGCCACCGTGGCGTTGTCGAGGTCCACGCCGGTGGCGCGCGCCGCGCCCCGCAGCAGCCCGGTGAGGGCCTGGCGCCTGTCGGGGGCGCGCGACGAGATGTGGTTCGCGCGGTTCAGCGCCTGCACGACGAGCTCCTGCGGCTCGCCCCTGACCGCGTTCGCGATCACCTTCGCCACGGTGAGCAGGTCCTCGCGTCGGGGGCTCGTCAGCACGTGCACGACCACCAGCGCCTCGGCCAGGCGCAGCGCCAGGCTGCGCCCCTCGTCGCGCAGGCGGAGGTGCACGTAGTCGCCCTCCCGGAAGACGGAGAGGCGCTCCCTGCCGAGCTGCACCACGGAGGCGGCGGTGAGGCTCACCTCCTGGTCGTCGACGAAGAGCACCCGCGCGGCGCCGGCGCCGGAGAACGCGAAGTCGTGGCCGCCCATCGACAGGCGCACCGGACCCACGAGGCGCACCGTGATCTCGGTGGTGGCCGGGCTTATGTGCTCGACCCGCAGCGCCGGGTTCACGCCGAAGAGCACGCCGCCGCCGAGCTGGGGGCCGCTGGCGCGCCCGCCCACGGTGGTGGGCAGGTAGTCGGCCAGTCGCTCGAAGAAGGTGTGCACGACGTCCTGGAGCATCGCCGCGTCGCGGTGGAACACCATGCGCTCGTTGCGCTCCATGGCCAGCGCCTCGGCCAAGCGCCTCTCGAGCTCGCGCCGCTGGGCCGCCCTCTGCTCCTCGGGCAGGCGCTCCCTGTTCAGCTCCTGGATCGCCAGCCGGAGCTGGCGGCTGCTGGGCAGCCGCGGGTCGATGGGCGAGGTGCGGCCCGCGTAGGGGTCGGCGGCCACGGCGAGCGCGGCCTGCCTGACGTACTGCAGGGCCTGCGTCTCCGGCACCGCGACCTCGGGCAGCGGCCCGCCCTCCTTGCCTATCGTCATGATCAGGTTGATGAGGTCGCGGGCGATCTCGGCCAGCGAGTCGACGTCGGAGAGCGAGACCAGCGGGTCGGCCAGCGAGGGGATCGGCTCCAGGACCTTGAACCCGCGCAGGCTGGAGTCGCGTACGAAGGTGTCCTTGGCGACGTTGCGCTTGAGGTTGCGCAGCGTGGCGTACGCGACGCGGGCGGCGTAGCGGTCCCGCTGCGAGCGCCAGCTCGCGGCGAGCTGCTGCACGAAGCTCTCGAGGTCGTCCCACCACACCCGCCTGGCCAGGCGCTGCAGCACGGCGTGCTCCTCGCGCTCCTCGGGGGTGTCAGGCGGGCGCGCCGGGGCCGCTTCCTCGGCCAGCTCGACCTCGGGCTCGGCGCCGAGGAAGAGCGAATCGATGTCTACGGCCTTGCCCGGCCCCAGGTCCTGCCCGCCCCCGGCGGCCTGCAGCGCCGCCGTCACCTGGTCGAGACGGGCGCGGTGGTCGGCCGAGAGGCGCTCGCGCTCGCGCGTGACGAGCTCCAGGAGGTCCCACATCGACTTCACGCCGCCGCGGACGGCGCGCTTGGCGACGTACTCCTCGACCTTGTACTCGAGGAGCTCGAGTGCGAGGGCCTCCACCTGCCCCATCGCGACCATCTTACGCAGCGCCCCTCAGCGGCCGCTCAGGAGTTCCTCACGCCAGCCGCGCGAGCGCGTGCCCGACCCTGGCGACGACCTCGTCGACCTGCGCCTCCTCGATGACGAGGGGCGGGAGGAACCTCAGGGTGTGGCTGCCGCCGGAGGTCGTGACGACACCGGCCTCCAGCAGCCCTGACACCAGAGGCGCCACCGGCACGGAGAGCTCCATGCCCAGCATCAGGCCGCGTCCGCGCACCTCGACGACCCTGGGGTCGCCCAGCGAGCGGAGGCCGGCGGCGAGCCTGGCGCCGAGCTCCGCGGACCGGCGCATGAGGTCGCGGTCCCTGATCTCACGCAGGACCGCCAGGCCCGCGGCCGCCGACAGCGGGTTGCCGCCGAAGGTGGTGCCGTGACCGCCGGGAGGCATCGCGGCGGCCACGGGGGCCGTCATCACCGTGGCGCCGATGGGCACGCCGCCGGCCAGGCCCTTGGCCAAGGTGACCACGTCCGGCTCCACGCCGGCGGGCTCGGAGGCGAGGAACGTGCCGGTGCGGCCCACGCCGCACTGGATCTCGTCGAGCACCAGGAGGGCGCCGCGCTGCCTGGTGAGCTCGCGGGCCAGGCGCAGGTACGACTCCGGCGCGGGCCGGATGCCGCTCTCGCCCTGGATGGGCTCGATGACCACGGCCGCGGTCTCGTCGGTGACGGCCGCCTCCAGCTCGTCCTCGTCCCCGAGCGTCACGAAGGTGACGTCGGACCCGCCCCGCTCGAAGGGCTCGCGGTACTTCGGCTCCCAGGTGAGCGGCAGCACGCCCATCGTGCGGCCGGAGAAGCCGCGCCGCATGGCCACGAACCGCGAGCGTCCCGTGGCGACGCGGGCCCACTTCAGCGCCGCCTCGTTGGCCTCGGCGCCCGAGTTCGAGAGGAAGACGCGCTCGAGGGGCGGCCGCAGGAACGTGAAGAGCTCCTCCAGGAAGCGCGCCCTGACGTCGTTGCCGAGGTTCTGCGGGCAGACGACGAGGCGCGCCGCCTGCTCGGCCACGGCGGCGGCCAGGCGCGGGTTGGCGTGGCCGACGCTGGCCACGCCTATGCCGGCGAGGCAGTCTATGTACTCCCTGCCGTCGGCGTCGTACAGCAGCGCGCCGTCGCCGCGCACGAACGCCACCTGCGGGTGCCACAGGCTGGGCGCGTGCCGCCCCAGGCTCTCCAGGACCGCGGCGTTGCCGCCGGCGACGGTCGAAGCTTGACTGGACATACCTGTCTACCCTTCCGCTCAGGGGCCGACGGCCACGAGGCACAGTGGGTGCTCGTCGCGCCCGTCGACCTTCAGGAGCTCCGCCAGCTCGTCGTCGTAGAAGTCGGTGACCAGGCGGGTGGCCAGGCCCATCGCCCCGGCGGCGATCGCCACGCACTGCGCCGACGCGCCGGCGTCCAGGTAGAGGTAGCGGTAGGGCCGCCCGCCGTCGGCGGCGCGGTGCCGGTCAGGCACGCCGGTGAAGCAGAGCAGGGCCGCCTGCGCCGTGAGGTCCACGTCGGTGAGCAGCGCCTCCGCCAGCCCGGGCAGCGGGTCGCCTACGCTCAGGTGCGCCAGGCTGTGCTCGCGCGGGTCGTAGTGGTAGACGCCGGCTAGCAGGTTGCGCACCTGCAGCGCCAGCACGTACACCTCCACGGACGACACGCCCTGCGCGCTGGCCGGCACGCGCTCGCCGCCCATCGTGAAGCCGGCCGACGCCCACAGCAGCTGCGAGAGCTGCGCGTCCTTGATGCGGCCGCCCTCGGCCTCGCCCCGGGCGGCGGACATCGCCGTCCACACCCCGGTGCCGCCCTTGAGGTGGGGCTGGGGCAGCCTGGCGATCTCCTTGGGGTTGGCGTAGACCTTGTACGCGGGCGCGACGCGACCGCGCGCCGCGGGGAGCTGGCCGCGCCGGAACTTGGTCTGGGACTGGAACTCCGCGCCGATCGAGCGCGGCTTGCGGCTGCTCACGGCTCGCTCCCTCGCGGAGTCTACCATCGGCCCCAGCGGGCGCCCCGGCGGCGCTATGCTCTCGCGAGGAGCGGTGCGAGGCGCGTGACTGAGACGGACGACCACGAGACGGTACGGGCGGCGACGCTGGGGCTCGGACCGCGGGACACGGTCACCGTCGTGCGCGCGCGCTTCGCCGAGACGGACCAGATGGGCGTGGTCCACCACTCCGTCTACCCCGTCTGGTTCGAGGCCGGCCGCGTGGAGTGGATGCGCCGGCGCGGCCTGTCGTACAGGGCGATGGAGGAGTCTGGCCTGTCCCTCGCCGTCTCTCGTCTCGAGGTCGTATACAGGAGCGCCGTCCGCTTCGACGACGAGGTGGCGGTGGTCTCCACCATGGTAGACGCGCGCAGCCGCCGCGTCGCCTTCGACTACAGGCTCCACAAGCTCCCGGACGGGGAGCTCGTCGCCACGGGCAGGACGGAGCACGTGCCCACGGACAGGAGCGGGCGCGCCGTGCGCATGCCGGACCGCTGGCTCACCAGCCTGGCCGCGATGGCCTGAGGAGGGTTCATGACGGAGACGGTTGCGAGGGCCCGCTCGGCCCAGGCGAAGATCGTGGGCACGGCGCTGACCTTCGACGACGTGCTGCTGGTGCCCGCCCGCAGCGCGGTGCTGCCGCGCGACGTGGACCTGAGCACGCGCTTCACGCCGGCCGTGCGCCTCAACGTGCCGCTCGTCTCGGCCGCCATGGACACCGTCACGGAGACGAGCATGGCCATCGCCATGGCCCGCAACGGCGGCGTGGGCGTGATCCACAAGAAGATGTCGGTGGAGGCGCAGGCCGAGATGGTGCGCAAGGTCAAGCGCTCGGAGTCCGGCATGATCGTGGACCCCATCACGCTCGGCAAGGGCGCCACCGTGGGCGACGCCCACCGCCTCATGCGCGAGTACCGCATCAGCGGCGTGCCCATCGTCGAGGGCGACGGGCGCCTGGCGGGCATCCTCACGAACCGGGACCTGCGCTTCGAGGACGACATGAGCCGGGGCGTCACCGAGCTCATGACCTCGGAGGGCCTCATCACGGTGCCCGTGGGCACGACACTGAGCCAGGCGCGCGAGGTCCTCAAGCGCCACAAGGTGGAGAAGCTGCTCGTCGTTGACGACGACGGCAGGCTGCGCGGGCTCATCACCATCAAGGACATCAACAAGGCCGTCGAGTACCCGCAGGCGGCGAAGGACGCGCTGGGGAGGCTGCGCGTCGCGGCGGCGGTCGGGGTCTCGGCCGACCTCGAGGCGCGCGCCGCGGCCCTCGTCGAGGCGGGCGTCGACGTGCTCGTGCTCGACTCGGCCCACGGGCACAGCCAGGGCATCCTCGACGCGCTCTCCTACCTGAAGGAGGCGTACCCGGTGGAGGTCGTGGCCGGGAACGTGGCCACGGCCGAGGCCGCCGCCGACCTCGTGGAGCGCGGCGCCGACGGTGTGAAGGTGGGCGTGGGACCCGGCTCGATATGCACCACGCGCGTCGTGACGGGCGTGGGCATGCCGCAGCTCTCGGCGATCCTCGCGGTCGCCGACGTCACGCGCGGCGCCGGCGTGACGCTCGTGGCCGACGGCGGCGTGAAGTACTCCGGCGACGTCGCCAAGGCCCTGGCCGCCGGCGCCGACTGCGTGATGATGGGCTCGCTGCTGGCCGGCACCACGGAGGCGCCGGGCGAGGAGGTGCTGCGGGAGGGCCGCCGCTACAAGGCCTACCGCGGCATGGGCAGCCTGGGCGCCATGGCGGGCGGCAGCGCCGACCGCTACTTCCAGGAGGAGGCGAAGGACCGCGCCAAGCTGGTGCCGGAGGGCATCGAGGGGGTCGTCGCCTACAAGGGCCCCGTCAAGGACGTCCTCTACCAGCTCGCGGGCGGGCTGCGCTCGGCGCTGGGCTACTGCGGCGCCCCCGACCTGGACGCCTTCCGCGAGGGAGCGCGCTTCGTGCAGATCACGCAGGCCAGCCTCGTGGAGTCGCACCCTCACGACGTCACTATCACGGCGGACGCGCCCAACTACTCGGTCAGCCGCTGACGTCGGGCGGCTCGGCGCCGCTTGACCGGTCCTCCGCCGCCCCCTGCCGGTTCGCGTGTCTGCGCGTCGGGGGCGGGTCTCAGAGGCGCAGCTCGTGGTCGCCCGACTCGCCCACCTGCTTCAGCAGCCCGAGCACGGGGCCGAGCCCGAACTTCAGCGCGTGGCTGTAGGGCGAGAGGACGCGCTCGGCGGGCTGGCCCAGGGGCAGGAGGTGCGCGCGCAGGCGCTCGAACTGGCGCCTCGTCTCGGCGTCCCGGCGCGCCAGGGCGGCGGCCGTCTTGCCGCGGAGCCGCTCCAGCGTGGCCTCCAGGTGGCCTCGACCGCGCCGTACGGTGCCCCGCAGCGTGGGGTCGATGCCGTCCACCCGCGCCAGCAGCTCCTCGAAGGCCGCCTCGACCTCGTTCGCGGCGCGGTTGAAGTCGCCGGCGGCGCCGTGGCGCTCGAGCAGGACGCGCTCCAGCTCGCCGTCAGGGTCGGCGCGCAGGCGCGCGGCCGTGAGGCCGTGGACGTCGAGCAGGCGCGCCGGCGCGGGCTCCAGCACCGTTACCGTGGCGCGCGGCCAGGCCAGCGGCATGGGCACGTCGTGCAGCTCGTAGACGCCGCGGAGCTGAGCCACGTAGGCCAGCTCGCCGGGCCCGAGCACGGCGACGGCGGTGGGCAGCAGCGCGTCCTGCACCACGGGCCGCAGGCCCGCCGCCGGCGTCACCGACGTGGGGTCCTCGCGCAGCCGGGCCAGCACGTCGCTCCGCGTCAGCCGCGTGCCGCCCGCCACGAAGGCGCCGTTCTCGACCCGCAGGAGCTGGCGCTGGGGCAGGCCGTCCCCGCCTGGCAGCTCGACGAAGAGGTTCGTGGCGCCCTCCGCTCGGCCCAGCTGGGGCGCGTAGCCGAGGCGCCGCAGGCTCCTGCCGGCCTCGTTCACGCGGGCCGGTCCGGCCAGCGGGTCGTCGAGCTCGCGCTCCAGGACCGCGGCGAAGAGCGCCGCGACGGCCGGCTCCAAGGGGTCGACGATCACGATGCCGGTGCTGGCGAGGAGCCTGTAGAGCTGCGCGGCGAACCAGTCGGCGAAGCCCCGCCCGGCGGCGGCCGTGTCCCGCAGGAGGGCGACGACCTCGCCCTCGCACGGCGGGCGCGGCGTGTGGTGCCTCAGCGACTCGGTCACGCCCGCGACCATGTCCTCGCCCAGGGGTATGCGGCCGACGGCGACCCCCTCAGGCAGGCTCACCTCCACGCGCCTCAGGGTCTCGGAGGCGTCGAGCAGGTAGGCGTGGTCCACCTCGGCGACGTCGTGGTCCTGGCTCGCGACCCAGAACACGGGGACGACGGGGCGGTCCTCGGCGTCCAGCCGCTCGGCGAGCCTCACGGCCGTGACGGCCTTGGCCAGCGTGTACATGGGGCCGGCCAGGAGGCCGGCCTGCTGTCCCGTCACCACGGCCATCGACCGCGGGTGCGCGAGCCGCTCCAGGCTCCTCAGCGACTCCTCCGGCGCGCCCAGCCTCTCGGCGTGCGGCCTCAGAGCCGCGGCGAGCGCGGCGCGGTCGACGTCGCGGCGCAGGCCCAGGGCCGCCCCCACGTCGCCCGGCGCGACCTGGAAGAAGGGCGCGAGGCCACCCGAGAGGTAGGCGGTGCGGAGGTCGGGAGGTCGCATGTCCTGTCGCACGGAGCACTCTACCGGGACGCGCCGGGCACGCGGGTCGCGCCGCTCCCGTCACGTCGGCCGCGGCCGGCGCAGTGGTAGAGTCCCCGTGCTCGGCGCCCCAGGCGTCGACCCGACGTCCCGTGCGGGGGGAGGACGCCTGCCGCCTCCCGCCGGCGGGCCGGCCCGAGGCAACATGCAGATCCACACAGACCTGGCACCCGTTGGACCCTACGACGACGTCGTCGTCCTCATCGACGTGCTGCGCACCGGCACGCTGGCGCCCATGCTCCTCGACCTCGGCCTCGAGCGCTTCGCGCTCACGGGCTCGGTGCGGCGGGCGCGCCAGGAAGCGGACGCCGACCCGGACGTGCTGCTGATGGGCGAGCGCGGCGGCTTCCCGCCCGAGCGCTTCAACCACGGCACCTCGCCGGCCTCCCTGCGGCGGCTCGACGTGCGCGGCCGGTCGGCCGTGATCCTCACCGAGAACGCCCCCAGGGCGCTGGCCGTGGTCTCGACGGCGCCGACGGTCGTGCTCGCCTCCGTGCTCAACGCGCGCGCCGCGGCCGAGCTGGCCGCGGTTCGCTCCCGCGGGCGCGTCTACCTCGTCTGCTCCGGCTTCAACGGCGAGCCCGACCTGGACGACGCGCTGGCGGCGGGCCTCATCGCCGGCCTGCTGCTGGGCTCCGCCGGCGCGGACGCCGCGCAGTCGGGGGCGACCGCGCTGGCCGTGGCCATGCTGCGCTCCTACCCGGACCCCATAGAGGCCCTGTGGCACTCCACGGTCGGGAACTACCTGCGGGCCCTGGGCAGCGACCAGGACCTGGGTCTCGCGGGCGCCGTGTCGCTCTCCCCCACCGCGCCCCTGCTCACGGCCGTGGAGACGGGCGGCGCGGCGCCCCTCTACCGCTTCGCGCGTCCGCAGCCGGCCTAGCAGGGTGCGCCACTACGTCCTCGGCCTGCCCGTCGACGCCGTCTCGCTGGAGGAGGCGGCTTCGTGGGTGCTGGAGGCGCTGCGCGGCGGCCGGGCGGAGGGCGAGCCGGGCCGCGTCGTCGTGACGCTCAACCCGGAGATCGTGGTGCGGGCGCACGCGGACCCGGCCCTGGCCGAGGCGATAAGGCGGGCCGACCTCGTCGTCGCCGACGGCGTGGGCGTGGCCTGGGCGGCCCGCCGCGGCGGCGTGGACCTGCCCGGACGCGTGCCCGGCGTCGACCTCGTGCAGCGCGTGCTCGAGAGGGGCGGGAGCGACGTCCACGCCTACCTGCTGGGGGCCCGGCCCGGCGTCGCCGAGGACGCGGCGCGCGCGGTGGAGCGCCGCTTCGGCACGCGCGTGGTCGGCTCCCACCACGGCTACTTCGCCGGTCCGGAGGAGACGGCGGCGGTCGTGAGGTCGGTGCGCGAGAGCGGCGCGAACCTGCTCCTCGCCGGCCTGGGCGAGCGCCAGGAGGTCTTCCTGCACAGCCACGCCGCCGCGCTCGGCGCGGCGGCGATGGTGGGCGTCGGCGGCACCCTCGACGTCCTCGCCGGACGCGCGCGGCGCATGCCCCGCTGGACCTCGCGCCTCGGCGTCGAGTGGCTGTTCCGCGTGGCGCTGGACCCCAAGCGCTGGCGCCGCGCGCCGCGCCTGTGGCGCTTCGCCATGCTGGTCCTCCGCAGGGGCGGCTAGGCGCCGCGCGGCGCCTAGGCCAGCGCCGCGTCCGCCTCGGTCGCCGCCGAGGCCGGCGCGCCCTGCGGCTTGCCGGCGGGGTAGCGTCCGTCGAAGCAGGCCAGGCAGACGTCCGGCAGGCCGAGGGCCCGCTTCAGCCCCTCCTCGCCCAGGTAGGCGAGCGTGGTGGCGCCGATGCGCCTCCTGATCTCCTCGACGCTGAGCGTCGCGGCGGCCAGCTCCTGGCGGGCCGCCGTGTCGATGCCGTAGTAGCAGGGGTAGCGGATCGGCGGGCTCGAGACGCGGAAGTGCACCTCCGTGGCCCCGGCGTCGAACAGCAGCCTCACGATGCGGCCCGAGGTCGTGCCCCGCACGATCGAGTCGTCGACGAGCACGACGCGCTTGCCGGCCACGGCGGTCGTGGCGGCCAGCTTCAGCCTCACCTTCTGGTCCCTGAGGTGCTGCGTGGGGTTGATGAACGACCGCCCGGCGTATGGCGAGCGGTAGAGGCCGAGGTCGAAGGGCACGCCGCTGGCGCGCGCGTAGCCCAGCGCGGCCGCCAGCCCCGACTCCGGCACGCCCACGACCACGTCGGCGTCCACGGGGCACTGGCGGGCCAGCTCCTCGCCCATGCGCACGCGCGCCTCGTGGACCGACACCCCGCCTATCACCGAGTCGCCGCGCGCGAAGTAGATCCACTCGAAGGCGCAGGGCGTGGGCCGCGGCGCCAGCACCTGCTCGGAGCGCAGGCCACCCTCGTCGGCCACGACCATCTCGCCGGGCCGGACGTCGCGGACGTAGGCGGCGCCCACCACGTGGAGGGCCGCGGGCTCGGAGGCGATGACCCAGCCCCCGTCCGGCAGCGCGCCCACCACGAGCGGCCGCACGCCGTTGCGGTCGCGCAGGCCCATGAGCCGCCGCTGGTCCATGAGCACGACGGAGAAGCCGCCCTCCAGCTCGGTCATCGCCATCGCCGTGGCCCTGGGCAGGTCGAGGCGCGAGTAGCGGGCGATGAGGTTCAGCATGACCTCGGAGTCGTTGGTGGTCTGGAACACGGCGCCCGCGGCTAGCATCGCGTCCCTCAGCTCGCGCGCGTTCGTGAAGTTGCCGTTGTGCGCCAGCGCCAGCACGCCCTTGTTCGACCTCACGGTGAGCGGCTGCGCGTTGAAGAGGAGGCTCGAGCCCGTCGTCGAGTAGCGCGTGTGCGCCACGCCGACGCGCGCGCCCGGGAGGGCCAGCTTCGCCAGGCGCTCCTCGGTGAACACCTGGGTGACGAGCCCCATGCCCTTCTCGATGCGCACCTCGTCGCCGTCGCTGACGCAGATCCCGCAGGACTCCTGGCCGCGGTGCTGGAGCGCGAAGAGGCCGAGCTGGCACAGGGCGGCGAGGTCGGGCGGCGCCTCGGCGGCGCCGGGCGGGGCCCAGCCGGGGGGCCTGTAGACGCCGAAGACGCCGCACTCCTCGCGCGGCTTGTCGGCGACCTCCAGCGGCTCCCAGGGGGTCATGTCTCAGCCTAGCGCTTCCGCGAACGTGCGTCCCCAGGCCGCGGCGACCTCGGCCAGCGGCAGCGTCACCGACGCGCGTCCCTCGCCCGCCAGGCGCAGCTCCAGCACGTCGCCTCCCGCCTCCCCGAGCCCGGCGACTGGCACCCCCGCCGCGGCGCAGGCGTCCTCCACGGCTCCCACGCGGTCGGGCTCCACGGCCACGACCACGCGCGCGGACGACTCACCGAACAGGGCGACGTCGCGGGCCAGGGGCCCCTCGCCGCCGGGCGGCAGGCCGGCCGCCAGGCCGCGCCCTCCCGTCACCGCCATCTCGGCGAGGCACACGGCCAGGCCGCCCGTCGACGCGTCGTGGGCGGTGTCCACGACGCCGTCCGCCACGAGCGCGCGCACCGCCGCCTGCAGGGCGGCCTCGGCCGCCAGGTCGAGGTCCGGGGGCGCCCCGGCCTCCAGCCCGTGCAGGCGGTAGAGGTACTCGCTGGCGCCCAGGCTGGGCGCGCCGGCGCCGAGCAGCAGCAGCACGTCACCGTCCCGCTTGAGCCCCTGCGTGGCGCGCCGCGTGACGTCGCGCAGCACGCCGACCATGCCGATCGTGGGCGTGGGGTGCACGGCGCGCGCGCCCCCGCCCTCCGCGTACTGGTTGTAGAGGCTGACGTTGCCGCCCGTGACCGGCGTGCCCAGGGCCAGGCAGGCCTCGGCGATGCCCGCCACGGCCCGCTCGAGCTGGTGGTAGACGTGCGGGTCCGTGGGGTTGCCGAAGTTCAGGTTGTCGGTGACCCCCAGCGGCTCGGCGCCCACGCAGCTCAGGTTGCGGGCGGCCTCGGCCACGGCGTGCGCGGCCCCCAGGCGCGGGTCGAGCCGCACGTAGCGGGAGTCGCAGTCGACGGTGGCGGCCACGCCGAGCCTCGTGCCCTTCACGCGCAGCACGGCCGCGTCGGCGCGGCCGGGCAGCACGACGGTGTTCGTCATGACCTGGTGGTCGTAGCGCCTGTAGACGGGCTCCTTGCTGGCGATGGCGGGCGCGGCCAGCAGCGTGAGCAGCGCCGCGGCGGGGTCGGCGACGGGCGGCAGTTCGGACAGGTCGCGCTCGCGCGCCGCCCTCACGGCAGGGTCCTCGACGCCCTGCCGCACGTACGTGGGCGGCTCGTTCAGCGCCCTCACCGGCAGCGCGGCCACTACCTCGCCGCCGTCGAAGACCCGCAGCTCGCCGTGGTCGCGCACCACGCCCACCTCCACGGCGTCCAGCCCGTAGCGCGCGAAGAGGGCCCGCAGCTCGTCCTCCCTCCCGGGACGGGCCGCGAGCATCATGCGCTCCTGCGACTCGGAGAGCATGACCTCGAGCGGCGTCATGCCCGCCTCGCGGCGCGGCACGCGGTCCACGTGGAGGTCGACGCCGCGGCCGGACCTGTGGGCCATCTCGGCCACGCTCGAGGACAGCCCCGCCGCGCCCATGTCCTGCACGCCGGCCACGAGCCCCCGCTCCATGGCCTCGAGGCAGGCCTCCAGCAGCAGCTTCTCGAGGAAGGGGTCGCCCACCTGCACGGCGGGCCTGTCGGCCTCGGACGCCTCGGAGAGGACGGCCGAGGCGAAGACCGCCCCGCCCAGGCCGTCGCGCCCGGTCTTGGAGCCCACGTAGTAGAGCCTGTTGCCCACGTCTCCCACGGTGCCGCGCCGCATCGCGTCGCGGCGCAGCAGCCCCACGGCCATGACGTTGACGAGCGGGTTCTCCTCGTAGCAGGGGTTCACCTCGACCTCGCCGCCCACCGTGGGCACGCCCACGGCGTTGCCGTACGAGGCGATGCCGGCCACGACGCCGGCTAGCAGGTGGCGGCTGCGCGGCGAGGTGAGCTCGCCGAAGCGCAGGGAGTCGAGCACGGCCACCGGGCGCGCGCCCATGGCGAAGATGTCGCGCAGTATCCCGCCCACGCCCGTGGCGGCGCCCTGCACCGGCTCGACGGCGGAGGGGTGGTTGTGGCTCTCCATCTTGAAGGCCACGGCCCAGCCCTCGCCGATGTCGACGACGCCGGCGTTCTCCCCCGGGCCCTGGATCACGTGGGCGCCCGCCGTGGGCAGCCGACGCAGCAGGGGCTTCGAGTTCTTGTAGCCGCAGTGCTCGCTCCACAGCGCGCCGAACACGCCGGCTTCGGTGACGTTCGGCTCGCGCCCGAGGCGGGCGACGACGAGGTCGAACTCCTCCTCGCTGAGGCCGAAGTCCGCGGCCCTGTCGCGCAGGCTCGCCCGCGAGGCGGGCGTCGTCACGCCGCCGCCGCCAGCACGGCGTCGAGGAGGGAGCCGAGCACGGGCCTCCCGTCCTCGTAGCCCAGGAGCGGTTCGACCGCGCGCTCCGGGTGCGGCATCATGCCCATCACGTTCCCCGCCTCGTTGACCACGCCGGCGATCGAGCGCGCCGAGCCGTTCACGTTGGCCTCGTCGATGACCTCGCCGCCGGCGTCGCAGTAGCGGAACGCCACGCGCCCCTCGCCCTCGAGCCTGTCGAGCGTCCCGTCGTCGGCGTAGTAGGCGCCCTCGCCGTGCGCGATCGGCAGGCGCAGCACCTGGCCGGGGCGGAGGCGGCTCGTGAAGGGCGCGGCGGCGCGCTCGACGCGGAGGTGCACGTCGCGGCACTCGAAGCCCAGCGACCGGTTCCTGGCGAGCTGCCCGGGGAGGAGGCCAGCCTCGGTGAGGACCTGGAAGCCGTTGCAGATGCCCAGGACCGGCCCGCCGCGCCGGGCGAAGTCGGCGACGGCGCGCATCACCGGGCTGTGGGCCGCCAGCGCGCCGCCGCGCAGGTAGTCGCCGAAGCTGAAGCCGCCGGGCAGGACGACGGCCAGGGAGCCCGAGAGGTCGGTCTCGTCGTGCCACACCACGCGGCACGGCGCGCCCAGCACCGTGGCGATGGCGTGGTGGGCGTCGGCGTCGCAGTTGCTGCCGGGGAAGCTGACGACCGCTATGGCCTTGCTCAAGAGCCGGTCCTAGGGCTGCGGCGTCGCGCCGCCAAGGGTGTGGGCGCGCTTGGCACGCCCGCTGCCCAGAGGCTAACATGCGGGATGGGCCTGCCGAGATGGCGGAACGGTAGACGCAGTTGACTCAAAATCAACCGGGGAGACCCGTGCGGGTTCGAGTCCCGCTCTCGGCACCAACCCTGCCGGCCGCCTCGCCCAGTGCCCGTCCGCGAGCGACTAGCGCGGCCCGCCGTCGGGGCCGGCCGACGCCGCTGGAGGCGAGATGTTCTGGATCGTGCTGGTAGTCTTCGTGATCGTGTCGGCGATGTTGACCGTCGTGGTCCTCATGCAGGAGCCTAAGCAGTCGGGGCTGGGGGACGCCCTCGGCGGCGGGGGCGCCGAGTTCGGCACGCTGGGCGGCACCGCCGGCGGCCTGCACCGCCTCACCATCTACCTGGCGGCCATCTGGGCCGCCCTCGCCATCCTCATGCAGGTGATACCCCGCTAGACCCCAAGCTCCTCTTCCGGCAGCTCCGACCGGCCCCGCGGGGCCGGTCGCCTCGTATCGCGCCCCACGACGCTCGGGACGGGGTCGGCGTGTCTCCTACGTCGCCGGCGTCGCGCTGCCGCGGGCCGGTCGCGCCAGGGACGGGGTAGCGGCGCCACCCGTGAGACGCTCGTTCAGACCCGCTTAAGTAGCGACCACATCGCGTTGACGCTGTTTTTCGCCGGTGATAGATTCGCCGCAGTGGGTAACCGGGACAGCGTGCACCCACGAGGTGGCGGCGGCGAGCGCTCATCTCGTCGTGGCGTCGCGATGGAGCCAGCGGCCCTGGCC
Organism: Deinococcaceae bacterium; assembly: GCA_044508445.1. Classification (GTDB taxonomy): domain Bacteria; phylum Deinococcota; class Deinococci; order Deinococcales; family Trueperaceae; genus DASRWD01. The sequence goes on from JBIQHQ010000001.1 coordinate 114,153, forward strand.
GTGCGGCATACCTTGCGGGCGCGGCGGCGAACGGGTACCTTGTTGCGTCGCTACGACATCGGTGGATGTGAGGGGCATGAGGAACCTGAAACGTCCGCCACTCCTGGAGGTAGCATGAAGAAGCTGGTACTCGCCCTAGCCGCGCTCGTGGTCGCGGCGTCCGCGTACGCCCAGCCCTTCGTTTGGCCGAGCGCGTGGTCCAGCGCGACGCCCGACGAAGCGGTCCGTGGCGGTGTCCTGCGCGACTACATGATCGGTGACCCGCGCACCTTCAACCCGATCACGTCTGCCGAGTCCACGGCGCTCACGACCGTGATCTTCGACAGCAGCGCGCTCCTCATCACGCGCGGCCCCGACTCCGACGAGTGGGTGCCCTACGCGGCGAAGGAGTTCACGATCAGCGAGGACGGCCGCACCGTCGACGTCACCCTGCGCGACGGCATCAAGTGGTCCGACGGCTCTCCCGTGACCGTCCAGGACTACTACACGACCTACCTGCTCGAGAGCGACCCCGACGTCGGCTCGAACGGCTACGACAGCTGGTTCATCGGCGACGACCAGATCACGCTGGAGATCACGGGCGACAACAGCCTGCGCTTCCACTTCCCGCGCCCCGACCGCCTGGCGCTGCCCGTCGTCTCGATGGCTCCCACGCCTGACAAGATCTTCGGCGAGGCGTACCGCAGCGGCGGCGCCGAGGCCGTGCAGGCGCTGTGGGGCACGGACGTGGACCTCTCCACGACCATCTGGACCAGCCCCTTCGTCCCGGTCAGCTACACGCCCGGTGAGCGCGTCGTCCTCGAGGCCAACCCCACGTTCGGCGATTGGAACGTGGACGAGGCCGGCAACCCGCTGCCCTACCTCGAAGGCTACAACCTGGCGATCGCCGATCAGGACTCGGCCCTCAACCTGTTCCTCGCCGGCGACCTCGACCTCTACGCGCCGCGCAACCTCGACGACATCGGCGTGATCAACACGGCCATCGACAACGGCGACATCGACGCCGTGGTCCTCGAGTCCGTCGCGCCCGTCGCCTCCAGCCAGTTCATCGTCTTCAACTGGAACATGGCCTCCAACCCGCAGCTCGAGGCCGTCTTCCGCAACGTGAACTTCCGCCGTGCCATGGCGCACCTGCTCGACCGCGACACGATGATCGAGCTCCTCTTCAACGGCTCCGGCACGCCGATGTACACGAGCGTCTACCCCATCAACACGTACTGGGTGAACGACGACGTCGAGAAGTACCCGTACGACCCCGAGGCCGCGGCGCAGCTCCTGGCCGACATCGGCTTCGACCACAAGAACGCCGACGGCGTCCTCGTGAACGACGAGGGCTTCCCGCTCAGCTTCACGCTGGCCACGAACGCCGGCAACACCACGCGCGAGCAGATGATGCAGATCTTCGCCGACAGCGCCCGCGAGATCGGCGTCGACGTCCAGCTCACGCCCATCGACTTCAACCTGCTGGTCGAGCAGCTCACGTCCGAGGGCGAGGACCGTCCGTGGCAGGCCATCCTCATCGGCCTCACCGGCGGCTCCCGCGACTGGCCCTTCGGCGTGAACGTCGTGCCCTGCGGGACGAACCTGCACATGTACAACACCTCGGGCGAGTGCCTCTCCTCGCAGGAGACGCTCATGACCGAGCTGTTCTACAGGGGCCGCTCCGAGCTCGACACCGAGGCCGCGCGCGACATCGGCTACGAGATCCAGCGCGTCGAGGCCGAGCTGGTGCCGATCCTCTACACCGCCGCCCAGATGAGCAACTACGCCTGGACGGCGAACCTCCACGGCGAGCACCAGGAGGGCCAGATCAACGCCCTCGTCGGTACCCGCGAGCTGCCGCTGACGTTCTTCGGCGACTGACGTCTAGGTGAGTGACGGTCGGCGGGCGACTCAAGAGGGTCGCCCGCCGACCGCCGCGACCACCATGTACATCTGCGAGCGACCGCGGACGGACGCAGTCCCCGGCTATCTCGCCTCGGTTCCGCCGCCGGACGCCGCGGAACGCGTAGGAGCCTGAACGGTGTTTATCTTCGTAGTCCGCCGCATCATCCAGATGGTCCCCACCTTCATCGGGGCCACGATGCTGGCGTTCCTCATCAGTCAGCTCGTGCCGGGCGACTTCCTGGCCCGCAAGGAGCTGGAGCCGAACGTGAGGCCGGAGACCATCGAGCGCATGCGCTCCCAGTTCGGCCTCGACAAGCCCATACACGTGCAGTACGTGCGCTGGATGTCGAACCTCGTGCGCGGCAACCTGGGCCAGAGCTTCGTCTCGAACCAGCCCGTGATGCTGCGCATCGCCCGGCCCATGCGCAACTCGATGTACCTGGCCGTGGTGGCGATCATCCTGCTGTGGCTCGTGAGCATCCCCATGGGCGTCTACTCGGCGGTGCGCCAGTACTCGCTGGGGGACCAGGTCGTGAGCGTCCTGGCCTACTTCGGCCTGGCGATCCCCAACTTCTTCTTCGCCCAGGTGCTGATCCTCTGCCTCTTCCTGGTCAGGGGGTTCACGCGCGACAACTTCGGCTTCAACCAGATGCTCCTGCCGGTGGCCGGCATGACCTCCTCGAACTTCGACAAGCTCGGCTTCTGGCAGCAGATCAAGGACGTCGCCTGGCACCTGATCCTGCCCGCCTTCGTCGTGGCCACGTCGGGCATGGCGGGCTTCACGCGCGTGCTGCGGGCCCAGATGATCGAGTACCTGGGCTCCGACTTCATCCGCACGGCGCGGGCCAAGGGCGTGGGCCAGCGGGGCGTGACCTACAAGCACGCGCTGCGCCCGTCCGTGATCCCCTTCGTCGCCGGCATCGGCGGCCTGCTGCCCAGCCTCGTCGGCGGCGCCGGCCTCGTCGAGGTCGTGATGTCCTACCCCGGCATCACGCCCACGTTCCTCGACGCCCTCAACAACCAGGACATCTACGTCGTGCTCGGGCTGTTGGTGATCACGACGATCCTGCTGATGATCGGCAACCTCATCTCCGACCTGCTCCTGGCCGCGGTCGACCCGCGGATCAGGTACGGCTAGGGCACCATGAGCGACGTACCCGGCTCCGAGCGGATCGACGCGGCGCCCATGGAGGCCCTCGAGCGGGTGGACGAGCACTACGCCGGCGAGGCCACCCAGCGCATCAGCAAGTCGCAGGCCCGCATCGTCTGGGAGCAGTTCAGGAAGCACAAGGCGGCCGTCATAGGCGGCGGGGTCCTCATCGTCATGTACCTGACCGCCGTGTTCGCCGGCTTCCTGGCGCCGTACGGCATCAACGAGTACAGGCGGGCCCCGGTGGCCGCGTTCAGGCCCCCGACGAAGGTGCACTGGATCGACCCCGAGACGGGCCGGCTCACGCGGCCGTTCGTCTACGACGTCAAGGAGGAGCGCGACCCGCGCACGCGCCAGCGCACCTACGTCGAGGACACCTCCGTCAGGTACCCGATCAAGTTCTTCGTCCACCGCCCCAGCCAGCCGTACAAGATCCTCGGCATCTGGCAGTCCGACCTCAAGCTCTTCGGCGTGGACGACCCGGCGCGCATCTTCCTGTGGGGCACCAACAACCTCGGCAAGGACGTGTTCTCGCGCGTGCTCTACGGCGGGCAGGTGTCACTGACCATCGGCATCCTGGCGGTGTGGGTGGCGCTGTTCCTGGGCCTCCTAATGGGCGGCCTGGCCGGCTTCTACGGCGGCTTCGTCGACGACCTGATCATGCGCATCGTCGAGGTCATCGCCGCCATACCGGGCCTGTTCCTGCTGATCGTGCTGGCGTCGCTGCTGCGCGACCCGCGCAACCCCGTCGCCGAGGCCATAGGCCTGAAGATGTCGTCGGCCGAGACGTTCCTGCTCACGGTCATCGTGCTCGGCCTGGTGGGCTGGGGCGGGCTGGCGCGCATCATCCGCGGCCTCATCCTCTCGGCCCGCGAGCTCGACTACGCCGCCGCGGCCAAGGCCCTGGGCGCCAGCGAGACGCGCATCCTGTGGCGGCACCTCATCCCCTCGACGGCCAGCTACGTGATCGTCGACCTCACGTTGTCGATCCCCGGCTTCATCCTCGCCGAGACTGGCCTCTCGTTCCTCGGCCTGGGACCCAGCGAGGTGGACACGTCGAGCTGGGGCCTGCTGCTGAGGGACGCGACGGCGCGCGGCGTGAGCATCCAGTTCGTGCCGTGGCTCCTGATCCCCGGCATACCCATCTTCCTGGCCGTGTTATGTTGGAACCTAGTAGGCGACGGTCTACGCGATGCCTTCGACCCGAAGAAGCGCAGGTAGCGCTCCTATCCGATCGGGTCGAGCCGGCGTATCTCCAACCTCACGAGGCTATCTTGCTCGTAGCGTGCGCGGTGCCACCGGCGCGCTCTAGCCGACCCTTACGAGCCGCCGACGCCGCCCGGGCCCGTGCGGTCTCGCGACGAGGAGTGTACGCGTAGATGGCGACAAGCGAGAGGCTGCTGGAGGTCGTAGACCTCAAGACGTACTTCGACACCGACGAGGGCACGGTCAAGGCCGTCGACGGCGTCAGCTTCCACCTGGACCGCGGGGAGACCCTGGCGGTCGTGGGCGAGTCGGGCTCGGGCAAGTCGGTGACGAGCCTCTCCGTCATGAGGCTCATACCCACGCCGCCGGGGCGCATCGCCGGCGGCCAGATCCTGTTCGAGGGCCAGGACCTCGTCAGGAAGACCGAGCGCGAGATGCGCAAGATCCGCGGCAACGACATCTCGATGATCTTCCAGGAGCCCATGACGAGCCTGAACCCCGTCTACACGGTCGGGGACCAGATCGCAGAGGCCATAGTCCTGCACCAGGGCAAGAGCTACCGCGAGGCCATGCGGATGGCCGCGGAGATGCTCGACCTCGTGGGCATCCCGGAGCCCGGCAAGCGCGTCAAGAACTACCCGCACCAGATGTCGGGCGGCATGCGCCAGCGCGTGATGATCGCGATGGCGCTCTCCTGCGGTCCCAAGCTCCTCATCGCCGACGAGCCCACGACGGCCCTCGACGTGACGATCCAGGCGCAGATCCTCGACCTCATGCGCAAGCTCCAGGACGAGATCGGCATGTCGATCCTCTTCATCACGCACGACCTCGGGGTCGTGGCCGAGATCGCCGACCGCGCCGTGGTCATGTACGCCGGGCGCGCGGTGGAGGAGGCCGAGGTGAACGCGATCTTCGCCGAGCCGCTCATGCCGTACACGCTCGGCCTGATGAACTCGATCCCGCGCGTCGACAGGGCCACCGAGCACCAGGAGCGCCTGCAGGCGATCCCCGGCAACGTGCCCAACCCGCTCGACCTGCCCGAGGGCTGCGCCTTCCATCCCCGCTGCCGCTTCGCCCAGGAGCGCTGCAAGGAGGCGATCCCGCCCCTCGAGGACGCCGGTGACGGGCACCAGGTGAGGTGCGTCAGGTGGAACGAGCTCGACCTGAAGTCGGAGATCAGGGCGTGACCGCGATGCCTCAACCGACAGCGTCGAAGGCGACCCGCGAGGACGTGCTCCTCGAGGTCAACAACCTCAGGAAGTACTTCCCCATCCGCGGCGGCATCTTCTCGCGCGTGGTGGCGAACGTCAAGGCCGTCGAGGACGTGTCCTTCAAGGTGCAGCGCGGCGAGGTCGTGGGCCTGGTGGGCGAGTCCGGCTCCGGCAAGACGACGGTGGGCCGCTCGATACTGCGGCTCATCGAGCCCACGGCCGGCGAGGTCAAGTTCGACGGCGTCGACATCACGAAGCTGAACAAGGCGACGATGCGCGAGTACCGGAAGAGGATGCAGATCATCTTCCAGGACCCGTTCGCCAGCCTCAACCCGCGCATGTCGGTGGGCGACATCATCGGCGAGGCCATGACGATCCACAACCTCGCCCGCGGACGCGAGCGCGAGCAGAGGGTCGCCTCGCTGCTCGAGCGCGTCGGCCTCTCCCCCAACCACATGCGCCGCTACCCGCACGAGTTCTCCGGCGGTCAGCGCCAGCGCATCGGCATCGCCCGCGCCCTGGCCGTGGACCCCGAGTTCATCGTGGCCGACGAACCGGTCTCGGCCCTCGACGTCTCGATCCAGGCGCAGGTGGTGAACCTCCTCCTCGACCTCAAGGAGGAGCTGGGGCTCACCCTGCTCTTCATCGCCCACGACCTCGGGGTCGTCGAGTACATCTCCGACCACGTGGTCGTCATGTACCTCGGCCGCATCATGGAGATCGCGCCGTCGCGCGAGCTCTACGCGAACCCGGTCCATCCCTACACCGAGGCGCTGCTCTCGGCCGTGCCCATCCCCGACCCGACGGTGAAGCGCGAGCGCATCATCCTCCAGGGCGACATCCCCAGCCCCATCAACCCGCCATCGGGCTGCGTGTTCCGCACGCGCTGCCCCATCGCCACCAAGGAGTGCGCGGAGGTCGTGCCGCCGCTCGAGGAGGTCGCGCCCGGCCACTTCAAGGCCTGCATCCACAGGCCCTGAGTCGCGGGCGAGCCCGGCGGCGCCGGCGCGCTGCCGTCGGGGCCCGCTGTACCCGCCATCGCGCGGCCCGGCTCCGGCAGCCGGGCCGCGTCCTATCATCGTGGCGTGGACGAACGCGGCCGCGGCGACGAGCGCGAGGAGGAACGCCCCAGGCTCTCGCCGAGGGACGTCAGGGCGCTCATCTGGCAGGCGTACCGCGCCTCGTTCCCCTACCTCCTCGTCTTCCTCCTCCTGCTCCTCGTCGCGACGTGGGTCGTGACGGCGGTCTTCGACTGAGCGTCGTGGACCTGGGGCCGGACGCCCTCGACCGCGAGGCCCTGGCGTCGGCGATCAGGGAACGCGTGCTGACGGCCCTGCCGGAGGGCGACCCGCATCCCGAGCTCGACCGCTTCGCCGCGCTGCAGCGCGACTACCCGCTGCGCCCCGGCAAGGCGCTGCGCGGGCGCGTCGTCGTCCTCTCCGCCGCGGCCCACGGCGCCGCCGACGCCGACGCTGCCATCACGGTCGCCGCCGCCCTGGAGCTGTTCCAGGCGTGGGTGCTCGTGCACGACGACATCGAGGACGGCTCCGAGGAGCGACGCGGCGCCCCGGCGCTGCACCGCCAGGTGGGCGTGCCCGTGGCCCTCAACGTGGGCGACGCCATGCACGCACGCATGTGGCGGCTGCTCCACGGCCTGCTGGCGCCCGACCCGGAGCATCCGGCGCGGGCGGCCCTGGCCCCTCGCGTCCTCGACGAGTTCGGCGCGATGGTGAGCCGCACCGCCGCCGGGCAGCACCTCGACCTCTCCTGGGTGGAGACGGGCCGCTTCGACGTCGGCGAGGACGACTACCTGCGCATGGTCACGCTGAAGACGGCCTGGTACACGGTCGCGTCGCCGCTGCGGCTGGGGGCGCTGCTGGCCTCCCGGGAGCCCTCGCCGCTCCTCACGCGCGCGGGCCTCGAGCTGGGCGCCGCCTTCCAGGTGCGCGACGACGTGCTGAACCTCGAGAGCGGCTCCGCCGCGTCCGGCTACGGCAAGGAGGCGCTGGGCGACCTGTTCGAGGCCAAGCGCACGCTGATGCTGGCGCACCTGCTGGCCGAAGCACCCACCGAGGTCGCCGACGAGGTCGTGAGCCTGCTCTCCGGTCCGCGCGAGGAGCGCACGCGGGAGCAGGCGCTGCGCGTCCTCGGGCTCATGCGCCGTCACGGCTCGCTCGACCACGCCCAGGACGTCGCCCGCCGGTTGGCTGCGTCGGGCCTCGAGGCGCTGGACCAGGCGCTGGCGGGCGCGCCGGACCCACGGGCCGCCGAGGCGCTGCGGCGCGAGCTGGCCCAGGTGGCGGAGCGCTCGCGCTGACGGCCCGGTGACGGACCGGGGCGCGCGCTCGTAGGCTCGCGACGCGAAGGAGCGGGCACGAGCCGTTCCCACCCCCGCCCGCGCCCGGGACGAGGCGGCTAGGCCGGGCGGCGTCCCCTAGCCTGGGTCGCATGGCGCGCGGAGCCCACCTCCTCGGGTCGCTCGCGGCCGCGACGCTCGGCTCGCTCGAGGCCTGCCCCGTATGCCTGACCTCCGCCGCCGGGCCGGCCGGCGTCTGCGAGCCGTGCCGCGCCTGGCTCGAGGCCGCGGTCGCCGCCAGCCCCCCGCCGCTCGGCGACCGCTGCTGGCTCGGGCCCTACGCCGGCCCCTGGGAGCGCCTCGTCACCGCTCTCAAGCACGCTGGCGCCAGGCGCCTCGCGCGGCCCTTGGGCGCCCTCCTGGCGCTGCGCACGAGGGACTGGGGCCCCGCCCCCGACCTGGTGACGGCCGTCCCCGCCTCGCCCCGGCGCGTGTCGGAGCGCGGGTTCGACCAGGCGGCGGCCCTGGCCGCCGAGCTCGCGGGCGCCAGGGGGCTCGCGTACCGCCAGACGCTGGCGCGGTCGCCCGGCTCGCGCAGCCAGCGGCTCCTGTCGCGCGCCTCGCGGGCCGTGAACGCCGGCGGCGCGTTCCTGGCCGTGGGCCCGGCGCGGGGGCGTGTGCTCCTCGTCGACGACGTCCTCACCACGGGCGCCACGGTCGGGGCCTGCGCCGCGGCCCTGCTGGCGACGGGGGCTGCTGAGGTCAGGGTCGCCGTCGTGGCCCGCACGGTGCGGGGCACGCCGGCGAGGCGGGGCCCGTCCTGAGCCGAGGGGCCAGGGGCCGCGGACCGCGCGGCGCTGCCGGGCGTCCCCCTCGCGCCTAGAGGCCGAACGCCACCGCGACGGCCACCCCCAGGAGCGCGCCCACCAGCACCTGCGGGTAGGTGTGCCCCAGCAGCGTGCGCAGGGCCTGGGGCTTGAAGCCCTCGTCGAAGAGGTGGGCGAGCTCGCTGACTAGCTCGTTGATGAGCTCGGCCTGCAGACCGGCCGCGCGCCTGATGCCGGTGGCGTCGTACATGACGATCGACCCGAACACGGCGGCGATGGCGAACTGCGGGCTGGACCAGCCGTAGGCCATGCCCAGCGCCACGGTGAGGGCCGCCACGGCGGCGCTGTGCGAGGACGGCATGCCGCCGGTCTCCAGGAGCCGCGAGAGGAGGAGGCGGCGCTCGGTGAGCAGCACGATCACGAGCTTCAGGAGCTGCGCCAGCACGGTGGCGGCGATGGCGGCCATGAGGGGCCCGTTCGCCACGAGCTCGTTCACCAGCGCCTCCCGCCCGCGGGCGCGCCCGCCGCCCCCCGCCGCCTCACGCCGCGCGCCCCCTGCGCCGCACCGCCGCCTCGACGGTGTTCGCCACGACCATCGCGACGGTCATCAGACCGGTCCCGCCGGGCATGGGGGTGAGCCAGCCGGCCACGTCCGCGACCTCCGGGCTGACGTCGCCCACGACCTTGCCGTCCACGCGGCTCAGGCCCACGTCGAAGACGGCGGCGCCGGGCTTGACCATGTCGGCGGTGACGAGGGCCGGGCGGCCGACGGCGGCCACGAGGACGTCGGCCTGGCGGCATAGCGCCGCCAGGTCGCGGGTGCGCGAGTGGGCCAGCGTGACGGTGGCGTGGCGCTCCAGGAGCATCGCGGCCAGCGGCTTGCCGACGAGGTTCGAACGGCCCACGACCACGGCCCGCGCGCCCTCCAGCGACACGCCGTAGCGGTCGGCGAGCGCCATGACGCCGAGCGGGGTCGCGGGGCGGAGGCCCGGGCGGCCCGTCCACAGGCGGCCGACGTTCACGGGGTGGAGGCCGTCGACGTCCTTGGCCGGGTCGATCGCCTCCAGGACCGCCGCCTCGTCCACGCCGGGCGCCGGGAGCTGCACCAGCACGCCGTCCACCGCCGGGTCGCGGTTCAGCTCCGCCACGAGCGCGAGGAGGTCCGCCTGCGACGTGCCCTCTGGCAGCACGTGCGTGTCGGACTCGATGCCCACGCGGCGCGCCAGGCGCTCCTTGGAGCGCACGTAGTAGGCGCTGGCCGGGTCGTCGCCCACGCGCACGAACGTCAGGCGCGGCGTGAAGCCCAGCGACGAGACACGCAGCTGCAGCTCCCCGACGAGCTCCTCCGAGGCCGCCTTGCCCTCCATGAGCGTGGCGCTCACCGCGTCTCCTCCTCCGGCTCCCCGCCGCGCACGCGGTCGGCGCCGCGCTGCCGCTGCCGGCCGCCGTCCACGGTCTCGGCCCCCGCGCCGTCGCCACCCGAGGGGTCGTCCGCGGCGGGGCCCGCGCGCAGCGCCCGGACGACCTTCGCCAGGACGCCGTTCACGAACCGGCCGGAGTCGTCCCCGCCGTAGCGCTTCGCGACACGCACGGCCATCTCTATGACCACCGGCGCCGGGGTGTCCAGGTGCAGCAGCTCGGTGACGGCGACGCGCAGGACGTTGAGGTCGGTCTGCGACATCTGCGCGAAGGTCCAGCCCGTGATGTTCTCGGCCAGCAGGGCGTCCACGCGGGGCCTGTCGGCGGCGTAGGCCCGCAGCAGGAGGTCGGCGAGCTCGAGCGCCTCCCTGTCGAGGGGGTCGCCGTAGGGGTCGTCGCCGGCGTCGTCGGGTTCCTCGGCGATGTCGGCGCGCACGCCGGACCAGACCGCGAGCAGGTCGTCGGCGCCGCGCTCGGCTTGGAACAGCGTGCGGAACGCGAGCTCGCGCGCGCGCCGCGAGCCTCTCGGCGCGTCAGCCCCCATGCGGTTGGCTGAGCTCGACGTCCTCGACGGTCACGTCGACGCTCACGACGTTCATGCCCGTCATCGACGCCACGGCCTCGCGCACGGCCCGCTGGGCCCGGGCGGCCACCTTCGGCACCTCGACGCCGTAGTCCACGCACACCGTCAGCGACGCGCGCAGGCCGTCGTCGCCACGCTCGATCACGATGCCCTTGGCGCGGCGGCCCGTGAGGATCTCGCCCACCTTGGCCGGCGGCTGCACGGTCCTGATGCCCTCGACCTGGTCGATCGCGAGCTGCGCGATCCCGTAGAGGACGTCGGTGGAGATGTCGAGGCCGTCGGCGTCCGTCATGAGCTCATCCTACGCGCGACGAAGTTCGTGTACACCTGGCCGCGACGGAAGAACGCGTTGTCCAGCACCCGCAGGTGGAACGGGATCGTGGTCTTCACACCCTCGACCACGGTCTCCCTCAGGCAGCGCTCCATGCGCCGCAGCGCCTCCTCGCGCGTCGGCGCCCAGGCTATGACCTTGGCCAGCAGGCTGTCGTAGTTGGGCGGGATGCGGTAGCCGGCGTAGACGTGCGAGTCGACCCTCACGCCCGGCCCGCCCGGCCAGTGGACGTCGGTGACGGTGCCGGCCATGGGCCTGAAGTCGTGCTCCGGGTCCTCGGCGTTGATCCGCACCTCGATCGCGTGCCCGTGGACCCGCAGGTCCTCCTGGCGCCACGACAGCGGCTCGCCGGCGGCCACCTTGATCTGCTCCTGCACCAGGTCGGTGCCCGTGATCATCTCGGTCACGGGGTGCTCGACCTGGATGCGCGTGTTCATCTCCGAGAAGTAGAAGTTCCCTGCCTTGTCCACGAGGAACTCGCAGGTGCCGGCCCCGCGGTAGGAGATGTGCCTGGCCAGCTTCACCGCGGCCTGGGCGATGCGGGACCTGAGCGAGTCGTCGAGGAGGGAGGGCCCCTCCTCGAGCAGCTTCTGGTAGCGCCGCTGTATGGAGCAGTCGCGCTCGAAGAGCTGCACGACCTCGCCCCGGCCGTCGCCGAAGACCTGGACCTCGATGTGCTTGGGCTCCTCGATGTACTTCTCGACGTAGAGCTCGGGGTTGCCGAAAGCGGCCCGCGCCTCCTCCTGGGCGTTCACGAACTGCCGCTCGAGGTCGGAGTGGCTCTGCACGACGCGCATGCCGCGCCCGCCGCCGCCCGCGGAGGCCTTGAGGATCAGCGGGAAGCCGATCTCGTCGGCGAACGTCCTGGCCTGGGCGAGGTCGGCGAGGGCCCCGCTGCCGGGCGTGACCGGCACGCCGGCCTCCTGCGCCAGCGCCCGCGCCGACGACTTGTCGCCGATCCTGGCGATGTTGTCCGGCCGCGGACCTATGAACACGAGGTTGTGCTCCTCGCACTTCGCCGCGAACTCGGCGTTCTCGGCGAGGAACCCGTAGCCGGGGTGCACGGCCTCGGCGCCCGTGACGAGGGCGGCGGCGAGTATGTTCCTCACGTTCAGGTAGCTGTTCGCCGCCGGCGGCGGGCCTATGCACACGGCCTCGTCGGCCAGGAGCACGGGCAGCGAGCTCTCGTCGGCCTGCGAGTAGACGACGACGGACTGGACGCCCAGCTCCCGGGCGGCCCTCACGATCCGCAGGGCGATCTCGCCCCGGTTGGCGATGAGGATCTTGCGGAACACCGCGGGGCTCAGTCCGGCTCGATGCGGAAGAGTGTCTGCCCGTACTCGACGGGCTGGCCGTTGTCGACGAGGACCTCCCTGACGACGCCCGAGGTCTCGGCCTCGATCTCGTTCATCAGCTTCATGGCCTCGATGATGCAGAGCACGGTGCCGGGGCTCACGCGGTCCCCGACCCTGACGAAGGGAGGCGCGTCCGGCGACGGCGCGGCGTAGAAGGTGCCGACTATGGGCGCGACGACCTCGACGAGGCGCTCGCCGCCGGCCTGGGCGGGCGACTCCTGCTGTGACCGCTGCGCGGCCGGCTGCTCGGCCGGGTCCGCGGCCGGCGACGTCGCGGCGCCCTGGCTGGCCGCGACGAGCTGCGGCCGGGGCGCGCCGATGCCGCGCTTGAGCGTGAGCTTGTACTCCCCTGTCTCCAGGGTCAGCTCGCTGACGTCGGTGTCCTTGAGGACGTCGAGCAGGCGCTTGAGCTCCCTCGTCTGCATGCCGCTTCAGGCCCTGCCCAGGTACTCGCCGGAGCGCGTGTCGACGCGTACCACCTCGCCCTGCTCGATGAAGAGCGGGACGTTGACGGTGGCGCCGGTCTCGAGCACCGCCGGCTTCGACCCGCCGGAGACCGTGTCGCCCCGCACGCCGGGGTCCGTCTGAGTGATCCTCAGCTCGACGACGTTGGGCAGCGTGACCTTCAGCGGGCGGCCCTGGTAGTAGTCGACGGTCACCTCGACGTTCTCCTTCAGGAACCGCGCGGCGTCGCCGATCTGGTCGCGGGTGAGGGTGGGCTGCTCGTAGGTCTCGTTGTCCATGAACGTGTACTGGTCGCCGTTGGCGTAGAGGAACGTCATCGTGCGGTACTCGATGAAGATGTCCTGCACCTTCTCGGTCGCGTTGAAGGAGCGCTCCACGATGGCGCCCGTCTCGAGGTTCCTGAACTTCGCGACCATCTTCGCGCCGCCGCGGCCGATCTTCTGGTGCTGGTAGTCGATGACCTCCCAGAGGCCGCCGTCCATCTCGACCTTGGTGCCGCTGCGCAGGTCTGTGACGCTGATCATCTTGGTCCCGTCCTCCGACTGGCTGAGTGCCGCGCCTCCAGGCCGGGTCGACCCCGGCGGGCGGCTAGAGCCCGCTGCGCGCGCTGGGCAGCAGGGTCTTGAGACGGGCCAGTGTATCACCGCGAGGCGCTCCCGACGGGACCGGCCCCCCGTCGCCCCGGGCGAACGTGGCCGCCGGGGAGCCCCCCGGCGGCGGGGCGCCCCTCACAGCTCGAGGACCGTGGGGCCGAGGCCGGCCGACGCGATCAGCTCGTCGTAGCGCTCGCGGCTCAGCTCGCCCGGGGCGCCCTCCACGGCCACGAAGGCGGCCTCGAGCAGGTTCGTGCCCACGCTGCGCCCGGAGAGGCGCGGCGTCGTCGTCACGAGGCGCCTGGCGCCGGCGGCGCGCAGGAGCTCGACGTCGGCCGGCGTGGTCGTGTTCGTGAGCACGTCCTTGCCGGAGAGGTCGGGTGCCGCGCTGGCCCTTATGTAGTGCCAGTCGCCGGCCAGCACCTCGGCCCAGGCGTAGTGCCGCTCGTGCCTCGGCTTGGGCGGGGCGTCCTGGGCGTCGCCCGTCGGGTAGAACCACTTGAAGGGCAGGCGCGTGATCACCGGCAGCGCCACGCGGGCCAGCCGCCCGAGGGAGGCTAGCGAGCGCAGGGGCACGTCGATGCCTAGGCCGAAGATCAGGTCGCCGAAGAGGACGTCGGCGCCGTGCCGGGCGAGCGCCTCGGCCATGCCGAACCTGTCGACGGAGCTGACCATCAGCACGCGCCGGCCGCTCCACCCCACGACGGGCTCGAGGGCGTCCACGGCGCTGCGCTCCAGGCTGTCCTTGAGGCCCGCGCCGCACACGACCGGCGTCCGCAAGGCGGCCGACGCCACCCGCACCGCGTCCCTGATGGGGTACCTCCGCTCGCCGACCCTGAGGTAGATGTCGGTGCCGCCGAGCCCTATGGCGTCGACCTCGCCGTCGAGCTCCGCCACCAGAGCCCGCGCCGCGGCCAGGTCGCCGCCCACGCCGCGGCGCACCATCCTGACCCTGTGGCCCAGCAGCTCCACCTGCACGTCGGCGTCGCGCCTCGCCGAGCCCAGCGAGACGCTGACGACGGTCTTGTCCGCACCTCCAGGCACGCGGCGCCAGGTTACCGCGGCGGCGTGCCGGGCGCGGCGCCGCCGCGGCGCTAGGACGGCCGGAGCGGCCCGGCGGCGCCGGCGGCCGCCCGCCCGAGCCGGCTCTCGGCCCTCAGGCCAGGCTCTTGGCGTACCAGTCGAGGTGGGGCTTGGCGTCGATCGCGAAGCTGAAGCCCAGCCGCTCCCAGAACCTGCGGGCGCGCGGGTTGTCGCCGAAGATGCTGGCCAGCATGCGCCGCGAGCGCCCGGCGAGCCGGCGCTCGAGGTCGCGAGCGCAGGCCCCGCCGATGCCGCGGCTCTGCACCGAGGGCAGCACCAGGAGGAGGTTCACCGTGGCGTCACCGGGCTCGGGGTAGTCGAGCTTGTAGTCGAGGTAGCCCACGACCAGGCGGCCGCTGACGGGGTCGGCGATCGCCGGGTCCACGTCGCCGGCGCCCGAGGCGTCCACGAGCACGAGCTCGGCGTGGCGCCGCGGGTCCTGGGCCGCGGTGGCGAGGTCGGTGGAGACCTCGGCGAGCGTCGGGATGGGTATCGAGATGATGTCGAAGTAGGCGGGGCTGGAGAGGTAGATCCTGTGGACGAGTGGGGCGTCCTCTGGCCGCGCTTCCCTGGTGGTTACTGCAGCGGTCGGGGCGTCGTCGGGCGGAGAAGCGAGCAACACGTCAGGTCATCTCCCGCGCGGTGTCGGAGAGGGGTTACCGGGCCGTCGGGGCCCGCGTCGTCGTCGTGCGGCGATGATACCAGCGGCCCATGAGCGTCCACGTGGCGGAAAGCGCATCGACCATGAGAACTCCTTGCTCAGAGGCGTCGCGGTGCCGTAGGGTTACTCATGCTGGCGCCGGCTAACGCCTGCGGCACGGCCGCCGTCCCCTCCGCCGCCGAGGACGGCGGCGCCCGGCGCCTTCCCCACTGGAGGAAACCTTGTCCGAGGTAGCGCCCCCCGAAGCGCAGAGCGCCGTGAGCCAGAGGGCAGACGACGCGTTCGCGAAGGCCTACGCCTTCCGCCGTGCCGACGAGGCGGCGGCGGCGGGCATGCATCCCTACTTCAAGCCGATCGCCTCGCAGCACGGCGGCACCGTGACGGTGAACGGCAAGGAGATGGTCATCACCGGCTCGAACGACTACCTCGGGCTGACGCAGGACCCGCGGCTCAAGGCCGCCGCCCGGGCGGCGCTCGACGACTTCGGCACGTCGTGCACCGGCTCGCGCTTCCTCACCGGCACCCTGACGCTGCACGAGGAGCTGGAGCGGCGCCTGGCCGAGTTCATCGGCAAGGAGGCGGCGCTCACCTTCAGCGCCGGCTACCTCGGCTGCCTCTCGGTGATCTCGGCGCTGGCGGGCCGGCACGACATCCTCTACTACGACCGCGAGAACCACGCCTCCCTCTACGACGCCGCCAAGCTCTCCTTCGCCTCGCTGCGCAAGTTCGAGCACAACGACCTGGCCGGCCTGGTGCGCCTGCTGGAGCAGGACGCGGGCAAGCCGGGCGGCCGCATCATCGTCACCGACGGCGTGTTCTCGATGAGCGGCCACATCGCCAGGCTGCCTGAGCTCGTCGAGGTCAAGCGGCGCTTCGGCGCCAGGCTGATCGTCGACGACGCCCACGCCACGGGCGTGCTGGGGCCGGACGGCCGCGGCACCGGCGACCACTTCGGGCTCACCGACGAGATCGACGTCGTGATAGGCACCTTCTCGAAGTCTTTCGCCAGCGTGGGCGGCTTCATGGCCGGCGACCGCGCCGTCGTGAACTTCGTCAAGCACGCCGCGCGGCCCTTCATCTTCACGGCGGCGCTGCCGGCGATGCAGATGGCCGCGGCGCTCGAGGCCCTGCGGATCATGGAGTCGGAGCCGGAGCTGCGGGCGCAGCTGTGGGAGAACGTGCGGCGGCTGCGCGACGGCATGGACTCGCTGGGGTTCGACACCCTGGGCTCGCAGACGCCCATCGTGCCCGTGCTCGTGGGACCCGACGAGCTGGCCATGGCGTTCTGGAAGGGCCTGTGGGAGGAGGGCGTGTTCACGACGCCCGCCCTCCCGCCCGGCGTGCCCAACGGGCAGGCGATAATCCGTACCAGCGTGAACGCGAACCACACCAACGAGCAGCTCGACAGGCTGCTCTCGGCCTTCGCCGTCGTGGGCCGGCGCCTCGGCGTCATCTGAACCCAGCCGTGGCTCAGCTCACTGTCGAGGCGGTCGAGGGCCGCGACGGCGTCAGGGCCTTCGTCGACTACCCGTACCGCAAGTACCGGGGCGACCCGGTGTGGGTGCCGCCCCTCCGCATCTCGCAGATCGACCTGCTCGACGAGCGCAAGAACCCGCTGTGGCACCACGCCAGGCGGACGCTCTACCTCGCCAGGCGCGACGGCGCGGTCGTGGGCCGCGTCGCCTACATCGAGGACGACGAGCACATGCGCGTCCACGACGAGCGCATCGCGTTCTTCGGCTTCTTCGAGGCCGACGACGAGCAGGTCGCGGCGGCGCTCCTCGAGGTCGTCGAGAGCCACGCGGCAACCGCCGGCCTGGCGGCCGTCCGAGGGCCGATAAACGGGTCGATGAACGACGGCGCCGGCTTCCAGCTCGACGCCTTCGAACAGCGCCCCTACGTGCTCATGCCGCAGAACCCCGAGGAGTACCCGTGCTGGGTCGAAAGGCTCGGCTACGCGAAGGTCAAGGACCTATACGCCTTCCACTTCGACAACCGCAAGCCCTTCTCCGAGCGGGTGGCGCGCCTGGCCGAGAGGACCGCGGCGCGCTACGACGTCGTCGTGCGCCCCGCCGACATGAAGCGCTTCGACCGCGAGGTGGACATCCTCAAGCGCATCCACACCGCCGCCTGGGAGCAGAACTGGGGCAACGTGCCCCTCTCGGACGCCGAGGTCGAGTACCTCGCCAACGACCTCAAGCTGATCATCGACCCCGAGCTGGTCCTGTTCCTGGAGCACAAGGGCGAGCCCGTCGCGCTGGCCGTGGTCGTGCCCGACCTGAACCAGGTCCTGGCGCGGTTCGACGGGCGGCTCTTCCCCTTCGGCATCTTCCACCTGCTGAGGCGCAAGAGCATCATCGACAGGGCGCGCCTCGTGATGCTCGGCGTGCTGCCTGAGCACCGCCACAAGGGCTTCGACCTGCTGCTGATCCACGAGGTCGTCAAGCGCGCCAAGGCGCGCGGCATCGTGGAGGGCGAGTGCGGTTGGACGCTGGAGGACAACACCCGCATCAACAGGGCCATCGAGGCCGCGGGCGGCGTCCACAGCAAGACCTACAGGATCTACCAGAAGGGGTTATGAGCCTTGGCGCGGCGCTGAAGGCGCTCCTGGGCGACCTCGCAGACCTCTTCCACGACGAGGGAGCCCGCGTCTGGTTCCTCCTCGGCTCGGGCACGGTGCTCCAGGTGGCGTTCTGGTACCTGGCCACGCCGGGGCCAACGCTGCTCGGCTTCGCCCCGCGCACGCCCGCGAACGCCGGCCTGGGCATCGCCTGGACGCTCGTGACGCTGCTGGCCGTGCCCGCCCTGCTCTTCACCGCCAGCGGGGGCACGCTGCGCGAGATGCGCCTCTCCCGCGGCGACCCGCGCGTGGGCTGGCGGCTCGTGCTCGTCACCTCCCTCGTGGCCGTGCCGGTGGTGGCGCTGTCCGCCGGCGCCCCGGAGCTGGCCGCCGCCTACCCCTGGGCGGGCGGGGACGTGGGGCGCTCGGTGCCGGCGCTCCTGGGCTGGGCCGCGCTCTACGCGCTCTACTACGTGGGCTTCGAGGCCTTCTACCGCGGGTTCCTGCTGGGGGCCATGGAGGGGCCCTTCGGCACCGCCAGGGCGGTGTGGCTGCAGGCGTTCGCGGCCACGCTAGTGCACCTGGGCAAGCCCCTCCCCGAGGTGCTGGCCGCGCTCCCGGCCAGCCTCGTCCTCGGCGTCATGGCCGTGCGCTCGCGCTCGTTCCTCTACCCCGCCGTCGCCCACCTCGTCATAGGCCTCACCCTCGACGTGGCCGTGCTCGCGCGGTCCGGGGCCCTGTTCAGGTGAGGGTCCTAGTCACCGGCGCCCACGGCTTCCTCGGCAGCCACATCACCGAGCGCCTCGTCGCCGACGGCGACACCGTGCGAGCCCTGGTCTCGCCCTGGGGCGAGCTGCACAACCTGCGCGGCGTGCTGGAGAGCGAGGCCCTCGAGGTCGTGCGCGCCGACCTGGCCAAGCCCGGCGACCTCTCGTGGGCGCTCGAGGGCGTGGACGCCGTCGTGCACGCGGCCGCACGCGTCTCCGACTGGGGCCCGTGGGACGCCTTCTACCGCACCAACGTGCTCGGCACGCAGCGGCTCATCGACGCCGCCGCGCGGGCCGGCGCGCGCCGCTTCGTGCTCGTCTCCAGCGTGGCGGTGCACACCTACAGGGGCTTCCGCGACGCCGACCCCCGCACGCTGCCGCGCGACAACGTCTCGAACCCCTACGCCTACTCGAAGATCCTCGCCGAGAACGTCGTCATGACGCGCGAGGGCATCGAGGGCGTGGTGGTCAGGCCCGGCCTGTGGCCCTTCGGAGCGCGCGACGCGACCTTCCAACGTGTCGAGCGCGCCGTGGCGCGCGGGGTGATGCCGCTCATGAAGCGCGGCGAGAGCGTGCTGAACACGACGTACGCCACGAACTTCGCCGACGGCGTCGCGCTCGCCGTCGCGGCGCCCGCCGCCGCCGGGCGCGTCTACCTCATCGCCGACGAGGGCGCACCGAGCTGGCGCCAGCTCTTCGACGAGCTGGCCAGGCTCGTCGGCAGCTCGCCGCCGCGCCTGAACGTGCCGCGCCGGCCCGTGAGGGCCATCGCGACCGGTGTGGAGGCCACGTGGCGCGCGCTCTTCCCCGCCACGGAGCCGCCCATGACCAGGTACCGCGCCGGGCTGATGGCGCACGACGTCCACTTCTCCATCGAGCACGCCGTGAGGGAGCTCGGCTACCGCCCGCGCGTGACCTGGCGCGAGGGCCTCAGGCTGGCCGTGGAGGCGCTGCACGCCGGGAGGGACTGATGGGCGCCCGGCGCGAGGTCCTGCTGGCGACGATCGCCGCCGGCGGGGGGCACGTGGCCACGGCCACCGCGCTGGCCGAGGCCGTCGAGGAGGCCTCCGGCGGCGCCCTCGTCGCCCGCGTCACCGACGTCATGGCCGCGTACGCCCCGCGCCTCGACGCGCGCCACAAGGCGGGCTGGCGCGCCCTCCTGGCCCGTCCCCGGCTGCTGCGCGCCGCGCAGGCGGCCATGGACGCCGTCCCCGCCCTGAGCCGCGGCGTGCAGGGCGCGGTGCTAGGCGGTTTCACCCGCCGGGTCACGCAGGCGCTGAACGACGCGCCCCCGTCCCTGGTGGTCGTCAACCACGGCTGGCTGGCCACGGCCTTCACGGCGGCCAGGCTGCGCCACGGCCTGCGGAGCCCCGTGGTCGTCTTAGCCACCGAGCCCTTCGACGCCAGCGCGCTGTGGTCGGCGCCCGGCGCCGAGACCGTCCTGGCGCCCAGCGCCGCCGCCGCCGACGACCTCGTCAGGCTCGGCGTGCCGGCGGAGGCGGTCCACGTGTCGGGCTACCCGGTCGCGCGCCGCTTCTACGAGCCGCCGGCGCGCGACGACGCGCGGCGCGCGCTGGGACTGGGTGACGAGTTCGTGGTGCTCCTCAGCCTCGGCGCCGAGGGCGTGGCGGGGGAAGAGGTCACGGAGGCGGCGCTGGCCATGGCCCGCGGCGGCGCCACGGTCCTGTGCGCCACGGGCCGCAACGCGTCGCTGGCCGAGCGCCTGAGGACCGCAGCGGCGGGGGCGGGGCTCGCGGCGCGCCTGCGGGTGCTCGGCTTCGTCGAGCGCATGGAGGTGCCCCTGGCGGCGTGCGACCTGATGGTGGGCAAGGCCGGGCCGGCCTCCACGATGGAGGCACTGGCGGTCGGGCGGCCCGTGGTCACCGCCGCCTACGCGGGCCTCAACGAGAGGGCCGTCGTGAGGTTCCTGGCCTCGCGCGGACTGGGCCAGCACGCCGGCTCCTTCGCCGCGCTGCCCGCCGTGGTCGCGTCGTGGCAGCGGGACGACGCGCGCCTCGCCGCGGCGCGGTCCGGTGCCGCCGCGCTAGACTTCGGCGGCATGTCGAAGGGGCTGGGCAGCTTCCTGGCGCGGCTGGCGCTCGACGGCGGCCGCGACCCGGACCTGCTGGCGCCGGGGGCCCTCGGCGCCGTCGACGCGGCCAGCCTCGCCGCCGGGGTCCGGAGCGGGGCGCCGTGAAGCGCATCCTGGCCCTCTTCGCCCTCTCCCTGCTGCTGGGCCTCGGAGGGCTCTACCTGGCGACGCGCGAGTCGATACTCTCGCCCGCCACCTACGCCGCCGCCGAACCGCGGCCGGACCTCCTCCTCGTGGCCTCCCTCAGCCTCCTGCTGCTGTGGGCCGCCCCCGTGGCGAAGATCCAGGCCCTGCTGCGGGCGCAGGGGCATAGGGTGGGCACCTGGGACGCCTTCACGGCCCACGTGGGCCAGGTGTTCGGCACGGCGATGACGCCGAGCGGCACGGGCGGCGCGCCCGGCCTCGTGCTGGCCCTGGAGCGCTCCGGCGTGCCCCTCGGCACCAGCGTGGGCGTGGCCGTGCAGCTCTTCGTGCTCGACCTCTCGGCGCTGGGCGTGCTGATCCCCGTGGGGCTCGTCTACATCGTGGCGGTGAGCCCGCTGGCGCTGCCGCCCCTGGTCACGGCGCTGGCCGTGGTCGCCGCGGCCGTCGCGCTGGCCGGCGCGATCGTCCTGGCGCGGTTCCCGAGCGCCCTCTACGGGCTCATGCGCCGGGCGACGCGTTGGCGGGTGCTGCGCCGCTTCCGCGACAGGCTCGCCCGCATGGGCCGGGAGTACTACGTGAGCGCCGTGGCCTTCAGGGACCTGCCGCTGACGAGCTTCGCCTACCTGCACGGCATGAACATCGCCGGCTGGCTGGCGAACTTCACGCTGCTGTGGGCGCTGCTCGCCGTCTACGGCGCCCAGGCGCGGCTCCTCGACGTGCTCTCCGTCCTCTCGATCATCTCGCTCGTCGGCTTCTTCGTGCCCACGCCGGGCGCGTCGGGCTTCACGGAGCTGATGGTGGGCCTGGTCGTGGACTCCAGCGCCGACGCCGCCTCGATCGCGGCGCCCGTCGCGCTGTGGCGCGCCGGCACCTTCTACCTGGCCTACCTGCTGGGCCCGCTGTGCGCCTGGCTGCTGCTCAGCCGGCGCCCGCCGCGCTGGCTCAGGCGTCCCGCTCGACGCGCCGCGCCGGGGGACGGCGCAGACCCAGCGGTCTCACGAACACCGCGTCCTTGAGCGCGTCCGGCAGCGCGGCGAAGGCGCGCAGCAGCGGCACCTCCCTGGTGCCGGCCACGCGCGCGGGCGGCCGCCGGGACAGGGCGACCCGGGCGACGACGCGGGCCACGGCGGCGGGGTCGGCGGCGTTGGCCTCGCCCCACAGTCCCGAGTCCCTGAGCCGCCTGAGGTAGGCGGCCCAAGGCTCGCCGGACCGGCCTGCCTCCGCGTCCAGCAGCTCCTTGGCGCGCTCGGCGAAGCCCGTGCGCATCGCCCCCGGCTGGACCAGCACGACGTCCACGCCGAAGGGCCTCAGCTCCAGGCGCAGCGCGTCCGTGAAGCTCTCCAGGGCGGCCTTCGCGGCCGAGTAGGCGCCCATGAACGGCGTCACGAGCAGCGCGTTCGTGGAGCTGACGTTGACGATGCGCCCGCGCCCGCGGGCCCTCATCCCCGGCGCCGCCGCCCGCGCGGCCAGCACCGGCGCCAAGGCGTTCAGCTCCACCTGCGCCACGACGTCCTCCCAGGGCTGCGCCTCGAGCGAGCCCGGCCTGAGGGCGCCCACCGTCGTGACGAGCAGGTCGAGGTGGCCCTCGCGCGCCTCCACCGCGGCGACGGCGCGGGCGAGGTCCTCCTCCGAGGTGGCGTCCACCTCGACGTGACCGGCCGGGGCCGGTCCCGCCTCGCTCGCGGCCGGCGCCGGCGCCCTGTCGGCGGTGTAGACGCGCACGTAGCGCGCGGCCAGCTCCTCGGCCACGGCGCGGCCGAGGCCGGACGAGGCGCCTATCACCAGCGCCGAGCGCGGCCCCGGCGCCAGGCCGTTCTCGCGCAGCCAGGCCGCCGTCCGGCTCAGCCCCTCGTGCAGGCCCACCCGCGGCGCGTAGCCGAGGGCGCGCCGTGCGGCGCTCCCGTCGAAGCGGGCGCGACCCAGCAGCGTGCCGAGCGTCTCCGGCGCGAACCTGTCCACGCCCGGCAGCAGCGCCGTGACGCGACCGGCCGCGGCGGCGCCCGCGCGCGCCAGCCAGGCCGGCACGCTCCGCAGGGGCGCGCCGAGCACGCGGGCGTAGGCGCCGAAGAGCTCGCGGGCCGTGACGCTCTCACCGACCACGTTCAGCGCCAGGCCAGCGGCGCCCGGCGCCTCAGCCGCGGCGGCGAAGGCCGACGCCGCGTCGTCGACGTACACGACGTCGAGCAGGCCGGAGCCGTCGCCGAGCAGCACGGGCAGGCCGCGCCGCAGGGCGGCCACGGGCGCCAGCGTCCAGGAGCCGGAGGCCGGCCCGTAGACCATCGTCGGCCTGAGGACCACGAGCTCCGTCCCCGCGCCCTCCAGGGCGCGGCGGGCCGCCCCCTCCGCCTCGACCTTGCTGTCCCCGTAGGGGTCGCCCACCTTCCGCAGCGGCGCGCCCTCGGTGACCAGGCCCTCGGTCACGGGCCCGTAGACGGCGACGCTGCTGGCCAGCACGAGCCGGCGTACGCCGGCGTCGGCGGAGGCGCGCGCCACCGCGCGGGTGCCCGCGACGTTCACGGCGTGCGCGAGCCCGGGCGGTCTGCCCATCCAGGCGGCGAGGTGGTGCACGACGTCGGCGCCGGCCACGAGGCCCGGCAGGGTCTCCGGGGCGGTGAGGTCTACCTCCACGGGCACCGCGCCCAACGCGGCGGCGAGCTCGGCCTGCGCCGGCGTGCGCACCGCCGCCCTCACCGTGTGCCCGGCCGACGCCAGGAGCCGCACCAACGCCCGGCCGATGCCGCCGGTGGCGCCGGTGACGGCGACGATCACGTCCTGGCGCCCTCGCCCTGGGGCAGGCGCCGCCCCGTCGCGCCGCGCGCCTCCGCGCCGCCCAGGCGCGTCGCGCGAGCGTCGGCCGCCCTGAGCCCGGCGCGGCGGACCGCCCGCCGGCGCGCGGCGGTGACGAGCCCCGCGTAGAGCTCCTCGAGCCGCGCGGCGCTGAGCGCCACGTCGTGGGTCCGGGCGTAGGCACCGGCGTTGGCGCGCGCAGCGGCCAGCGCCCGCTCGTCCTCCATGAGCGCCACGATCGCCTCGGCCTGGCGGCGCGGGTCGCCCGGCGGCACGACGATCCCCCCACCGGACTCCTGCACCAGCGACGGCACGGCGCTGCTGGCGTAGCCCCAGGCCACGACCGCGGCGCCGGAGGCCATGGCCTCCAGGGTGGCGATGCTCTGCAGCTCGGCCGGCGAGGGCATAAGGAAGGCCTCGGTGGCGCAGAGGAGCTCGAGCTTCTCGCGCTCCCCCACGAAGCCGAGCAGGTCCACGCGCGAAGCGAGCCCGCGGCGCTCCACGGCCTGGCGCATCTCGACCTCGAGCGGCCCGTGGCCGGCGACGGTGAGGCGGTAGCACTCGGGCAGCTCGTGCATGAGCGGCAGCAGGTCGAGGGGGCGCTTCTCGGGGGACAGGCGTCCGACGAAGGCCAAGCGGCGCGTGCCGTCGCCGGCGCCGCGCGGCCCCAGCCCCTCCCAGGCGCCGAGGTCGATGCCGTTCGAGACCGGGACGGGCTCCCTGTCCGTGAAGGGCGTGACGAGCCGCGCGGCGTAGGGGGTGGGCGTGACGAGCAGGTCGGCGAGGCCGAAGAGGTAGCGGTACCAGCCCGTGAGGAGGCGCTCGACGACGGGTCCCACCAGCGGGGCCTGCAGCGTCGACGTCTCGAGCTGCGCGTGCACCCCCATGACGACGGGCACGCCGCGGCGGCGCGCGAGGTGGGCCACGACCCCCGTGAGGGCCGCCGGGGTGTTGGCGTGCACGACGTCCGCCCACCTGACGTGCGGGGCGATGCGGCTGACGAGGGGGTGGGCGAAGCGGGTCTGGGCGGCGCCCAGTCGCCACGACGGCAGCCTCTCCACGAGCACCCCTTCGGGCGGCCGGCTCGGCCTCGGCTCGGAGCCGGCGATCGCCCTCACCTCGTGGCCGCGTGCCAGCAGCGCCTCTATGTGGCCCTCGGTGGCCTTGGCCTGGCCGCCGAAGCCCGGGTAGAGGTCGTCGGCTACGAAGAGGATGTTCACCGCAGGCAGCTCGCCTTCCCTGGCGCGGCGGGCTCGGTCGGGCCGCCGTACGCGGCGCCCGGCCGGGCCGCTCGCCGCGGCCTCCGTGCGAGGCGAAGGTAACACGCCGCGGTTAGGTCTCCGCGAGAGCGAGGACGCGCGGCGGGGAGCGCGCCGGTACACTGGCGCAGTGAGCACGCTCCCCAGGCTCGCCTGGCGCAACCTCCTCAGGCACCCGTGGCGCTCGCTGGCGACGGTGCTGGGCATAGGGCTCGGCATCGCCGCCGTGCTGACGACGCTGTCCGTGGGCGACAACGTCGAGGCGAACCTGCGCAGCACCCTGCAGGCGGCGGCGGGCAAGGCCGACCTCGTGGTCACGCCCGGCGCGTCGGGACGTCTCGTCTTCCCCGCCGAGCCGGTGCTCAGCCAGGTGGCCTCCTACCCCGGCGTGGCCGCCGCCTACCCGGTGTTGAACACGCGCGCCGAGCCGGAGCGGGCCGTGGAGGAGTTCCAGCGCTCGGCGATCCCCGGCGTGGACAGCGGCTTCCAGGTGCAGGGACGCGTCACCGAGGCGGCCGACGACCTACCCGTCGAGCTCAGCGCCGGCGACCTGCCGCGGGCCGGGACGAACGGCATCGCCGTCGCCGACGGCTTCGCCGAGCTGCGCGGCATCGCCGTCGGGGACGTCGTGCCCTTCGTGTTCTCCGGGGGACGCGCCGAGCTCACCGTCACCGGCCTCCTCGACGACGGCGTGGGCGCCGCCAGCACGAACGGCGGGCGTGTCGGTGTCATGCACATAAGCGACCTGGAGAGGCTGGTGAACCTCACGGGACGCGTGTCGCTGATCGAGGTACTGGTGGCCGACGCCGGTCGCGTGGACGCGGTCAGGCAGGGCCTGCAGGACCTCGTGGGCGATGACCTGGCCGTCACGCTCCCCGCTGTCACCGGGGACTTCGCTTCGGGCTTCACCCAGACGCTCCAGTCGGGCCTCTCGGTCCTCGCGGCCACGCTGCTGGCCCTGGGCGCCTTCCTCGCCTACAACACGTTCATGGCCTCGGTGGTCGAGAGGACGCGCGAGCACGCCCTGCTCCGCACGATCGCCCTGACCAGGCGGGCCGTGATGCGCCTGGCCCTCTACGAGGCGCTGGCGCTGGCCGCTCTGGGCGTCGTGGCCGGCGTGCTGCTCGGCCTGCTCCTCTCGTACGTGGTGACCTCGCTCAACGCCGCCACGCTCGGCTTCGAGTTCCGCACCCTGGTGGTGCCGGTGCGCAGCGTGGTGCTGGCCAGCGCGCTCGGCGTCGTCGCCGCCCTGGTGGCCGGCGTGCTGCCGGCCTGGAGCGCATCGCGCACCCCGCCTATGGCCGCCGTGCAGCGCGCCGAGCCGGCGCCCGACGCGCGGCTGGCCTGGCTCGGCGTGGCGCTGATGGCCGTGGGCGCCGCGCTGGCGCTGCTGCCCTTCGGCCCCTACGCCGCGCTGGTGGCCGTGTGCGTGGCGCTGGCCCTGTTCTTCGCCGGCGTGTCGCTGGCCGCCCCCGGCCTGCTGGGGCCGGTACTGCGCCTCCTCAGGCCCGCGATCCTGCGTCTCTCCGGGGCGCCGGGCCGCCTGGCCGTGAGCTTCGCCGAGCGCAACGCGCCGCGCAACGGCGTGGCCATAGGCACCGTCGTCGTGGGGACGGGCCTCGTGATCGGCGTGGGCTCGATGGTCGCGAGCATCAACGAGGCCATCGCCTCGTGGATGGACACGACGGTGGTGGGCGACCTCTACGTCACGACGCCGGTGAGCTTCCCCGAGGACTTCGCCGCCCGCGCGGAGGCCGTGCCGGGGGTGGACGTGGCCAGCGGCGTGGGGATCCGTCTGGTGCGGTTCACGAGCGAGGAGCAGCCGCGGGGCCGCTCGATCGCGATCGTGCTGGCCGACCCGGACAGGTTCGACCCCGAGACCGGCTTCGGCAGCCTGCAGTACATCCCGGGCCACGGCGACCCGGTGAGCGGGCACGCGGCGCTGGCCAGCGGCGACGAGGTGCTGGTCTCGAACACGATGCTGGACAGGCACGGCTTCGACGTGGGCGACGAGATCACGCTGCGCACCTCGCACGGGTTCGAGGCCTTCCCCATCGCCGGGGTGATCGTGGACTTCACGGGCGGCGGCGAGTCGGTGCTGGCGAGCATCGAGAGGCTGCCCGACTTCGGCGGCGGCACGCCCGACCTCTTCATCCTCACCGTCGACCCGGGCGAGGACCCCGCGGCGGTGCGCGACAGGCTCCTGGCCGAGTTCCCCGACCTGTACCTCGACGCGACCCTGAACGTCGACTACCGCCGCAACGTCCTGCGCATCACCGATCAGGCGTTCGCGACCACGCGCGTGCTGCTGGTCATCGCGCTGATCGTGGCCGTGCTGGGCGTGGCCAACACCCTCGGCATGAACCTCGTGAGCCGCGGCCACGAGATCGCCGTGCTGCGGACGATAGGCCTCACGAGGGGCGGGCTCAGGCGCCTCGTCGTGGCCGAGGGCGTCGTCATCACCGTGATCGGCGGCGCGATCGGCGCCGGCTTCGGCCTGCTGCTGGCCCGCGTCGTCACCACGGGCGCAGGCGCCGTCACGGGCTTCCGGCTCGAGCCCGTCGTCCCGGCGTCGCTGGCGCTGCTGGCGCTCCTCGCCTCGCCGCTTGTGGGCCTGGTAGCCTCCCTGCTGCCGGCGCGCCGCGCCGGGCAGCTCGCGCCCGCGGCGGCGCTGGCGAACTGGAGCCAACATGTCTGAGACGCTCGCGTCCGGGGCCGGCGCCGGCCCGCAGGCCGGCGGCCGCTTCGCCCTCGCCGCCACCGACCTCCACAAGACCTACGCCCTGGGCGACGAGCGCATCGCTGCCCTGCAGGGCGTGACGCTCCTGGTGCCGCGCGGCCAGTTCGTGGCCGTGATGGGTCCCAGCGGCAGCGGCAAGTCGACGCTCCTCCACCTGATAGGCCTCCTCGACACGCCCGACTCCGGCAGCGTGGCCATCGAGGGGCGCGCCACCTCCGGCATGTCCGACGACGAGCTGACGGCGCTGCGCCGCGACAGGCTCGGCTTCCTGTTCCAGTCCTTCGAGCTGATCCCCAACCTCACGGCCCGCGAGAACGTGCTGCTGCCGGCCGAGGTGGCCGGCAGGCGCGAGGAGGCGTCGGCCCGGCTCGCTGAGCTGGCCGAGCGCCTCGGCATCGCCGACCGCCTGGGGCACAGGCCGCGCCAGCTCTCCGGCGGCCAGCGGCAGCGAGTGGCCCTGGCGCGCGCCCTGATCAACGACCCCGCGGTCGTCCTCGCCGACGAGCCCACGGGCAACCTCGACAGCAGGACGGGCGCCGAGGTGCTGGCGCTGCTGCGCGACGGCGTCGACAGCCACGGCTGGACCGTCGTGATGGTCACGCACGACCCGGTGGCCGCCCAGGCCGCCGACCGCGTCGTGTTCCTGCGCGACGGTCGCGTGGCCGGGGAGACGGCCGGACCGCAGGTGAGGGCCGACATCGAGCGCTTCCTCAGCGTCTGATCGCCGGCCGTGTTCGCGACGCTGGCCCGCACGGTCGCGCGCCACCCACGCCGGGTGCTGGCGGCGTGGTTGGTGCTCACGCTGGCCGCGGCGCCGTTCGCGGCCCGGGTCGGCGAGGTCCTGACCGCCGAGCCGGAGCCGCCGGCGACGGGCGTGGCGCGCCGGGTGGCGGACCTGCTGGGCGGCGAGTTCGCCTTGCCTCAGGGCGACGTCCTCGTGGCCGTCGCCCACCCGGTCCCGGGGACCGGCGCCACCGAGCTTCGCGACGCGGTGGCGCGCGCGGCGGCGGACGTGGCCGCGCTGCCCGGCGTGGCCTACGTGCGGGACGGCGGCGACGCCTCGGGACTGGGGCTGCGCGGCGATGCCGGCAGGTCGCTGCTCGTCGTCGGCCTCGAGCCGCAGCCGCAGGACGAGGCCCGCGCCACCGTCGCGGCCGTGCGGGAGGCCTTCGCCGGCGCGCCGGCGGCCAGGTTCGAGCTGGCCGGCGGGGTGGCGACGCTCATGGAGGTGGAGGACGTCAGCCAGCGCGACGCCAGGCGCGCCGAGCTCTACGGCCTGCCGCTGTCGCTGGCGATCCTGCTGCTGGCGTTCGGGGCGGTCGTCGCGGCCGGCCTGCCGCTGGTCTCGGCGGTGACGACCGTCGTGGTGTCCTCGGCTCTGCTCTTCGCCCTGGGCCAGGCGCTGGCTTTCGCCGCCTTCACGCGCACGGTCGTCACGATGCTCGGGCTCGCCACGGGCATCGACTACGCCCTGCTGATGGTCACGCGCTTCCGCGAGGAGCTGGCCGCCGGCCACCCGGCGCGCGACGCCGCCGAGCGCACGACGCGGGGGGCCGGCAAGGCCGTGGCCTTCTCGGGCCTCACCGTCGTCTTGGCCCTGTCGTCGCTGCTCGTCCCTCCGGTCGGCTTCATACGCTCGATCGGCGTGGCCACGACCGTCGTGCTCGTCGTCTCCGTGCTGGTGGCGATCACGGCCGTGCCCGCCACCCTGGCGCTCCTCGGCCACCGCGTCGACAGGCTGCGCGTGACGCGCCGGCGGCCCGGCGCGCGCAGCCGCCGCTTCTGGCGCGCCCAGGCCGACAGGATCCTCAGGCGCCCGGTCCTCTGGGCCGTGACCGGTGTGGTCGTGCTCGTCGTGCTGGCCCTGCCGGCGCTCAGGCTGCAGGTGGGCGAGCCGGGCGCCCGCGGCATGTCGCCCGCGACGGAGGCGCGGCGGGTGGCCGAGGCGCTGGCGGATGAGGGGCTGGCCGGGCTCCTGGCGCCTTTCGACGTCGTCGTGGACCTCGGCGAGGCGGGGTTCTACTCGCCCGCCGCCGTGAGGTCGGTCTCGCTCCTCGACCGCGCGCTCACCGGCCTCCCGGGCGTGAGGGCCGTGGTCTCGCCCTTCGCCTTGCGCAGCGTGCCGCGGCTGTTCCTCTACCAGTTCTACGCCTCGGCCGCCACGGCCGCCCGCAGCGAGGTCGCCCCGCTGGTGCAGGCCACGGTGAGCGCCTCGGGGCGCTACGCGCTGCTGCGCGTGCTGCCGGACGCCGCGCTCACGCCGGCCGCCGGCGGTGAGCTCCTGGAGCGCGTGCGCGCGGCCGTCTCGTCCTCGGGGCTCACGGGCCTGGTGGGCGGCAGGTACGTCGAGCACCTCGAGTCGGCGGAGGCCGTGTACGGGCGCTTCCCGCTGGCGCTGGCGGTGGTGGCACTGGCCACCACGCTGCTGCTGGGGCGGGCGTTCCGTTCCCTGCTCATCCCCGTCAAGGCCGTCCTGCTCAACGCCCTCACGGTGGCCGCCGCCTTCGGGGTGCTGGTGTTGACGTTCCAGGACGGCGCCCTGGCAGGCCTCCTCGGCGACGCGCCGCTGGGCTTCGTCGACACGTCGGCGCCGCTCTTCGTGTTCGCCATGGTCTTCGGCCTGTCGATGGACTACGAGGTGTTCCTCGTGTCGCGCATCCGCGAGGGACACGAGCGCGGCCTGTCGGACCGCGACGCCGTGGTGCACGCCGTGGGGGCGACGGGCGGGGTGATCACCAGCGCCGCGGCGGTCATGGTCACGGTCTTCGCGCTCCTGATGTTCAGCCACGTCGAGCTGATCAAGGCCCTGGGGCTGGGCCTCACCGTGGCGATACTCCTCGACGCCACGCTCGTGAGGCTGGCGCTGGTGCCCTCGCTGATGCTCCTGGCCGGACGCTGGAACTGGTGGCTGCCCCGGCGCCGTCGCCCGCCCCACGGCTGAGGCCCGCGGGCGGCCGTCGTCCCGTGCCTCGCGCCGGAGCGCCAGCGGCTAGCGCACCACTGCCTCCAACAGGCGCGTCGGGTAGAGGTCGAGCGTCGCGATGCCGGCGGCGTTCAGGCCCCAGCCGCCACGCAGCGTCACGGCCAGGCCGGCGCCCGCCGCGGCCGACCTCACCTGCTCGGCCAGGGCGGGTCCCAGACGCAGCGGGTCGAACCTGAAC
>JBIQHQ010000001.1:144829-216853 GCA_044508445.1 Deinococcaceae bacterium
CGACCTCACCTGCTCGGCCAGGGCGGGTCCCAGACGCAGCGGGTCGAACCTGAACGTCAGCGTGGCCGCGGCGCTGCCGTTCGCCGGCACCGGCACCGGCTCCAGGCTCGCGACGGCGGCGTCCTGGCCGCCCACCTGCAGGACGAGCTGCGGCGACGACAGCAGGTAGCCGATGGGACCGGGGTTCGTGACGTTCAGCTCCATGTCCACGGCGATGCTGGTGAGGCCCTCGACGCGCAGGGCGGCCGAGCCTAGCGCGACGCTCGGCGCCACCAGGGCGAGGCCGGTGTCGAGGCTGCCCTCGACGAGCGTGAAGCGCGGGAACGGCTGCGTGGTGCCTAGCACCTCCACGGCCACGGACGCCTCCACGCGGTAGCGCGCCCGGGCCCCGCCCAACACGTTCGCCAGCGACTCGAGGAGCGCGGGCGCCGCCGCGAGCGGCACGCGCACGTCCACGACGAGGCGCGAGGAGCCGCTGGCCGGCAGCTCGAGACCCCCTCGGAAGCTCACGGCGGCCGCGCGCACGTCCTGGAGGACCAGGTCGCCCTCCAGCGCGGAGAGGCGCAGCGCGAACGGGTTCGGGTTCTGCGCGACGAGGGCGAGCCGGAACAGGGCCGACCCGTCTCCCACGCCCGGTGGGTCGATGCGGACGAAGCCGGAGCCGCGCGCGTCGAGCGCGAACGTCGGAGCCGAGAGCATGCGCGCGCCGGGGGCGCACGAGGAGAGGAGCAGGGCGGCGACCGCCGCCAGTGCGACGGGGACGAGACGCTTCGGGGTCACCTTCACCTCCGTGACGCTGGTGGCCGCTGGGGCCCGTGCCAGGAGCCTAAGCCCGCCGCCCGGCCGAGGCCGTCGGAAGCTTCGCATGGGCCCACCCGGGCCACGGCGGCGCCGGGTCTCGCCCCGGCGGACCGCCCCGCGCGCGTACGATCCCCACATGCCAGAGGTGACCATCCACGACGACGGGCCCGTGCGGGTCCTGACCCTAGAGAGGCCCGAGGTGAGGAACGCGCTCTCGCGCGCGCTGCGGGAGGAGCTCCGCGCCGCGATGGACGCGGCCGCGGCCGACGACGCCGTGCGGGCTGTCGTCGTCACCGGCGCGGGCGAGGCGTTCTGCGCCGGCCTCGACCTGCGTGAGCTCGAGGCGACGGTCTCGCTCACGCCCGAGCAGCACCGGGAGGACACGCTGCAGCTCGCCGGCCTCCTCACCGCCATCCTCGGGTGCCCGAAGCCGGTGATCGCGGCCGTGAACGGGCCGGCGGTCGCCGGCGGTGCCGGCATCGCCACGGCCTGCGACGTCGCCCTGGCCTCCCCCGAGGCGCGCTTCGGCTACACCGAGGCGCGCATCGGCTTCGTGCCCGCGCTCGTCGCCGTGTTGCTACTGCGCCAGGTGGGCGAGAGGCACGCCCGCGAGCTGCTGCTGGGCGCCCACCTCATCGACGCGCGCCGCGCGGCCGAGATCGGCCTGGTGAACCGCGTCGTCGCGGAGACCCCGGTGCTGGAGGCGTCGGTGGCGCTGGCGCACCGCCTGGCGCGCAACGCGCCCGGCTCGCTGGCCGCGACGAAGGGCCTGCTGGCCCGCCTGCCCGGCCTGACGCTCGAGGAGGGCGTGACGGCCGCCGTCGAGGTGAACGTGGCCAGCCGCAGCGGCGCCGAGATCCGCGAGGGCGTGAGGGCGTTCCTCGAGAAGCGCGAGCCGGACTGGCGGGTCTAGCAGCGTCGGCAGCGTTCGGTCCGGCGCGGCCGGCGGCCAGGCGCGGCCGTCCGGTCCACGCGGCGGCCTTGACCGACGGTCGCGCCCGCCATAACATGCACACGATGTGCAACATGCACATGGCCCGCAACGAGGGTCCGCCGGCGTCCGCCGAGGCTCGTCGGTGAGTGCTCGCAGGGTCCTGCTGCTCTGCGGCGGGCGCTCCGAGGAGCACGAGGTCTCGCTGGCGTCCGCGCGCTCCGTGCTGGAGGCCGTGGGGGGCTCGCCGCGGCTCGAGGTCGTGCCGCTGGTCATCGGACGGGACGGGGCCGCGCTGGGGCTAGACGCCTCGGCCCGCCTCCTCGGCGCGCCGGCGCCTCTCCTGCCGAACGGCGAGGCGAGCCGGACTGCCGCGGGAGGCTCCGGCGCCCTGGCCAGGAGCCTGGCCGAGGAGGGCGGCTCTTTCGACGTCGTCTTCCCGCTCCTGCACGGCCCCTTCGGCGAGGACGGCAGCGTGCAGGGCCTGCTCAAGGTCATGGGCCTGCCTTTCGTGGGCAGCGACGTCCTGGGCAGCGCGCTGGCCATGGACAAGCTGGCGATGAAGGCGGTCTTCGCCGCGGCCGGCCTGCCTCAGGTGGAGCACCGCGGCGTGACGCGCCACGCCTTCGCATCGGCCCCGGAGGAAGCGCTGGCTCCGGCGCGCGAGCTCGGCACGCCCGTGTTCGTGAAGCCCGCGAACCTCGGCTCGTCGATAGGGGTCACGCGCGTCGACGACCCGGCCGACCTGGGAGCCGCCGTGGCGGCCGCGCTGGCCTACGACAGGCGCGCGATCGTCGAGGCCGCCGCCGTGGGGGCCAGGGAGCTGGAGGTGGCCGTGCTGGGCAACGACAGGCCCATGGCCAGCGGCGTCGGCGAGGTGCGCGTGCGGGAGGGGGGCGGGTCCTTCTACGACTACGAGGCCAAGTACACCGACGGCCGCGCCGACCTGTTCGTGCCCGCCGACGTGCCGGAGGACGTCGCGCGGACCGCCCGCGCGCTGGCCCTGCGCGCGTTCGCCGCCGTGGACGCCGCCGGGCTGGCCCGCGTCGACTTCTTCTACCTGCCGGACGGGCGCCTGCTCGTCAACGAGATCAACACGATCCCCGGCTTCACGCGTCACAGCATGTACCCGCGCCTGTGGCAGGCCGCCGGCGTCTCCTACGACGAGCTCATCGAGCGCCTCGTCGAGCTGGCCCTGGAGCGTCGCTGAGGCGCCGCGCCGGCCGGCGCGGGGCAGCGCCTCGCCGCGCGCCGCCGGCGAGACCGGCGCCGACCACACGCGCCGCGCGTCAGGGCGCGGGTATGATGCCCGCCGTGACCGGAGGTGCGAGGCCGACCACCACGCTGACCTAGACCTGGAACGCCTGCTCGCGGAGCCCGAGGACGACGCCGTCGACGGCTCGGCAGGGGTCGGTGCGCCCCTCGGCTCGGCGCGCCTCGCGGCGACGCCCTTCGGCACGCCGCTGGCGAACCTCAGCTCCGGCCGCGTGCTGATCCTCAACGCCAGCTACGAGCCGCTGCACGTCTGCTCCGTGAAGCGCGCCGTCTCGCTGCTCATGCACGAGGTCGCGGAGCGCGTCGAGGAGTCCGGCAAGGTCCTCAGGTCTCCCAGCGCCGTCTTCCCCGTGCCCAGCGTGATAAGGCTGAGGCGCTTCGTGCGCACGCCGTTCCGGCAGCGCGTGGCCTTCAACCGCAAGAACGTCTTCCGCCGCGACGACCACGTGTGCCAGTACTGCGGCCGGCGCACGCACGACCTCACGCTCGACCACGTGGTGCCCCGCAGCCGCGGTGGGCCTACCACCTGGGAGAACGTCGTGGCCTGCTGCAAGGCCTGCAACGCCCGCAAGCGCGACCGCACGCCGGAGGAGGCCCGCATGCACCTCAGGCGCCAGCCCTACGCGCCGCGGTTCATGTTCACCAGCGCCTACGGCGTGATGCCCGACATCGACCCGATCTGGGAGAAGTACCTGCCGCGCCAGGGGCGCTAGGCCGGGCGTTTCACCAGGACGGGCGAGCGCATCACGGGCGCGAAGCCCACTAGCCTGAGGATGTCGCCGAGCTTGCCGTCGCTGAGCGACACCTCGGCGTCCACGGCGCCCACCGGCGAGAACGAGGCCAGCTCCTGCAGCACCGAGATCACCAGGCGCCTGAGCATCGCCGAGTCGGTGCGCAGCTCGTGCGCCACACCGACGGCGTCGAGCGTGTAGCGCCCGTCCACGCGGCGCGCGACGAGCCCGCAGAACGCGTAGCCCACGGGCTCCTGGTCGAGCGTCTCGCGGGCCAGGAACCACAGGTCGGGCTGGAAGGGTCCATGCCTGCGCTTCAGGTAGGCCCAGCCGGCGTCCGTGACCGCCCGGTCCTCGGCGCCGGCGTAGAACGACCTGAAGCGCCTGTCGGCCTCTTCCGACCACGCCTCGAGCAGCAGCGGGCTGCCTATGGGCGGCACCTGCGAGAGATCGAAGCGCATCAGCGTGACCTCCTCCTCCCGGAAGCCCAAGGCGGCCAACCGGGCGGCCAGCTCCTCGCGCCGCGCCGGCGGCACGCCGTCGAGGCGCAGCAGGGCGGAGTCGTGGTCGTGCCTGGCCAGCACGTGGGCTAGGAGCTCGGCGAACGCCCCCGGGTCGTCCTCGTGCCAGGGGCTGGAGAGCAGGACGCGCCTGGCGTCGTCGTCGGGATGCGGCGCCAGCACGTGCACGCCGGCGGACGGCGCCGACCCGGGGCGCGCCAGCACGAGGCAGCCCTTCGCGTCGGCGCGGGGGTCCGCGAAGCGCGGGGCGAGCATGAGCGCGAGCCGCTGCGGATCGGAGTGGCCGAGGAAGGCGAGCGCGCGGCCCACGAACCAGGGCAGCTCGTCGGCCGCTAGGCTGCGGATCACGGTCGCCCACTCTACCTCTCGCCGCGGGCCGGCCCGCGCCCACCCGACCCCGCCGCGGTTACCCTGCGCTCATGCCCAAGCCGCGCATCATCGGCGGCAGCGCCAAGGGGCGGGCCCTCGAGACGCCCCGCAGCGGCACGCGCCCCAGCCCGGCGCGCCTGCGCGAGGCCCTCTTCGACATCGTGGCCTTCGAGCCGCGCGGACGCTTCCTCGACCTCTACGCCGGCTCCGGCGCCGTGGGCCTCGAGGCCGCCAGCCGCGGCTTCGACGTGGTCTGCGTGGAGCTGTCGAAGGACGCGGCGGCGGTGATCGCGCGCAACGCCAGGAGCCTCGGCCTGCCCGTGGAGGTGGTGCGCGGCGACGCCCTGGCCTACGCCGCCAGGCACCCGGCAGGGTTCGACGTCGTGTTCGCAGCGCCGCCCTACCCGCTCGACCTCCGCGCTGTGTTCCTGGGCCTGCTCTCGTCGGGCGCCGCCCGGCCGGGCGGGCTCTACGTGCTGCAGCACCCCACCGCCTTCGCGCCGGCCCTGCCCGAGGGCCTTGGCGCCGGCCACGCGAGGGTCCGCCGCTACGGGTCGAACGCGCTCACGGTCGTGAGGGCGCCGGCCGCCTAGGCCGCCGCCGACACGGGCGGTAGGCGGTCAGGTGTTAGGCTGTCTGACGGCCGCGAGAGCGCACGCCCGCGCCGCCGGGGAGGCCTCCGGCCGGAGCGCTGCCCGGGGGCCCGCCGAGAGGGACAGATGTTCGGTATCGTCCAGAAGCTCTTCGACAACAACGACCGCGAGGTCAAGCGCCTGCAGGGCGAGGTCGTCGGCCGCGTCAACGCGCTCGAGCCGGAGGTCGAGAAGCTCGAGGACCTCGCCGAGGCGTACGCCAGGCTGAGGCGCAGGCACCAGGAGGGCGGCGAGAGCCTCGAGGACCTGCTGCCCGAGGCGTTCGCCCTGGCCCGCGAGTCGGCCAAGCGCTACCTGGGCCAGCGCCACTACGACGTGCAGCTCATCGGCGGCGCCGCGCTCCACTTCGGGCGCATCGCCGAGATGAAGACGGGCGAGGGCAAGACCCTCGTCGCCACCCTGGCGCTGGCGCTGAACGCGCTCGCGGGCAAGGGCACCCACCTCGTCACCACCAACGATTACCTGGCGCGCACGGGCGCCGAGTGGATGGGCCCGGTCTACCGCGGCCTGGGCCTCAGCGTCGGCGTCATACAGCACGACCTCGACGGCCCCAAGCGCCGCGAGGCCTACCGCTGCGACATCACCTACATCACGAACTCGGAGCTCGGCTTCGACTACCTGCGCGACAACATGGCGTTCCGGCCCGACCAGCTCGTGCTGCGCGAGGACACGCCGCTGCACTACGCGATCATCGACGAGGTGGACTCCATCCTCATCGACGAGGCGCGGACGCCGCTGATCATCTCGGGCCCCGCCGAGGTGGCCACGGACAAGTACTACACGATGGCGAAGATCGCCCAGCAGCTCCACCGCGGCGAGCCCAAGGAGGGCGACAAGCCGGCGACCGGCGACTACTGGGCGGACGACAAGGCCAAGGACATCCACCTCACCGAGGAGGGCATCGCCAAGGCCGAGAAGCTCCTGGGCGTGGAGAACATCTTCAGCCCCGAGAACATGGAGACGGGGCACATGCTCAGGCAGGCCCTGCGCGCCAAGGAGCACTACCACCTCGACAAGCAGTACGTGAAGGACGAGAACGGCCACATCGTCATCGTCGACGAGTTCACGGGCCGCCTCATGCCGGGGCGCCGCTTCGGCGAGGGCCTCCACCAGGCCATCGAGGCCAAGGAGGGCGTGAAGATCGAGCGCGAGAACCAGACGCTCGCCACGATCACGTACCAGAACTTCTTCAAGCTCTACGACAAGATCGCCGGCATGACGGGCACGGCGAAGACCGAGGAGAAGGAGTTCCAGGAGATCTACAACACCGACGTCCTGGTCATACCCACGAACAAGCCCGTGGTCCGCAAGGACCACGAGGACGTCGTGTTCCGCACGCAGAAGGGCAAGTACGAGGCCGTCGTCGACGAGATCGTCGAGGTCCACCAGACCGGCCGGCCCATCCTGGTGGGCACCGTCACCATCGAGGCGTCGGAGCTCCTGTCCCGGATGCTCAAGAGGCGCGGCATCAAGCACGAGGTACTCAACGCCAAGTTCCACGCGCGCGAGGCCGAGATCGTGGCCCAGGCCGGCCGCAGCGGCGCCGTGACGATCTCGACGAACATGGCCGGCCGCGGCACCGACATCGTGCTGGGCGGCAACCCCGAGTGGCTGGCCCGCCAGCTCCTGGAGCGCGAGGGCTTCGAGCGCTACGACTCCGACACCGAGCTCTTCATCAAGGCCGTGATGCTCGGTCGCATGGACGAGGCCAAGGAGCGGGCCCGCAAGCTCGAGGGCCTGCCAGACGGGATCATCGCGCAGATCGAGGCCATCAGGGACGAGGCCGCGCGCGACCACGAGAAGGTGGTGGCGGCGGGCGGCCTGCACATCATCGGCACCGAGCGTCACGAGTCGCGGCGCATCGACAACCAGCTCCGCGGGCGCGCCGGGCGCCAGGGCGACCCGGGCTCCAGCCGCTTCTACGTCTCGTTCGAGGACGACCTCATGCGCCTGTTCGCGAACGAGCGCGTGCTCGGCATGATGGACCGGCTGGGCATGGACGACAGCCAGCCCATCGAGGCGCGCATGGTCACCGGCGCCATCGAGCGCGCGCAGAAGCGCGTCGAGGACCGCAACTTCGGCATCCGCAAGCAGCTCCTCGAGTACGACAACGTCATGAGCAAGCAGCGCGAGGTCATCTACGCGCAGCGGCGCGAGGTCCTGCTGGGGCACGACGTCTCCGAGAGCGTCAAGGACATGATCGCCGAGTACGTGGACGCGCAGGTCCAGCGCTACCTCAACCCGCAGCTCGAGGCCGAGGAGCAGGACATAGGCGCGCTCTCCAGCGCCCTGGGCGAGGCCGTGCCGGCGCTCGCCGCCGTGGACCTCGAGCAGTACCGCGGCAAGGACCCGGACGAGACCACCGACGCGCTCGTGGAGGTCGTCGAGCAGGCCTACGCTGCCCGCGAGGTGGAGCTGGGCGCGCCGCTCATGCGCGAGCTCGAGCGGTTCATCGTCCTGCAGGTCGTCGACCAGCACTGGAAGGAGCACCTGCACAACATGGACGTGCTCCGCCAGGGCATCGGGCTGCGCGGCTACGGCCAGCGCAACCCGCTGCAGGAGTACGCCTTCGAGGGCTTCAACCTCTTCGAGGAGATGAAGGCGAACATACGCCTCAACGTCGCCAAGCTCCTGTTCCGCGTGCAGGTCCAGACCGGCGAGGCCCTCGACCGCGGCCGCCAGCGCCGCTCGGCCAGGCCCGCCGCGGTGAGCTACTCCGCGGCGACGCCGGCTCCCGTCGCGGCCGCGGCGGCCGCCTCCGGACGCGCCGGCGGGGCCGCCCAGCAGCGGGCCAGCGGTCCGACGGCGCCCATCCGCGTCGAGGAGAAGGTGGGCCGCAACGACCCCTGCCCCTGCGGCTCGGGCAAGAAGTACAAGCACTGTCACGGCAGGACCGCGGCCTGAGGCGGGCACGCGGGGCGTGAGCGGCGGGGTGCGGGCCGGCGAGCCCTTCACGCGGCGCCTCACGGCGCGCCAGCAGCGCCTAGGCACGCGCGTCTGCCTCGGCCTCGACCCCAGGCCGGCCGACCATCCGCTCACCGACCCCGACCGCCTCGGGGCGCCCTCGCCGTGGGACGAGCGCGTCGTCGCCGCCGTGGGGCGCTACCTCGCCGCGGTGCTGGAGGCCACCGCCGACCTGGTGTGCGCCTGCAAGCCGCAGGCCGCCTTCTTCGAGGCGATGGGCCCTGGCGGGATGGCGCTGCTGGCCCAGGTCGTGGCCCTGGCGCGCGACCTGGGCGTGCCGGTGGTCCTCGACGCCAAGCGCGGCGACATCGGCACCACGGCGGCGGCCTACGCCCGGGCCTACCTGGGCGACGGGCCCCTCGCCGCCGACGCGATGACGGTGAGCCCCTACCTGGGGCTCGACACGCTGGAGCCCTTCGTGGAGGCCGCCGTGGCCGGCGGACGCGGAGTCTACGTGCTCGTGCGCACGTCGAACCCGGGCAGCGGCGACCTGCAGCGCCTGCCCCTGGCCGGCGGGGGCACGGTGGCGTCGCGCCTGGCGGCCCGCCTGGCGGAGCTGGCGGAGCGGCTGGATGCCGACGAGGACGGCTACACGCCGCTGGGCGCCGTGGCCGCGGCGCCGGCCGACCTCCCGGACCTGCGGGCGGCGCTGCCTCGCTCACCCCTGCTCGTGCCCGGCTACGGGGCCCAGGGCGCCGCCGGCGCCGACGTCGTCCACGCCTTCGACGCGCGGGGGCGCGGAGCGGTGGTCAGCGCCAGCCGCAGCCTCACCTACGGGCGCGGCTTCGCCGACGCCGTCTCGCTCGACGAGGTGGCGGCGCTGGCCAGGTCGTCCGCCGCGGCGATGAGGGCCGACGTGGAGGCCGCGCTGGCCGCCCGGGCCCCCGCGAGCGGCTGAGGACCCTCGCCGGCGCGAGGCGGCAGCCGGGCCCGGCGCGCCGCTGCGGGTCCGGCGGACCTAGGGCGTCTGCATGTGGCTGAGGAACCCCGCGGGTGAGAGGTTCGTCCGCACCCTGGTCATCAGCCCGAGTATCGTGCCGAAGCCCACCTCCGGCCCGTCGAACACGGCGGCGTAGACCTGCGCGCCCTCGAGCTCGGGCAGCGCGAAGGCGAACGCCTCCAGCTCCCTGCCCTGCGGGACCTCCAGCGGCCAGGCGCCGTCGTCGGGCTGCGACGCCACCACGTACATGCGCGAGTCGTTGTGGGCCAGGAACAGGCTCTTGGCCGTGTCCTCCGGCGCGGTGATGTAGGCCGAGACGCTCACGGCGCAGTTGCCGAGGTGGGGCAGCACGTCGCGCGGCGAGCCCTGCAGGCCCACCCGCGGGTCCGGCCTGAACACCAGGAGACGCGGGTAGACGGTCCAGTTCCAGATGATCGCCCAGAACGACAGCCTGTCGTCGTCGTCAGGGTCCCAGGCCAGCAGCGCCGCCGGGCGCACGGCCTGGCCGACGCGCTGGAGGGTCGCCGACATGTCGTCGACGAGGTCTCCGACCGTCGCGGGGGCGTCCGGCAGCGGCCCGTCGAGGCGGTACCAGGCGAGGAAGCGGCCGTTCATCTCGCGCCAAGCGTCGCCCGACAGCTCGTCGGGCCCCCAAGTGGCCGGCAGGAGCCCCCGCCCCCTGAGGTACTCGACGGCCGCGTAGGCCGGGTGGTCAATGTCGAGGCCGACGTCACCGACCCTCTTCAGAGGCGGCAGCGCCGGCTCCACGAGCTGCACGGCGCGTCGCAGCACCAGGGCGGCGTCCACGCCCGTCGCCGGCGCGTCGAGCGCGCCGGAGGGCAGGGCGCCGGTCAGCTCGGCGCGGCAGACCTGGGCGACCGCCAGCGGCGCCAGGGCGAGGAGGAGCAGGGCGGCGGCGAGGCG
Source organism: Deinococcaceae bacterium (assembly GCA_044508445.1). Taxonomy (GTDB): domain Bacteria; phylum Deinococcota; class Deinococci; order Deinococcales; family Trueperaceae; genus DASRWD01. The sequence continues at coordinate 154,939 of JBIQHQ010000001.1, forward strand.
CCCTGGGCGCGCGGCGGCAGGCATGGCGCCGAGTCTACTAGCTAGTAGAAGACGAAGTAGGAGCTCCTTCCGGACACGGCGGCGGAGTCGCCGTCGGCCGCGCGCACCCTCAGGTACTCGCCAGCGTTCACGGCGATGGACCCGGGCGGCAGGTCGCCGGTGACCACGCTGCCCGACGCGCTCAGCACGTCCGCCACCAGCGGCAGGGCGCCCGCGACGGGCTCGAAGTTCACGATGCCGCCGAACGGCAGGTACCACAGGTCGACGTCGCCCACGAACTCGATGGCGCCATTGCCGTCGTCCACCACCTTGGGCGACGTGGCCAGCGAGTCGTTCGACGGCTCGGTGCCGTCGTCGAAGGCGCGGCCGAAGGCGTAGAGCTTGACGAAGCGCCCCACCCCGAGGTTCGTGACCCTGACCACGTAGCCCGACGCCGGCGCCGGGTCGATGACGCAGGGACCGGAGCAGAGGCGGTTCACCTCCACCGCCTGCGGAGCCGGGGCGGGCGGGGCGGTAGCGGCGCCGCCCCCGGCGTAGAAGACGTCGGGCGAGGTGCTCGAGTAGAGCGTGGTGCCGCCCGAGGAGCTCAGCACCTCGAGCCGCGCCGCGCCCTCCACCTCGAACTGGATCACGTCGCGAGCCCGCACCGTCGGCGGCACGGTCACGACGAACGTCGCCGTGGTGCCGCCGGTGAGGAACACGTTGGCGACCGGCGAGGCCTGGTCGGTCCCCGCGTCCACCGCCGTGCAGCCGGGGTCGCGCGACGGCGTGCCGCCGCCCGGCGCGCCCACGGTCAGCTGGTAGGCGCTGGCCCCCGGCGCGCCGGCGCGGTCCTGCGCCGCCCTCACCCGCACGGCCTCGCCGGCGAAGACGCGGAACGTCTCGCCGCCGTCGTAGGGGCCCGCGACGGCGAGGCCACAGGTGTCGTAGACGGTCGCCTGCAGGGCGAGCCCGCCGATCTCCTCGACGGTCACGTTCGCCTCGGCGGACGCCAGCCAGTAGTCCACGTCGCCGAGGAGCTCGAGGGCGCCGCCGGCGCCGTTCACGAGGGGCGCCGCGCCGCTCCTGGAGTCGTTGGCCGGCTCGTCGGCGTGCGCGAAGGTGGCGCCGTAGAGGTAGAGGTCGGCGACGAGGCCCGTGCTGCCCGTGTTCACGACGCGCAGGTAGAAGCGTCCGCCGCCGGGGTCGAAGATCACGCACGGCCCGAGGCAGACGCGGTCGGGCGTGATCGCGCTCGGCCGCACTCCCGCCGCCGACGCCGTCGGCAGCGGCTGCGGCACCCCGGCGATCGTCCCGCGGACGAAGTAGTCGGGCGTGGCGCTGCTGGCCAGCACGCCCCAGTAGGCCGAGTTGCGAAGCTCGACGACGGCCGGCTGCGTGGTGTCGAGCTCGGCGTAGGCCACGTCGAACGACCTCACGGCGTCCAGCACCAGCTCGAAGTCCGCCCACTCGCCCGGCGCCAGGTCGACGACGGCCGACGGCGTGGCGCCCTCGTCCGTCCTGGCCACCAGGGGGTCGGCGGGCGGCGGCGGGGGCGGCGGCTGCAGGCACGCCGCCAGCAGGAACGCCAGGAGCGCCGCGGCTCCCAGCGTCCTCACGGTGGCGGCTCGCGCCGGACGCCCGCCGACGGCGCTCCGCCCGCTCTCCTTCGGTTCCCTCATCGTCTCCTCGCTGCCTCCTCCGCGCGCGAGCTTGGGAGCTCGTCGACGTACAGGTAGTAGGTGCTCCGCGCCGAGCTGGCGGCCTGCCACGGCTCCTGTGACCACACCCTGAGGTACTCGCCGGCGAAGAGCTGGATGTCCTCGCCGCCATGATACGGCCCGGCTCCGTCCTCCACGGGGTCGCCGTTCCCGTCCACGATCCAGGCCTCGAGCGGTATGCCCTCCACGGTCAGGTCGAAGGTGACGAAGTTCCCCTCTTCGAAGTGCCAGTAGTCGACGTCGCCGACGGTCTCGATCGCGCCCTCGTCGGTGAGGCCGTTGAAGGGGGTAGCGGTCGCCAGGCTGTCGTTCGCCGGCTCGTTGGGGTCACCGTGCTGGTCGCCGTAGGCGAAGAGGCTCACGCTGGTGTCAGGCCCCGTGTTCGTCACGCGCACGTAGACGGTCCCGGGGTTGGCGGGCTCGAGCAGCACGCAGGAGCCGGCGCACGTCACCACGGTCACGATGCTCGGCTGCGCCCGGACGGCCGCGGACGGCCCCAGGCCCTGGAGGCCCGAGCCGAAGTAGCTCTTCGAGGAGGCGCTGAAGGTCACCGTCCCCCAGCCGTCGGTCATGACCTCGAGGTCCACGTCGCGGTCGAGCTCTATGTACAGCAGGCCGGCGTCCACGACGTCCTGCGGCACCCCGACGGCGAAGACCTGCGATTCCAGGTTGTCGAGGGGCACCGTCGCCAGGGCCTGCTGCGCGTCGGTGCCGGCCACCACGTCGATGGTGTCCTCCGGCGGCCCGCCGGGGACGCCGCCGGTGGTGCAGGCCGCGAGAGTCAGTGCGCAGAGTGCGCCGAGGGCGGGCAGTGCGAGGCGTCTCATGGGACCTCCAAACGGACGCGGGCTGCGGGCGGCCTCGAACTGAGACCTGCGCCACCTTCCTCCGTCCCCTATCACTGTCCACGGCCCCGCGTTGAGATGTCACATCCCTTACATGAGGACCTTAACCGACACGTCACACTCCGCCGCGCTCACTCGAGCAGCAGCAGGTAGGGGTAGAGGTCCGGGCCGCCCTGGTGCACCTCGACCTCCAGGCCCGGGAAGGCCTCACGGATGCGCTCCGCCACCGCCGCGGCCCGCTCCGGGCCGACGGCCGTGCTGTGGAAGAGCGTGGCCACGTCGCGCCCGGCGCCGTGCCTCGTGACGAGGTCCAGCAGGGCCGCGTCGTGGTCCGGGGCGGACGTCTCCAACACCCCGTCGACCAGCCCTATGGCCTGGCCCTCCTGCACGTCGACGCCGCCCAGCGTCGCGTCGCGGCTCGCGCTCGTCACCTCCAGCGTGAGCGTGCCCTCGGCGGCCGAGCGCATCTCCTCGAGCACCGCCTCCGGGTCGCCGTCCTCGTTGAACGCCACCGAGGCGGCCAGGCCCTGGCCCAGGGTGCGCGTGGGCAGCACCAGCACCCGCTTGTCCTTCACGACCTCCTGCACGCGCTGGGCGGCCATGACCACGTTCGAGTTGTTAGGCATGACGACCACGGTCTCGGCGCCCACGCTGCGCACGGCGTCGGCGAGGTCCTCGACCGAGGGGTTCTCGGTCTGGCCGCCTCCCACCACTCGCACGCCCAGGCTCCTCAGCACGCGCGTCAACCCGTAGCCGCTGGCCACCGCGACCGCCGCGAGGCGCGGGCCCCCGGCGCCGTGCGGGTCGACGTCGGCGAGGATCTCGGAGTGCTGCTCGCTCATGTCCTCGACCTTCGAGCGCACCATGCGGCCGTAGCGACCGACCGTCGCCAGGAGCCTCTCCGGCTCCTGCGTGTGGATGTGGCCCTTGACGAAACCCTCGGCGCCCACCACCAGCAGCGAGTCGCCGAACGGCGCCACGACCTCCTGGATCTCGGCGGTCGGCACCGCGACGTCCGCCAGGAGGAACTCGGTGCAGAACCCGTACTCCTGCTCCTCGAACTGCTGCTGGGCGCGCCTCTCCACCTTCGGCGGGGGCGGCAGGTCACGGTGCTCGAAGTAGGCGATCAGCCCCTCGAGGACGCGCAGCGCCCCGAGCCCGCCGGCGTCGACGACGCCCGCCTGCTTCAGTATCGGGAGCTGGTCGGGGGTGCGGGCCAGCGCCTCCTGGCCGGCGGCGTGGGCCGCCCGCAGCACCTCCACGGCCGTGGCGTCCGCCGACGCCTCGGCGGCGTCCGCGGCGGCGCGCATCACCGAGAGTATCGTGCCCTCCACTGGCCGCATCACGGCCGCGTAGGCGCTGTCCGACCCGGCGCGCAGCGCGCGGGCGACCTCGGCGCCCCCCAGCGTCCTGTGACCCTTCACGGACTCGGCGAAGCCCTTGAGCACCTGCGAGAGGATCACGCCGGAGTTGCCGCGTGCGCCGAGCAGCGAGCCGTAGGCCAGAGCGTGCGCCACCCCCGGCATAGTCACCGCGCGCAGCTCGGAGAGCTGGCGGCGGACCGCCTGCATGGTCAGGTGCATGTTCGTGCCCGTGTCGCCGTCGGGGACCGGGTAGACGTTCAGGGCGTTGACCTCGTCGACGAACACGCCCAGCCACTGGGTGGCGTAGATGAACGCGTGCGACAGCTCGCGGGCGTCGACGCGGCCCCTGGTGGCCCGCGCGACCGCGGCCTCAGGCACGGCTGACCCCGGCCACATGGACCCGCACGGCGCCCAGCTCCACGCCGCCGTAGGCGGACGCGGCGTAGCGCACCCTCTCCCGTATCGAGTCGGCGACGGCCGGGATGTTCACCCCGTAGGCCACGACCACGTGGATGTCCACGTCGGCGCCCGCTGGGTCCTCGTGGCGCGTCACCACCACGCCCTCGTCCACCTGCCGGGCGCCGAGGATACGCCTGATGCCCTCGCCGAGGCTGGCCGGCGCCATGCCCACCACGCCGGGCACCTCGTGGGCCGAGAGACCGACGATCTTCGCCAGCGCCCTGTCGGTGACGAGCACGCGGTCCACGCCGCCCCCGGCGGTCCGCCGCGGCGGACCGCCGCCGCCTCCCTTGGCCGTCCGACGCGGCCCGTCGCCGGACCGGGGTGAGCGTCCGGCGGAGCGCGCCCGCTCGCCCCCCGCCTTCACCTCGTGCTCGCCCTCCACAGCGCCCTCCAGGTCACTCCATGCCGGCCAGGAACCCGATGCGCCGCAGCGCCCTTATCAGGTCCATGACCGTCGCCTCCGTGGGGTCGTAGTCGACTGCCATCTTCGAGTCGCCTTCCTCCTGCACGTCCTTCACGCCGGGCACCGCGGCCAGCGCCTCCCTCACGCGCCGGCGCGCCTCCGCGGTGTCCATGCCCCTCACGCCGACCACGGCCCGGCTCGTGCGTCCCTCGCTCACGCGGACCTCCCCCCGCCACCGGAGCCCAGCCGGCGCGCGTAGCTCACGGTCGCGCGGGGCGCGAAGCCGGCGGCCTCCACGGCGGCGCGGCCGACGGTGTCATCGCGCGGCAGCTCGGCCACCAGCCGGTAGACGCCGGCGTCGTAGGCGCTCTTCACGACGGCGGCGGCGAGGGCGTCGGCGGCCTCGCCGGTGCCGACGAGGCGCTCGAGCCTCAGGGCCGCGTCGCCCCCCGACCAGGTGGAGTGCGCCAGCGCGAAGCCGAGGGTGGACCCCGCCACCTCGGCCACGAACGAGTGGCCGCTGCGCCCGAAGTAGTGGAGGCTGCCCAGCGTCACGCCCGGCTCGAGGCCCAGGCGCGCCGCGTACTCGGCGTCGAGGGGCGCGAGCACCACCAGGTCGTCCGCCGCCACGGGCCTCACCCGAGGCGCCAAGCGCCGGTCCTCCCCGGTGCGACGTACCGCTCGAGGGTGGCGGCCATGCCCGAGTATACGTGTGGAACGGTTCCCGCTCGCGCGTCGTCGCCGGGCCGCGGACCCGCGTGGCCCCCGGCGTCGGCACACTCCACGGCCCCACGGCAGCGCCCACGGGGGCCGACCCGCGCCGACCGCGCGCCTACTCGAGCAGCGCCGCCACCCGCGCCTCGGACGCTGCGGGGTCCCAAGGGCCGTAGCCTGCCTCGACGAAGTAGAGGCCCTGAGGGCCCACGTTGTGCCCGGCCCGTCGCCGGTCGCGGCTCGCCAGCACTTCCCGCACGTCGTCGGGGGTGTACTTGCCCTTGCCCACCCAGAGGAGCGTGCCGACGACGGTGCGGACCATGTTGCGCAGGAAGCCGTCGGCGGCCACGTGCAGGTGGAGCTCGGCGCCGGCCTCGCGGAGGTCGCACAGCAGGACCTCGCGCGTCGTCGTGCGCGTCTCCTGCGTGGCGAAGGCCGCGAAGTCGTGCCGGCCCACGAGGTGGCGCGTCGCCTCCTGCATGGCGCCCACGTCGACGCGCCGGAAGACGGGCAGGACCCTGTGCCTGTCGATCGCCAGCCGGCGCGGGTCGTCGCGCACCACGCGGAGCCGGTACAGGTAGCGGCGGTAGAGGCAGGAGAACTGGGCCTCGAAGCCGGGGTCCGCGGTCTCCAGCGCCAGGACGACGACGTCGCGCGGCAGGTGCGCGTTCAGCGCCATGCGCAGCCTCTCGTCGGGCAGCCCGCTCGTCGTGTCCACGTGGGCGACCATCGCCAACGCGTGCACGCCGGCGTCGGTGCGCCCCGCCGCGACCACGGTCCCGTGCTCCCCCGGCAGCCTGGAGAGGGCCTCCTCGACCGCGCCCTGCACCGTCCGCTCGCCGCCCGCCTGGCGCTGCCAGCCGGAGAAGCCGGTGCCGTCGTACTCCAACAGCAGCCGGAGGCGCCGCGTCCCCGTCAAGCCCCCGTCCCGCGCCGCGCGGCCGCGGCCACGGGCGCCGCCGCCGGCGTGAGGCGCAGGGCGCGGCCCAGCCACGGCACCAGCACGGTGCCCACGCCGCCTATGAGGAGGTAGCGGGCGAAAGACCCGATGGCGCTGCGCTTCACGGCCTCCGGCAGCAGGGCCGAGCTGCCGAGCAGCGCTCCGAAGACCAGCGCCAGCGCCAGGGCGGCCAGCACCGCCCTGCCGGCCACGCTGCCCTTGGTGTCGTGCCTGACGAGCTCGGGGCCCACCGCGAAGGCGGCGAACGCGCCCGTGAGCAGGCCGGAGTCCTCCGTGGGGGCGACGAGGTGGAGGGCCAGCGGCACCAGCAGGCCGAGGACGACCGTCGCGGCGCGGCCGAGCCTCACGCCGCGCCGCTGGAGGTAGAGCGAGACGCCCACGGTCGCCAGGCCGAAGGCCAGGCCGCCGACGACGTCCACGGGCAGGTGGACGCCCAGGTAGAGGCGCGAGAGCGACACCAGCGCCACGACCGCCGTCGCCAGGGCCGTGAACCAGCCGCGCCGCAGGTAGGCGGCGGCCATGCCCCAGAAGGTCGCCGTGCCCTGGGCGTGGCCGGAGGGGAAGCCGTTGCCGGGCGCCGTCGCGACCGCCGCCTCGGAGCGCGCCACGGTCGGGTCGATCTGGAACGGACGCTGGGTGAAGAAGGCGTCCTTGAGGAGCTGGTTCAGGTAGAAGCCGGTCAGCAGCGTGAGCGCCAGGCTGCGGCCGCGCTCGGCGTCGACGGCGACGAAGGCCACGACGAGGAGCGCCACGTAGGCCTGCTCGGAGCCCACCTGCGTGACGGCCAGCATCAGGGAGTCGAGCGCCGGCGAGGCCGCTCCCTGCAGCGCGTGGATGAGACCCATGAGGCAGATGATAGCCAGCGGCGTGGCCACGGCCGCCGCCGGGCCCGCGCCTTCGCCAGATGCCTCCGTTCTCGCGGTCGCGCCCGCCGCGGGCCACGTCTCCTCCCCGTGTGAGAATCGGACGACGTGGCGCTGCCACCCACCACGGACACGATCGCTGCCATCGCCACCGCTCCCGGCACGGGCGCCGTGGGCGTCGTCAGGGTCTCGGGCCCCCGCGCCTACGACGTCGCCGACGCCGTGTTCCGGCCGGCCAGCGGCGCCCTACCGAGCGGCGTCGGGCCCGGCCGCGTGCTGTTCGGGCGCGTCGTCACCGACGGCGAGGTCGTCGATGAGGCGCTGCTGCTCACGTTCAGGTCCCCGGCCTCCTACACGGGCCAGGACGTCGTGGAGCTGCAGACGCACGGCGGGCCGGCCGTGCTGAGGCGCGTGCTGGAGCTCTGCCTCGCGGCGGGCGCCCGCGCCGCCGGGCCCGGCGAGTTCACGCTGCGCGCCTACCTCAACGGTCGCCTCGACCTGGCCCAGGCCGAGGCCGTCCTGGACCTCGTGAACGCCTCCACCGAGGCCGCCCGGCGCCACGCCGCCGGCGGGCTCACCGGCGCGCTGAGCCGCCGGGTGGGCGAGGTGCAGTCCGACGTCACGGCCGCCTACGCCGAGCTGCAGGCGGGCTTCGACTACCCGGACGAGGGCGTGCCGGAGGCCCGACTGCAGGAGCCGTTGCGCCGGGCGCTGGCGCGCGTCGACGAGCTGCTGGCGACGGCCGAGGCGGGACGCCTCACGCGCGAGGGCGCGCGCCTGGCCCTGCTGGGCCGGCCCAACGCCGGGAAGTCGAGCCTGCTCAACGCCCTGCTCGGCTACCAGCGCTCGCTCGTAAGCGACGTGCCGGGCACGACGCGGGACTACCTCGAGGCGCCGCTCGTGCTCTCCGGAGTCCCCGTCACGCTCGTGGACACGGCCGGCATACGCGCCGCCGCGGACGCGCTCGAGGCCAGCGGCGTGGTCATGGCCAGGGAGGTGGCCGAGCGCGCCGACCTGCGCCTGCTGGTCCTCGACAGCTCGCGCCCCCTCGACGAGGAGGACCGCGACCTGCTGCGGCGCTTCGCCCCCGGCGGGTCGTCGGGGGGCGAGGGCGGGCGGGTGCGCGCCGTGGTCGTGGCCAGCAAGGCCGACCTGAGGGCGGCGTGGTCGCCGGCGGACCTGCGCCTGCGCGACGAGGTGCCCGTCGTGAGGGTCTCGTCGGTGACGGGCCAGGGCCTGGCGGAGCTGCGCGACGCCCTGGCCGACCAGCTCGTCGGCGACGCCGCCGGCGCCGAGGTCTGGGTGGGCAACGACCGCCACGTCGAGGCGCTGCGGCGCGCGCGTGCGTCGCTGGCGGGCGCCCTCGAGCACGGCGAGGAGCTGGCGGCGCTCGACCTCCAGGACGCCCTGACCGCGCTGGCCGCGATCACGGGCCGCGAGGGCGTCGTCGAGGAGACGCTCGAGAGCATCTTCTCCCGCTTCTGCGTGGGCAAGTAGCCGAGCCCGCGGCCCCGCGTACCGTGCCCTAGGCCACCGCGGCGGGCACGCCGGCGGCCCGCGCCACCGAGCTCCTCAGCTCCGCGGCGACCTGCGTGAGCACGGTGCGGGCCGTGTACTCGATCATGCGCGTCAGCGCGCGCTCGCCCCACCTCTCGGCGCGGGGTAGCCGCAGGTGGACGGTGATGTCGAAGGCGTAGTCGATCCGCGCGCGCCCCTGGCCGGCCGGGCTCACGCGGGCCTCGCCCGAGACGAGCGCCCAGCCGGGCCCGTCGGGCGCGAGCGGCGTGCCCTCGAGCCGGGCGCCGGCGGGCGTGGGCACGAGCACGCTGCGGAACGGCAGCTCGCGCTGGCCGAACATGGCCGCCGACACCGGGATGGCCGCCGAGACGACCGCCGGCTCGCCGGCCACGACCTGCAGGTCGGCGAGGAAGTCGGCGTGCGCCAGGGTCCGCGACACGTCGCGGGCGAACGCCGTGGCCTCGGCGGCGGTCATGTCGAGCGCGAGGGCGAAGCGGACCTCGTGCCTTATCTCCATGGCTAGCGCTCGCTCGGTCTGGGTCTGGGTCCCACCCACTCGACGCGCAGCGACGACTCGCGCACGGCGGCCTCGACCTCGGCGTCGGTGGCGCTCCTGAGCCGCGGCAGCTCGTTGAAGAGCGGCGCGCTCGAGGCGAGGCCCACCCGCACCGTCACGGGGCCGTCCTCCGACGCCCTGCCGATGCGCCAGAGGAGGTGCGACGCGAGCTCGTCGAGCAGGTCAGGCACGTGACAAGCCTACAGCAGCGGGGCTCTCATCTTACTCATGTTAGGTTCCCGACGGGCTAACCCGTCGGGGCGAGACTCGTGAACGCGCGATAGCGAAGGGAAGTGATCCGCTTTGATCCGCACAAGGCCGTACGTCATAGCCATCGTCTTCGCCACGGCTCTCGCCGCCGCGGCTCTCTGGAGCGCGAGCAACGTGACCGCGCAGGGCGCGGTGCAGCCGCCCGACCCGGTCGCCGCCCGCCTGCAGGACGAGCAGAACACGATCGACGTCGTCAAGGCCATAGGGCCCAGCGTCGTCGCGATCACCGTGGAGGTGAGGGGCGAGGTCATCAACCCGTTCGAGGACCTGCCGTTCCTCCCCGAGCCCTTCAGGCAGCTCTTCCCGCGTCAGGGGATCCCCCGCGTGCAGCAGAGCAGCGGCTCCGGCTTCGTGATCGACGACGAGGGGCGCATCGTCACGAACTACCACGTCGTGCGCGCCGCTCTGCAGGAGAACTCGATAGAGCCGCGCGACGGGGCCACGATCACCGTCGACTTCCCCGACGGCGACGAGCCGCTGCCGGCCCGCGTCGTGGGCGCGAACCCCGACTACGACGTGGCGCTGCTCGAGCTCGACGACCCGTCGGCCGTGCCCGCCAACGCCAAGCCCATCGAGCTGGCCGACTCCGACGACGTCCAGGTGGGCCAGAAGGTCATCGCCATCGGCAACCCCTTCGGCCTGCAGTCGACGGTCACGCAGGGCATCGTCTCGGCGATAGGCCGCGAGCTCACCTCGATAGGCCAGGTGGACATACCGATGATCCAGACGGACGCGGCCATCAACCCGGGCAACTCCGGCGGGCCGCTCCTCGACTCCTCCGGCCGGCTCGTGGGCATCAACACGATGATCGTGCCGGGCATGAGCGCGTCCGGCCAGGCGGCGAACATAGGCATCGGCTTCGCCGTGCCCAGCTCGCTGGTGGCCGAGACGCTCCCCGACCTGCGCGCGGGCGGGCTCGTGGGCTTCTACGCCGCCTCGCAGACGATCCAGGACCGCGCGCGCCTCGGCATACAGATCGTCGCCGTCTCCGACTACCCGGACGAGGCGCGCGAGGCGCTGCGCCTGCCCGACCAGGGCGTGGTCGTCGTCGCGGTCGAGCCCGGCGGACCGGCCGACGAGGCCGGCATCGTCGGCGCGACCTTCATGGCCGTGATAGGCCAGCAGCAGTACCCCGCCGGCGGCGACGTGATCGTGGCGGCCGAGGGCGAGCCGGTCGACTCGGCGCAGGACCTGCAGGCCCTCGTGCTCGAGCACGACGAGGGCGACGTCATCACCCTCACCGTGTGGCGCGACGGGCGCGAACGCCAGGTGGACGTCACCCTGCAGGTGGTGCCCTCCGCCCAGCAGGAGCAGCAGCAGCGATGACCAGGGCGCGCGGGCCCCGCCACCGGCCGGTGGCGGGGCCCGTGCTAGCTTCGGGCGCGATGGAGCTGCCCGGCCGAGCCTGTCGCCTGGGCCTCGTCCTCTCCGGGGGCGGGGCCCGGGCCTTCGCGCACATCGGCGTGCTGCGCGTCCTCGAGCGCGTTGGGGCCCGCTTCGACGTCGTGGCCGGCACCTCCATGGGCGCGATCATCGGCGCCCTCTACGCCGCCGGGCGCAGCGCCGACGAGATCCACGAGATCGCCAGGGGCGTGAGCTGGCGTGACGTCGTGGACATCTCGCTGCAGGCCGGGCTCATCAAGGGCGACAAGCTCGAGGCGTTCCTCGCCGAGCTCCTGCCGCCCGCTTTCGACGACCTGCCCGTGCCCTTCGCCGTGACGACCACCGACATCGAGAGCGGCGAGGCGGTCCTGATCGGCGAGGGAGACCTGGTGCGGGCGGTGAGGGCATCGTCCAGCTTCCCCGGCGCCATCGAGCCGATCCAGTACGGGGGCCGGACCCTCGCCGACGGAGGCATCGTGAACAACCTGCCCGTCGCCGCCGCGACGCTCCTGGGCGCGACGCGGACCGTCGCCTCCGACGTGACTCCTGCCCGCCAGTCCGTCTACCGCACGCCCGACCAGGAGGGGAGCTGGTGGGAGCGCATGGTCGCGACGGTCAAGCTCGAGCGCCGCAACCCCATGGTCCAGATGCTCCTGCGGTCCAGCGACATCATGCAGTCGCTGCTCGTCGACATCCACGCCAGCCTCAACCCGCCCGACATGCGCATACGCATGGCCATGCCCCAGTACCGCGTCGAGTCGTTCAAGGACCTGGACGACATCGTGGCGATCGGCGAGGCCGCGGCAGCCGCGGCGATCACCGAGCGCGGCGGCTGGGAGAGCTTCGTGGCCCTCGGCGCCCGGGCCGACGAGCTGGCCGTGGCGCGCGGCGCCAGTTGACGGACGTCGCCGCCCCGCCGGCGGCCGACGACGTGTCGGCGCGCCGGGCGCGGGTCCGACGGCGCGGTCGCACCTGGCGGTGGCTGGCCCTGGGCGGGGCGCTGGGCGCGCTCGTCGCCACGCAGGGCGCCACGCTGATGCGCGTAGAGGGGCGCAGCATGTCGCCCACCTACCCACCGGGCAGCGTCGTGCTCGTGCTGCGGCCGCCTCTCCACGCGCTGGCCTACCCCGGCAGGGGCTGGCGGCCCGGCGACGTCGTCGTGGTGGCGCCGCCCGGCGGCGGGCTCTCGCTGAAGCGGGTGGCCGCCGTGGGTCCCGGCACCGTGGCGATGGCGCGGGGCGAGCTGCTGGTCGACGGGGACCCCGTGCCGGCTCCTCAGCCGGGCCAGGAAGGAGCGTCGAACGTGGTGCCTACCGCGCTGGCGTCCGGCGAGCTCTGGCTGCTGGGCGACGACAGGCGACCCCTGGCGTCCCGGGACTCGCGCGACTACGGTCCGCTGCCCGCTGCGGCGGTGCGGGGCAGGGTCGTGGCCGCCTGGCGGCCGGCGGGCGACACCCCCTAGTACCCCCTAGTACCCGCCGCCCGCGGCACGGGCACGGGCGACGATCAGCCCTGGGAGCCGGACGGCGCGGCCAGTCGCCCGTCGAGGCCCAGCGCGCCCGCCCTCCCCTTCATCGCGTCGAGGACGAACTGCACGTGGTCCCACAGGTCCACGCCGAGCTCCTCGGCGCCGCGCCTGACGTCGTCGCGGTTCACGCCCCGCGCGAAGGCCTTGTCCTTGAACTTCTTCCTCACGCTGGACAGCTCGAGGTTCGCGATGTCCTTGTCGGGCCTCACCAGCACGGCGGCGGTGATGAGCCCCGTGATCTCGTCGCAGGCGTAGAGGACCTTGGCCAGCAGGCTCTCCCGCGGCACGCCGGAGAAGTCGGCGTGGCCGAGGATGGCGTCGAGGACCTCCTGCGGGTAGCCGAGCTCGCGCAGGTGCGCGACGCCCACGAAGGGGTGGCCCTGCTGCGCCTCGTCGGCGATGGGGTAGCGCTCGTAGTCGAAGTCGTGGAGCAGCGCCGCGACGGACCAGGTCTCCTCGTCGCCGCCGAGCCTACGCGCGTAGGCCGCCACGGCCGCCTCCACCGCCAGCATGTGCTTGCGGAGGCTCTCGCTCTCGGTCCACTCCTCCATGAGGGCGAGCGCCTCTTCCCTGCTCACGGCCATGCCAGACCTTAACCCGCCCAGGTCACGGCGTGCGCGTCCTGCGGGTGAGCCAGCAGGTCGTTGACCGGCCTGGCGCGCACCCCGTAGGCCAGGCGGCCCGACAGCTCCGGCACGAACTGGGCGCGGTAGGAGATCGCGCCGCCGCCACCGGGCGCCGCCCGCATGGGCACGACACGCAGCCCGTGTCGCAGCTCGTCGGCCGCGCGGCCGTAGACGACCTCCACGGCCAGCTCGCCGGGCGACCAGCCCGGGGCCGTCACCTCGGCGCTCACCACCACGGGCTCGCCGGCGCGGGCCACCGCCGGCGACTCGAGCCTGGCCGTCACGCTCACGTCGCGCCAGGTGCCCGCCACGAGGGCGCGCCACCCGGCCAGGCGCCGCGCGGCGTCGCCCTCGCACAGGCGCCGACCGCGCTCGCCGGCCGGCAGGTAGCAGCGCAGCACGTACTCCTTGACCATGCGACCGGCGTTGAACCGCGGCGCGACGGTGGCGATCGCGGACGCGCTGCGCCTCAGCCACTCGGCGGGCAGGCCGGCGCCGTCGCGCTGGTAGTAGAGGGGCACGACCTCCTGCTCCAGCAGCGTGTAGAGCGAGTCGGCGTCGGCGGCGTCGCCGCGCTCCTCGTCGTGGTAGACCCTGCCGCCACCCACGGCCCAGCCGTTGTCGCCCCGGTAGCCCTCCGGCCACCAGCCGTCGAGCACGGAGAGGTTCAGCACGCCGTTCACGGCGGCCTTCTGCCCGCTGGTGCCGGAGGCCTCGAGCGGGCGCCGCGGGTTGTTCAGCCACACGTCCACGCCGCGGGTCAGCGCACGGCCCACGGCCATGTCGTAGTCCTCCACGAAGAGGACGCGCCCGGCGAAGCGCGGGTCCTGCGACAGCCTGTGGATGTGGGCGATGAGGCCCTGGCCCTGCTGGTCGGCGGGGTGCGCCTTGCCGGCGAAGACGAGCTGCACGGGCCTGTCTGGGTCGGCGAGCAGCCTGTGCAGCCTGTCGAGGTCGCGGAACACCAGCGTCGCGCGCTTGTAGGCCGCGAACCGTCGGGCGAAGCCGATCGTGAGCCTGTCGGGGTCGAAGAGGGTCTCGGTGCCCCTGAGCGCGGCGGCACTGGCCTCGTGCCGCAGGAGCTGGCGCGCCAGCCGGCGCCTGAGGAAGCGCAGGCTCTGGCGCTTGAGGTCGCGGCGCGCCGCCCACAGCCTGACGGGGTCCACGTCGCGGAACGGCTCCCACATGGCCTCGTCGTCGGCCGCGTCCAGCCAGCCCTCGCCCAGTACCTCGGTGACGAGGTCCTGCAGCGCCGGCGCCATCCAGGTGCGCAGGTGCACGCCGTTCGTGACGTGCGTGATGGGCACCTCCTCCTCGGGCACGCGCGGCCACAGGCCAGACCAGATGCGCCGGCTGGTCTCGCCGTGCAGCGCCGAGACGCCGTTGCGCGCCGAGGAGAAGCGCAGCGCCAGGGCCGTCATGCTGAAGACCTCGCCCCAACCGTGGTCGGCCCTGGCCAGGTCCTCGAACTCCCGCGGCGTGAGCCCCAGCTCGTCCCAGTAGCCGTCGAAGCAGGCCCGCGCCAGCTCGAAGGGGAACGCGTCGTTGCCGGCGGCCACCGGCGTGTGGACGGTGAAGACCGTGGCGGCGGCCACGACCTCGCGGGCCTCGGCGAAGGAGCGCCCCGCGGCGACGAGCTCGCGGCAGCGCTCGAGGGCCATGAAGGCGGAGTGCCCCTCGTTCATGTGCCAGCTCGTGGGCCTCACGCCCACGCGCCTGAGCATCCGCACGCCGCCCACGCCGAGCACGACCTCCTGGCCTATGCGCGTGCGCTGGTCGCCCCCGTAGAGCCGGGACAACAGACGCCTGGCCTCGTCGTCGTTGCCCTCCACGTCGGTGTCGAGCAGCAGCGCCTCGACGAGGCCCACGCGGCAGCGCCAGGCCTGCACCCTCACGTCGCGGCCGAAGAGCCGCACGGTGACGACGGCGCGCTCACCGTCCGGCCCCGTGACGGGCGTGAACGGCGTGTCCTCCGGCGGCACCCTGACGTAGACGGCCTCCTGGCTGCCGTCGTCGGCGACGCGCTGGTGGAAGTAGCCCTCCGGGTAGTAGAGCCCCACGGCCGTGAGCGGCACGCCGAGGTCGGAGGCGGCCTTCGTGTGGTCCCCCGCCAGCACGCCCAGGCCACCCGAGTAGAGCGAGATGGACTCGTGCCAGCCGTACTCGGCGCAGAAGTAGGCGAAGCGGGCCTCGGGCGCGCCCGCGGCGGCCGCCACCCCGCGGAACCAGGTGTCGCGCTCGCGGTACGCGTCCCAGCGGGCGACGACGCGGTCGTAGAGCTCGAGGTACGCGGGGTCGCTCGCCACCGCCTCGAGCCGCGCCTGGTCCACCTCGCGGAGCACCACGACGGGGTCGTGGTTCGAGCGCTCCCAGGCGTCGGGGTGGAGCTCGCGGAAGAGGCGCCTGGCGTCGGGCTTCCAGGTCCAGTAGAGGTCGTAGGAGAGCTCGCCGAGCCTGTCGATGCGTTCCGGCAGGCGCGGTTGGACTGTCAGGTGGCCCAGGACCTTCATGGCGAGCCATCCTAACGCGGCGCGGTACGCTCTCCCGGATGAGAGCACCCGCCCGCAGCGCGCTCCTGGGCGCGTTCGCCTGCCTCTTCCTCGCGCTCGGCGCCGCCGCGGCGCAGACCGTCGCGGCCACGGCGACCGGCTGCCTGGCCGACGCTCCGCCTCCCTGCGTGGCCGCGGCGGGCGTCTCCTGGCGCGACGTGAGGGTGGGGGGCACGACCGTGGGGCTCGACGTCTCCACCTCCGGGCTGGGGCTATCGCTGAGCGCCGCGGAGGCGTTCGGCCCGCTGGGGAACGTCGTGTTCGAGCTGAGCGGCGAGCTGCGCGACGGTCCCGTGGCCCGCGCCCGGCTGGGCGCGCGCGGCGTCGTGGCCAGCGTGGCGGCCCGCCTCGCCGTGGCGGCCGCGGGCGCCGACGACGAGCGCTTCGACCCCGTCGCCGTGGCCGGGGACGGGCCGCTGCTGGGCGGCCCGCGGCTCGCCGTCGAGGTCGGCGGCACCTTCCGGCTGGACAGGGCCGTGATCCTCGACGTCTCGCCCAGCCTCCACCTGGGCCCCGACGGCCTCGCCTCCACGGGCGGCGCGACGCTGCGCCTGGTCAGGGCCCTGGGCGACGACGAGCTGCAGGCGCGGCTCGGCTACGCCCTGCTGCCGGGCGGCGGCGACCACGCCGCGCTCGGCGCGTCGCTGGTGCTGACGCGCGGGCGGGCGCCGGACTGGAGGTTCACGGCCTGGCTCGGGCTCGGCGAGACCGGCCCGCTACCCGGCGCGGCGCTGGAGGTGGTCGAGACGTCGGGCGGCGCCAGGCTGGCGCTCGACGCCTACTACGAGCCGTACCGCCGGGACGTGCGACCCCTGCGCGCCGCGGCCGCGGTGGAGGTGCCGCTGGGCGGCCCCGCCGCGCGCCTCGAGGTGGCGGCGGGGGCACTGCACCCCACGGCCCCGGACGCGCTCGCCGGGAGGCTCAGCCTGGTGTGGCCCTTCGGCCGCTGAGCGCGACGGCCGCCGGGGCCCAGCGCGGGCGAGGAGCGGGGCGGGAGGCGCTCAGCGCGGCGGCGGGAACGGGACCAGGTCGCCCGTGCTCAGGTCGAGCCGCAGCACGCCGGTCTCCGGCACGGCGCGCAGGTAGCGCCTCACCTCGCCGCCCCGCACGAGCTCGAACTCGCGCAGGCCCGGCGCGATGCCCTCGGCGTGCCCGCCCGGCTGGAGGCGCCCGTCGACGTACACGATGACCTCGCGCTGCTCGTCCCAGAACACGACCAGCGGCGCCACGGGCGTCAGGTTCACCTCGACGCGGGTCACGCGGTAGTTGCGCACGTTGGCGTAGACGGTCTCCGGCAGGAAGCCGTCGCGCTCGAGGGTCACCGTGTGGATCCCCGGCAGCGCCGGCACCGTCGCGGGCGTGCGGCCCGCCGCCTCGCCGTCTATGGACACGCGGGCGGACGGCTGGCTCGTCACCTGCACGCTGCCGCCGGAGATCGCCGTGAGTATCACGTGCAGGAAGCTGGTGTCGCCGGGTCGCAGCTCGACCATGCGCACCTCGGGCAGGAAGCCCTCCTTGCGCAGCTCCACCTGGTAGCGGCCGGGCTTCAGCATCGCCACGTCGAGCTGGCCCGTGTGCCCTATGGAGACGCCGTCGACGAACACCTGGGCGTCGCCCGGCTCGCTGGACACGAAGAGGCCGGCGTCACCCTCAGGCAGCTCGAGGACCGCGGTCGTGAACTCGGCCGCGACGGCGGCCAGGTCGGCGGCGGCGCGCGCCGGCGCGGCCGGGTCCAGCGGGGCGCTGATCACGTCGGTGGCGCGCTCGACCTGCGAGTCGACGACGATGAGGTTGACCGTGTACTCGGGGCCCGAGGCGTCCGCCACGCGCGCCACCTCGCCGCTGACGGCGTAGCGCGCGCCGTCGAGCTCGGCGATCAGCATGGTGAGCTCGGGGTCGAGGCTGCCCGCGATGCCCGGCGTGATCCTCTCGCCGGTGCGCACCTCGAGGCCCGTGGCGGCGCCCACGGCCGAGCGGAAGGCGGCCATGAACGCGCTCAGGACGGCATCGTCGACGTCGCCGCGCGTGCCGAAGGTCGGCACCGAGACCTGCGCCTGGGCGGTGGAGACGAGCAGGGCCGCCACCGCCAGCGCCGCGCGTAGCAGCCCGGCGTGGCGACTCTTCGCGGGCGGGCCCATCGCGGCCAGTATATCTACACCCCGGGCGACGCTCCGACCGGCCCGGCGGGGCCTGCTGGTATCCTCTGAGCCGATGCGTTACCTCGTCCTGAGCGACGTCCACGCGAACCTGCACGCTCTCGACGCGGTACTGCTCCACGCCAAGCAGCGCGGCTACGACGAGGTGGCGTTCCTCGGCGACGCGGTCGGCTACTACCCCCACGCCGAGGAGGTCGTGCAGCGCCTGGCCGAGCTGTCGCCGAGCGTGAGGGTCATGGGCAACCACGACGCCGCCCTCCTCGACATCGTCGACGGCGGGCGCGGCCGCGGGGACGCCAGCGTGGTCTTCGAGGTGCTGGAGAAGCACGCCGAGCAGCTCTCCCCCTCCAGCCTCGACTTCCTCAGGACGTTCCGGGACCGCCACGTCGACCACACCTGGGAGGCGGCCCACGGCGCGCTGACGCGCCAGTGGGAGTACCTGGCCACGCTCTCCAGCGCGCAGGCCAACGTGCCGCTCATGAGCACGCGCCTGCTCTTCGTCGGCCACACCCACCACCCGCGGGTCTACGCGCAGGCCAAGCACGGCGCGCAGGAGCTGTGGCGCACCGTGACGTTCCGCGAGGAGCGCGCGACCTACCGCGTGCCGCCGCTGGCGCGCGTGATCGCGAACCCCGGCGCCGTGGGCCAGCCGCGCGACCAGGTGCCCATGGCGGCCTACGCGCTCTTCGACGTCCCGAGCATGACCATCGACTTCCACCGGGTGGAGTTCGACGTCATGGCGGTCCAGACGGCGGTGAGGGCGGCCGGCTACCCGGAGGTGCTGGCGGCCAGGCTGGCGGTCGGGCGGTGAGCGCCGCCGGGCTGAGCGCCTGGGGCCAGGAGCGGGCGCTGCGCCGGCTGCTGGCTGCCGCGCCGCCCGCGGCGTCCCAGCGCACGCTGCTCTTCTCCGGCCCCGACGGCGTGGGGCGGCGCCGTGCGGCCGCGTGGCTGTGCGCCTACCTCAACTGCCTCGCCCGCGAGGGCTCGCGGCCCTGCGGCGAGTGCGCCTCCTGCGTCGCGGTCGCCGCCGGGCGCTCCCTCGACCTCAAGGTCGTGGCGCCCAAGACCACGGCCCGGTCGGGCCGGGCGAAGCTCAGGCCCGAGGTCTCCATCGACCAGCTCGTGCGCCGCGACCAGCCGGACGCCGACCCCGAGCCGCTCGGCGAGTGGCTGGCCGCGCGGCCGCACGGGCGCTGCCGCGTGGGGGTCGTGGACAGCGCCCAGGCGATGAACGCCCACGCCGCGAACTCGTTCCTGAAGACGCTGGAGGAGCCGCCGGCCCACGCCTACGTCGTGCTGATCGCGCCGGGGCCGGAGGCCCTGCTGCCCACGGTGGCGTCGCGCGCGCTGAACGTGAGGTTCGGCGCGGTGCGGGCCGAGGCTCCCGACCTGCCGGACCACCCGGGCGTGCGCCTCGGCCAGCCCGGCCTCGTGGAGAGGGCCCGAGCGAGCCGCGACGCCACGGAGGAGGCGCGGTCCGCGGCCGAGGGGTTCCTCGCCGGCGTGGCCGGCGACATGCTCCACGCCCTCGAGGGGGCGGAGGACCTGGCCAGGGCCGTGGCGGCCGCGCACGACGCCGGCGCCGAGCCCGGCCCCACCGGCTGGCTGCGCGAGCTCATGCGGGACCTGCCGCCGCGCGTCTACGCCGCGGCCCTCGACCTCGTCGACGCCTACGAGGCCGCGCTGGAGTCCTACGCCAACGCCGGCCTGGCCAGCGCCACGCTGGCGCTGCGCCTCCGGAGCCTGCTGCGGGCGGGGCCGGAGGGTCCCTCGGTGCGCAACCTGGCCGGCTAGCGCGGCCTGGAGACCTCCGCGGCCGGGAACTCGTGCACCGTGCCCTCCTCGGTCTTGATCTCGACGGTGCCCAGGAGGGGGTTCAGCTTGACGACCCGGCCGCAGGTGCCGCTGCCCTCGTGGCAGCCGCGGCTGCCCTTGCGGGGCATGCCCTTGAGGAGCTCCCGGTACATCTCGTGCTCGTACTGCAGGCAGCACATGAGCCTGCCGCAGGGGCCCGAGATCTTCTCGGGGTTCAGCGGGAGCTGCTGGTCGCGCGCCATCCTTATGCTCACGGAGCTGAAGCTCTGGAGCCACGTGGAGCTGCACGAGCCGTCGCCGCAGACGCCCAGCGTGCCCAGCATGCGGGCCTGGTCGCGCGGACCGACGTTGACGAACTCCACGCGGGCGGGGGTGCGGGCCGTGAGCTCCTGCGCGAGCACGCGCAGGGGCGGCTGGCCCTCGCTCGAGTAGCTGACGACCAGCAGGCTCTCGTCGATGGTGAACTCGAGGGCCACGACCTTGATGCTGGCGTCCACCTGCCGGGCGCGGGCCTTGAGCAGCCACTTGAGGTCCTCGGCCTTCGCCCTCAGCTCCTCGTAGCGCTCGACGTCGTCGGGCTGGGCCTCGCGCACGTAGTGGCCGGAGGCGCGCTCCACCTCACGGACCGACGTGCGCACCTTGCCGATCTCGAGCCCGCGCCGCGTGGACACCACGCAGGTGGCGCCGACGGGCGGCGGCGTGGGCGGGGCCTCGACGTAGTGGATCTTGGGCCCGTTGTCGAAACGGACGCCTATGCACTCGGGCATGAGCGATGCTAACCGAGGAGGGGCCTCAGCCGACGGACCCGAAGAGGCACAGGGCGGCCACGGGCGCGAAGCTGCGGCGGTGGTGCGGGCAGGGCCCCAGCGCCCGCAGCGCCGCCAGGTGCTCCGGCACGCCGTAGCCGGCGTGGCGCGCGAAGCCGTAGCCCGGGTACTCGTCCTCGAGGCGCTGGAGCCTGAGGTCCCGCTCGTGCTTGGCCAGCACGCTGGCGGCGGCGACCTGGTAGCTGGTCGCGTCGGCGCGGGCGGCGGCGACCTCGCGGCGGGTGGTGCCGAGCCGCAGGTAGTCGGTGACGAGGCCGTCGACCTCCTCGCCCAGGAGCGCCACGGCCCGCCGCGCCGCCAGCTTCGTGGCGCCGAGAACGTTGAGCGCGTCCACCTCTTCCGCCGAGGCGAAGGCGACGGCGCAGGCCACGGCCTCGCCGCGCAGGCGGCGGGCCAGGCGCGCCCGCTCGGCGCGTGTCAGCGTCTTCGAGTCGCGGTACGGGTAGTCGCGCCCCGGCTGGAGGACCACGGCGGCGGCGGCCACGGGGCCTGCCAGCGCCCCGCGCCCGGCCTCGTCCACGCCCGCCACGGCCACCGACCCGCGCGCCCACAGCCGGCGCTCGAGCTCCCACCCGATGGCGCCCGCGCTCACGGGTTCCCCACCACCTCGCCCGGCTCGGCGTCCTCCGGCACCAGGTCGGGCAGCGTGAAGTAGAAGGTGCTGCCGCGGCCGACCTTCGACTCGACCCAGATCTTCCCGCCGTGCTTCTCCACGGCCAGCTTGCAGAAGGTCAGGCCCATGCCGGAGTCGTACCTGTCGTGCACGGTGTGGCGCGACTGCTCGAAGGCGTTGAAGATGCGCTTCTGGTCGGCCTCGGGGATGCCCTCGCCGTCGTCGCGCACGCTGAGCACGAAGCCGTCGTCCTGGCGCCACGCCCTGAAGTCGATGTAGCCGCCGCGCCTGGTGTGCTTGATCGCGTTCGCCATCAGGTTCGCCAGCACGCGGCGCAGCAGCTTGGGGTCGCCGTATATCCTCTCGGCCTCGGGCCTGACGAGGAACCCGAAGTTGCGGTCCTTCGGCCCGCCCACCACGTCGCCCAGCGCCTCCTTGGCCAGCTCGGTGAGGCTGGCGATGACGGTGGGCGCGTACGGCATCTGCCCCTCCTTCATGCGCCTCACGTCGAGGATGTTCGCCGCCAGGTTGAGGAGGTGCTGCGACTCGCTGCGCGCCAGGCTGAGCAGCTCCTCCACGCCGCCCTCGTCGCCGCCGCGCATCATCTCGATGCTGTGGTCGAGCAGGCCCATCACGCTGGAGATGGGGCTCTTGAGGTCGTGGACGAGCATGTGGATGAGGTCGTCCTTCATCCGCTCGCTCTCCTTGAGGGCCTGCTCGAAGCGGCGCGCGCGGTCGAGGGCATCGCGCAGGTCGCGCTCGGCCCGGCGGCGCGTGAGGAGCTGCGCCACGTACGCCCTCACGACCGTGGGCTGCGTGGGCAGCGTCACGTAGGCGTCGGCGCCCGAGCCTATGACCCTGGCCTCGACCTCGGCGTCGAGCGGGCCCAGGTAGACGAGCGGAGCGCGGGCGAGGTGCTGGCGGCTGCGGAGTATGTGAACGATGTCGAGGCCCTCGGGCACGCGCGAGGCCAGCGAGTGCTCGAGCACCACGGCTTCCGGCACGCCGGCCGCGACGCCGTCCGCCGCCTGCGCGGCGGGCGCACGCGTGACGTAGAGGAGCCTCTCGACGTCGTCGATGACCTGCCCCTGGACCCGCAGCCCCTCCAGGGCCCGGCTCAGGGCCTGGCCCCGCTCCTGGCTACCGGACGCGATGAGCACGTATGGGGCAGAGGCGGCCATCCGAGCGCATAGTACCAACCGCCGGCTGATAGCATCCGAGCGTGTTGGGCGCTGTCACGGACGCCGTCGGCGTCGAGCTGGCGCAGCCGTGGTGGCTGCTGGCCCTGGCGCTGTGCGCCGTGCCGCTGTGGCGGGGACCGCGGGACGCCGGCTCCTGGCTGCGCGCCCTGGGCATCGGGCTGGCGGCGCTGGCCCTCGCCGGGCCCGTGGTGCCGGGAGGACGCCAGGGCCTGGCCGTGGTCGTCGACGTCTCGGACAGCGTGGGCGACGCGGGCCTGAGCCGCGCGGCCGAGCTGGTGGCCGGCCTGCCGGAGCCCGCCGACGTGGTGCTGGCGGCCGCCGACGCCGTCCACGTGCCCGCTCTGCCCGCGGAGGTGCCGAGCTTCGTGGCCACGGACGGCACCGACCTGGCCCGCGCGCTGCAGGTCGCCGCCGCCGGCGGTGCCGGCCGCGTGCTGCTGGTCTCCGACGGCGTGGCGCCCGCGGGCCCCCTGCTCACCTCCCTCCCGCCGGTCCCCGTCGACGTCGCGCACGTGCCCAGCCGGCCCGGCACGGGTCTGGCCGAGCTGATACTGCCCACCCAGGCGGCGCCGGGTCAGGCCGTGGAGGCCGTCGCCGTCGTGCGCTCCGACGTGGCTACCACGGTCCGCGTCTCGGCGGAGGCGGGAGGCACGGCGCTGCCGACCAGGGAGGTCGAGGTGCAGCCGGGCAACACGGCCGTGCCGTTCACCTTCACCGCCGGCGACGGCTCGGCGATGGACGTGACCGTCTACCTCGAGGCCGACGCTCCGGCGGGCGCCACGACGCTGACGCGCGAGCTGGCCGTGCGCGCCAGGCCGCCCGTGCTCGTCGTCGGGGACCCGGCCGTGGCCGAGGTGCTGCGCACCCAGGGCCTCGAGGTCGTGGAGGGCACGCCCGCCGACGTCACCTCGCCCCTCGCCTACAGCGCCGTGGTCCTGCGCGGCGGCGCGCTCGACTACACCCCCGGCCAGCTCGACCTGCTGGCCTCGTTCGTCCAGACGGGCGGAGGGCTGCTCATGACGGGCGGCCCCGAGAGCTTCGGCTTCGGCGGCTGGTACAGGACGCCCGTCGAGGAGGTACTGCCCGTCACCACCGACCTGCGCACCGAGGTCACGCTCCCGCTCGTCGCCCTCGTGATGGTCATAGACCGCTCGCAGTCGATGGCCACGGGCGCACCCTCGAAGATCGAGCTGGCCAAGGAGGGCGCGATCCAGGTCGTCGAGCTCGCCTACCAGGAGGACCTCCTGGGCCTCATCGCCTTCTCCGACGAGGCCAGCACGCGCTGGGTCTTCGAGCTGCGGCCCGCCACCGAGCGCGGCAAGCGCGAGATGCTGCAGGGCATACTCGGCCTCGGCACCGGGGGCGGCACCGTGCTGGGGCCGGCCTACGAGATGGCCATCGAGGCGTTGCGCGACACCGACGCGGCGGTGAAGCACGTGATCGTCCTGTCCGACGGGCGCCTCTACGACGGCGGCGGGCCGTTTGGGGCGCAGCAGGAGGCGCCCGACTTCACGGCCCTGGCCGCCGCGGCGCTGCAGGAGGGCATCACGACCTCGGCCATCGCGATAGGCGCCGAGGCCGACTTCGAGAGGCTCGAGGCCATCGCCGAGGCCGGCGGCGGGCGCTACTACGAGGCCCTCGACGTCGCCACGCTGCCGCGGATCTTCAGCAACGAGGCGCTCACGGCCACGCGCGCCCTGCTGGTGGACGAGCCCACGGTCCCGCGCGGCCGCCCCAACCAGCTCTACGACTTCCCCGCGGCGCTGCCGCCTGTCGACGCCTACGTGGCCACCAGCCTGCGCTCTGACGCGCAGGAGCTGCTCGGCGGGCGCGAGGGCGAGCCGATCCTGGCCGTGCGGCGCGCCGGACTGGGGCGCACGGCCGCGCTGACCACCGACCTCA
Organism: Deinococcaceae bacterium; assembly: GCA_044508445.1. Classification (GTDB taxonomy): domain Bacteria; phylum Deinococcota; class Deinococci; order Deinococcales; family Trueperaceae; genus DASRWD01. Next base: position 179,196 of record JBIQHQ010000001.1, read on the forward strand.
ACGCCTGGGCGGGCGGCCTCGCCTCGTGGCCGGGCCTGCCAGGCGCGTTGGGCACGTTGGGGCGCTGGCTGCAGGCGGTGCCGCCCGGCTACGACGCCACGGCGCGGCGCGACGGCAACGAGCTGGAGGTCGTCGTCGACGCGGTGCGCGGCGGCGAGTACGTGAACGGCGAGCGGCTGGTGGCGCGCTACGGCGGGCGCTCCGTCGTACTGGAGCAGGTGGGCCCCGGACGCTACCTCGGCCGCCTGCCCTGGGCGCCGGGCGGCGGGCAGGACGTGGTCGTGTCGCGCGGGTCGGAGCTCGTGGCCCGCGCCCCGGTGGCGGGGCCCGACCCCGAGTTCGCGCCCGTGGACGGGGCCGCGGTGCTCGCCGCCGTCGCCAAACGCACCGGCGGCAGCGTGGTCGCGGGCGACGCCTACGCGCCCGAGCTGGCCGGAGCGGGACGTTCCCTGTGGCAACCGCTCCTCGCGGCCGCCGTGGCGGCGTTCGTCGTCGAGCTCGCCTGGCGGCGGCTGGCGCCCACGCGCGAGGCGGGCCGGTCGCCGCGGCGCGGGGCCAGGGGCCCCCTCAGGAGCCCTCTGGCTCTCCTGGCGTCGACGGCTCGTCGACGTCGACCTTCATGACCTCGCGCAGCACGGACGTCGCGTACGATCCCTTCGGCAGCGTGAAGCGCAGCGTCAGGGCGTCCCCCTCGGCGCCCACGTGCGGGTCCTCGACGACGATGCGCGTGAGGCGCCTGTCGCCGCGGCGCGACGTGAAGTCGGTCCAGGCCAGGCCCAGCCTCTCGAGGGCCGCGGCCTCGATCTCGCCGGCGCGGGCCGGCGACGGCCTGACCTTGCGCCCGTAGAGCGGGACCGTGGCGCTGATCTCCAGGGAGGCGGCGCGGGGAGCCTCGGCCCCCGCGTCCTCGACCAGGAAGGTGCCGCCGGTGTCGTGCTTCCTGGCCCAATCGCCCGCGACCACGGTCTGGTAGAGGCCGAGCGCGATGCGGTCGGCGAGCACCTCGTTGAAGAGCAGCGACTGCAGCGCCGAGACGAAGAAGCGGCGCAGCCTGTGCCCGCCCGGCACGCTCTCGCCGCGCAGCACGCGCCAGCCGTCGTAGGCGTTCGTGCCGAAGCGCCCGAAGCGCTGCGGGCCGAACCAGTTCGGCGCGCCGCGGCCGGCCAGGGCGGCGAGGGCGTCCTCGGCCGCTCGCGCCGCCCCGGGCGACGCGCCCCTGACGGTCACGGCGAACCTGTTGCCCCGCAGGTGACCCAGGCCCAGCTTGTTGCGGTGGTAGGAGCGCTCCAGCACCCTCGCCCCGGGCAGCGCCTCGAGCGCGGCCGCGGCGTCCTCGTGGCGCCTGGGCAGGCTCAGCCACTGGGTCGTGAGCGCGTGCTTGTCCTTGAGGCCGGCCACGCCCACCGACGCCTCGTCGACCCCGGCCCCCACCAGGGCCATGACGAGGTCGCGGGTCGTGAGGCCGCGCTTCTCGACCCTGAGGTAGAGGTGGGAGCCGGAGCCCTCGGGCGGGTAGAGGGGCAGCTCCTCGACGACGAAGTCCTCCGGCTCCGCCCTGATCGTCCCGCCCGTGCCGGGCACGTCGGCGGTGACGAAGGGGAGCCGGTCCCAGCGGAAGGTGAGCAGGTCGCGCCGGGCGGCGCTCTCGGTTCCCGTGGTCAAGCGCGCTGGCGCCGGCCGCGCTGCTCGCGCTTGCGCAGGCGCTCGAGCATGAGGTGGCGGGCCAGGTCGAAGCGCTCGGTGAGCGTGGGCGCGTCGAGCAGGGGCTGCTTGTTCACGGCCGGGACCCTGATGTTCGCGCACACGAACGAGGCCTGGTAGAGCGGGTCGTCCGGCAGGTGGGTGTCGATGTCGGTGTCGCCCTTGTACATCGCTCCGGCGTAGGCCCTGAAGGTGTCGATGGCGTCCCAGGCGGCCACGGCCTCGGCGTTGGGGTCGCCCCGCACGACCGGCGCCGGGCGGTACTCGGCGAAGTGCAGCGGCCGCGTCTCTCCCGCGCCGTCAGGCACGTCCTCGGTGCGGGACACGGTGACCTCGCAACGCTCCTGGCCGTGGAGGACGAGGTCGTAGCCCTCGTCGGTCTCCTCGACGCTGAGCAGGTGCGCCAGCGTGCCGTACCTCTCGAGGTGCTCCGGCATGTCGCGGATGGGCGCGGAGGGCGGCGCCAGGACCGTGATGACGCGCTTGGGCTCGCTCTCCTGGGCCAGCGCCAGTCGCACCAGGCGCTTGTAGCGCTCCTCGGTGGCCGTCACCGGCACCGTCATGCCGGGGAACACGACGACGTCGAGCGGGAGCACCGGCAGCACGTCCCCGCCGGCGTGTTCGTGGCTCTGGTCGAGGGGCCTGCCCATGACCCCACGGTACCAGGGCCGGGTCTGGCTGGCTGGCGCCTCCGGCACCATGGCTTCACCCGTCGTTGAGCGTGGCGGGACGTCGCCCGACACCGCCCGCGGCTCAGCGCAGGGCGAGCCCCAGCACGGTGCCGAGGAGCACGATCGGCCCGAGGGCCAGGTTCACGTTGAACGCGTCGAGGGCCCTGGCGTCGCGGTAGCGCCGCAGCGCCCTGACCTGGTGTAGGAGGAACGCGGCGACCAGCCCGGCGGCGACCGGGAAGGCCGGGCCGAGCGGCCGGTGCGGCCAGGCCGGGTCCACCTCCGTCGCCAGGCCGACGCCGAGGAGCGCCAGCCAGGCCACGGCGTAGAGGACGGCGACGAACCGGATCGCCCTGTCGACTCCGAAGCGGGCGGGGACGCTGTGCACGCCGTGGGCGCGGTCGAACCCCACGTCGAGCAGGGCGTAGATCACGTCGAAGCCGGCCACCCAGGACGCCACGGCCAGCCACAGCAGCACGGCCACCCACGAGAACGAGCCCGTGACGGCGACGTGCCCGCCCGCTGCGGCCGCTCCTATCGTCACGCCCAGCCAGAGGTGGCAAGCCCAGGTGAAGCGCTTCGTGTAGGGGTAGGCCGCGAGGAAGACCAGCGCCACGGGCAGGAGCGCGAGCGTGAGGCGGTTCAGCGCGGCGCCCGCGTACACCAGGGCCGCCGCCCCCACGAGCGCCACGACCACGCCGTCCCAGCGCGTGAGCCGGCCGCTGGGGATCTCGCGTCCGGCGGTGCGCGGGTTCAGGGCGTCGAGGCGTGCGTCCACGACGCGGTTGATGGCCATCGCGGCCGTGCGGGCGCCCACCATGGCCAGCGTCACGAGCAGGAACGTCCGCCTGCCGGGCCAGCCGTCGGCGGCCAGCAGCATGCCCACGTAGGCGTAGGGCAGCGCGAAGAGCGAGTGCTCGATCCTCACGAGCGAGAGGTAGGTGGGCAGGTCGCGACGCGCCCGTTGGCCCACCGTGGGAGCCGCTCCGCCGGCCATCAGTGCTGCTTCGCCGCCTCCTTGATCGCGTGCGTCGAGAACCCGAACGAGGGCAGGTAGGCGCCGGCCGGGCCCCGGAGCACGCTGCGGTAGAGCTCGGCCACGTCGGTGCCGCCCACCGCCACCGTCATGCGCAGCTCGCGCTCCAGGTCCTGGAGCGTGCGGTCGTCGAGCAGCGTCTGCGTGCCGTACTTGAACATGTTCGGCGACAGGAGCAGCAGGTCGGCCTCCCCGGGCGCGACGCCCATCAGCACGTCTCGTCCGGCGAGAAGCCCGGCGACGGTCGTCACCTCGCCGAAGGTGTGGTTGCGCAGCGCCCGCACCTCGAGCTCGAGCCCCGCCACCGCGCGGAGCGGCGCCACCGCCTCCTCCAGCACCGGGGCGAAGAGCCGGCCCGTGGCCAGTAGGACGCGCCGCGGGGCGGGCAGGCGGTCGGGCAGCGCCGGGGTCTCCGCGCCGAGGAAGTCCCTGACCATGCCCACGCCGTTCTCGAGCATCGGGAAGCCCTCGTACTCGTCCGCGTCCGGCAGCTCCCTCCCGGCGACCAGGTAGAACTCGTCCGAGGCGAACACGAAACGCGTGCCGCGCTCCGCCAGCATGCGCCGCTGCCAGCGCTCGACGCGCCGCAGCACGTCGGCGGCGCCCTCCCTGTCGTAGGGCTCCACGCGGGCGAGGTGGCCGCGGTGGTCGGTGAGGCCCACGGGCACAGCCGCCACGGAGAGGACGTTGGGCCGCGAGGCGAGGTACGCCAGCGTGGCGTCGAGCTCGTCGCCGTCGTTGCGGCCGGGCACGAGCACGAGCTGGGTGTAGAAGTCGATGTCGCGCAGGCGCTCGAACATCGTGCGGATGCTGGTGGCCTCCGGGTTCGGCGTCTTCGTGGGCCACCACTTCATGAGCTCGGCGCGCTTGGCCTCGTCCGCCGTGTGCACGGAGACGTAGAGGGGCGAGAGGCGCTCGTCGAGGATCCGCTCCATGTCCGCCTCCGTCAGGTTCGTGAGCGTCACGAACGAGCCGTAGAGGAAGCTGGTCCTGAAGTCGTCGTCCATGATGTAGAGGCTCTTGCGCATGCCCTTGGGCATCTGGTGGACGTAGCAGAAGTCGCAGTGGTTCGCGCACAGCCTGATGCCGTCGAAGATCACCTCGTCGAACTCGAGCCCGGGCTCCTCCCACTCGACCTCGAACGCGGTCTCGGCGCCGCTGTCCGGCTCGCGCAGGGCCAGCGTGGCCACGCCCCGACCCAGCTCGCGCCTGTAGGCCAGCACGTCAGGGATGGGCTGGCCGTTGACGGTGAGTAGCTCCCAGCCGGCCCTCACTCCGGCCCTGTGGGCGGGCGACCCCGGCTCGACGGCGCTGACCCGCGCCGGGGTGACGCGGGGCGGTAGCGGCTCGGCGCGGCTGAGGACGACCTTGGGCACAGCGGGCCAGTCTAGCAGACGATGTCGCCCGGCCCGCGCCGGGGCGACGTCGGGGCAGGCCGCGGTCTCGGGCGGCGCGCCGGCCGGCAGCAGTGTCACTGCCGACCGCCCAGGGTGCGGCGCCGGCGCCCTGGGAGCGAGGTCGCCCAGTGGCTAGACCGTTCTGTTCATCACCACGAGTGGTCCTCGGCCCCGTCGCGCCTGTGCACGGCGTAGCGCGCCCCGGCGACGACGAACCCGTGCACGGGGGCCTCGGACTCGAAGGCGACCAGCGCTCCGACCGCGATGCCCTCGGGCAGCGGCTCGCTGACGGTCACGACGAGAGGCACGCCGGCGTCGACGACGACGACCTGACCCTCGCGCCGGGAGACCGTGCCCACGGCGGCCAGTCGGCTCAGTCCCACGGGCTCCAGGCGCGGCAGGTCCGCCGGCCCGGCAGGCACCAGGGCGTGGGCGGTGGGGTTCACGATCAGCCGCGCCGCACCGGGCCGCGACAGGTACGGCCCGGTGCGGTCGAAGACCTGGATGACGGTCCCCCCTACCTGGCACTCCACGAGCGGGACGCCCTCGGGACGCGGGAACAGCAGCGCGTCCACGGCATGGGAGCGCCAGCGCTCGACGAACGCCTCCGGCGACTCCTCGACGCCGTCGAGCGCGGTGTCCTCCGGCCCCGCCTGTAGCTCAGCCGCCTCCAGCGCCACGGGGCGAGTCTACCGCGTCAGGGACCCCGTGCTAGACTTGCGTTCGTGACTCGACCGCCACTCGTAGGCGACGCTGAGACCCCCGCCCGCCCCGCGCCGGCCGGGGGTTTCTCGTCGATGGAGGCTGGATGCTGAAGAGACTGAGCGACGTGCAGGCCCTCGACCTGCAGATCGACGCCCTCGAGGGAGAGCGCGGGCAGGTGCCGCCGGAGCTCACCGACCTCGTCGCCCGCGTCGCCGACCTCGAGTCGCGGCTGGAGCGCAAGGCCCAGGAGGTAGCCGACCTGAGGCGGCGCGTGAACGCCAGCGAGCTGGAGCTGAAGACGCTGTCGGAGAGACGCAAGGGCGCCGCCGACTCGGCCATGCGCGCCGGCAGCGCCAAGGAGGCGGCCCAGTTCCAGAACCAGGAGCTGCAGTTCGCCACGCGCGTGCAGGAGCTCGAGGAGGACACGCTGCCGCTGTTGGAGCAGCTCGAGCGCCTGACCGCCGAGCACGACGCGCTGAAGGCCGAGCTGGACGAACTGCAGCCGACGCTGGCCGAGATGCGCGCCAGCGAGGAGGAGCGCGTGGCGCGGGTGGACCAGCGCATAGCCGACACCAGGTCGGCGCGCGACGAGCTGGCCGCCGGCGTGGACCGGCCGCTGCTCAAGCAGTACGAGCAGGTGCGCTCGGCGCGGCGCGGCCTGGCGCTGGTGGAGATCGTGAACAACCAGAGCTGCGGCGGCTGCAGCGTGCGCCTCCCCATACACGTCGTGCAGAAGGTCAGGCGGGGCGAAGGCGTGACACGCTGCCCGAGCTGCGGCCGCATCCTCTGGAACGGCGAGCGCTGAGCGGCGGGCGCCGGGGCGGGACCGCGTCGTCGACCGTGGCGCGGTAGCCGCTCGGGGCGGTCCGCCCGCACGGTCGTCGGCGGTGCCGGAGCGCGGCGCTCAGCGCAGTATCGAGAGCGGGTCCACCGCCCTGCCGGCCTCGTAGAGCTCGAAGTGCACGTGCGGCCCTGTGGAGATGCCCGTGGAGCCCACGTAGCCGATCACCTGGCCCTGCTTCACGTACTGGCCCACGGACACGGCGAGCGAGCTGAAGTGCCCGTACCAGGTCTCGTCGTTCCCGGCGTGCCTGATCTTGATGAGGTTGCCGTAGCCCTGGGTAGACCAGCCCGCGAAGGTCACGGTGCCCGAGCGCGAGGCGATCACGGGCGTGCCCCAGGGAGCGGCCACGTCGATGCCGCGGTGGAAGCTCGAGGTGCCCATGCCGAGGTTGCGCGGGCCGAAGTACGAGGTCAGGCGGCCGTGCACCGGCCACACGTAGCGGTTCTCCTCCTCGCGCACCTTCTCGAGCCGCGCCATCGCCTCCGTGGGGCGCACGCCGGGGAGGAAGAGCATCATGCCGGGCGCGACGTCGAATGGCGAGCGCAGCTCGTTCGCCCTCACCAGGTCCTCCGGCGCGACGCCGTAGCGCTGGACGACGTCGAGCAGCGACTCGCCGGGCTGCAGCGTGACGACGAGGCCGAGGGCAGGCGGCACGAGGAGCTCGATGCCCGCCGGCAGCCTGTCGAGCGAGGAGATGTCGGGGTTCGCGCCCACCATGGCCTCGAGGCTGACGCCGTAGGCTCCGGCCACGGTGCTGAGCGTCTCGCCGGGGCCCAGGACGTGCCAGCGGAAGCCGGGGGGCGGCGCGGCCGTGGCCTCGGCGGGACCGCCGACGGCGTCCACGTAGGGGACCTTGAGCACCTGGCCCGGGTGGATCGTCACGCCGGAGAGGCCGTTGAAGACCATCAGGTCGTCGACCGACACGCCGTAGCGCTCGGCGATGAGGCCCAGCGACTCGCCCGGCGCGACGGTGCGCAGGGCGTAGGCTTCGGCGGCGGCGAACTGGGAGGTGGCTCCCACGGCACACAGGACGGACAGGACGGTACGCTTGAGGTTCAAGGTGCTGTGCTCCGTAGGCCGCTGGGTGCGACGAGCAACCCTAACGCGCCTCGCATGAGAGCGTCATGAGGTTCCTCACCTTCGTCCGAGAACGGCTCGCCGTCCCCGGCGCGAGAGGCTCTCACGAACGGCGCGCGACCCGCTGGGAGACGGCCTCGCGGAGGTAGGCGACGACCTCGTCGGTGCTGGCGCCGGGCCCGAAGACGCGCCCCACCCCGAGGTTCTCGAGCTCGGGCAGGTCCTGGTCCGGCACGATGCCGCCGCCGAAGACCAGCACGTCGTCGGCGCCCCGCTCCCTGAGGCCGGCGACGACCTGCCTGAAGTAGTGCATGTGGGCCCCGGAGAGCACCGAGAGGCCCACGGCGTCCACGTCCTCCTGCACGGCGGCCGACACGATCATGTCGGCGGTCTGCCGGAGCCCGGTGTAGACGACCTCCATGCCGGCGTCGCGCAGCGCCCTGGCGATCACCTTCGCGCCGCGGTCGTGGCCGTCCAGGCCAGGCTTCGCGATCAGCACCCTTATCCTGCGGTCCACTCGCCCTCCCGAAGGCCCGCGCCGGCACGGAAGGCCCGGCGGGCCGGGCCGTCAGATCAGCACCGGCTCCTGGTAGACGCCGTGCACCTTGCGCAGCACGTCCATCTGCTCGCCGAGCGTGCAGAAGGCGTGGGCGCAGGCCATGAACGCCGGCATCGTGTTGCGCCCCTCGCGGGCCGCCGCCTCCAGCTCGGCCAGGGCCGCCCGCGCGCTCGTCTCGTCGCGCTCGCGCCTCACGCGCGCCAGACGCTCCTTCTGCACCTCGACCACCGCAGGGTCGACGAGCTGGATGGGCACCTCCGGGTGGTCCTGCACGTAGTCGTTGACGCCCACGACGACCCGCCGCCCGTCGTCCACCTCGCGCTGGTACCGCCAGCTCGCGTCGCCGATCTCGCGGGCGAAGAAGCCCTCCAGGATCGCCGCCTCCACGCCGCCCAGCTCGTCGATGCGCCGGAAGTAGTCGAGGGCCTGGCGCTCCATCTCGTTCGTGAGGCTCTCGACGTAGTAGGAGCCGGCCAGGGGGTCGACGGTGTTCGTGACCCCGGTCTCGTGCGCGATCACCTGCTGGGTGCGCAGTGCCAGCGTCGCCGCCTCCTCGGTGGGCAGCGCCAGCGCCTCGTCGAAGGAGTCCGTGTGCAGGCTGTTCGTGCCCCCCAGCACGCCGGCCAGCGCCTGGATGGCCACGCGCGCGACGTTCACCAGCGGCTGCTGGGCGGTGAGGGAGACGCCGGCGGTCTGAGCGTGCGTGCGCAGCATCCACGAGCGCGGGTCCTTGGCCCCGAAGACGTCGCGCATCTGCCGCGCCCAGATCCGGCGCGCCGCCCTGAACTTCGCGATCTCCTCGAAGAAGTCGTTGTGGACGTTGAAGAAGAAGCTGATGCGCGGCGCGAACTCGTCCACGTCGAGGCCCCGCTCCAGCGCCTTGCGCACGTAGTGGATGCCGTCGGCCAGTGTGAACGCCAGCTCCTGCACCGCCGTCGACCCGGCCTCGCGGATGTGGTAGCCGGAGACCGAGATGAAGTTGAACTTGGGCGCGTGCTTGGGCCCCCACTCGAAGGTGTCGATGACGAGGTCCACGCTCGGCGCCGGCGGGAAGATGTACTCCTTCTGCGCGATGAACTCCTTGAGTATGTCGTTCTGGATCGTGCCGCCCACGTTCCTCAGGTCGGCGCCCCGCCTCTCGGCCATCGCCAGGTACATCGCCCAGATCGCGTTCGCCGGGCTGTTGATCGTCATCGAGGTCGTGACCCTCTCCGGGTCGATGCCGTCGAAGAGGACCTCCATGTCGGCCAGGCTGGACACGGCCACCCCGCACTTGCCCACCTCGCCGAGCGCCATGGGGTGGTCGCTGTCGTAGCCCATCAGCGTGGGCAGGTCGAAGGCGGTGGACAGACCTGTCTGGCCGGCCGCGAGCAGCCTCTTGAAGCGCTCGTTCGTCTGCTCCGCCGTGCCGAAGCCGGCGAACATGCGCATCGTCCACAGGCGCCCGCGGTACATGCTGGCGCGCACCCCGCGCGTGTAGGGGAAGGACCCGGGGTAGCCGAGGTCGCGCTCCGGGTCGAAGCCCGCCAGGTCCTCGGGCGTGTAGACGGGCTCGACGGGGATGCCGGAGAGCGTCTCGAAGGGGACGTCGCGCTCCGGGAGGGAGCGCGTCGCCGCGGCGTACTCCTCCGCCAGCCACCGGCTCTTCGGCTTCATGACGGCATTCTACGCGCCGCCGCCGCCACGACCGACCCGGCGGCGCCGCCGACGGAAACGCCAGCGCCCTCGCCCACGTCGCCGCGCAGCACGGCCAGGGCACGCCAGCTCCCGTCCGGCAGGCGTGCCACGGTGCCCAGACGCCCCACGACGCGCCCGTCTGCCACCACGTCCCTACCCGCCGGCTCCCCGTCCAGCTCCAGCGTCGCCAGGCCGCGGCGCACGGCGCCGCGCGCCGCCACGCGGGCCATGATCTCCTGCCCCAGGTAGCAGCCCTTCCGGAACGAGACGAAGCCCTCCAGGCCCGCCTCCTGCGGCAGCACCCCCTCGCCGCCCTCCCGGCCCGCGGCGGGCACCCGGGCGGCCACCCGCGCCGCGTCGAGCCCCGCTCGGCCCACCGGCACCGCTCCGGCCGCGACCAGGGCTCCCTCCAGTACCCCCGCGTCGCCCGCGCCGAGCGCGACGACGTCGAAGCCGCCGGCCGCGGAGCGCCGCGCGGCGTAGACCAGCACGGGAGAACCGCCGAGCGCGCCGGACGCGAAGGCGCCCTCGGCCGCGCCCAGACCCCCGAGCGCGTCCGCCAGAGCGCCGGCCGCCCCCCTCCCCTGCACGGTCACGGCAGCGGCCGGCACGCGGCGCAGCTCGACCTCGTCGAAGACCACGTGCCGCTCCAGGCTCTCGGCGACCCAGTCGAGCCTCGCGTCGTCGACGACGAGCAGCAGGCGGCGCTCCTCCGGCCGCAGCACCTGCGCCTCGGCCATGGCGTGGCCCTTGTGGTTGAGGAGCAGGCTGCGGTTCGTCCCGCCGACGGGCAGGCCCGTGACGTCGTTCGCGAGCTGTCCGTGGAGGAACGCGGCCGCGTCGGGCCCCGAGGCCTCCAGGACGCCGCTGCCCTCCAGGCGGGCCACGAACGGCGGACCTCCGGCGGCGGCGTCCAGGGCCGCGGCGGCGCGCTCCGTGCCCGCCGCGGACGCCGTCGTGCTAGCGCCTCTCACGCCAGGATCATCGCCCTCACAGGTCGATGAGCGTGTAGCCGAAGGCGTTGACGACGCGCACGCCCTCCGCGGTCACGTGCTCGCGCGGGCCGCCGCCCTCGAGGTGGACGTGCCCGTGCACGTGAAGGAGCGGCCGCCAGCGCCTGTGGAAGGCGTTGAAGGCCGGCACCCCGCGGTGGGCGTGGTCGGCGCCCGCCGACGGGCCCACCGGCGGGGCGTGCGTGAGCAGCACGTCCACGGCGCGCCCCCTCCGGCCCCTCTCGTAGAGCAGGCGCGGCGTGAGGCGCGCCAGCATGCAGGCGTACTCCGACTCCCGGTACTGGAACGGACCGTCGCGGTAGCGCGCGCTGCCCTCGATGCCCAGCACCGTCACGCCGGCGACCTCGACGTAGGTCATGTGCACGTCGCGGCAGCCGCCGGGGCGCCGGTGCGGCGCGGCGCCGCTCTCCTCGCGCAGCAGCTCGACGCCGTGGTTGCCGATCACGTAGAGGGGCGGCACCCTCGTCCTCGTGGCCACGTACTCGAGCACCTCGCCGGGCATGTCGCCGGCCGAGAGCGTGAGGTCGAAGGGCGGCAGGTTGTCGGGGAAGGAGGGCGAGTCGATCACCGGCGACACCACGTCGGCGACGGCGAGCAGCCTGACGCCCTTGGCGGCTACGCCGCACCCTCCCTGGCGGACCACTCGAGGCCGGACCAGATGAGGTCCTCGATGTCGCCGTCGAGGACGGCGTCGGGGTCGTGGCGCATCGCGCCCGTGCGGTGGTCCTTGACGTAGCGCTTGTCGAGCACGTAGCTGCGGATCTGCGAGCCCCACTCGATGGCCTTCTGCTGCCCGCGCGCCCTCATCTGCTCCTCGCGCCGCCTGCGCTCCTCGCGCTCGTAGAGGCGCGAGCGGAGCACCGTCATCGCCTTCTCGCGGTTCTTGATCTGCGACTTGCCGTCCTGGCACGTCACGACGATCTCGTCAGGCGTGCCCGGCTTGTACGTCACGCGCACGGCCGAGTCCGTCGTGTTCACCGACTGGCCGCCCGGACCGCTCGACCTGTAGACGTCGACGCGCACGTCCTTGGGGTCGATGTCGATCGCGATCGTGTCGTCGATCTCCGGCATCACCTCCACCGAGGCGAAGGACGTGTGGCGGCGGCCCTGGGAGTCGAAGGGGCTGACGCGCACGAGCCTGTGCACGCCGCCCTCCACGCGGAGGCGGCCGAAGGCGCGGTCGCCGCGCACGATCATCTGCGCGTAGTCGATGCCGTGTGGCGCCTCGTGGTTCGGCACGACGTCGAGCAGCTCGACGTCGTAGCCCTCCCGCTCGGCGAAGCGCCTGTACATCCGCAGCAGCATGCCGGCCCAGTCCGAGGACTCGGTGCCGCCGGCACCGGGCTTGATCGTGATGATCGCCGCCCTGTCGTCGTGCGGCCCGTTGAAGAGCGTCTCGCGGAACAGGCCCTCGAGCTCGCGCTCCACGCGCTCGCGCTCGGGCTCGAGCTCCACGACGTCGTCGTCGGAGGCCAGCTCGTAGAGCTCGTCGAGGCCCGTGACGTCGTCCTCGATGGCGTCGAACTGCTGGATCACGCGGCGGAGGCGCGTCGCCTCCTGCGTCACCCTCTTCGCCCTGTCCGGGTCGTTCCACAGGCCCGGGTCGTTCAGCTGCGGCTCGAGCTCCTGCAGCCTGGCACGCTTCGCGGCCAGGTCAAAGATACCCCCGTAGGTTGTCGATCCTCTGCTTCAGGTCGGAGACCATCGTCGCACCTCTCTGGGGCGAGTGTAACGCGCCGGGGCGCTCGGGCCGCGCCCGCGCGGCACCCGGCGACCGGCCGGGCTAGCGCCGGCCGCTCACGCGGCGCGGCGACCCTGGCCGCACGAGGGGCCGCCCGGCGCGGGCCTCCCTGGCGCCAGGCAGCGGGGGCGCCGATGGTATCCTCCTACCGGACGTGGTCCACCCCACGAAGGTGCGCGTGCGCCACGGGGCCCCTCGCCGGCGGCCCCCGGCCTCGGCCTGAGCGCCGCTACCGCTACCGGGTAACCACCGCCGGAGGCGCTCGAGTTGTCTGTGTTCCAAGGGTTCCGGCTGCAGGACGCGCTGGACATCCTCATCATCTCGGTGATCCTCTACCAGGCGTACGCCCTCCTGGTGGGGTCGCGCGCCTGGAACGTCGTCAGGGGCTTCGCCGGCCTGGCGGTGCTGTGGGTCGTCGCCCAGCAGCTCCAGATGGAGGCCACGGAGTGGCTCTTCGACGCCGTCGCCCCCGTGGGCTTCATCGCGCTCGTCGTCGTCTTCCAGCCCGAGCTGCGCGCCGTCCTCGAGCGCTTCGGCAGGGGCCGCTTCCGCACCTCGGCGAAGAGCGACCCCGTCCAGGAGATCATGTCGGCGGTGCGCGAGCTCGCCACCCAGCGCAAGGGCGCCCTCATCGCCATCGAGCAGCGCACGCCGCTCAAGGAGTACAGCGAGACCGGCACGCCCATCGGCGCGCCGGTGACGGCGGCGCTGCTGCAGACGCTCTTCGCCTCCACGGGCCCGCTGCACGACGGCGGCGTGATCGTCAAGGAGGACCTCGTCACCCACGCCGGCGCCATCTTCCCGCTCTCCGACAAGCACGAGGGCTGGTCGGTGAAGCACGGGACCAGGCACAGGGCGGCGCTGGGCCTCTCGGAGCTCACCGACGCCATCGTGATCGTCGTCAGCGAGGAGCGCGGCACCGTGAGCGTCGCCCGCGGCGGCGAGCTGCGCTCCGACATCGCCCCGGCCGAGGTGCTCACGACCCTCCAGGAGGCCTACGCGTGACGGGGCGGTCCGCGGCGACCCACGCCGTCGGTCCGGCGCCCGCGGGCGGGGGCCGCCCGTGACCGGCATCGCCGCCACGCTGCGCGCGCTGCTGCAGCGGCTCGCCCGCAACTGGGCGCCGAAGCTGGCTTCGGTGGTCATCGCGTTCCTCATCTGGCTGTTCGTGACCAGCTCCAGCGCCTCGCTCACCGAGCGCAGCCTGTTCCTGCCCCTGCAGGTCGACGGCGTCGAGGAGGGCTTCGTGCCCGTGGGCCTGCCCCAGACCGTGGCCGTGTCGGTGAGCGGGCCAAGCCTGCGGGTCGACCGCCTCTCGCCCGAGATGCTCAGGGCGTCGCTCGACCTCACGGGAGCCAGCGGCGAGTTCACCCAGGAGGTCAGGGTGCAGGCGCCGCAGGACATCAGGGTCCTGCGGGTCGAGCCGGCCGAGGTCATAGGCTTCCTCGAGACGATCACGTCCTCCACGGTGGCGGTGACCGTGGCGCTCACCGGCGACCCGCCCGCCGGCATGCTCGTCGAGGCCGTCGCGGAGCCGGCCGTCGTCACGCTCACGGGCCGCAGCCAGGTGCTGGACCGCGTGGCCCGCGTCCTCGCCCTGGCGCCAGCCGTGGGCGGCGGCGTGGCCCGGCTCGTGGCCGTGGACGCCGCGGGCGCGCCCGTGCCGGACGTCGAGTTCTCGCCGGCCACGGTGACCGTCTCCGTGGCCACGCGGTCCGCCCTGGTCACGCGCGAGGTGGAGGTGGACCTGCGCGCCCCCAGCGACCCGCAGCTCGGCGCCGTGACCCTCAACGACCCCACCGTCACCGTCGCCGGACCGCCCGACGTCCTCGCGGGGCTGGCGAGCGTGCCGGGCACGGTAGACGCCCCTACCGGCCCCGTCGACCCGGGCCGGTATACTCTGCCCGTTCGCCTGGCGCTCCCCGAAGGCGTAGTCGCCATGCAGACCCCGACCGCCACACTGCAGTACGTGAGGCAGCCGCTAGCGCCGTAGGCGTCCGTACGGAGGAGCCTTGATACACCCGATAGTGCTCTACGGCGACCCGATGCTCAGGCGCCGCGCAGCACCCGTCACCCGCTTCGACGAGGAGCTCGCCCGCCTCGCCGCCGACATGGTCGAGACCATGTACGCGGCCGACGGCGTCGGGCTGGCCGCGCCGCAGATCGGCAGGCCGCTGAGGCTCTTCGTCGCCCTCGAGGTGAGCGAGGCCGAGGAGGGCGACGAGACGCGCGAGGGCCAGGTGATGGGCGAGGCCCGTGCCGGCGCCGACGCGGAGGCGACCGGGGCGGACCAGGGCGACGACGAGGACGCCGAGCTCACGCCGGAGCAGAAGCGCCGGGCCTGGGGCGTGGTCCGCGAGCACGTGCTCGTGAACCCCGAGGTCGTTGCCATGGAGGGCCGTCAGTACGGCCGCGACGGCTGCCTGTCGCTGCCGGGCCTCTCCGTCGAGGACGTGCCCCGCGCCCAGCGCGTGGTCATCGACTACCAGGACCTGTCGGGCGAGCGCCGCCGCCTGGAGGCGGAGGGCTACTTCGCCCACGTCCTGCAGCACGAGTACGACCACCTCGAGGGCGTCCTCTTCTTCGACCACCTGCCCGCCGACAGGCGCGAGCGCTTCCTCGAGGAGAACCGTGGGCTCCTGGCGGAGTGGCAGCGCCAGGCGCGCGCCCTCGCCAAGGAGCGCGAGCGCGCCGAGCGGCGACGCCCCTCCGCCGCGCGCGCCTAGGCGTGAGGCCCCTCCGCGTCGCGTTCTTCGGCTCGCCGGAGTTCGCGCTGCCCAGCCTCGAGGCGCTGCTGCGACGGCACGACGTCGTGCTCGTCGTCTCCCAGCCCGACAGGCCCGCCGGCCGGGGCATGCGCGTGAGCGCCCCTCCCGTGGCCGCGCGGGCGCGCGAGCTGGGCCTCGAGCTGTGGCAGCCCACCCGGCTCCGCCGCGACGAGGCGTTCCTCGACCGCCTGCGCGAGCTCGACCTCGACGTCGGCGTCACCGCCGCCTACGGGCGCATCCTGCCGCCCGCCGTGCTGGCGGCGCCGCGCCACGGCGTGCTCAACGTCCACGCCAGCCTGCTGCCCAGGCACAGGGGCGCCGCGCCCGTGCAGTGGGCGCTCATCGCCGGCGACGCCGAGACGGGCGTCACGATCATGCAGACGGAGGAGGGCCTAGACACGGGGCCGGTGAGGCTGCAGCGGCGCACGCCCGTGGGCGACGACGAGGACGCCGCCGCGCTGACGCGCAGGCTGGCGCGCCTGGGCGCCGAGGCGCTCACCGAGGCCCTCGACCTGCTCGCCGAGGGCACGCTGTCCAGCACGCCGCAGGACGACGCGCTGGCCACCCACGCCCCGCTGCTCACGCCGGCGGACGGCCACGTGCGCTGGGGCGACGCGGCGCCGGCCGTGCGCGACCGGCACCGCGGCGTCGCCGTCTGGCCCGGCACCTCCTTCGCGCACGGCGACGAGCGGGTGAAGGTCACGGGCCTGAGCGTGGCCGCCGCCTCCGACGCCGAGCTCGCGCGCCTGGCCGGCGGCGACCGCGAGGCCTGGCTGTCCGCCGCGCCCGGCACCGTGCTGTCGGTCGGGGCCGACGGCCTCCTCGTGCGCGCCGGCGAGGGCGCCGTGCGCCTCTCCCGCGTCAGGCCGCCGGGCGGACGCGAGATGGGCGCCCGCGACTGGGCGAACGGACGCGGCGTGAGGGAGGGCGCGCGGCTTGGCTAGGGTGGCGATCGTAGGGCGGCCGAACGTGGGCAAGTCGGCGCTCTTCAACAGGCTCGTCGGCTCGAAGGACGCGATCGTCGCCGACCAGCCGGGCGTCACGCGCGACGTGAAGGAGGGCGTGGTCGTCACCGACTCGGGGCGGAGCTTCACGGTGCTCGACACCGGCGGCCTGTGGTCGGGTGACAGGTGGGAGCGGCCCATACAGCGGCGGGTGGCGTCCGCCGTGGAGGGCGCCGACCTGATCCTCTTCGCCGTCGACGGCCGCGAGGGCGTGACGGCCGGCGACCAACAGGTGGCGCGGTGGCTCAGGCAGCTCGGCAAGCCCGTGCTGCTCGTGGCCACCAAGGTCGACGACCCGCGGCACGAGGAGCGCGCCGAGTACTTCGAGCTCTACTCCCTCGGGTTCGGCGAGCCCTTCCCCACCGCCGCCGAGCACGCCCGCGGCACGCACGAGCTGGTGGCCCGCGTCGAGGAGCTGCTGCCGGCGGAGGACGACGAGCCCGAGGAGCAGCCGGTACGCGTGGCCGTGATCGGCAGGCCCAACGTGGGCAAGTCGAGCCTGGTGAACGCCATCGTGGGCGACGAGCGCGTGATCGTGGCGGACGAGCCCGGCACCACGAGGGACGCCGTGGACGTGAGCTTCACCTTCGCCGGACGTCCCTTCGTGCTCGTGGACACGGCCGGCATGCGGCGCAGGGACGCCGGCGACCTCGAGTACTACGCGCGGATACGCTCGGAGGCGGCGCTGCGGCGCTCCGACGTGGGCGTGCTCGTCGTCGACCCCTTCGAGGTGGGCGACCACGAGCTGAGGCTCGCGAACCTGGCCCTCGACTGGGGCAAGCCGGTCGTCGTGGCCGTGAACAAGTGGGACCTCGTCACCGACGAGCAGCTCGGACCCTTCGCGCGGATGCTCGACGAGAAGCTGGCGCCCATCTCGTTCGCGCCGCGCGTGTACACCTCGGCCGTCACGGACTTCGGGCTCCACGAGCTGCTGGCCACGGCCATCCGCCTCTACGACACCTCGCACAGGCGCGTGCCCACGGGCGAGCTGAACGCCTGGCTGGAGGCGTGGACCCTGAAGCAGTCGCCGCCGAACTTCAAGGGACGCCCGCTGAAGCTCCTCTACGCCGCGCAGGTGGACGTGGCGCCGCCGACCTTCGTGTTCTCGATCAACCACGAGGAGTTCCTGACGCGGCCGTACGAGCAGTACCTGCGCAACAGGGTCCGCGAGGACCTGGGGTTCGCCGAGGTGCCGTTCCGCCTGGTGTTCAAGGAGCGCGGGGGCGGAGGCAAGCGCGTGAGGACCTGAGGGCCGGGGACCCCCGGCCACGTCGGGCGCGACTCGCCGCGGCGAGAGGAGCCGTCAGCGCCCCTGCCTGACCGCCAGCGTGACCTTGAGGTTGTCCTTGCGGGTCGCGCCGTCCACGCTCACGAGCACGAAGCTGCCGAGGCCTATCGCCTCCACCTCCTGGCCGGGCTCGACGCTGGCGGCCTTCCCCGCCGGCGCGCCGCCCACGAGCACGTTGCCGGCGGCCACGCCCCTCGCGAAGTAGGAGCGCGAGACCCTGAACGCCCTGGCGCCCAGCACGTCCACGCGCAGCGAGGGCACGACGGCGCTCACCACGCGCTCGTCGCCGTCCGCCGCCACCTAGCGCTCGTCCACGACCTCGACGCCGGCCGCCCGCAGCCTGTCGGCGTAGCCTTCCGCGCCATCGCCCGTGGCGCGCAGCACCAGGCGTCGCCTGTGGCCCGGTTGGATGCCCGTGGTGACGGCCGCCACGATGTTCGACGGCGGGCCGGCCTGGGCGACGCGCGCGAGGACGCCGGGCTCGTCCGGCAGGTCCACCGTGATGCGCCGGCCGCCCTCGCGGAGGGCCAGGAACGTCACGAGCGCGCGCATCAGGTCTGTGATCGTGAGGATGCCCACCAGGTCGCCGCCGTCCAGAACGGGCAGACCGGACACCCTGTGCTCCTCCATGAGCAGGGCCGCCTGCTCGATGGTGTCCGAGCTGCGCACGGTGATCACCGGCGTGCGCATGACGTCCTTGACCTTGAGCTTCGAGAGCAGGTAGTTCAGCTCGTAGATCGACAGCGTCGTGGCGCGCGAGGGGGTCGCCTCCTTGAGGTCGCGGTCGGTGACGATGCCGACGAGCACCCCGTCGCGCGTGACGGGCAGCCGCCGGTACCCGCCCTCGCGGAGGTACTGCATGGCCTCCATGACGGGAGTGTCCGGCGAGACGGTCCTGGGGTCAGGCGTCATCCACTCGCTTACGAGCATCTTCCCCTCCTGATCGTGGCCCGATGCTACCACCGGCCCGCCGGCGCGCCCGGGACCGAGGTCCGCCGCCGGGCGGACCGTGACATGATTCCCCCATGGCCTCGATCGCCGTGCTGGGCTCGACGGGTTCGGTGGGCACGCAGACGCTGGACGTGGCGCGGCGCCTGGGCCTGCGCGTGCGCGGCCTGGCCGCCTGGCGCGACGCCGACGGTCTCCTGGCCCAGGCCGCCGAGCTGAGGCCCGAGCTCGTGAGCTGCGCGCCCGAGGTGGCCGACCGGGTTCGCCCTCACCTGCCGCCCGGCACCAGGCTGGCGACCGGCGCCGAGGGCGCGAAGGAGGTGGCGACCCTCGAGGTCGACACCGTCGTCGCCGCGATCACGGGCATGGCGGGCCTGGCGCCCACGGCCGCCGCGCTGGCGGCGGGGCGGCACGTCGCCCTGGCGAACAAGGAGGCGATGGTCGTGGCCGGACCGCTGATGCGGGAGCTGGCCGACGCCTCGGGCGGGCGCGTCACGCCCGTCGACTCCGAGCACTCGGCGCTGTTCCAGTGCCTCGTGGGCGAGCCGCGGGACGCCGTCGCCGGGCTCGTGCTCACGGCTTCCGGCGGCCCCTTCAGGACCGGCCCCGCCGACCTCTCCACGGTCACGCCGCAGCAGGCGCTGAGACACCCGACCTGGTCGATGGGCCCGAAGGTGACGGTCGACTCCGCCACCCTCTTCAACAAGGGCCTGGAGGTGCTGGAGGCGCACTTCCTCTTCGACGTGCCCCTGGAGGCGATAGAGGTCGTCGTGCACCCGGAGTCGCTGGTCCACGGCCTGGTGAGGTTCAGGGACGGCAGCATCAAGGCGCAGGTCGGTCCCCACGACATGCGACTGCCGATCGCGTACGCGCTGGCCCCCCGACGCCCGCCGTCACCGCTCGAGCCGCTGCCTCTCGCGGGCACCTGGACCTTCGAGCCGCCGGACGGGAGGCGCTTCCCGTGCCTGCGCCTGGCCTACGAGGCGGGCGAGCGCGGCGGCCTGTCCCCCGCCTACGCGAACGCCGCCGACGAGGTCGCCGTCGAGGCCTTCCTGGCGGGCCGCCTGCCCTTCACGGGCGTGCCGGAGGTGATCGCCGGCGCCCTCGACGCCGCGCCCGCGGACGAGCTGACGTGGGAGGCCCTGCCGCGGGCCGACGCCCACGCCAGGCAGGTGGCGGCGCAGCTGGTCGCGCGCCTCGCCGGCGCACCCGCCGGGAGGTCGTGAGAGTGGACGGCGACACCGGGCCGCGCGCGGGGCGCCGCGGCGGGGTCCTGCTGCCCTTCAGGCTCCTCGGCATACCCGTGCGCCTCGACCTCACCTTCCTGCTGGCGCTGCCGCTGTTCGCCTTCCTCATCGGGTCGCAGCTCCCCGAGTTCACGGCGCAGCTCAGGCAGCTCGCGCCTCTCCGCGACCCCGACCTGGCGCGTCGGCTCGTGCCCGGCCGGTCCGAGTCGGTGGCCTGGCTGGTGGGCCTCGTGGCCGCCCTCGGCCTCTTCGCCAGCGTGCTCGTCCACGAGCTGGGCCACGCCGTCGTGGCGCGCCTCTACGGCGTGAGGACGCTCGAGATACGCCTGTGGTTCCTGGGTGGCGTGGCGCAGTTCAAGGACCTGCCCAGGCGCCGGGGCGCCGAGGCCGTGGTGGCGCTGGCCGGTCCGGCGACGAGCCTGGCCCTCGGCACGCTGCTGTGGCTCGCGCTGCCGGCGGTGCCGCTCGGTGCGACGGCCACTACCGTGCTCGCCTACCTCGGCGTGACGAACGTGGGCCTGGCGCTCTTCAACCTCGTGCCCGCCATCCCCCTCGACGGCGGCCGCGTGCTGCGCAGCCTCCTGGCCCTGGCGATGCCGCGGCTGCGGGCGACGAACGTGGCCGTGGCGATAAGCGCCGCCCTGGCCGCTCTCATGGGCTTCTACGGCGTCGTGAGCGGCCAGCTCTTCCTCGTCCTGCTGGCGTTCTTCGTCTACGAGGCGGGCCGGAGCGAGGCCCAGGCGGCGTACCTGGAGCACGCCCTGGCCGGCCTCACGGCCGAGGACCTCATGACCCCGCGTCCGCAGGCCGTCGACCCCGACATGCCGCTCGGCCAGTTCGTGAGGCTGCGCCACTTCGGCCGCCACGCCGGCTACCCGGTCGTGGACGCGGACGGCAGGCTGCTGGGCTTCGCCTTCCTCGCCGAGGCCGTCGCCGCGCTGGAGGAACGGGAGGACGATAGGGGCCCGGGCGGCACGGTCGAGGAGGTCATGCGCCCCGCCGACACCGTGAGGCCCGGCATGTCGGCCGTCGAGGTGCTGGCGGCCCTGGCGAGCAGCGAGCTCGGCCGCCTCTGCGTCGTCGACCCCACCGGCAGGCTCGTGGGCATCGTCGGCAAGACGGACGTGATCGCCGCCCTGCGCCGCGGCTGACGGGCCGGCGACGGGCCGTCTGCCATACTGGCCGGGGGGCGAGGAGCCCCGAGAGGTCCGATGCTCACAGCCGTCACCTTCGCACTGATACTCACGAGCGCCGTGGTGGTCCACGAGCTGGCCCACTACCTGAACGCGCGCTCCGTGGGAGTGCCGGTGCGGGCCTTCAGCGTGGGGATCGGCCCGGTGCTGCTCAGGCGCCGCTGGCGCGGCACCGAGTGGCGGCTGTCGCTGCTGCCCCTGGGCGGCTACGTGGACCTCCCCGGCATGGCGCCGAAGGTGGGCGAGGACGGGCGGCTCGAGCACCCAGACGAGGGCATGGCCAGGAAGGGCCTCGGCGCCAAGCTGTGGGTGCTGATAGGCGGCGTCATCGCCAACTACCTGCTCGGCGCCCTGCTGCTGGCCTGGGCGATCAGCCTCGAGCCCACCTACGCCGAGGTCGTCACCGGCGCGCCCGCGGCTGCCCACGGCTCCGTGGTCGAGGCCGTGAGCCCCGGCTCGCCCGCCGAGTCCCTGGGCCTGCGGCGCGGCGACGCGATCGTGGCCCTCAACGGCCTCACCGGCCCCGGGCCCGACCAGGTCGTCACGGAGGTGCGCACGGCCGACGAGCTGAGGCTCACCGTGCGTCGCGGGGACGAGACCATCGAGCTCGCCACGCCGTGGCCCGTCGCGGGCGCCGGCGAGCCGCCTCTCCTCGGCATCCAGATCACCGCGCTCGTCGACCCCGTGGGGTTCCTCGAGGCGCTGCCCCGCACCCTGGCGTTCGGCGTGCGGGTGATCCCGCGCATGGTGGGCGGTTTCGTGAGCGGCTTCGCCGCCGCCGTGACGGGCGCCGAGAACCCCGACGTGGCCGGCCCCGTGGGCATGGTGAGCATGGTGAACCAGGCCACGAAGGTGGGCCTGGCGCCCGTGGTGCTGCTGGCCGCCGTCATCAACTTCTCCCTGGCCGTCTTCAACCTCCTGCCCGTGCCCGGGCTCGACGGCGGGCGGATGCTGCTCGCCGCCGTGGTCGCGGCGCGCGGGCGTCCGTTCCGCCCCGGCCAGGAGGAGGCCATACACTTCATCGGCGTCATGGCCGTCCTGGCGCTCATCGTGCTGATCACGTTCCGTGAGATCGGGGCGCTCCTCGCCGGCTGAGCCCGCGAGCACCGCGGCCACGCTGGCCGCGGCGTGCGTGGTGGTCCCCGCCTACAACGAGGCCGCCACGGTGGGCCGCGTGGTGCGAGCCGCCCTGGCCTCGGGGGCGGGTTCCGTTGTCGTCGTCGACGACGGCTCCAGCGACGGCACCGCCGAGGCCGCCGCCGCGGCCGGGGCCGACGTCGTGCGCCTGGGCCAGAACCGCGGCAAGGGCGGCGCGCTGCAGGCCGGCGCCATGGCCGCACACGAGGACGTGCTGGTGCTGCTCGACGCCGACCTGGTGGGCCTCCGCCCCGAGCACGTGCGGTCGCTGGCCGCCCCCGTCCTGGCCGGCGAGGTCGAGATGACGCGCGGCATCTTCACGGGCGGGCGCTTCAGGACCAGCCTGGCCCAGCGGGTCACGCCGCAGCTGTCCGGCCAGCGCGGACTGAGTCGCGAGGCGCTGCTCTCCGTGCCCGGCCTGGGCGACAGCCGCTACGGCGTGGAGGTGGCCATCACCAGGCACGCGATCCGCTGCGGCTGGCGCTTCGTAGACGTGCCGCTGCCCGGCGTCTCGCAGGTCATGAAGGAGGAGAAGCGCGGCCTGCTCAAGGGGCTCGGCTCGCGGGCGCGCATGTACGGCGACATCGTCATGGCCCTGCTGCGGCCCCGCTGGCGTCGCTGAGCTAGCTGCCCTCGAGCCGGCTCGCGACGGCCCGGGCGTGGCCCTCCAGGCCCTCGGCCCGCGCCAGCGACGCGGCAGCGCCCCCCACGCGCGCCAGCAGCTCCGGCCCGGCCTGCACGTAGGGCACCAGACGCTGGAAGTCGCGCACCGACACGAAGCTGAGGAAGCGGGCGGTGGCGCCCGTGGGCATCACGTGGCTGGGCCCCGCGAGGTAGTCCCCCAGCGCCTCCATCGTGCGGTGGCCCAGGAAGAGCCCGCCGGCGTGGCGCACGCGGCGGGCGACGGGCCAGGGGTCCTCGACCAGCAGGCAGGCGTGCTCCGGCGCGAAGGCGTCGAGCACCGCGACGCCGCCGTCCAGGTCTTCGACGAGCGCGCTCACCCCCCGCTGGCGCAGCGACTCCAGGGCCGTGGGCGCGGTGGGCAGGTCGGCCGCCCGCTCCTCCGCCAGGCGCGGCGCCTCGCGCCACAGGGCCTCGCTCGTGGTGACGAGGACGGGCTCGGCGCCGGCGTGCTCGGCCTGCGCGACGAGGTCGGCGGCCACGTGCTCGGGGTCGGCGCTGTCGTCGGCCAGCACCAGCGTCTCGGTGGGCCCGGCCAGCGACTCCACGCCCACGACGCCGAAGAGCTGGCGCTTCGCCTCGGTGACGTAGGCGTTGCCGGGCCCCACGACCTTGTCGACGCGCGGCACCCCGGCGCCGAAGGCCAGCGCGGCCACGGCCTGCGCCCCGCCCGCCGCCGCCACGGCGGAGGCGCCCAGCGCCAGCGCCACGTATGCCACCTCGTCCGGCACCGAACCGTCGGGCCGCGGCGGCGTGGCCACGACCAGCGTCCGCACGCCGGCGACCCTGGCGGGCACGCCGGTCATGTACAGGCTCGAGAACAGCGGCGCCGTGCCCCCGGGCACGTAGCACCCCACGGCGTCGAGGGGGACGGCCAGGGCCCCGAGGCGCGCATCGCCGTCGACGACCTCGAAGCCGCCCGATGGCTGGGCGCGGTAGTAGGCCTCCACCCTGGCCATCGCCTCGTCGATCGCCGACCTCAGCCCCGCGGGCACCCTAGCGGCAGCGGCCTCGAGCTCGGCGGCGTCCACCAGCACGCTGCGGCGCCGCACGCCGTCGAACCGCGCCGTGTGCTCGAGCACCGCGTCCTCGCCCCGCTCGCGCACGCTGGCCACGACCTCCGCCACGGACGCGGCCACAGGACCGCGGCGCTCCGCGCCCCACAGGCCCCTGAGCCTGCGTTCGCACCACTCCAGCGCCGCGCTCGTACTGGCGACCATCCTCATGCCGGCCAACGATACAGGGCCGCGGGGTCGGTCCGGCCCGTCGAGCGGTCCCGCGCCCGACCGCGGCCCGGCGGGCGCCGACGCGGCAGCCGGGTGCCCGTGCCCCGGGCCGCCCGGCCGACGCGGCCACGGTCCGCCGACGGCCAGCGCCGCCCGCCGGCCGGGGTCGCGGTAGCATCCCCCGGTGGCGCTGAGGGTCCTGTGGACGCATCGGCTGTCCGGCGAGGCGGCGCGCGACCTGGCGCCGCCGCCGGGCGTGGAGCTGCGGATCGAGCTCGACGCCGACAGGGCGCTGGCCCAGCGCGACTGGCCCGAGGTGCTCGTCGACGGCGGTCCGCCCGAGGAGCTGCTCGACGGGGCCGGCCTGCGGCACGTGGTCGTGCCCTTCGCCGGCGTGAGCGCCAGGCTGCGCGGCCTCCTCCTGGCGCGGCCCCACCTGAGGGCCCACAACTCGCACTTCAACGACGCCATGGTCGCCCAGCACGCCGTGGCGCTGCTCCTCGCCGTGGCGAGCCGCGTGGTCTCGAGCGACGCCGCGCTGCGGCGCGGAGACTGGGGACCGCCGGAGCGCGCCGGTGAGGGCCGGGGCCTGTTCCTGCGCGGCAAGAGGGCGCTGCTGCTCGGCTACGGGTCCATCGCCAGGTCCGCGGCGCCGGTCCTGCGGGCCTTGGGCCTCGAGCTCACGGCGTTCCGCCGCCGCCCGGCGCCGGGCGGCGAGGTGCCCCAGGTGGGCCGCGACGGCCTGCTCGAGGCCCTCGCCGCGGCCGACGTGGTGCTCTGCACCCTGCCCCTCACCGACGAGACGCGCGGGCTGATCGGCGCGCGGGAGCTGGCGGCCATGAAGCCCACCGCGGTCCTCGTGAACGTGGGGCGCGGCCCCGTCGTCGACGAGGAGGCGCTCTACAGGGCGCTGGCCGAGGGCCGGCTCTTCGGGGCCGGCATCGACGTCTGGTACGTCTACCCTCGCGGCGACGAGGAGCGCGCCCACACCCACCCGTCGCGCTTCCCCTTCGCGGACCTGCCGAACGTGGTCATGACGCCTCACTGCGCCAACGACGTGGTCGGCTGGCGCACGGCGGCCGCCCGCGACGTCATGGACACGCTGGCGGCGCTGGCGCACGGCGAGGAACGCAACCTCGTGGACGTGGCGCAGGGCTACTGAGCCGGGCCAGACGGAAGCGCCCGGGGTGACCCGGGCGCTCCTGGTGCGTTCGTCCCGTGGCTCAGGCGGACTTGGCCTTCTCGACGAGGGCCTTGAAGGCCGCGGGCTCGCGCACGGCCAGGTCGGCGAGGACCTTGCGGTCGAGAGCTATGCCCGCCTTGCGCAGGCCCGCCACGAGGCGGGAGTAGCTCACGCCCTCCTGCCTGGCGGCGGCGTTGATGCGGGCGATCCACAGGCGGCGGAACTCGGCCTTCCTGTCGCGGCGGTCGCGGTAGGCGTAGTCGGCGGCGTTGAGGAGCGTCTGGGTGGCGACGCGGACGCTCTTGGACCGCAGCCCCCAGAAGCCCTTGGCGCGCTTGAGGACCTTCGAGTGGCGGCGGCGGCGGACGGTGCCGGTCTTGGCGCGTGGCATCTACCGCTCCCTCACTCGTACGGGAGGAGCGCCTTGATGCGCTTCACTTCCGCGTCGTCGACGACGAGGTCGGTGCGTCCCTGGCGTATGCGGGTACCCGACTTCTTGTAGTTCAGGTGCCGCTTGCCGGAGCGCATCGCCTTGACCTTACCTCGCCCAGTGATCTTGACACGGGCTTTGGTGCCCTTGTGGGTCTTCAGCTTAGGCATGCGATCTTCCTTCTCTGCTGGTCTTCCTACCGTCTCGAGGTGGCCTTCACGACTCGACCAAGGCTTCTGAACGGACCTTCTCCGGCGGCGTCGCGGTCGGGCGCAGGATCATGTTCATGTCCATGCCGGCGATCATCGGCGCCGAGTCCACGGCCGCCAGCTCGCTGACGTCGGCCGCGACGCGGTTCAGGATGCCCTGCCCCAGCTCGGGGTGCGTGCGCTCGCGACCGCGGAACATGATCGTGACCTTCACCTTGTGCCCGGCCTTGAGGAACCGGCGAATGTGGTTGACCTTCGTCTCGTAGTCGTGGTCGTCGATCTTCACCCGGAACTTGATCGACTTCATCTCCTGCTGGCGGGAGCGCTTGCGCGCCTCCTTCACCTGCTGCTGCTGCTCGAAGCGGTAGCGGCCGTAGTCGAGCAGCTTGGCGACCGGCGGCTGCGCCGTCTCGCCCACGAGCACGAGGTCGAGGTCCTCCTCCCGGGCACGCTTCAGCGCGTCCCTCGTCTCGACGATGCCTATCTGCTCACCGTCGGCGCCGATGAGACGCACCTGCCTGACCCGGATCTGTTCGTTCACCTTCAGTTCTCTCGCTATGAATCCACCTCCACGGGGACGTCCGCGCCGCGCCCCCGGCCCCGGCGGGCCGGGCTGACGCCAGCGCGAGCGCTCCACTCTAGCAGACGGAGGCGGGCCGGCGGAAGCGTGCCGCACGGCCCCAGCGGCCCCCGCCGCGCTGTTAGCGTGTGAGGCACCATGCGCCTGCGCCTCGGCTACTCGCCCTGTCCCAACGACACGTACGTCTTCCACGCCCTCCAGGCCGGCCTCCTCGCCGGCACCCCCGCCCAGGCGGGCGAGCATGGCGAGGAGCCCATCGAGCTCGACGTGGAGCTCATGGACATCGACGCGCTGAACCGGGCCGCGCTGGCCGGCTCCCTCGACGTGGCCAAGGTGAGCTACCACGCCTACGGCCACCTGGCGCGCGACTGGGTGCTGCTCCGCTCCGGCGGCGCGCTCGGCCGCGGCGTCGGTCCCCTCGTCGTCGCCCGCGAGCCGGGCCTCGACCTGGCGGGGAGGACCGTGGCCGTGCCCGGCGGCACGACGACGGCGCGCCTGCTCCTGGCCCTGTGGCGCGACGACCTCGACACGGAGGTGGTCCGCTACGACGCGATCATGCCGGGCGTCGCCGCGGGCCGCTACGACGCCGGACTGATCATCCACGAGAGCCGCTTCACCTACCCCCGCTACGGACTGCACGCTCTGCGCGACCTGGGCGCCTGGTGGGAGGAGGAGGTGGGGCACCTGGTGCCGCTGGGCGCGATCGCCGTGAAGCGCTCGTTGGGCCCGCGGGTGATCGCGCGGCTCGGCGCGCTGGTGCGGGCGAGCCTCGAGCACGCGCTCTCCCGGCCCGAGGACTCGGCGGCCTACGTGGCCGCGCACGCGCAGGAGATGGACGAGGACGTGCGCCGGCGCCACATCGAGCTGTACGTGAACGCCTACTCCCTGGACGTGGGGCCGGAGGGTGAGGCCGCCGCGCGCGAGCTGCTGGCGCGCGGCGCTGCGCGCGGGCTCTTCCCCCGGCTGGAGGGCGACGTTCACGCTCCCGGCGGAACGTCCCTCGCCGCGGCCGCGCCCCGGGGGTAACGTCTGGCATGGCCAGCTTCACTGTCGGCGAGGAGGTCCTCTACGACGGCGAGCGGTACGTGATCACGCTGAGGCAGCCCCAGCCCCCGTACCGCTACCGCCTGGTGCGGACCACGCCGCGGGGACCCGAGGTCGCCTGGGCGCTCGGCGGCGAGCTCGCCAAGATCACGTCCTACACCGAGCCGCGCGCCGACACGCCGGCCGCCTAGGCTCCGCGCAGGCACCCCGTCCGTCCGGTGAGCGCTCGCTGTGCCGGCGGCGAGGCCGAGGCGACAGGGCGGGTAGGCAGAGGTGCCGGTCCTCCGCCCTACGCTCGCGCCAGCAGCTCGCCCAGCCTCATGCCCTCGACCACGCAGGCGGCGGCGTCGGGAGGTCCCTCCGCCCGCGCCACGCAGGCGCCGGCGGCGTGGAGGCCGCCGACACGCGGCAGCGCCAGCTGCGCGGCGGACCACTCGCCGGGCGCGAAGGCCACCGTGCTCACCTCGTGCGGCAGCGAGCCGGCGCCGCCGGGCACCGCGAGCCGCAGCCCCTCGAACCCGAAGCCGCGCGCCGCCAGGTCCTCCCACAGGTCGTCGTAGGCCATCTCGGAGAGCCGCCCCTGCTGCTCCACGACCTCGCCCACGCTCAGGCGCGCCCGCAGGAACGTGCCGACGCACAGGGCGACCCTCTCGCCGCGCCGCGGCACGCCCTCCCAGGTCTCCACCCCGCGCGCCGCCCCGCCCTCCACGATCAGCGCCGAGGCCGTCGACTGCAGCAGGTGCACGCCAGGCTGCGCCTCGAGCGCGTACTTCGCGCGCCTGTGGACGTCCCAGCGCGAGGTCGCGCCGGCGGCGAGCGCCGCCGCCAGCAGGCTGCCCGGCGGGGCGTCGACGGCGGACGGCTCCTCGTCCAGCGCGTAGACGGTGTCGAGGCTCGTGGTGACGAGGGTGACGTGAGCTCCGGCGCGGGCCGCGGCGTAGGCGGCCTCGCTGCCGGTGACGCCCGCGCCCACCACCACGACGCCGGGCGCCCGGCTCACGGCTGCGCGCGCCGCACGAAGGACGCGCCCTCCTCAGCCCAGGACGTCGCCGCGCAGCAGCGGCGTGCGGCGTCCGCGCGCCCGCAGCAGCACGTGCTCGCCGTTCCTCGTGCGCTGGTAGACGAGGACGCCGCTCCGCGCGCCGAGCACGGGCACGACCTCGTCGGCGGCGAAGGTGGCCCTCAGGTGCACCGGCACGTCGGCTTTCAGCACGCCGTACTCGTACTCGATGCCGCCCCTGGCCTTGTAGCCGAGGAAGACGTCGGGCTCGTCGTCGGTCGAGTAGACGCAGACGAGCGACTGGGCCTCGTCTGCGCGGTAGTGCGCCACGGCCTCCCACACCACGGAGCGCGCCTCCGAGGCGTCTATCACCTTCACGTCCGGCCGCGCCGAGTCGCCGAAGAACGCCAGCGGGAACCGCTTCGACTGCGCGTAGTAGCCGGCGCGCCCCACGCGCAGCGCTATCGACTCGTTGTCGTAGGCGCGGCCGCGCACGGCGTTCTTGAAGTGGCTTATCGCCAGGCCGAAGCGCTTGTCGTGCGCGTCGAAGAGGTCGCCCCCCGTGCCGATGCCCAGCAGCTCGCCGTCGGTGTTGATCTCGATGCCGCCCGCCTCGAGCAGGGCGTCTCGCCTCGTCGTCATGCTCTCTCCCAGCCTCCGTGCGGGCCCGAGGGTACCGCGCCGACGTGGACGGCGGAGACCCCGAAGGTCTGCAGCCTGTAGTACACCTCGGCGAAGCCGGCCGCCGCCATGCGATCCTTCAGTCCCTCCGGGTCGAGGAACGCCTTCACGGTCCGCGGCAGGTAGGCGTAGGCGCCGCGGCTGCCCGAGACGACGCCGCCCACGAAGGGCAGCACCCGCTCGAAGTAGAGCCGGAACGCGCGGCCCAGAGGGCCCCCCGGGGGCGGCGGGAACTCGAGCACGACCAGGCGTCCGCCCGGCCGCAGCACGCGCCTGAACTCGCGCAGGCCGGCGTCGACGTCGGCGAAGTTCCTGAGCCCGTAGCCGATCGTGACGGCGTCGAACGACGCGTCCGCGAACGGCAGCGCCGTGCCGTCGGCCTCGACGAACCCCACGTCGAGGCCCCGCCGCGCCGCGGCCTCACGGGCCAGGTCCAGCATCGGCGGCGCGAAGTCCACCCCCGTCACCGCGCAGTCCGGGCACGCCGCCTTGACGGCGAAGGCCAGCCTGCCGGTGCCGGTGGCCACGTCGAGGACGCGCCGCGCGCCGCCCCCCACGGCCGCCTCCGCGGCCTCGCGCCGCCAGCGCTCGTCGAGCCCCAGGCTCAGCATCGTGTTGAGAAGGTCGTAGGTGGGAGCGATGCGGGAGAACATGTCCCGCACGCTCTCGGCCCCGTCGCCTCGGACCGGACCGGCCGCCGCGCGCGACATGCCGGCGAGGCTACCACGCGCACGCCGCCCTTGCCGCTATACTCCTCCGTCGCGCCGGCCGCGTCTGCGCCGGCCCCTTGGAGCACATGGACTACCGCAACGTCGCCATTATCGCGCACGTCGACCACGGCAAGACGACCCTCGTAGACGGCATGCTGCGCCAGTCGAACGTCTTCCGCGCCAACCAGCAGGTGCCGGAGCGGGTCATGGACTCGGTGGACATCGAGCGCGAGCGCGGCATCACGATCCTCGCCAAGAACACCGCCGTGCTGTGGCGCGGCTCGAAGATCAACATCGTCGACACGCCCGGCCATGCCGACTTCGGCGGCGAGGTCGAGCGCGCCCTCACGATGGTCGACGGGGCCCTCCTGCTCGTCGACGCCGCCGAGGGCCCCATGCCCCAGACCCGCTTCGTGCTGAGGAAGGCGCTCGCGCGGGGCCTCAGGCCCATCGTCGTCGTCAACAAGGTCGACCGCCAGGACGCCAGGCCGGACGAGGTCGTGAACATGACCTTCGACCTCATGGTCGAGCTGGGCGCCGACGACGACCAGCTCGACTTCCCGGTACTCCACGCGATCGCGCGGGAGGGGCGGGCGTGGCACGACGGCGACGAGCCGGCGGGCGACCTCGTGGCCCTGTTCGAGACGATCGCGGCGCACGTGCCCGCCGCCACGGGCGACCCGGACGCGCCGTTCCTGCTGCAGGTCGCGAACCTCGACTACTCCGACTACCTGGGCCGACTGGCGCTGGGGCGCGTGCTGCGCGGCGGCGTCAGCGCCGGCGACCCCGTGGCGCTGACGGGCCGGGGCAAGGACGTGGCGCGTGCCCGCGTCACGAAGGTCTACACGCACCTGGGGCTCGAGCGCGTGGAGACCGCCAGGGCGGAACCCGGCGACATCGTCGTGATCTCCGGCCTCGAGGACGTGACCATCGGCGACACCGTCTCCTCGCCGGAGGACGTGGAGACCCTGCCCACGCCCGCGATCGACGAGCCCACCGTGGCCGTCACCTTCAGCCCCAACACCAGCCCCTTCGCCGGGCGCGAGGGCACCTACGTCACGAGCCGGCACCTCGCCGACCGCCTGGAGCGGGAGCTGCTCACGAACGTGGCGCTGCGCGTCGAGCCGCTGGGCGGCGAGCGCTACCGCGTCGCCGGACGCGGCGAGCTGCACCTCTCGATACTCATCGAGAGCATGAGGCGCGAGGGCTACGAGTTCAGCGTCAGCCGGCCCGAGGTGATCATGCGGGAGGAGGGCGGCCGGCGCCTGGAGCCGTACGAGCGCGTCGTGGCCGACGTGCCCGTGGCCGCCATGGGAGCGGTGGTGCAGGCGCTGGCGGAGCGCAAGGGCGCCCTCACCGCGATGGACCCGGGCGAGTCCCGCGCCCGACTGGAGTTCCGCGTGCCTAGCCGCGGGCTGTTCGGCTTCCGCACCGTCTTCCTCTCGTTGACGCAGGGCG
Organism: Deinococcaceae bacterium; assembly: GCA_044508445.1. Lineage (GTDB taxonomy): Bacteria > Deinococcota > Deinococci > Deinococcales > Trueperaceae > DASRWD01. The sequence goes on from JBIQHQ010000001.1 coordinate 210,404, forward strand.
AGGGGCTGCTCTCGCACGTCTTCGACGGCTACGAGCCCTACGCCGGCGAGCTGCGCACGCGCGGGCACGGCTCGCTCGTGGCCATGGAGCCGGGCGAGGCCTTCGCCTACTCGCTCTACAAGCTCGAGGACCGCGGCACCTTCTTCATCACGCCGGGCACCGAGGTCTACGTGGGCATGATCGTGGGCGCCAACTCGCGCCAGGGCGACCTGAACGTGAACGTCACGAAGAACAAGAAGCTCACGAACGTCCGCGCCGCCGCCTCCGACGAGAACCTGATACTCACGCCGGCGCGGCGGCTCACCCTCGAGGAGGCGCTGGAGTACCTCGCCGACGACGAGCTGCTCGAGGTGACGCCGCGGTCGCTGCGGCTGCGCAAGCGCGTCCTCGACCCCGGCCTGCGCAAGAAGGAGGCCAAGGCCGCGGCGTGACCACTCGGTGGTCACACCTGTCGGCACCCGCCGACCTGGCGCTGGTGCGTCGGCTCGAGCGGGCCTCCCTGCTCGCGGTCCCCGCCGAGAGCGAGTGGGAGGTGGGCGGCTGGGTCTGCCGCTGGGGTGCCGGCGGCCTGGTGGGCCGCGTGGCGTCGGCCTGCGTGTCGCCGGAGGCCGACGCGGCCGCGTTGGCGCCCGCGGACGACGTCGCGTCCGCCTACGCCGCTCGCGGCCTGCCGCCGCTCCTGCGCCTCACGCCGCTGGCCCCCGCTCGGCTCCTGGCCGCACCCGGCCTGCGCGAGACCCGCGGGTCCGTGTCGGTCATGGTCCGCGGCCTCCGCGAGCCCGTGAGGGCACCCGCGGCCGGAGACGCGGCGGCGGCGGTCGACGGCCCGGCGAGCGACGGGACCGGCGACACCGGCGCCGCCCTCGACGTGCGCCTCCACGAGCACGCCCCGCCCGCCTGGTCCGCGGGCTTCCTGGCGCACCACTCACGGGCCGAGGGCGCGGCGCGCCTGGCCCTGGCCGCGGCGGCACCGGCGCCGCGCCGCTTCGCCGTGGCCGCGGTGGACGGCGCGGTCGCGGGCCTGGGCCTGGGCGTGGTCGTCGACGGCGCGCTCGGCGTCTTCGACGTCCTGACGGTGACGGAGCAGCGCCGCCGCGGCGTGGCCTCGGCCGTCGTGCGCTCGCTGCTCGCCTGGGGCCGGGGGTCCGGCGCCGACGTCGCCTACCTGCAGGTCGCGTCGGCGAACGCTCCCGCCGTGGCCCTCTACGAGCGGTTCGGCTTCCGGCCGGCCTATGCCTACGCCTACGCCACGGTCTCCTCGGCGGGCTCGCGCTCCGGCTCGCCGGCGTAGGCCACCTCGATGGGCCCGTACGGCTCGTCCTGCGTCGCCCTCACGGTCCCCTGCCTGACGAGCTCGAGCATCGCCGCGAACGCCAGTGTGCGCGACCGCCAGTCCTCGGCGCCGAGCAGGGCGAACAAGAGCCCCCTGGCCGCCCGCCTCAGCCTCCTGGCCAGCTCCGCGGCGACGCTGGCGACGGTGGCGCCGGGCAGGGCGATCTCGAAGTAGCCGCCCAGGCGGTAGCGCCCGGCCAGCCGCGCCAGGTCGTCCTTCGAGGCCCGCAGCGGCCGGGGCGGCCTGGCGTAGGGGGGCCGCGTCGCGCGGGCCGGCAGGACGAGGCGCCGCTCCTCGCGGCGCCGCCTGAGGAAGTCGATGGCGTGCTCCAGCTCCTCGAGGAGCGCCACGGCCTCGAGCGCCTCCTCCAGCGCCAGCTCCTCGCTCTCCTCCGCCGGACGCTCGCCCTGCCGCGGCAGCAGCAGCCTGAGCTTGAGCTCCACCACCTGCGCCACGCGGGGCAGCGCCTCGGTGGCCAGCTCGAGGTCGCGCGCCGCCGCCGCGTCGAAGTAGTCGAGGTAGCCCCGCACGAGCCGGTAGAGGTCGACGTCGGCCGGCGTCAGCGACCGCGAGCGGAGCGCGTGCGCCAGCTCGCTCACGCTGCCCGTGAACCCGGGCAGGACCACCACGTAGGACCCGGGCAGGTCCTCGGACGCCCGCTCCCGCCCCCTGGCCGCGACGACCACGCCGCGAGCGTACCACTGGCCCTCGCCTCCTCCGACCCGGCCGTCCCGCGCCGGGACCGGTGACGTGCTACGGTCCCTGCGTGTCAGGCGAGAGCCGACGCTCCCGGCGCCGGGCGCCGGTGGCAGCCTCCTGGCTCGCTGTCGCGGCCCTGGCCGCGGCGACGTCCCCGGCGGCGGGCGCGCCGGGACCAGGACCCCTCGACCAGCTGGGCACCGCCCACGGCTACGCCCTGGAGGTGCACGCCAGCGGCCTGACGCTCCCCACGGCCATCGAGTTCATCCCCGACGCCGCCGACGACCCCGCGGCGCCCTTCTACTTCGTGGCCGAGCTGAGAGGCGACGTGAAGGTCGTCACCCGCTCCGGCGAGGTGCACACCTTCGCCACGGTGCCCACCTACGGTGCCCAGGACGTGGGCCTCGACGGCGCCAGCCAGCAGGGCCTGGCGGGCCTCTGCCTGGCGCCGGAGCGCGGCTACCTCTTCGCGACGTTCACCGACCCGGACGAGGGCGGCATCATCAGGAACCGCATCGTCAGGTTCACCAGCGCGCCCCGCACCTACGGGCTCGAGGCCACGGGCTCCACCGAGCTCCTGCCGCTGCTGGCGGAGTTCCAGTCGGCGCCGGCCCATCAGGTCGGCGACTGCGTCGTCGTGGACGACCGACTGTACGTGGGCGTGGGCGACGGGGGGAACCCCGCCACGGCCTCCCGTCCGGACGTGCTGCTCGGCAAGGTCCTGTGCATGGACCTCGACGGCGGCCCCTGTCCCGAGCCCCCCTTCGGCGCCACGGGACCCGCCGCCTACGTCTACGCCAAGGGGTTCCGCAACCCGTTCGCGCTGGCCCACGACGGCGAGCGCCTGGTGGCGGCGGAGAACGGCGTCGACATCGACAGGTTCCTGCCCGTCACGCGCGGCCTCGACCACCTCTGGTCGGGTTCCGACGACGGCCTGGCGGCCCGCGCCGAGCTCGTCTTCGCCGAGCCCTTCTCCCCCGTCCAGCTCGTCTGGGTGCCGCCGGGCGCACCCTTCATGGAACCGGGCTGGGGCGGCCACTACGTCGCCGCCGGGTTCGGGTCGACGAACGTGCCGGGCGGCGTGGCCTACTTCGGCGGCGCGGCGGAGGCCGGCATGGTCGCCACGCCGCCCCGGTACCTGGTGCAGTCGTTGGGCGCCCCCAACTCCCAGCACTTCGCCGGCGTCGCGGTGGGACCCGACGGCCTCTACGTCACGCCGATGGTCCCCCTGGCCGGACTCGGCGGCGTCGTGCTGCGCCTGTACTACGACGAGGAGCACGCGCACCCCGTGACCGCCAAGCCCACCTGGGGCCTGACGAGGCGGGCCCGCCTCTCGGTGCTGGACGACCTCGGCTGCACCGGCTGCCACGAGATCGCCGGCGTGGGCGGCGGCATAGGCCCGACCCTCGACCAGTTCGGGTTCAACTACCGCATCACCCCGTCGCTGAACTCGCGTCCCTACGAGGAGCGCCTGCGAGCCATGCTGGCCGACCCGCAGGACCCCTACGCCGACGCGAACCCGGCCCGCGCCCAGGTGCTGGCCGCCTCGGGCCGGCAGCGCACCTACGTGTGGCTGAAGAACATGCTGCTCGAGCCCCGGTTCGACGACCCGTCGCGCCAGATGCCGAACCTCGGCCTCACGCCGGAGCAGGCGGAGGCCGCCCGCGCCGAGCTGTTCTCGGTGCTGCGCGTGAACGTCGGCGGCGGTCCGCTGCTGGAGAGGGCCTGGGAGCTCCTGCTCGCGAACTGGTTGGAGCTGACGGTGGGCGCGCTGGTGGGCGCCACCGGCGTGCTGGCCCTGTTGGGCGCGCTGGCGGCCAGGCGGGCGCCGCGCGCGGCGCCGGCCCGCGCTCGCCCGGCGCGGGGCGAGGCCGGGGCGCGGCAGGAGTAGCGCGCCGCCGGCGGGCTCTTCTCGCCGACAGCGGCGTACGCTCGAGCGGCGCCGCGCAGGTCTTCAGTCCAGGAAGGGGTCGCCGCCCTCGCTGACGAGGTGGCGGGTGTCGTTGACGCGCTCCACCAGCACCTCCTCGCCCCTGAAGAGCACGCGGCTCACGCTGGCGTGCCGGAGGTAGATGCGCTTGCGCCACCTGACCTGCTCCACGCCGAGCACGTGCGCCAGCAGCATCTGGATCGTGCCGGAGTGCGTGACCGCCACCACGTGCGGCGAGCTGGAGGCCACCACCTCCTCCATCCAGGCCACGGCGCGCTCCCTGAGCATCGCGTACGACTCGCCGCCCGGCGCGCGGCGGGCGTAGGGGTCGAGGCTCCAGGCGGCCCAGCCGGGGTGCCGCTCGTTCTCGGCCTGCGTCCGGCCCTCGAACTCGCCGAAGTCGATCTCCTTGAGCCGCGCGTCCAGCCTCAGCTCCCGACCGGGGAACGCGATCGCAGCGGTCTCCACGGCGCGCTTGAGGGGGCTCGAGTACACCTCGGCGTCGGGCTCCAGCCGGGCGACGTAGGCGGCCAGGCGACGGGCCTGCTCTCGGCCCTCGCGGTTCAGCTCCACGTCGGCGACGCCCTGGAACCGTCCTGACGCGTTCCAGTCCGTGAGAGCGTGCCGGATCAGCGTCAGGCGCAGCAGCACGTGGGCGAGTCTAACAGGGCCGTGATAGCCTTCGGCATGCCACGCTCCGCCCCCGGGAACGACGTCCAGGAGGTCGCCCTCGTCACGGGCGCCAGCCGCGGGATCGGCCTGGCCATCGCCGAGGCGCTGCTGGCCGAGGGCATGGCGGTGGCGCTCAACGGGCGCGACGCGAGCAGGCTCGCGACGGTGGCGGAGCGCCTCGCGCGCGACCACCCGGGGCGCGTCCTGGCGGTGCCCTTCGACGTCAGGGACCTCCCCGCCCAGCAGGCGGCCGTCCAGCGCGTCGTGACCGAGCTCGGCCGCCTCGACCTGTTCGTGGCCAACGCCGGCATCGGGGTCTTCGGGCCCGTCGACGAGCTCGAGCCCGAGCAGTGGTCGCGCGTCATCGACACGAACCTCACGGGCGTCTTCTACGGCTTCAAGGCCGCCGTGCCCGCCCTGCTGCGCACGCGCGGCATGATCGTCACGATCGCCAGCCTCGCCGGCATCAACTTCTTCGCGGGCGGCGCCGCCTACAACGCCAGCAAGTTCGGCCTCGTGGGCTTCACGCAGGCGGCGATGCTCGACCTGCGCGACCGCGGCGTGCGGGTCAGCACGGTACTGCCGGGGTCGGTGGCCACGGGCTTCAACGACCGCGAGGTGTCGGAGGCCGACGCCTGGAAGATCCAGCCCGCCGACATAGCCGCCACCGTGCTCTACCTCTACCGCATGCCGCACAGGACGCTGCCCAGCAAGGTCGAGATCAGGCCCACGCAGCCACGCCGCGGCTGAGGTCGTGGACCTCTACGGTCTGGCGCGTCCGGCGCTGTTCCGCCTCGACCCGGAGCGCGCGCACGAGCTGACGCTGCGCGGCCTGGCGCTGGCCTCGCGCTCGCGCGCGGCGCTGCGCGCCCTGGGCGCCCTCGCGCCGAGCGCCCGCGACCCGGCGCTGCGCACGCGCGCCTTCGGCCTGACCTTCCCCAACCCCGTGGGCCTGGCCGCCGGCCTCGACAAGGACGGCGTGGCGGTGCCAGCGCTGGCCGCGTTGGGCTTCGGCTTCCTCGAGGTGGGCACCGTCACCCACCTCCCGCAGCCGGGCAACCCGCGCCCGCGGCTCTACCGCCTCGCCGAGGACGACGCGCTGATCAACCGCATGGGCTTCAACAACCGCGGCGCCGGCGCGCTGGCCGGGCGGCTGAGGCGCGCGAGGGAGGCGCACGGCGACTGGCTGCCGCCCGTGGGCGTGAACGTGGGCAGGTCGCGCGCCGTGCCGGACGAGGACGCGCCGCAGGACTACGCCAGGGCGCTGCGGGAGGTGTGGGACGTCGCCGACTACCTGGTGCTCAACGTCTCCTCGCCGAACACCCCGGGCCTGCGGGACCTACAGGCGACGGGGCCCCTGAGGGCCGTCCTCCGCGCCGCGCGCGGCGTCGCGCGGGAGCGCGGCGAGAGGCCCCTGCTGGTGAAGCTCGCGCCCGACCTGCGCCCCGACGAGCTGGTCGCCGCCGCCCGCGCCGCCGAGGAGGAGGGCGCCGCCGGCATCGTCGCGGTGAACACGACGACCTCGCGGCCGGCCCTGCGCTCGCCCCAGGCCGCGGAGCCGGGCGGCCTCTCCGGGCGCCCCCTGGCGCCCCTCGCGCTGGCGGCGCTGCGCGCCCTGACGGGGGCGACGCGCCTGCCGGTGGTGTCGGTGGGCGGCGTGTGGGACGAGCGGGACGTCGCGGAGCGCCTGGCGGCCGGGGCGGCGCTGGTGCAGGTGTACACGGCGTTCGTCTACCGCGGACCGGGCCTGCCGGGGCGCCTGTGCCGCGGCCTCGCCGCGGACCGCGCGCCCTGACGGCTCAGCGGCCGGCGCGCC
>JBIQHQ010000001.1:216953-271511 GCA_044508445.1 Deinococcaceae bacterium
CTCAGCGGCGCGGCGCCCACCTGACCTCGGGCGCGCCGGCGCGCACGTTCGCGACCCTGGCCAGCGTGAAGAGCAGGTCGGAGAGCCGGTTGAGGACCACCAGGGCCTGCGGGTTCAGCGCCTCGCGGCGCGACAGCGTCAGGGTGTCGCGCTCCGCCCGGCGCACCACGGACCGCGCCAGGTGCAGCGCGGCCGCGGCCGGTGTTCCGGCCGGCAGCACGAAGCTCGTCAGGGGCGGCAGCTCCTCGCTGTAGGCGTCGATGAGCCCCTCGAGGCGCTCGACGTCCCCGGCGTCGACGGGCGTCACGTAGGACCGGGTCTTCGCGTCGAGGGGCGTGGCCAGGTCGGCGCCGAGGTCGAAGAGCAGCGACTGCAGCGCCTGCAGGTCGTCGTCGAGGTCGCGCAGCGGCGAGCCGTCCGGCGCGGCGGCCAGGGCGGCGCGCGCCAGGCCGAGAGCGGAGTTCGCCTCGTCCACGGCACCGTAGGCCGCGACGCGAGGGTCGTCCTTGGGCACGCGCCCGCCGCCGAAGAGCGCCGTGGTGCCGTCGTCGCCGGTGCGGGTGTAGACCTTCACAGGGGCGCCCCGTCGTCGCGCGCGGTCACGGGCTCCTCGCCGTCACGCGCGCCGAAGCGCCGCCTGACGTAATCCTCGAGCATCGCGGTGAAGCGCGGCACGATCTCCTCCCCCTGGAGCGTGGCCACCAACCGGCCGTCCTGGTAGACGGGCGCGCGCGGCGACTCGCCCGTGCCGGGCAGGCTGATGCCGATGTCGGCGTGCTTGGACTCGCCGGGCCCGTTCACGACGCAGCCCATCACGGCCACGCGCAGGCCCTCGACGCCCGGGTAGCGCTCCCGCCACCTCGGCATCCGCGCCTTGAGGTAGGCCTGGACGTCGCGCGCCAGCTCCTGGAACAGCGTGCTCGTGGTGCGCCCGCAGCCAGGGCAGGCCGTGACGCTGGGGGCGTAGCGCCTCAGGTCGAGGGCCTGCAGCACCTCCTGGGCCACCTCCACCTCGCGCTCCCGCGGCGCGCCCGGGTCGGGAGTGAGCGAGACGCGTATCGTGTCGCCGATGCCCTCGGTGAGCAGCGGCGTGAGGGCGGCGGTGCTGGCCACGGCGCCACGCACGCCCATGCCCGCCTCGGTGAGGCCCAGGTGCAGCGGGTAGTCGCAGCGCGCGGCGAGCCGGCGGTAGACGTCCCAGAGGTCGCGCACGCCGGAGACCTTGGCGCTGAGGACGATGCGGTCGTGGGGCAGGCCGCGCGCCTCGGCCAGCTCGGCGCTGACGAGGGCGCTCCTCACCATCGCCTCGACGAGCACCTCGCGGGCGTCCGCGGGCTCGGCGCGGCGGGCGTTCTCGTCCATCATCGCCGTGAGGAGCTCCTGGTCGAGCGAGCCCCAGTTCACGCCGATGCGCAGCGGCTTGCCGTGGTGCAGCGCGACGTCGACGATCGTCGCGAAGTTCTCGTCGTGGCGACGCTTGGGCCCGACGTTCCCGGGGTTCACGCGGTACTTGTCGAGCGCCGCGGCCATGTCGGGGTGCTCCACGAGCAGCCTGTGCCCGTTGAAGTGGAAGTCGCCCACGAGCGGCACGTCCGCGCCGGCGTCGAGCAGCCGGCGCCTGATCTCCGGCACGGCTCGCGCGGCGGCGTCGTTGTTCACGGTCATCCGCACGATCTCGCTGCCGGCGCGCCACAGGTCGAGGACCTGCCGCGCCGTCGCGGCGGCGTCCGCCGTGTCCGTGTTCGTCATGCTCTGGACCACGACGGGGTGTCCGCTGCCGATGGGCACGCGCCCCACCCACGTCGTCGGCGTGCTGCGCCTGAGGGTCAGCTCCACGCGCCTCACGATACTTCCGGTGCGTCGCCGGCGCCGTTCAGCAGCTCGAGCACCCGGGGCAGCAGGGCGCGCGTGCAGGACAGGCCGGAGCCGCCGTGGATGCCCTCGTTGCCGAGCAGGTCACCGAAGTAGCCGCCGGCCTCGCGGAGTATGACGCCGAACGGCCCGGCGTCATGCGGGGCCAGCACCGGGTCGATCATGACCTCGGCGCGGCCGGTGGCCACGCAAGCGTGCCCGTAGGCGTCGCCCCAGCCGGGCCTGTGGTAGGCGGCGGCCATCAGCCGGCGCCAGGCAGCGCCGAGGCCGGCGCGCTCGAAGGCGTAGGCGTCGGTGAACGAGACGAGCGCGTCGGCCAGCGACGCGGTCTCCCTCACCCGCACGGGGCGCCCGTTCAGGTAGGCGCCGCCCCCCGCGACGGCGTAGAGGGTCTCGCCCAGCGCGGGGAACTCGGCCGCGCCCACGACGACGTCGCCCTCCGCCTCGAGCGCGAGCAGGACGCCGTAGAGCGGCACCCCGCGCACGAACGACTTCGTGCCGTCGATCGGGTCGACGTACCAGCGCCACGCGGCGCCGTCGTTGGTGACGCCGTGCTCCTCGCCCACGACGCCGTGGTCGGGGAACGCCGCCTCCAGGCGGGAACGGATGAGCTCCTCCGCCCTGACGTCGGCCTCGGTGACGGGGGTGTGGTCGCCCTTGAAGCGCGCCTCGACGGCCCTGCCGAAGTACCCGAGCGTGAGGAGACCAGCGTCGTGGACGGCTTCGAGGCACACGGCCAACGCCCGGGACAGGTCCATGCGGTGGTACCATACCAGCCGCCATGCTGGTGACCAGGGAGCAGCTCGAGCGGAACGAGAGGGCGACGCTGGCGCCCTACGCCTGCCTCGCCGTCGAGTCCCGCGGACGCATCCATCCCGAACCGGAGAGCGCCTACCGCACGGCGTTCCAGAAGGACAGGGACCGCGTGCTCCACACCAGCGCGTTCCGGCGCCTGGAGTACAAGACACAGGTGTTCGTGAACTACGAGGGCGACTACTACCGCACGCGCCTGACCCACACGCTGGAGGTCGCGCAGGTGGCCACCAGCATCGCCCGCGCCCTGGGCCTCAACGAGGACCTGGCCGAGACGATAGCCCTGGCGCACGACCTGGGGCACCCGCCCTTCGGGCACTCCGGCGAGAAGGCCCTGAACGACCTCATGGAGGGCAGCGGCGGCTTCGACCACAACCGCCAGAGCCTGCGCATCGTCACGCAGCTCGAGCGGCGCTACCCGGGCTTCCCCGGCCTGAACCTGACCTGGGAGACGCTCGAGGGCATCATGAAACACGAGACCGAGTACGACGTCCCTGACCCCCGCTGGGAGCCGGACGCCCAGCCGTCGCTGGAGGCGCAGGTCGTGAACGTCGCCGACGAGGTCGCCTACAACGCCCACGACCTCGACGACGGCCTGCGCTCCGGGCACCTCACGCCGCAGCAGATCCGGGAGGTGCCCCTGGTGGGCGAGCTGATGCGGCGCCTGGGCATGGATCCCGCCACCTTCACGAAGTACGACAGGTACACGCTGCAGCGCGAGCTGCTCGGCGACGTGATCACCGACGTCGTCACCGCCACGAACGCGCGCCTGGAGGACGCCGGCGTGAGGACGCTGGCGGACGTGCGGGGCTACCACGAGAAGCTGCTGGGGCCGTCGGCGGAGATGGCCGCGCGGCTGCGGGAGCTCAAGTCCTTCCTCTACGAGAACTTCTACTTCCACTACACGCTCATACGCATGTCGCGCAAGGCGCGGCTGATCCTCGAGCGCCTGTTCGGCGCCTACCGCGAGACGTCGGCGATGCTGCCGCCCGAGGTGCAGCGACAAGCCGAGCAGGACGGCATAGACAGGGCCCTGGCCGACTACCTCTCCGGCATGACGGACCGCTACGCGAACGACGAGTACCGGCGCCTGTTCATGCCGGCCGAGCTGACCTGAGGGGAGCCGGCGACCGCTCCGCGGGCTTCCCCGTCACTCGGTGCGGCGGGCCACGCCCAGCAGCGTGCCGTCGGAGACGTCCCTGACCCACGCCACCGGGTAGCCGCCGCGCAGCACGCGCACGAGCGCCCACGGGCTCGTCACCGCCTGCGTGGTGACCGAGCCGGCGGCCGGCCTCACGAACTCCACGTCCACGTAGAGCTCGCCCTCCTCCTCGGAGACGCGGCGGACCTGGACCGCGTAGCCGCCCGTGGGCTGCTGGCCCTGGAAGATCGCCACCAGCGTCTCACGCGAGAAGTCGGCGTCGGGGAGCGGCGGCGGCTGGAGCTGGCTGGCGTGCACCCGCGACCAGAACGAGACGAGCTGCTGCCTGCTCGAGAGGATCTCGAAGCGCGGGGCCGGCACGCCCGTGGCCTGCGTGCCGCTGGCCACGGTCTCCCAGGTGAGCTGCTGCGGCGCGGGGCGGTAGGCGCCCTCGTCGGTGCCTATCTGCGACTGCACGTAGAGCCCTGTGCGGCGCTGCTCGGCGAGGCCGTCGATGGGGTGGGCAGGCAGCCCGGACTCCTCCAGCTCCACGAGCACGAAGGGCCCGCGCTGCTCGAGCGCGGCGGCCAGGGCGTCGGCCTCCTCGTTCGTGAGCTGGCCCAAGCCGCGGAGCTCGTTGAGGCGCGGTCGCGGCACCACGCGCTGCGTCACGCCCGGCGAGCCGTCGAGCACCAGCGTGAGGTAGCTGCTGCCGTCGTAGTAGACGACCTCGCCCACGTCCGCGTGGATCGTGAGCTGCAGGTCCGTCGTCAGCGGTATGCGGTCCACGGTGGCGGGAGGCTCGTCGAGCGGCTCGAGCGGCTCTTCCAGGTACGGCCCGCCGTTCACCAGCAGGGAGCTGGGCACGCTGACGTCACCGGCGCGGCGGTCGTCGCCGGCCGGGGCGTCCTCGAGCTCCAGGGTGCCGCCGTCGTAGGCCAGCTCGCCCGGCCCGCCGTAGAAGAAGGTCAGGCGCCTGGCCTCGTCGCCGTAGAGGAACAGGTCGGAGGCGGTGCGCTGCGCTCCCGGCTCGCACGCGACCAGCACGAGGGCCAGGGCAGAGAGACAGAGCAGGGTACGAGCGCGCATGCGACCTCCGCGCCGCATGCTAACACCGGCCGTCTGAGAGGCTCATGCCGCTATGCTGGCCTGGTGCCTGCGTCGGGCGAGCGCGTGCTGGTGCTGTCGGCTTCGATCGGCGGAGGCCACGTCGCCAGCGCCAGGGCCGTCGAGTCCGCGCTGCTGGAGCGCGGTGCGGAGGCCCGCCACGTCGACCTCCTCGAGCACACGGCGGCGCCCTTCAGGCGCCTCTATCGCCAGGCCTACTTCGACCTCGTCCGCAGCGTCCCCGACCTCGTCGAGTGGGTCGGACGCCGCATGGACAGGCGCCCCACCGAGGCGCTGTCGCTGCAGAGGCGCCTGCGGGCGCGGGTGGTGCGCATGCTGGCCTACGAGCTGCCCCGCATCATCGACCGCTTCGCCCCTCGGGCGCTGGTGCACACGCACTTCCTGGGTCCCGAGGTGATGGCGGGCCGCATGCGCCGCCGCGCCCCGCTGCCCCAGGCCGAGGTCATCACCGACTTCTTCGCCCACAGCCTGTGGCTCCAGCCCGGCATCGCCAGGTACTTCGTCGCGATCGAGGAGGTGAAGGTGCACCTGGTCTCGGCCGGCGTGGACGAGTACCGCGTGCGCGTCACGGGCATCCCCGTGGACCCCGCCTTCTCCCGCCTGCCGGGCAGGGACGAGGCCCGGCGGCGCCTCGGACTGCACGAGGACCGCGACGTCCTCCTCGTGATGGCGGGCGGCCTGGAGGAGGACGACCTGGCCGGCGTGCTCGAGCAGCTCCGGCGCCTGCGCTGGCCCCTCGACGTGGAGGTCGTCACCGGCCGCAGCGAGCGCCTGGCGCGCCTGGGGCGGCGGTTCGTAGAGCCGGACGGGCCCGTGCACGTGCGCGTGCACGGCCACGTGGACGACGTGCCCGTGCGCATGGCCGCCGCCGACATGGTCCTCACCAAGCCCGGCGGCCTGACCAGCAGCGAGGCCCTGGCCGCCGGCCTGCCCCTGCTCCTCGTGAGCCCCTACCCCCTGCAGGAGGAGGCGAACGCCGCCGTGCTGCTCGAGAACGGGGCGGCCCTCAGGGTCGAGCCCCTCTCGACGCTCACCTTCAAGCTGCGGCGGCTGCTGGCCGAGCGCGACAGGCTCGACGCGATGCGCGAAGCCGCGCGGCGCCTCGGCCACCCGGACGCCGCCTACAGGGTCGCCGACGCGGTCCTGGCCGAGCTGGTGCGCAAGGAGCCGGCCGGAGGCAGGGCTTGAGGCGCCGCGTCGGCGGCGACGCCGTCGCGGGGCGCGGTCCGCGGGTGTCGGCGGGCGCGCGGCTCCTGGCCGTCCTCGCGGCGTGGTCCCTGGCGGCGTCATGGGCGCCGGCGGGAGCGGGGGCGCCGGCGGTAGCGGGGGCGCCCACGGACCGGCCCGCGGGGGCAAGGGGCGGGGCGTACGGGGGCGGCGCGGCGGAAGCCACCACGGTGCGCGTGGACGTGGTCGTGTACGGCAGCGAGCCGGAGGCGATCGCCGCCGCGGTCGCGGCGGCCGAGGAGGGCGCCGCGACGATGCTCGTCACGCCCGACGACAGGGTGGGCGGCCTCTTCGTCCTCGGCGAGCTGAACGTCCTAGACCTCAAGACCCAGCCGCGCGACTACCAGCTGGGCCTCTTCGACAGGTGGTGGCGCCTGGTGGGGCGCGGCGAGTCCTTCGACGTGCTCGTCGCCGAGGACGCCTTCGAGCGCCTGCTGCAGGAGGCGGGGGTCCAGGTCGTGAGGTCGGCGCGCCGCGTCGCTCCGGTCGTGGAGGCCCCTGGCGTCGTCACCGGCCTCACCTTCGTGGCCGGTGACGAGCGCGCCTTCACCGTCCGCGCCGACCAGGTCATAGACGGCAGCGGCGACGCAGACCTCGCCGCGAGCGCCGGCGCGGCCTTCGACGTGGGCTGGTCGGCGTACGGCGTGAGGCAGCGCATGGCCGACACGCTGGTGCTCCGCGTGGCCGGCGTCGACTGGCTGGAGCTGGTCGCCGGCGTGCGCGCCCGCGGGCGCGACTACGCGGTGGCCAAGGACCGCGTCGTGTGGGGACCCTTCGGGGGCGTGCCGGCGGCCTACCAGCCCAGCCGCCCCGACCTGCGCCTGCGCGGCCTGAACGTGGGCCTGCAGGACGACGGCACCGTGCTCATCAACGCCCTGCTCCTCTACGGGCTGGACCCCCTCGACCCCGACTCGCTCGCGGAAGGCCTCAGCCGCGGACTGGCCGAGGGTCCCCGCATCGTCGCCTACCTCGCCGACCACGTCCCCGGCTTCGAGGGCGCCGCGTTCGCCGGCGGCGCCGAGCGCCTCTACGTGCGCGAGAGCCGGCACCTGAGGGCGCGCTGCACGCTCAGCGCCGACGACGTCTTCGACAACCGCGTGACGCCCCAGGACGTCGCGGCCGGCGGCTACCCGCTCGACGCGCAGTCGATGACGCCGCACGACACGGGCTTCGTCTGGGGCGCGCCCGAGATGTACGGCGGGCGCCTGTGCATGATGGTGCCCGCGGGCGGCCCCTCCGGCCTGTGGGTGGTGGGCCGCAGCGCGGGCTACGACCCCGTGGCCTTCGCCAGCGCCCGCGTCGTGCCCTTCGGCATGGCCATGGGGGAGGCGGCCGGCGTGGCGGCGGCGCTGGCCGCGCGGGAGGGACTGGGCCCGCAGTCCGCGGCCCTCGACGCCGTCACCGTGGCGGCGGTGCGCGCCCGGCTCGCCGATCGCGGCGCCTACCTGCCCGACGTCCGTCCGCGGCGCGCCGCCGGGCCCGTGGACCACCCCCACTACGACGCGTTCCGCACGCTAGTCGCTCGGGGGCTGGCGACGGCCGGCTACGCCAACGACCCCGGCCTGGGGGCGCCCGTCACCACGCTCTCCTTCGCCTACCTGCTGTCGAACGTCGCCACGCGCTTCCACATGCGGCCTGACCTCGGCCAGTCGATAGTGGACGCCGCGCTGGCGCGAGCCGCGCCCGACGCCCCCCTCACGCCGGACGTGGCCGCGTCGGTGATGAGGGCGGCGGCCTGCCTGCTCGACCGCTGCCCCGCCCAGGACGGCTGGGAGGGCCTGCACGGCAGCGGCCTGGCCTGGCGCGCCGACCCGCCGCCGGGACCCCTGGACCGCGGCCAGGCCTACGCCCTGGCGGCGGCGCTGGCGCGGGCCACGCCGGTGGCCGAGGCCGTGTCGCGTTGACGAGCTCGGAACGTCAGACGGCGCGGACCGCTCCCGGGGCGCCCGACCCTTCCGGCAGGCGGCCCTCGGCGCGCAGCCGCGCCAGCAGCGCGTTCATGGCCGCCTCCCCCGCGGCTATCGACTGGGGGGAGCGGTGGAAGTCCCACCACGAGACGCCGGGGTCGACGGACACCACGTAGGCGCCGCGCGGCGCGCGCACGGGGCGGCTGTAGGAGCGCGCCGATATCGCCAGGCCGCGCGCCAACTGCCTGACCGCGCCGCGCACGCCGAGCTCGCCCGTGCGCCGGTAGTACGCGCGCCCGCGGCGCGACGCGGCGAGGCGCCGCACCGCCCTGACGAAGCGCGAGCGGCTCACGTCGACGCCGGCGTGCACGCCGATCATCAGCGGCACGGCCAGCGTCTCCAGGGCGCGGAAGGGGACCGTCTCGACGAGGCCGCCGTCGATGAGCACCTCGCCGTCGAGGCGCGCGGGCGCGAAGACGCCGGGCAGTGCGCAGGAGGCCCGGACGGCGTCGGCGATGGACCCCGAGCCGATCACCCGCAGGCGGCCCGTGGCCAGGTCCGTGCAGGCGATGGCGAGGGGCACGCGGGCGTCGGCGAAGGTGGCGCCCATGAAGAACTTCCTGTCCAGCCAGCGCGACAACCTGTGTCCCCGCACCAGGCCGCCCTCGTGCAGGCCGAGGTCGAAGGCCTGCCGCCACAGCTCGGCGACGTCCTGGGCGCGCACGGTGCGCTCGATCTCGAGGGCCGGGCTCCCCAGCGCGTAGAGCGCGGCGATCACGGCGCCGTAGCTGGTGCCGGCCACGCCGGCGACGGTCACGCCGGCGGCGTCGAGCGCCTTCAGGGCGCCCACGTGCGCCACGCCGCGGGCCGCACCGCCGCCGAGTGCGACCCCGACGGCCGCGCTGGTGCCCGCCTCGGACATGCGGGACATGCTAGCACCAAGACCGCGGCGCCACCCGCCACGCCCTCGAAGAAACGCCCACCAGGACGCGAACCCGTGGGGAGCCCCGCGCCGGCCCGGCGCGGGGGGCGGTGCTACACTGCCGGCGGGGATGTCTGCCCTCTACCAGCGCGCCAGGCCCTACACCTTCGACCAGGTCGTGGGTCAGGAGCACGTCAAGGACGTGTTGGCCTCCGCCGTGGCGCGCGGCCTCACGGGCCACGCCTACCTGTTCTCCGGGCCGCGCGGCGTGGGCAAGACGACCACGGCGCGCCTCATGGCGATGGCGGTGAACTGCGAGCGCGAGGACCCCGCCGAGCGCCCCTGCGGAGAGTGCGAGTCGTGCCGCCTGGTGCGCGACGGCGCCCACCCCGACGTCATCGAGCTGGACGCGGCCTCGAACAACTCCGTCGACGACGTGAGGGCGCTGCGCGAGCGGGTGGGCCTGGCGAGCCTGCGCGGCGGCACGCGCGTGTGGATCCTCGACGAGGCCCACATGCTGAGCCGCCCGGCCGCGAACGCGCTGCTGAAGACCCTCGAGGAGCCGCCGCCCGGGCTCATGTTCGTGCTGGCCACGACCGAGCCGGAGAAGCTGCCGCCCACGATCCTCTCCCGCTGCCAGCACTTCAGGTTCAGGCGCCTGACCGACGCCGAGATCCTCGGCAAGCTCACGCGCCTCTGTGCCGAGGCCGGGGTCGAGGCCGAGGAGGCGGCGCTGGCGCTCGTCGCCAGGGCCGCGGACGGCGCCATGCGCGACGCCGAGTCGCTGCTCGAGCGCCTGCTGGTCGGCGGCGGGCCCATCACGGCGTCGGCCGCCGAGGACGCCCTCGGGCTGCCGCCCCGCGAGCGCCTCCTCGCCCTCGCCGACGACCTGATCGCCGGCGACCTGGCCGGGCTCCTGCCGCAGGCCGGCGACCTCTACCGCGCCGGCTTCGCGCCGCGCACGGTGGCCGAGCAGCTCGGCCGCACCCTGCGCGACCTGCTGCACGCGTCCCTGGCCGGCGGCGCCGGTGACGCCTCGCGGCTGGTGGCGCTCATCGACGCGCTCGACGAGGAGCAGGAGAGGTTCACGCGGCGGGACGACCTCTACGGCCTCGAGGTCGCGCTGATCAAGGCGGCGGCAGCCGGCTCGGCGCCGGCGGACGCGGCGGAGACGGCTCCGCCCGCCGGCGCGCGTGACACGGCGCGGCCCCCTGGCTCGCGCGACACGGCACCGGCGCGCGGTGCGGGGGCCGACCCGCGGGTGAGCGTGTCGGCGCGCGGCGCAGGGGCCGCCGAGAGGAAGCCCGTCGCGGCAGAGGGACACCCGGTGTCCCCAGCGGACGGGTCGCCGGAGCCCACGGCGTCCGCGGCGGCGGGGTCGCCGGAGCCCGCGGTGGCCCCGGCCCCACCCGAGCCCGAGGGCCCCTCCCCCGGTGCCGCGCAGCCGGCGCGCGCGCGCGGGGAACGCGGGCAGATGCCCGCGCCAGCCGCCGCGTCCGGGCGGCGCCAGTTCTCCTGGCACGCGGTGCGGTCGGCCGCCGCGCCGCAGCTCAAGGCGCTGCTGCAGCCGGCGCAGGCCGCCGAGGACGGCGGCCGCGTGACCGTCAGCTTCGGCGAGGGCTGGCGCTTCCACTACGAGCAGGTGCTGTCGAGGCGCCAGGAGCTGGAGGACCTCATCGCCCGCGTCGCCGGGCCCGGTCTCACCGTCGAGCTGAGGGGCCCGCGCGGCAGCGGCTCCGCCCGTCGGCCACGGACCGCCGTCCGGCCGGCGGAGGCGCCCGCGGCGCCGACCGACGAGACCCACGGGGAGGCGCCGGCTCCGACGGACCAGGTCGCCACGGCAGCCGCCGCTGGCACGTCGGAGGCCGACGCCCCGGACGACGCGGGCGAGCCCTACGAAGGCCTGGCGGCGGGCTTCTGGGACGACGCTCCCGACGAGGCGCCAACCGGCCTGGACGACGACCGACCCGCGCCCGCCGCGGGGTCCTCGCTCGACCAGCTGCAGCAGCTCTTCCCCGGCCGCGTGATCGAGTTCCGTCCGCGCGCCGCGCGGGACGAGGGCGCCGCCGCCGACGCAGTCCCCGATGCGTCCGAGTCTGACCTCGAGGGATACGATGACGAAGGACAGGACCGCCTCGACTTCGGCGCCGCGGCGCCGGAAGACCGCTGAAGCAGCGGCCCCCCGGCGGGCCCGAGGAGACCGATGAACATCCAGAAGCTGATGAAGGAAGCGCAGCGGGCCCAGCAGAAGATGGCCGAGGCCCAGGAGCGCCTGGCGGGGATGACGGTGGAGGGCTCGGCCGGGGCCGGCATGGTCACGGCCGTGGCCAAGGGCGACGGCACCATCGCTTCCGTGCGCATCGACAGGAGCGTCGTCGACCCCGAGGACGTGGAGATGCTCGAGGACCTCGTCACGGCCGCTGTGGCCGAGGCGCAGCGGCGGGCGAAGGAGCTGCAGGAGCAGGAGCTCGGCTCCGTGATGGGCGGCATGGCCGGCCTGGGAGGGCTCCTCTGACCGCCGAGACGGCCGGGCGGGCATGAGGTACCCCACCCCGCTGACCACGCTGATACGGGAGCTGGGGCGCCTGCCGGGCATCGGGCCCAAGAGCGCCCAGCGCCTGGCGTTCCACCTCTTCAACCGCCCCGAGGAGGACGTGCGGGCGCTGGCCGACGCGCTCATGGACGCGAAGCGCGGCCTCTCGCGCTGCCCCGTGTGCTTCAACGTCATGAGCACGGGCGAGGAGGCCTGCGCCGTCTGCACCGACGAGACGCGCGACCGCGCCACCGTCTGCGTCGTCGAGCAGCCCGCCGACGTGCTGGCGATCGAGAGGAGCGGCGAGTACCGCGGCCTCTACCACGTCCTGCACGGCGCGCTGAGCCCCATGAACGGCGTGGGCCCGGACGAGCTCACGGTCGCGGCCCTCATGGACCGCCTCGCCGGGGTCTCCGAGGTCGTGCTGGCCACCTCCACCACCGTCGAGGGCGAGGCCACGGCCCTCTACCTCGCCAGGCAGCTCGAGGACCTGCCGATCACGGTGAGCCGCATCGCCTACGGGCTGCCCGTGGGCGGCGACCTGGAGTACGCCGACGAGGTCACGCTCGGCCGGGCCATAAGCAACCGCCGCGCGGTCTGAAGGCTCCGCCGAGGGCCGCTCTCGGCCCCGTCCCCCCGACGCATAGCAGCGTCCCCATGCGGGTTCTCTCACGTTCACGGCGGCGTCTTGACCGCCGCAGGGGCGCCCGTATAATGTGCCGGCTTCCCGGGAGGGAGAACCCCTGAGCTCGTCAGAACCACGCCCTCGCCACCGTCTAGTCATCGTCGAGTCGCCCACCAAGGCGCGGACCATCAGCCGCTTCCTTCCTCCGGGCTACCAGGTCGAGGCCAGCATGGGCCACGTGCGCGACCTGCCCTCCTCCGCCGCCGAGATCCCCGAGGAGATACGCAAGGAGCGCTGGTCGCGCCTCGGCGTGAACGTCGAAGCCGGCTTCAAGCCCGTCTACGTAGTGGCGCCGGGCAAGCGCGAGGTCGTGCGCCGCCTCAAGGCCGCGGTGAAGGGAGCCGACGAGGTCTACATCGCGACCGACGAGGACCGCGAGGGCGAGTCCATAGGCTGGCACCTCGTCGAGGTGCTCGAGCCGCGCGTTCCCGTGAAGCGGATGGTGTTCCACGAGATCACCGAGCAGGCGATCCGCGACGCCCTCGAGAACACCAGGCAGATAGACCTGGACCTCGTCGACGCGCAGGAGACGAGGCGCGTGCTCGACAGGCTGGTCGGCTACGAGCTGAGCCCCCTGCTGTGGCGCAAGATCGCGCCGCGCCTCTCCGCCGGGCGCGTGCAGAGCGTGGCCGTGCGCCTGCTCGTCATGCGCGAGCGCGAGCGCCTCGACTTCGTGGCCGGCGCGTACTGGGACCTGGCGGCGAGGCTCGCGGCGCCGGGCGGCGAGTTCACCGCCGAGCTCACGGGCGTGGGCGAGCGCCGCGTGGCGCAGGGACGCGACTTCGACCCCGACACCGGCCGGCTCAGGCAGGGACCGAAGGACGTCGTGCTGCTGGCAGAGGCCGCGGCGCGCCGCCTGGCCGGGGCGGCCGAGGGCGCGTCCTGGAGCGTGCAGGCCGTCGAGGAGAAGGAGCAGTCACGCTCCCCCGCCCCGCCCTTCACGACGTCGACGCTGCAGCAGGAGGCCAGCCGCAAGCTCGGCCTCTCGGCGCGGGAGACGATGCGCGTCGCGCAGTCGCTCTACGAGAACGGCTACATCACCTACATGCGCACCGACTCGGTGCACCTCTCGAACGAGGCCCTCACCGCGGCGCGCGACGCCATCAGGCGCCGCTACGGCGAGGCGTACCTCACCGAGAGCCCGCGGCGCTACCGCCAGCGCGCCAAGGCCGCGCAGGAGGCGCACGAGGCCATCCGCCCCGCGGGGACCGAGATGCGCACGGCGGACGAGCACGGGCTGCGCGGCGTGGAGGCCCGCCTCTACGACCTCGTCTGGAAGCGCACCGTGGCCACCCAGATGAAGGAGGCGCGGCTGAAGACCGTGACGGCGCGCATCGCCGCACGCCTCCCCGACGCGTCCGCCCTGGCGGACGCCCTGGGGGACGAGGCGGAGGGGCTCGAGCCTGTCCTGGCCTTCCGCGCCTCCGGCCGCACCGTCGTCTTCCCCGGCTACTTCAGGGCCTACGTGGAGGGCTCGGACGACCCGGACGCGGCGCTGGACGACCGCGACCAGCCGCTGCCGCCCCTCGCCGCCGGCACCGAGCTCTCGTGCCTGGACGTGCAGCCGCTCGGCCACGAGACGAAGCCGCCGGCGCGCTACACCGACGCCAGCCTCGTGAAGGTCCTCGAGGCCGAGGGCATCGGGCGCCCGAGCACCTACGCGTCGATCATCGACACGATCCTCACGCGCGGCTACGCCCGCAAGGTGGGCCAGCAGCTCGTCCCCACGTTCACCGCGTTCGCCACGACGGCGCTGCTGGAGAGGCAGTTCCGGCGCCTCGTCGACACCGAGTTCACCGCCGGCATGGAGGCGATCCTCGACGCCATCGCCGCCGGAGAACGCCCCAGCGACACCTACCTGCACGACTTCTACCTGGGCGAGGACGGCATCGTGAGGCGCGTCGAGAGGGCGATGGAGGACATCGACGCCCGCGCGATCTCCACGGTCACGGCCGCCAAGTGGGAGCCGTACGTCGTGCGCGTGGGGCGCTACGGGCCCTACGTAGAGGGCGAGCTCGACGGCGAGGTGAAGACGGCCTCGCTGCCCGGCGACGTGGCCCCCGCCGACCTCACGCGCGAAGACCTGGCGCGCTACCTCCGCGAGGGCAACCTCGGCGACGTCACCCTCGCCACGGACCCGGAGACAGGCGACCCCGTCCTCCTCAAGCGCGGCCCCTTCGGCCCCTACCTGCAGCTCGGCACCGGTGAGGGCGCGGAGAAGCCCAAGCGCGTGTCGCTGCCGCCCGGCGTGGCCCCGCACGACGTCACGCCGGAGATGGCCGTGGCGCTCATCGCCCTGCCCAAGACGCTGGGCGAGCATCCCGAGGGCGGCGCCGTCGACGTCGGCATCGGGCGCTACGGACCCTACGTGCGTCACGGGCGCACCTACGCCTCGCTGCCCAAGGACACCTTCGTCCTCGACGTCACGCTCCCCGAGGCCGTAGCGCTGCTGCGCAGCAAGGCGCAGCGAGGCGGGGCGGCGCTGCGCGAGCTGGGCGTGGACGAGCGCACCGGCGAGGTCGTCGACGTGCGCGAGGGCCGCTACGGGCCCTACGTGAAGCGCGGCAAGCTGAACGCCTCGCTGCCGAAGGACGTCTCTCCCGACGAGGTGACCCTGGAGCAGGCACTGGCGCTGCTGGACGCGCGTGCCCAGGCGGCGGCGAAGGGCGGGGGCGCCAAGCGCGGCCGCGGGGCGTCCGGCAAAGGCAAGGGCGCGGCGAAGAAGCCCGGAGCGAAGGCCAAGCGCTCGACGGCGAGGAAGGCGACAGCGTCCAAGACCCGGACGGTCAAGGGCAAGACCACGAGGAGCGGCGGCCGCAAGACCAAGACGGCCTGAGCGGCGGGCCCGACGCGGGCGGCACGCGGCTCCACGGACCGCCGCCGTACACTGTGCTGTGCGGCGCTACACCGTGACAGACGGCATCGTCATTCGCAGGAAGCCGCTGCCCAGCGGTGACCTCGTCGTGACCCTGCTGTCGCAGGAGGGCAAGTGGCGCGGCGTCGCGCGCAAGGGCAAGCTGCCGGGGGGCAACCTCGGCAAGCTCAGCCTGTTCCACGACGTCACGCTGCAGTACTACCGCAAGCGCGACGAGGACCTCGCCCTCATCACCCAGGTGCAGCTGGGCGGCGCGCTGCCCGGGCTGAGCCGCCCCGACGTCTACCCCTACGCGAACCTCCTCGCCGAGCTGGTGGACGCCCTCACCGTCGACGTCCACCTGGGCGACCGCGTCCACGAGTACCTCGCCAGCGGCCTGCGCGGCCTCGTCAAGCACCACGACCCCGAGCACGTGGCGCTCATCTACTCCTGGCGCCTGCTCGGGCTCGCCGGCCTGGCGCCGACGGTGAGCCGCTGCGCGCGCTGCGGCTCGCCCGGACCCCTCGTCGCCTACGACCCGGAGGCCGGCGGCCTCGAGTGCGAGCGCTGCGCGTTCGGCGGCGGACCCGTGGACGGGCTCCCGCCCGGCGCCAGCGCCAGCCACGTGGGCGCGGCGGGCGCCGCCGAGCTCGCCGACCTCGTCGAGGCGCCCATGCGGGAGGCCCTGTCGCGTCCCCCGCGCGCCAGGGAGCTGCACTGGCGCGTGCTCTCCCGCCACGTCGACTACCACGTGCGCGAGCTGAACAGCCTGGCGTCGCTCCCGCTCGCCGCGGCCCCGGCGCCTTGAGCGCGCCGCTGGTGGCGCTGGCGCTCGGCTACCTGCTGGGCGGCTTCCCCACCGCCTACCTGCTGGCCAAGGCGCGCGGCAAGGACGTCTTCGCCGTGGGCTCGGGCTCGATGGGCGCCATGAACACGGCCCGCAACGTGGCGCCGGCGCTGGGCGCGGCCGTGCTGCTCGTCGACGCCGGCAAGGGGGCCCTGGCCTCGTTCCTCGGCGGCCTCCTCGCCGGCCTGGAGCCCGGCCAGGACGCCCTCCTCGCCTCGCTCCTCGGGGCCCTCGGCGCCGTGGCGGGCCACTGCTTCTCGCCCTACGTGGGCTTCCGCGGCGGCAAGGGCCTGGCCACGGCCTTCGGCGCCCTGGTGGTCGTGCACCCGGCCCCGCCGCTCTACGGCCTGGTCCTCCTGGTGGCCCTGCTGCTGCTCGTGCGCGACGGCGACATCGCCATGCTCGTCACGATCGTCCTCTTCCCCGCGGTGGTCCTGCTAGCGCTGGACCGGCAGGGCTGGCCGCGCGAGGCCACGTTCCTCGCGACCACCGTGGTGGCCGCGATGTCCGTCGTCGGCCTCCTCAGGCTGGCGGTCGGCTGGTGGCGCGCACGGCGCGGCCTGCGCCAGGGGACGCGGTAGCCGCGGAGGCGCCAGGCTCGGGCCCCTGGGCCACCCACGGCGCCGAGGCCCGCCGCGGGACGAGGCGGAAGCGCCTCACTGCCAGCGCTCCCTGCCCTCGGGCGCGGCGCCCCGCAGCAGCGACCTGACCTCACCGACCAGGAACAGCGAACCCGCCACGAGGACTGTGTCGCCCGGGCGTGTCAGCTCCCGCGCCAGCCGCAGGGCGCCAGCGGCGTCGTCCGCCTCGCGCACGTCTCCGGCGGCGCCGGCGCGGCGCGCGGCGGCCGCCAGCTCGTCGGGCGGCGTGGCGCGGGGCGAGGACGACGCCCGCGCCGCGACCACGACGGGCGCCCGGCCGACCAGCGGCGCCAGCACCCCGGCCAGGTCCTTGTCGCGCGAGACGCCCACGATCAGCGCGGCGGGCTCCTCGCCCAGGTCGTCGAGCGCCGCCGCGAGCGCCGCGGCGGCCTCGGGGTTGTGGGCGCCGTCGAGCACCCAGGCGCGGTCCGCCGCCACCCGCTCGAGCCGGCCCGGCCAGTTCGTGCGCGCGAAGGCCGCGCGCACCGCCTCGCCGCTCACGCCCAGCGCCAGCGCGGCGACGGCCGCCACGGCGATGTTGCGGGCCTGGTGCGCGCCCACCAGGGGCGAGCGCAGCCCCAAGGGGAGGCCGGCCACGCCCCCCGACACCCTCACCGCGGTGCCGTCCCAGCCGACACTCTCCACCGCCACCTCGAAGTCGCGTCCCAGGGCCAGGAGCGGGGCGCCGAGGCGGGACGCCTCCGCCTCCACGGTCGCCAGCGCTGCGCCCGTCGCTCCGGTCACCGCCGGCACGCCGGGCCGCAGCACGCCGGCCTTCTCGCGCGCTATCGCCTCGACGGTGTCGCCCAGCACGGCCCTGTGGTCGAGGGAGACGCCCGTGACCACGGACAGCACCGGCTCCAGCGCGTTCGTGGCGTCGAAGCGTCCGCCCAGGCCCACCTCCATGACCGCCCAGCCCGCGCCCTCCTCCCTGAAGCGGTGCAGGGCCGCGGCCGTGACGACCTCGAAGAACGTGCAGCCGAGCCGTTCCGCCGCCGGCCTGACGGCGGCGACGGCGACCTCCATCTCCTCGGTCGTCGACTCCTCGCCGTCCACGCGCGCTCGCTCCCCGACGCGCTCCAGGTGGGGGCTGAAGAAGGAGCCGGTGCGGCGTCCCGCCGCCGTCAGCGCGTCCGCGAGGAGGCGCGCCACCGAGCCCTTGCCGTTCGTGCCGGCCACGAGCACCGCGCGCGTGCCGGGCTCCGGCAGGCCGGTCTCCTCCAGCAGCGCCCTCACCCTGTCGAGGCCGGGGCGCACGCCGAACCGCTGCAGGGCGAAGAGCCAGTCGAGCGCCGGGGTGGCGCTCACGTGTCCTCGTCGCAGGCCATGATCAGCTCGGCGTCGGCGTCGCCGCGCGGGTCGTGGTGGTGCCTCACGAGCCACGCCACCCTGGCGTCGCCTGAGGCGCCCAGGACCAGGAGGGCACCGTAGGCGGCGTGGTGGCGGCGCGCCTGCCTGGCGCCGGCCAGGCCGTCGAGGCGCGGCTCGGCCGGCACGTCCAGCTCGGGGAGCAGGTGGGCGAGGACGCGGTGGACGACGTGCCCGCTGCTGCCCGCCTTGCCCACGTCGTGGAGCAGCGCCGCCCGCAGCGCCTCCCGCGGGGTGCCGGGGCGCCGCGAGGCCAGGCAGCGCGCGACCCTCACGGCGTGGGCGCGCTCCGACCGCGACAGTGACGCGTAGAGCCGGCGCTCGGCCGGCTCGAGGAGTGCCAGCGCCCACGCGTCGTCGGGGGCGGCGAGCGCGGGGAACGCCGCCTGCACCGTCCTCACGGCGGCGTTCAGTGCCCAACTCGCGCTCCACCTCACGGAGGCCGAGTCTAGCGCGAGCCCCCGCGGGGACGGACGTCGGCGGACGGCCTGTATGCTGTCGCCCAGCGGCTGGCCGTCGCGGAAGGGCGCTCTGGAGCATGTCCCGAGGCACGTCACGCAGGCTCGTCCCCCGGCTCGTAGCGCTGCTCGCGGCCGCGCTCCTCGCGGCGGCATCGCTGGCGGCCCCGGCGGCGGCGCCGGCGGCGGCGGGCGACGAGGCGGCCCCGTCGGCGGCGCCGGGCGACGCGGCGCCCGCGGGAGCGACCTCGACCGCGGCCGAGGAGGCCGCCGACGAGGCCGTGCGCGACTGGCTGGCACGGCAGCCCATCAGCCTCGAGCGCCTGGCCGGGCTCGACGCCGAGCAGCTCTGCCGCGAGCTGCCCGGCATCGTCTCCCGACCGCCGCCGCCGCCGGGCACCGACGTGAACCTCGACGACCGCGTCGAGCGCACCACGCCCGAGGACGGCGACGACAGGGTCTTCACCTACCCCG
Source organism: Deinococcaceae bacterium (assembly GCA_044508445.1). GTDB lineage: Bacteria > Deinococcota > Deinococci > Deinococcales > Trueperaceae > DASRWD01. The sequence continues at coordinate 235,824 of JBIQHQ010000001.1, forward strand.
CCTCGCTGCCGGACGGCCAGCTCGACCTCGTCGAGGTGCGCCTCACGCCCACGGCAGACGGTTGGGAGGCGGTGCGCGTGGGCTTCCGCTCGGCCGCGGAGCCCGCGGGCGTGAGGGCGTGGCTGCAGACGCCGTCGGCGGCGTTCGCCTTCGTCGCCGTCACCGTGATCGTGGCGTTCATGCTCCTGCAGCGAGGCTCGCCCCTGCGGCGCTGGTTGGCGTCGACGCGCGCCGCCGTGACCGAGCACCGCCGCCTCGTGGTGGTCACCGTGCTCGGCCTCTACGCGGTGTTCGGGCTGGGCGTGCTGGCGGGCACGACGCTGCCGGACACCTGTGACGTGGCCATCGTGCAGGTCGTCGAGGGCGCCATCACCTCGCTGGGCGCCACGGCGGCCTACGGCAGCGGCGACGTGCCGCGCGCCGCCGCCGTGACCTTCTACCAGAACTTCGTCGTCGTCACGCTCTCCGTGACCTTCACCCTGGCCGCGGTGCTGGGCGTGCCCGCGTACCTCTACGCCGCCTTCTCGTTCTTCGTGCAGGGAGTGCCGTTCGGGATGATCGGCGGCGGCGCCGGGGCGCAGCTCCTGGTGCTGCTCGTCGTGCTGCTCCTCGAGCTGACCTCCTACTTCCTAGTGGTCGCCGGCGGCGGCATGCTGCTGGCCACGGTGTGGCGCGGCGGTTTCGGCGGCCTGGCGTCCGGCTTCCGCAAGCTGCTCTCCACGCTGCCCGCGGCGCTGGTCCTGCTGCTGGCCGCCGCGTGGTTCGAGGCCGCGGCGCTGATACTCGGCTTCTGAAGCTGCGGGCCGCCCCCGCGATCAGGTCGGCTAGCTCGCCAGCAGGTCCCTGATCGCCGGCGCCACGTCGAGCAGGCTGCCGGCCCGCGCGAAGGCGTCGGCGCCGGGGCCGACGGCGTGGAGCGGCACGGGGTTGCGCGTGTGGGTGGGGACCGAGAGGTCCTCGACGTTGCCGTGGTCGGAGGTCACGACCAGCGTGACGCCGCGAGCGACGGCTCCCTGCGGGTCGGCGACGAGGAAGCGCAGGGCGACGTCGAGCCGCTCGAGGAGCTCCGTGGCGGCGGCGCGGTCCTGGGCATGGCCGTAGGCGTCCGTGAGCCAGACGTCGAGGACCGTCAGGGCGTGCGCCGCCGCCAGCTCGCTCAGCACGCGCGCCGAGCCCTCGGGGCCCAGCGGGCCTCCCGCGCGCGCCAGGTGGGCGCCGTGCAGGTCGGAGGGCACGGCGGCGCCGGCCTCGTAGTCGGCCTCGCCGCGCTGCCTCACGCCCGCGGCCAGCGCGGCGTAGGCGACGGCGTTGGGCCTGATGCGGCCGCCCTCGCGGGCGGCGAAGTACCCGCGGGGGTAGGCGTTCGCCAGGCTGGCCCCGCCGGCGCGGACGGCGTCGGCGAAGACGCTGCCCTCGTCGAGGAGGCGGCGCAGGGTGGGGCCGGGCCAGGGGCCGTAGTGGCCGCTCATCGCGTCGGCGGCGTTCACGCCCGTGAACAGCGCCGTCTGGCCCGTGGCCGACTGCGGCAGGCCGGGGTGACCCAGCGTGGCGTCGAGCTCGCGGTAGACGGCGGGAGCGTCGAGCGCCCCGGCGCGCATCGCGGCGAGGGTCGGCGCGTGGGCCTCCAGGACGGGGCTCCCGGCCGCGTCGGGCGGCGGGACGCCCACCCCGTCGAGGAAGAGGAACAGGACTCGGCCCGTCAGCCGACCCCCAGGGCGTCCTGGGCGCGCCTGAGCGTGGGCGCGGCCAGCGACCGGGCGCGCTCGGCGCCGCCCCGCAGCACGGCGTCGAGGCTGGCCGGGTCGTCCATGTACTCGCGGTAGCGCCGCTGCAGCGGCGCCAGCATCTCGTTCACGGCCTCCACCACGAGCCTCTTCAGGGTGCCGTAGCCGCCGCCCTCCAGCTCCGCCTCGATGTCGGCGATGGGCCTGCCGCTGGCGACGTGCGCGACCGTCAGCAGGTTCCTCACGCCGGGCGAGGCGTGCTCGTACCGCAGCTCGCGCCCCGAGTCGGTCACGGCCGACATCACGACGCGCCGCACCGTGTCCGGGTCGTCGAGCAGGCTTATCGCGTGACCAGGGCGCTCCGCGGCGATGCTCTTCGACATCTTCACGGTGGGGTCGTCGAAGCCCATGATCCGCGCGCCCACTCGGGGCACCTCGGCCCTGGGCAGGACGAAGGTGTCGCCGAAGAGGTGGTTGAAGCGCGCGGCCACGTCCCGCGTCAGCTCCACGTGCTGCACCTGGTCCTCGCCCACGGGCACGACGTCGGTGTCGTAGAGCAGGATGTCGGCGGCCTGCAGCACCGGGTAGACGAGGAGGCCCGTCCCCACGCTCTCGCGACCCTCCGACTTCGACTTGAACTGCGTCATCCGGTAGAGCCAGCCGAGGGGCGTGACGCACGACAGCAGCCACGAGAGCTCGGAGTGCTCGCGCACGTGAGACTGCACGAAGATCACGCTCTTCTCGGGGTCCACGCCCGCGGCCAGGAACTGCGCGGCGGTGGAGCGCACGCGCTCCTTGAGCCGACGCGGGTCGACGGCCTCGGGGATCGTGAGCGCGTGGAGGTCCACGACGCAGAAGACGTTGTCGCGCTCGTCCTGGCGGGCGACCCACTGCTGCAGCGCCCCGACGTAGCTGCCCAGGTGGAGGACGCCCGTGGGCTGCACCCCGGAGAAGACGCGCGGCCGACGGGAAAGAGCTTCCATGAGGGGCAAGTATAAGCGCGGACCCGCGCGCGGCGGACCCGCCGCGCTCCCGGCCGTCGCGCCGGCCTCAGGTCGCGCCGGTGCCCCTCAGGGCCAGACCCGGTCCGCCCACTTGAGCGGGTTCGTGGGCGAGAGGCCCACGCGCACCTCCCAGTGCAGGTGCGGGCCGGTGGCGAGCCCGGTGCTGCCGACCTCGCCTATGACCTGGCCGCGCGTCACCCGCTGGCCGACCTGGACGTCGATGCGGCTCATGTGGAAGTAGTGGCTGAAGACGCCGAACCCGTGGTCCACCATCACCCAGCCTCCCTTCACCGGGTACTGCCCGGCCACCACGACCACGCCGTCGTTCGCCACCGCCACCGGCGTGCCGGTGGGCGCCGCGATGTCGAGGCCGTTGTGGTACGAGACGGGGCCGCCCACGGCGTAGCGGCGGGCGTCGGCGAAGCCGCTCGTCTCCCGGCCCGTGATGGGCATGAGGAAGGGCTCGCTCCACAGCGGCGCGGGCGCGCCGGCGGCCACGCCGGCCTCCATCAGCCCGCGCTCCAGGGCCTGCGCCTCCGGCGTCACGGCCGCGAGGACGTTCGGGGCGATGTGGAGCTGCTCGACGCTCACGGGCAGGGCCTCGAGAGCGACGGGCACGGTGGCCGTGACGCCGCGACCGAACTCGTCGGCGACGGTGACGGTGAGCTCGCTCTCGGCGGGCTCCACGCCGAAGGGCGTGGCGGCGACGCCGCGCAGCACGTCGCCGTCGCGGAGCAGGGCCACGGGCTCGCCACCGAAGCTCGCCGAGACGTCGGTCACGCGAGCGCCGTGGTCGTCCACGGACACGGTGACCCCGAGGGGGTCGCCGGCCCTGACGTCGGTGAGCGCGTCCACCCTCACGGCTACCGGCTCGACGCCCTCCACCGAGACCCTCACGACGGTCTCGTTGCCGGCGGCGTCGGTGGCGTGCACCACGGCCTCGTTCACGCCCGGGGCAGCGGTGAGCACGAAGACTTGGTCCTGCGCGACCTCCCGCAGCTCCTCGCCGGCGTAGTCGACGACGTAGGTCACGGGCTCGTCGGCGCTGACGAAGAGCTCGACGCTGGCGCCCTCGGGCACGCGCTCCGGCGCCTCGTAGTAGAGACGCGGCGGGTCGACGTCGCGCAGGGCCGCCGAGACCGACAGCGTGGCCAGGGCGGCCGCCAGCAGGGCCAGGGCCGTGACGGCCAGCCGGCGCCGGCGGTACCTCATGGCCGGCCCGCCGTCAGCCATCCTGGCTGGTCACGAACGGCAGGTTCCTGAACTTGTGGCCCACGTCGAGGCCGTAGCCGTAGACGAACGCGTCGTCGATGGTGAAGCCGAGGTAGTGGATCGGCACCTCCACCTTCCGGCGGCCCGGCTTCGACAGGAGCGCGGCGACCTTCACGCTCGCCGGCTGGTGGTTCTGCAGGTACCTCAGCAGGTAGTCGAGCGTTATGCCCGTGTCGACGATGTCCTCGACGAGGATCACGTGCTTGCCCTCGATGGGCAGGTCGAGGTCCTTGATCAGCTTCACGCGCCCGGTGGTCTTGGTGCCGGCGCCGTAGCTCGACACCGACAGGAAGTCGACGGAGAGGGGCATGTCGATGGCCCTCACCAGGTCGGCCATGAAGATGAAGGCGCCGTTCAGCACGGCGATCAGGTGCAGCGGCTTGCCCTCGTGGTCGCGCCTGATCTCGGCCCCGAGCTCCGCGACGCGCTCGGCGATGTCCGCCCGGGAGATCTGGACGACGCCGGGTCCCGGCTTGAAGTGGCTGTCCTCTGGCATGTTCGAGACTCAGGCTCCTGACGGGCCCGGCCGCGGCCGGACCGCGCCGATCATACCAGCGGCTCGCCGGCGAGCAGGGACGCCGCCTCGTCCGGCGTCAGCTCCCTGTAGCCGCCGGGCGGGAGGTCGCCCAGCTCCAGCGTGGCGACGCGCGTGCGCACGAGCCTGACGACCTCGTGGCCCACGGACGCCAGCATCCGCCGCACCTGCCGCTTGCGGCCCTCGCGCAGCACCACGACGGCGCCGCCCTCGGCGTGCTCCGCCCGCACGGCCACCGCCGGTCCGTCCTCCAGCTCCACCCCGGCGCACAGGCGCGCCAGCGCCGCCTCGGGGACGCGCGGCGGGTCGGTCCAGACCCTGTACTCTTTCTCGTGCTGGAAGCGCGGGTGCGTCAGGCGCAGCGTCAGGTCGCCGACCGTGGTGAGCAGCAGGAGGCCCTCGGAGTCGAGGTCGAGCCGGCCCACGGGGTGCAGGCCCGGCACGGCGGGCACGAGCTCCATGACCGTCGGCCTGCCGCGCTCGTCGCTCGCGGTGGTGACGTAGCCGGGCGGCTTGTTGAGCAGGTAGGTCACGTCGCGTGCCGGCGGGGGCAGCGGCCGGCCGTCCACCCTGACGTCGTCCCCCTCCCCGGCCACGTCGCCCAGCACGGCCACGCGGCCGTTCACCGTCACGCGCCCGGCGGCTATGAGCTCCTCCGCCTTGCGGCGGCTGGCCACGCCGGCGCGGGCGATGAGTCGCTGCAGCCTCTGCGGCGCTCCCACGCGAGCATGTTAGGCCGGTACGATCTGGGACCGTGAGCCAGGGACAGGGTCAGGTCATGGACGCGCTGACGGAGCGCTACGCCGCGCTCCTCACCGACTACTGCGTGAGGGTCGCGCCCGGCGACAGGGTGCTCCTCAACGTCGACACCGCCGCCTCGGGCCTCGCCCGCGCGCTGTGCCGAGCCGTGCTGGCGGCCGGCGGGGAGCCCTTCCTCAGGCTGCAGTACCCCGAGGCGAACGCCGACCTCGCCGAGCTGGCCAGCGAGGCCCTGCTCTCCTCCGAGGCCGTGGTGCAGCAGAGCGAGATCGAGCTGATGCAGGCCTACGTGCGCGTCGCGGCCCAGGAGAACTCGCGCCTGGCGAGCGGCGCCGACCAGGGGCGCCTGGCGCGCATCGACAAGCGCCTCGCGTCCGCGAACAGGCACCGCGTCGAGCGCACGCGCTGGGTCACGACGCTCTACCCCACCCCCGCCGCGGCGCAGGAGGCCGGCATGTCCACGGACGCCTACCGCCGCTTCGTCTTCGACGCGATGTTCCTCTACGACGAGGACCCGTCCGGGCGCTGGCGTGAGCTGGGCCAGAGGCAGCAGCGCCTCGTCGAGAGGCTGGCGTCCGCCGACGTCGTGAGGCTCGAGGGACCCGGCACGGACCTGCGCCTGCGCGTGAGGGGGCGCACGTGGGCGAACTCCGACGGACGGCGCAACATGCCCTCCGGGGAGGTGTTCACCAGCCCGCTGGAGGACAGCGCCGAGGGCGTGGTGAGGTTCACGGTGCCCAGCCCCGTCCGCGGTGCCGTCGTGGAGGACGTGTCCCTGCGCTTCGAGGCCGGACGTGTCGTGGAGGCCACGGCCCGCCGCGGCCAGGACCTCCTCGACGGCATGCTCGCCACCGACGACGGCGCGCGCTACCTGGGCGAGCTGGGCGTGGGCACGAACCCGCACATACGCGTGCCGACGCTGAAGACCCTGTTCGACGAGAAGATCCTCGGCACCGTCCACCTGGCCCTGGGGCGCTCGTACGAGTCCACGGGCGGACGGAACGACAGCGCGATCCACTGGGACCTGGTGTGCGACCTGCGCGAGGGCGGGCGCGTCACCGTGGACGGCGAGCCGTTCCTGGAGGACGGACGCCTGCTGTGGCTCGCCTGACGCGGGCTCCTCAGCGCGCGGTCCAGCCGAGGTCGAGAGGGTAGACGGACCCGGTGGCGCCCCACGCCTCCTCGCTCGCGAGCCAGGCCACGAGCGCCGCCACGTCCTCGGGCTCGAGCAGGCGCTTCACCGCCACGTCCCTGAGGAACACCTGCTGCTCGACCTCGTCCTCGGCGATCCCCCGCGTGCGCGCCTGGTCGGCGACCTGGGCGGCCACGAGCGGCGTGCGCGTGTAGGCGGGGGCGACCACGTTGCAGGTCACGCCGTGCTCACCGCCCTCCAGCGCCGTCGTGCGCGCCAGGCCCACGAGCCCGTGCTTGGCGCTCACGTAGGCGGCCTTGTAGGGGCTGGCGGCGAGGCTGTGCGCGCTGCCCACGTGGATCACCCGCCCGCGCCCGCTGGCCGTGAGGTGGGGCCAGGCGTGCTTAGTGAGCAGGAACGGGGCCGTGAGCATGAGCTCGAGCATGTGCCGCCAGCGCTCCTCGGGGAACGAGGCGATGCTGTCGATGTGCTGGTAGCCGGCGCAGCAGACGAGGACGTCGAGGGCGCCGCGCAGGCGCACCGCCTCGTCGACGACCGCGGCGCAGGCGCCCGGACCCGTGAGGTCGGCGCCCACGAACGACGCCCCCGCCTCCTCCGCGGCGGCACGACCAGCGGCTCCCGGCAGGTCGTTGGCAACGACGTCGTAGCCGTCCCGCGCGAGTCGCCTGACGATCGCCAGGCCGATGCCGCTGGCCCCGCCCGTCACCAGGGCGACCGGAGCCCTGCCCGCGCCCGCCCCGCTCTCCGCCACGTCCGCCTCCTGGGCCGGAGGATAACCGGGTCGGCGCGGCTTGATGAGGCCGCGCCAGGGCGTGTTACACTGGCTACTCGCCGGCGCGGAACGCCGGCCCCGGCGCCCTGCCGGGCGACCGACCGCGCCGAAGTGGCGGAACTGGTAGACGCGTACGATTCAGGGTCGTATGTCCGCGAGGACGTGTGGGTTCAAGTCCCACCTTCGGCACCATCGAGGAGCCCCGAGCCCAGGCTCGGGGCTCGCGCTTCCGTGCCAACGGGACGCCTATTTGCGTCCGTGGCGCCCCGCCTGCCGCCGCACCGACCCGCGCCCGGCGCGACCTAGGCCAGGTGCTCCAGGGCCCCTAGGCGCCTGAGGGGAGCCACCACGGCGGCCAGCAGGGCCAGGCGGTTGCGGCGCACGCGCTCGTCCTCCGCCATCACCAGCACGTTGTCCAGGTAGGCGTCGAGGGGGGCCTTGAGGCCGAGCAGCCGCGCCAGCGGGCCCTCGACGTCGGCCGCGAAGGGCGCGCCGGCGCCCTCGCCGCGCATCGGGTCGTGCGGCGGCACCGCCGCGGCGGCGGCCGCCAGCAGCTCGGAGGCGCCGGCAGAGCCTTCGTCGAGCGCGTCGTAGATCGGCCCCTCCTCGTCGGTGACGAACAGGCTCGTGTCGACGGCGTCGCGGGGGTCGGCCTCGGGGTCCTGAGGCTCGTAGCGCGCGGCGAGGTTCGCAGCGCGCTTGTAGAGCGCCATGAGGTCGGCGAACTCCGGCCTGGTCATCAGGTGGGCGAGGAGGCGGGCCCGCCTGAGCGCGCCCAGCACCGTGAAGCTGCCCAGCGTGGCCGCCCGCACCACGGGCGTGGCGTGACCCTGCTCCTCGAGGAGGGCCGCGACCCGGTCCCAGATGAAGCCGCCCACCGCCTCGATCGTGCCCATGTCCACGGTCACCGGCCCGTCCCTGTAGGCGCCGGCCGCGGCCTCGACCAGCGTCTCCACCGACGCGCGCCAGCCGCGCGCGGCGAGCACGCGCACGACCCCGTGGGCGTCGCGCCGCAGGCCGAAAGGGTCTGCCGAGCCGGTGGGCCTCTTGCCCAGGGCGAAGAAGCCCACGAGCTTGTCTAGCCTGTCGGCGACGGCCAGCACGGCACCGGGCTCGGTCAGCGGCAGCGGCGCCTCGGGGCCCTTGGGCCTCACGCCGTCGCGCAGCACGTCGGCCACGGCGGACGGCTGGCCCTCGGCCAGCGCGTAGGCCCGCGCCATGTCGCCCTCCAGCTCCGGGAACTCGTAGACCATCTGGGTGGCCAGGTCGGCGCGGAACAGCGGCAGCGCCCCCGCCAGCGCGAGGCGGTCCTCCTCGCCCAGGGCCACGGCGTCGGCGACGGCCTCCGCCGCGCCGGCGACGCGGGCGGTCTTGTCGGCCATCGAGCCGAGGTCGCGTTGGAACGCTATGCCGGAGAGCGCCCAGGCGAGCTGGGAGAGCGAGCGCTCCCTGTCGGCCCGCCAGAAGAAGCGCGCGTCGTAGAGCCGGCCGGCGAGGACGTCCTCGTAGCCGCGCCTCACCACGTCCTCGTCGGGGACCTTGTTGTTCGACACGCCCACGAAGCGCGCCGCCAGGCGACCGCCCGGCGCGCGCAACGGGAAGAAGCGCTGGTGCTTGACCATCACGGTGGTCAGCACCTCGTCGGGCAGCTCCAGGTACTCCTCGTCGAACCCGCCGACCACGGGGAACGGCCACTCGACGAGGTTCGCGACCTCGGCCAGCAGCGCGTCGTCGACCACGGGCTCGAGGCCCTCCGCCGCCGCGGACGACTCCACGGCCCGCAGGGTCTCCCGGCGCCTCTCGTCCTCCGCGGCGATCACCCAGGCGTCCCTCAGTGCCGCGGCGTAGTCGGCCGGCGCCGCCAGCTCCACGCCACCCGGCGCCAGGAACCGGTGCCCGCGGCTCGCCCCCACGGCCTCCTGGCCGGCGGCCGACACCGGCACGACCTCGTCGCCGAGGCGGGCCGTCAGCCACGCCACGGGCCGCACGAACGGCGTGTCCACCTCGCCCCAGCGCATCTTGCGCGGCGCCGGCAGGTCGGCGACGACGCCGGCCAGCAGCGCGGGCAGGACCTCCGCGGCGGGCTCCCCGCCCTTGACGACGCGGGCGTAGACGTACTCGCCCCTCTCCGTCTGCCGGCGCTCGAGGGACCCCACGCTCACGCCGGACGACGCGGCGAAGGCCTCGGCGGCGCGCGTGGGCGCCCCGCCCTCGTCGAAGGCGACGGCGGCGCTGGGCCCGCGGCGCTCCTCGACGCGCTGGGCGCTGCGTTCCGGCAGACCCGTGACCAGCGCGCAGAGGCGGCGGGGGGTGCCGAACACCGTCACGCCGCCCGGCGCCAGGCCGGCGGCGCTCAGGCGCTCCGCCAGGAGCGGCCCCAGGGCGCGCGAGCCCTCGGTGACGTACCAGGAGGGGAGCTCCTCCGTGCCTATCTCGAAGAGGAGGTCGCGGGTCACGGGACCACCGCCGACCTCTCCCCGGCGCCCCGGCGCAGCGCGGCGCGCCTCACGCCGTGGCCTCCGCCGGCTCGCGCTGGCGCAGGTAGGCCCTGGCGGTGGCCTCGGCCAGGCGGCGGACGCGCTGCACGTAGGCCTGACGCTCGGCGTGCGAGAGCACCCCCCGCGCGTCCAGGAGGTTGAAGGCGTGCGAGCACCTCATCACGAACTCGTAGCCCGGGTAGACGAGGCCCTCCTCGAGGAGCCGCGTGGCCTCGCCCTCGTACCTGTCGAAGAGCGTGCGCAGCAGGTCGGGGTCGGACGCCTCGAAGTTGTAGCGGCTGTGCTGCACCTCGAAGTCCCGCCGCACCTCGCCGAGGGTGACGTCGCGCGAGAAGGCGAGGTCGAAGGCGTGCTTGGCGCCCTGGAGGTACATCGCGATGCGCTCCAGGCCGTAGGTGAGCTCCACCGGCACGGGCCGGCAGTCGATGCCGCCCACCTGCTGGAAGTAGGTGAACTGGGTGATCTCCATCCCGTCCATCCACACCTCCCAGCCCAGGCCCCAGGCGCCCAGCGTGGGCGACTCCCAGTCGTCCTCCACGAAGCGCATGTCGTGGGCCGCGAAGTCTATGCCCAAGGCGGCCAGCGACTCGAGGTAGAGCTGCTGGACGTCGGCCGGCGACGGCTTGAGGATCACCTGGTACTGGTAGAAGTACTGGAACCGGTAGGGGTTGTCGCCGTAGCGGCCGTCCACGGGGCGCCGGCTGGGGGCGATGCCCGCCACGCGCCACGGCTCGGGCCCCAGGGAGCGCAGGAACGTCGTCGGGTAGAAGGTCCCGGCCCCCACCTCGGTGTCGTGGGGCGGCGCGATGAGGCAGCCTCGGTCCGACCAGAACCGGTCGAGGGTGAAGACGATCTCCTGGAGCAGCATCCGGTCCCTCGGGCGGCTCGCGCTCAACGATTAGCCCTCGCTGAAGCCCGCCGCGCTGAATCGTAATGAATGTCGTGCCCGGCCCGCGGGCAGGCGGGTACTATAGCACCATGCCCGGTTGGCGCGGCACGCGCCGTCAGCAACGCCCTCTCTCGACCAGCGCGGATCGCGCGCGGAGGAGACCGTGAACCGCTACGACGACAGAGCCCGGCTCGTCTTCCACTTCGCGCGCGAGGAGGGAAGCAAGCTCGGGCACGCGATGATCGGTCCTGAGCACCTGCTCCTGGGCCTCATGCGCGAGGGCGGCACCGCCAGCAAGGTCCTGGCCGAGTTCGGGGCCACGCTGGAGGGGTTCAGGGCGCAGGTCGAGAGCATGGTGGGCCGCGGCGACGGCCTCCCGCGCAACGAGGCCGCCTCCATCACGCCCCGCGCACGGCGCGTCATGGAGCTGGCTGGCAGCGAGGCCCGCAGCCTCGGCTCGAACGTCATAGCCACCGAGCACATCCTGCTCGGCATCATCAGGGAGGGCGACGGCGTCGCCTACCGCATCCTCCAGGAGCTCACGCGCGACGTCGACACCGTCAGGTGGCGCATCCTCGCCGCCGCCGACCCCAAGAACCACGCCGAGACCGTCAACACGCCGTTCCTCGACGAGTACGCCCGCGACCTCACGAAGGCCGCCTCCGAGGGCAAGCTCGATCCCGTCATAGGCCGCACCGAGGAGATCAGGCGGGTCATACAGATCCTCAGCCGGCGCACGAAGAACAACCCCGTGCTGATCGGCGAGCCGGGCGTGGGCAAGACGGCGATCGTCGAGGGGCTGGCCCAGGCGATCGTCGAGGGACGCGTGCCGCCGAACCTCAACGGCGTGCGGGTGCTCTCGATAGACCTCTCGAACATCGTCGCCGGCACGAAGTACCGCGGCGAGTTCGAGGAGCGCCTCAAGCAGATCATCGAGGAGCTGAGGAGCGCCCGCGTCGTCGCCTTCATCGACGAGCTGCACACGCTCGTGGGCGCCGGCGGCGCCGAGGGCACCTTGGACGCCGCGAACATCCTGAAGCCGCCCCTCTCCCGGGGCGAGATCCAGGTCATAGGCGCCACCACGACCGGCGAGTACCACCGCTACATCGAGAAGGACGCGGCCCTGGAGCGACGCTTCCAGCCGGTGATCGTGCTCGAGCCCACGCCGGAGGAGTCGCTGCAGATCCTCGTGGGGCTGCGCGAGAAGTACGAGGCCCACCACGGCGTCGTCATCCCCCACGAGATGCTGCAGATGGCGGTCCGCTACGGCGAGCGCAGCCTGCCGGGCCGCAACTTCCCAGACAAGGCCATAGACCTCATCGACGAGGCCGCGTCCCGCACGCGCCTGAACAAGTCGCTCGGCTTCCCCGTGCTCGAGGAGGAGGACGGCACGCCCATCGTCGGGCGCGCCGACATCGAGGCCGTCGTCGACTCCTGGGGCGGCATCTACGTCGACGACCAGGACGACGCCAAGCTCGCCACCATCGAGGAGAACCTCAAGCGCACGGTCGTGGGGCAGGACCGCGCCATCGGGTCGCTGGCGGCGGCCCTGAGGCGCGCCAGGGTGGGCCTCGGCGGGCGCACGCGCGTGGCGGCCTCGTTCCTCTTCGTGGGGCCGTCAGGCATCGGCAAGACCTACCTCGCCAAGCAGCTCGCCACCGAGCTCTTCGGCAGCGAGAGGGCGCTCATCAGGCTCGACATGAGCGAGTTCCAGGAGGCCCACTCGATAAGCAAGCTCATAGGTGCCCCGCCCGGGTACGTGGGCCACGAGCAGGGCGGCAGGCTCACGGAGGCCGTGCGCCGCCAGCCCTTCAGCGTCGTGCTGCTCGACGAGATCGAGAAGGCGCACCCGGACATATACAACACGTTCCTGCAGGTGCTCGACGACGGCCGCCTCACCGACGGGCTGGGGCGTACCGTCGACTTCCGGCGCGTGATCCTCATCATGACCAGCAACACGGGCTTCAACCGGGGCGGCGCCGTCGGCTTCCAGGAGGACGCGGGCCAGGGCCACGACGTCCCCCTGAAGAGCCTCTTCTCGCCCGAGTTCCTCGACCGCCTCGACGAGGTCATAGTCTTCGACACCTTCGAGCGCGGCGACATCGTCGTCATCGCCAGGCAGGCGCTGGAGGACATCAGGCGCGAGCTCGCCAGCCGCGGCATCGACGTCACCTTCGCGCAGGAGGTGGCGGAGTTCCTCGTCGACAAGCTCCCGCCCGGGGAGAGCGTCAGGCCGCTGCGCGGCGTGATCCGCGAGTTCATCGAGGACCCGCTCTCGCTCGAGATCCTCGCGCACGGCTCCCAGGAGCCGCTGCTCGTGACCATCGAGGACGGCAAGCCTGTATTCGCGCGCCCGGTGCCGCTGGTCTGAGGCGACAGGCCGCCCGCCCGCCCGTCGCGCCCGGACCACCGCGGCCGCCTGGGCGCATGCCGGCCCCGCCACGCGGCGGCGCGGCCCCGCACGGTACGCTTAGGTCGATGCTCCCGCTGCTCCCGCGGGCCGGGGGACCGTGCCCCGCGTAACCACCGCGTACGTCTGCACCGAGTGCGGGGCGAAGAGCCCCATGCCGCTCGGCAGGTGCCCGCGCTGCGGCACCTGGGGCAGCGTCGTGGAGGAGGCGCCCCCCGCGGCCGCCGCGCACCCCGCGTCGCGCGCCCGCGCGGCCGAGAGCGTCGACCTCCTGGGCATAGACGGCGCGGCGCCCACGCGCTTCCCCTCCGGCGACGACGAGGTGGACAGGGTCCTCGGCGGCGGGGTCGTCTCCGGCTCCGCCGTGCTCCTCACCGGCGAGCCGGGCATAGGCAAGTCGACGCTGCTGCTGCAGCTCGCCGCCGCGACGGCGGCGCGCGGCGACGACGTCCTCTACGTGGCCGGCGAGGAGTCCCCGCTGCAGGTGCGGCTGCGCGCCGACAGGCTCGGCGTCGGCGCCGGGCTCCGGCTCACGCGCCAGACCTTCGCGCCGGCGCTGGCCGCCTACCTCGCCCAGCGGCGTCCCCGGCTGGCGATAGTCGACTCCATCCAGACGCTCACCCACGAGGAGGGCGCGGTGCCGGGCGGCGTCACGCAGGTGCGCGACGCCACCGCTCTGCTCGTGTCGGCGGCCAAGGAGGCGGGCACGGCGCTCGTCCTCATCGGTCACGTCACGAAGCAGGGCACCGTCGCCGGACCCAAGGTCGTGGAGCACATGGTGGACGCCACGCTCACGCTCGAGTCGGCCGGCGACATGCGCGTGCTGCGCTCGGCGAAGAACCGCTTCGGCGCCACGGGCGAGGTGGGCGTCTTCGAGATGACCCAGGGCGGCATGGTGGCGGTGCCGAACCCGTCGGCCGCCTTCCTCGCCGAGCGGCCCGTGGGCGCTCCCGGCTCCGTCGTCGCGGCCGTCCTCGAGGGCCAGCGGCCGCTGCTCCTCGAGGTGCAGGCGCTGGCCTCGAAGAGCCCTTACCCGGCGCCGCGGCGCGTCGTGCAGGGCCTCGACCAGCGCCGGGTGGACGTCGTCCTGGCCGTGCTCGAGCGCCGGCTGGGGCTGCCGCTCGACGGCCTCGACGTCTACGTGAACGTCGCCGGCGGCCTGCGGCTCACCGACACCGGCGCCGACCTCGCGGTGGCCGTGGCCGCCTACTCCGCCGTGACGAACAGGCCCGTGGACGAGGCCACGGCGCTGGTCGGCGAGGTGGGCCTGGCCGGGGAGCTGCGCAGCGTGTCCCAGCTCGGCCGCCGCGTGCAGGAGGCGTCGCGCGCGGGCTTCGGGCGCGTGATAGGCCCGCGCTCCGCGGAGGCCGTCGTCGGCGTGGGCACGCTCAAGGAGGCGCTGGCGGCCGTGTGGGGCGAGGGGTGAGGCACGATGCGGGGTGAGCCGTGAACCGCGCCGCCGCGAGCGGCGACGGGCGCGTCGAGGGCGCCGCCGAGCAGCGCGCGGAGCGCGGTACGCCGGAGGAGCGCTTCGGCGCCGGCCTCGCCAGCGGCCTCTTCACCGTCGCCGGGGGCGTGGCCGGCTACCTCCTCAGCGTCTGGCTGCTCGAGCCGCGCGGCCTGCTGGCCGGCCCCAACAACCTCTTCTACCTCACCGTCGTCGGCGCGCTGTCCGCCTACCTGCTGACCCGCGGGCTGGCCAGGCGGGCGGGGCGTCTGTGGGCGAGCGGCATGCACAGGGTCTCGTCGGTGGGCCCCGATGCCGTCGTGGCGGGCATGGTGGGGGCCACGGTCGGACTGGTGCTGACGATCCTCGTGAACAGCGTCCTCGCCGAGGTCCCGGGCTTCACCTGGTACTGGTCGATCCTCATAGCGCTGCTCGCGGTCACGAGCTGCGGGGGCTTCTTCGTCGCCAACCGCCGGGTGCTGCCGGGCCTGCGCACCGCCGCGGCGGCGGCCGCCGGGTCGGAGCTGCCGTGGCACGACAAGGTCCTCGACTCCTCGGCGCTGATCGACGGACGCGTGGTCGACGTGGCGGCCGCGAACTTCCTCGACGGCAGGCTGCTCGTGCCCCAGTTCGTCCTGGCCGAGCTGCAGCGCCTCGCCGACTCCGAGGACCCACTCAGGCGCCAGCGCGGGCGACGCGGCCTCGAGGTCGTGGACAGGCTCGTGGGCCAGGCGGGCGTGTCGGCCGAGGTCGTCACCGTCGAGGGCGACGACCCCAAGGCGCCCGTCGACGCCAGGCTCGTGCGGTTCTGCCTGGCGGAAGGCAAGGACCTCGTCACCACCGACCACAACCTGAGCCGCGTCGCGGCGCTGCAGGGCGTGAGGGTGCTGAACGTCAACCAGCTCGCGAACGGCGTGAAGGTCACCTACATGCCCGGCGAGCGCCTGTCGCTGAACGTCGTCAAGCAGGGCCGCGAGGCCGGCCAGGGCCTGGCCTACCTCGACGACGGCACGATGGTGGTGGTCGAGGACGCCGCCGAGCTCGTGGGCCGCAGCGTCGACGCCGTCGTGACCTCCAGCCTGCAGACGAACATGGGCAGGATGATCTTCGCCCGCCTCGCGGCGGACGACTGAGCGCGGGCGGCGAGCGCCGCGACGCCGGCCGCGCCGCGTCGCGAACGGCGAGAGTGGGACGCGACGCGGGCCTCTCGTCCGCGCGTTGACAGCCCCTCACGCCGGCTCTAAGCTCGGCTCTGCGGCAGGGACGGCGCGCGTGCCGCGCCGCCGGCCGACGCTCGGGGCCTTAGCTCAGTTGGGAGAGCGTTCGCTTTGCAAGCGAAAAGTCGCCGGTTCGAGTCCGGCAGGCTCCACCATGAGGCCGAGTGGCGCGACCGTTGTCCGCTCAGGGGCGAAAGTCCTGCGCGGCGGCGGTCGCGCCCCATGCTAGATTGGGCATCGCTTTGTCGCCGGGCGCGCCACTTCGGCCGCCCAGGACGCGACGACGCCACTACCGCTACCTGCGATCGATCCGAGGAGGTAGGCCCCCGAGCATGATGTCGACCACGCCGTGCCCGCACGTGTCCGCCGGCGACGCCTCTCCACGGCCCGCTCGCCTGGCTCGGCCAGGCGCGTGCGCGCCGGGGGGCTGAGCCATGCCGCAGCTCTACCCGCCATCGGCCAACGCCCTGGTGCGCTGGTCGCTCATCGGCGGCGGCGTGTTCGTCGTCCTGCTGGTGTCGGCGCTGGTCTACTTCGCGCGCACCACGAACAACCGCATCGGCGTGCCCGTCGCGCAGCCCGTCGACTTCCCGCACAACACCCACGTCGTCACCGTCGGCCTCGACTGCCGCTACTGCCACTCGACCGTCGAGACCTCCAACACCGCCTCGGTGCCATCCACCGAGACGTGCATGACCTGCCACTCGCAGATCCGCACGAACACCCCGCAGCTCCAGGCCGTCTTCGACAGCTGGGAGTCAGGCCAGCCGATCCAGTGGAACAGGGTCCACGACCTGGCCGACTTCGTCTACTTCGACCACAGCGTCCACGTGAACAACGGCGTCGGCTGCTCTAGCTGCCACGGCCGTGTGGACCAGATGAGGACCGCCTTCAAGGCCGAGGCCATGACCATGGGCTGGTGCCTCGAGTGCCACCGCGACCCGGCCACCCAGCTCAGGCCGCGCAGCGAGGTCTTCAACATGGACTACAGGTTCCCCTCCGAGCCCGAGGTGCAGAGGGCCGTGGGCGAAGAGCTCATCGCGGCCTACCACATCGACACCGACAGGCTGACCCAATGCTCGACGTGCCACCGATGAGCCCCGGCGGCGACGACGACCGCCGCGACTTCGCGCGCCTGCGCGAGAAGCTGGCCTCCCAGCAGGGACCGGCCTACTGGCGCTCCCTGGGCGAGCTGGCCGAGACCGACGAGTTCAGGGAGTTCCTGAACAAGGAGTTCCCGCGCCAGGCCGCGCCGCTGGAGAACGGCCTCGACCGCCGCGACTTCCTCAAGCTGCTCGGCGCCAGCATGGCCCTGGCCGGCCTCTCGGCCTGCGCCCGTCCGCCGCTGCCCGAGGAGAAGATCGTCCCCTACGTCAGGGGTCCGGCCGAGGTCACCCCGGGCAAGCCCCTCTTCTACGCCACGGCGGTGACCTACGGCGGCTACGCCGAGGGCGTGCTCGCCGAGAGCCACCAGGGCCGGCCGACGAAGCTGGAGGGCAACCCCGACCACCCGGCCAGCCGCGGCGCCACGGCCGCCACCACGCAGGCCGAGGTGCTCTCGCTCTACGACCCCGACCGCTCCGCCGCCGTGCGCGAGGGCGGCGAGGAACGCACCTGGGAGGACTTCGTCACGGCGCTCGGCGCCGCCGTGCAGGGTCTGACCGGCGGGCAACGCCTGGCGGTGCTAACCGAGCACGTCACGTCGCCCACCATGGCCTCCCAGCTCCAGCAGGTGCTGGGCGCCTTCCCCGGCGCGACCTGGTACCAGTGGGACCCGCTGCACCCCGACAACGAGGTCGCCGGCGCGCGGCTGGCCTTCGGCCAGGACGTGAGGCCCGTCTACGACCTGACCCGGGCCGACGTGATCGTCTCGCTCGGGGCCGACTTCCTCGACCGCGGGCCGGGCCGGCTGGCCCACGCGCGCGACTTCGCGCAGCGTCGGCGCGCCCTCTCCGCCGACGCGGCCATGAACCGCCTCTACCAGCTCGAGAGCTCGCCGTCGCCCACCGGCGTGGTGGCCGACCACCGCGTGGCCCTCAAGCCGTCCGACATCGCGGCGGCCGCGGCCGCGCTGGCGGCCAGGCTGGGCGTGGACGGGCCCGCCGCCGAGGCCCCGGCGGCCCTGCCGAACGCCCTCCTCGACGCCATGGTCTCCGACATGCAGGGCGCGCGGGGGGCGGCGCTGGTCGTCGCCGGCGCCGAGCAGCCCCCGGTCGTGCACGCGCTCGCCGCCGCCATGAACGCGGCGCTGGGAGCGGTGGGCACGACCGTCACCTACGTCGAGAGCCCCTCGGCCCGCCCGGCCGTGCACCTCGAGGAGGTCTCGGCCCTCGCCGCGGCGATGCGGGCCGGCGAGGTCGGGGCGCTGCTGGTGCTGGGCGCGAACCCCGTCTACACGGCGCCAGCCGACCTCGACTTCGCCGCGGCGCTCGAATCGGTGCCCTTCAGCGCGCACGTGGGCCTCTACTTCGACGAGACGGGGCGCGCCTGCACCTGGCACGTGCCGCAGGCGCACTTCCTGGAGACCTGGGGCGACGCGCGGGCGTTCGACGGCACCGTCACGATCCAGCAGCCCCTCATCCTGCCGTTCTACGGCGGCAAGAGCCACCACGAGGTCCTCGCCGCCCTGCTCGGCCAGCCCGACGCCACCGCCTACGACGTCGTGCGGGCCTACTGGCAGGGCCGCGTGACGGGCGACTTCGAGACCTTCTGGCGCGAGAGCGTCTTCCGCGGCGTCGTGGCTGGCACGGCGTCGCGGCCCGCGCAGGTCGCCGCCGCTCCCGTGACGGAGCCGCTGCCCCGGGGCGGCGAGCTGGAGCTGGCGCTGTGCCACGACAGCGGGGTCCTCGACGGGCGCCTCGCCAACAACGGCTGGCTGCAGGAGCTGCCGCGGCCGATCTCGAAGCTCACCTGGGACAACGCCGCGATCGTCTCGCCGCGCGACGCCGAGCGCCTGCGGGTGGACACCGGCCACGTCGTGAGGCTCACCGTGGACGGCCGCACGCTCGACGCGCCCGTGCTGGTGCAGCCGGGACAGGCGGCCGGCGCGGTGACCCTCGCGCTCGGCTACGGTCGCACGGCGGCGGGCAGCGTGGCCGACGGCGTGGGCGTGAACGCCTACGTCCTGCGCACCACGGCGGCCCCGTTCGCGGCGCCGGTGGAGGTCACGCCCACGGGCGGGCGCCATCGCCTCGTCTCCACCCAGGACCACCAGGCGCTGGAGGGCACCGGCGAGCGGCGGCACATAGTGCGCGCCGGCACGCTGGCGCAGTTCCGCGCCGAGCCGGAGCACCCCAGCTTCGCGCACCCGGTGGCGCACGAGGAGGCGGACCTCTACCCCGACTACGCCTACGAGGGCTACAAGTGGGGGATGGTCATCGACCAGACGGTCTGCACCGGTTGCAACGCCTGCGTCGTGGCCTGCCAGGCCGAGAACAACGTGCCCATTGTCGGCAAGGACCAGGTGGCGGTGGGCCGCGAGATGCACTGGCTGCGCGTGGACTCCTACTACGCGGGCTCCCTCGACGACCCCACGTTCTTCGCGCAGCCGATGCCCTGCCAGCAGTGCGAGAAGGCTCCCTGCGAGCCCGTCTGCCCCGTGGGCGCCACCGTGCACGACTCAGAGGGCCTCAACGTGATGGTCTACAACCGCTGCGTGGGCACGCGCTACTGCTCGAACAACTGCCCCTACAAGGTCAGGCGCTTCAACTTCCTGCAGTACGCCGAGCTCGACGCCACGGCCACGCCGCTGTCGCTGGCCAACAACCCCGACGTGACGGTGCGCAGCCGCGGCGTCATGGAGAAGTGCACGTACTGCATCCAGCGCATCGCCAAGGCCAGGATCGAGGCCGCCAACGAGGACAGGCGCATCGCCGACCTCGAGGTCGTGACCGCCTGCCAGGCCGCCTGCCCGACGCAGGCGATAGTCTTCGGCGACCTCAACCTCGCTGACAGCGCCGTCAACGAGTTCAAGGCCTCGCCCCTCAACTACACGCTGCTCGAGGAGCTGCAGACGCACCCGCGCACCAGCTACCTGGCCAAGCTGTCGAACCCCAACCCCACCCTCGAAGGGAGCGCCTGATGGCCGTAGCAGCGGGCAAGCGCCCGTTCGTAGAGACGAACCGCGTCATCGGCCCCGGCCAGAGCTTCGGGACCATAGACGACACGGTCCTCACGCCGGTCCTCCTGAGCGTCCAGAGGACGCCGCGCTGGTGGTGGATCGGGTTCGGCATCTCGGCCGCCTTCCTGACGATGTACCTAGTGTCCGTGGTCGTGCTCATCACGACGGGCGTGGGCATCTTCGGGAACAACATCCCCGTCGCCTGGGCGATGCCGATCATCAACTTCGTGTGGTGGATCGGGATCGGCCACGCCGGGACGCTGATCTCCGCGGCGCTCCTGCTGTTCAGGCAGCCCTGGCGCACGACCATCAACAGGTTCGCCGAGGCCATGACGATCTTCGCCGTCGTCTGCGCCGGCCTCTACCCGATCCTGCACCTGGGCCGCCCCTGGGTCTTCTACTGGCTCCTGCCCTACCCGAACACCTTCGGCCTGTTCCCGCAGTTCCGCAGCCCGCTGGACTGGGACCTCTTCGCCATCGGCACCTACGCGAGCGTCTCGGTGCTGTTCTGGTACATAGGCCTGATCCCCGACCTGGCCAGCCTCCGAGACCGCGCGCCCACGGCGTTCCAGCGCGTGCTCTACTCGGTGCTGTGCCTGGGCTGGACCGGCTCGGCCAAGGAGTGGCAGCGCTACCAGCGCGCCTACCTGCTGATCGCGGCGCTCTCGTTCCCCCTGGTGCTGTCTGTTCACAGCACGATAGCCATGGACTTCGCCGTGGCGCAGCTCCCGGGCTGGAACAACACGATCATGCCGCCCTACTTCGTCGCCGGCGCGGTGTTCGCCGGGTTCGCGATGGTGCTCCTGCTGGCCGTGCCGCTGCGGCGCGCCTTCGGCCTCGAGAACCTCATCACGCTGCGCCACCTGGACAACTCGGCGAAGCTGATGCTCGCCACCGGCATGATCGTCGTCTACGGCTACCTCATCGAGATCTTCACGGCCTGGTACTCCGGCGTCGAGTTCGAGCGCTACATGATCTGGAACCGCATGTTCGGGGACCACGCCCAGTTCTTCTGGGCCCTGATCCTGTGCAACTTCGTGGCGATCCAGCCGCTGTGGTTCAGGCGCGTGAGGCAGAGTCCCCTGGCGCTGTTCGTGATCTCGATCATCGTCTCGATCGGCATGTGGCTCGAGCGCTTCGTGATCATCGTCGTCTCGCTGACCAAGGACTTCCTGCCGTCCTCGTGGGCCGACTACGTGAGCACGTTCTGGGACTGGTCCCTCTACCTCGGCAGCCTGGGCCTCTTCTCCACGCTGTTCTTCCTCTTCATCAGGCTGCTGCCGTCGATCGCCACGGCCGAGACCAAGGAGACCGCTCACCACTACGAGCATGAGAAGGTCGACCCCTTCGAGGACGTGAGGGAGCGGTACTACGCGGAGGTGAACGCGTGAGCACGCTCCCCGTGGGCGAGGCGCGCCTCGCCGGCACCGTGCCGGGCGGCCTGCACGGCGTCGCCGCCCAGTTCGGCACCGTCGACGACCTCATGAGCGCCGCGGAGCGCGTGAGGGCGGCGGGCTACACGAAGACGGACGCCTACACCCCCTTCCCCATCGAGGGCCTCGACGAGGCGCTGGGGATGAGGCCAACGCGCCTGGGCTGGATCGTCCTGGCCGTCGGCATCCTCGGCGGCCTGGGCGGCTTCTTCATGCAGTGGTGGGCGAACGTGGAGTACTACCCGCTGGTGATAGGCGGCAAGCCCTTCAACAGCTGGCCGAACTGGATCGTCATCATGTACGAGTGCACCATCCTGTCGGCGGCCTTCACCGCCGGGCTCTACATGATCTTCCGCAACGGCCTGCCGCGCGCCTACCACCCGATGTTCAACGCGCCCGGGTTCGAGGCCGCCTCCCGCGACAAGTTCTTCATCTGCATCGAGAGCGCCGACCCCCGCTTCGACCTGCGCCGCACCACCGCGTTCCTGGAGAGCCTGGGGCCCGAGCGCGTGGTGGAGGTGGAGGCGTGAGCCGGCCGGCCGCGGGGCGCGCGCTGCGCCACGCCGCCGTGCTCCTGGCCGCGGCCCTGCTGCTGTCGGCCTGCGGCCGCAACATGGCCGACCAGCCGAAGGTCGAGCCCTTCGAGGCGTCGCGGTTCTTCGACGACGGCGCCGGCATGCGCCCGCTCGTGCCCAACACGGTGTCGCGCGAGTTCGGCGCGCTGGACCCCGCCTACCTCACGGGGCAGGGGCCCGAGGGCCTCCTCTCCGACCTGCCGGTCCCGCTCACCGTCGAGCTCCTCGAGCGCGGCCACAGGCGCTACGACGTCTTCTGCTCCCCCTGCCACGACTACGACGGTCGCGGCACCGGCGCCGTCGTGCGGCGCGGCTTCCCGCAGCCGCCGTCGTTCGTCGACGAGCCGCGGCTGCTCGCCGCTCCCGTCGGCTACTTCTTCAACGCCATGACGAACGGCTTCGGCCGCATGTTCCCCTACGCCTCGCGGGTGTCCGTGGAGGACCGCTGGGCCATCGCCGCCTACGTCAAGGCCCTGCAGCTCTCCCAGAACGCCGACCCCGCCGACATACCCGAGGGCGCCGAGGTCCTCCTGCCGAGAGCGGAGGCAGCCAGATGAGCCTGAGCGCACACGAAGGACACGTCCGCCCCACCCTCCACCTGGCGCCGCCGGCCACGGACAGGCTGCAGACGACGGCGCTGGGCGTCGGCGTCATCGCCATGGTCGGCGCCGCGGTGCTGGCCCTGTTCGGCGACGCGAACTTCTTCCAGTCGTACCTGATGTCCTACGTCTTCTGGCTGGGCCTGTCGCTGGGCTGCCTGGTGCTGCTGTTCACGCAGCACCTCGCCGGCGGGCCCTGGGGCACGATCGTCGCCAGGCCGCTGGAGTCCGCGGCCACCCTGGTGCCCCTCATGGCCCTGCTCTTCGTGCCCGTGCTCCTCGGCATGAGGGAGCTCTACCCGTGGACCCACGCCGAGTACCTCGCCGAGCAGCCCACGGTGGCGGCGAAGACCGAGTACCTCAACGTGACCTGGTTCGTCATCAGGGCCGTCGCCTACTTCGCCGTGTGGACGGGCGCGGCGCTGCTCTACCGGCGCACCTCCCTGCGGCAGGACGACGACCCGCAGCGCGGCGGCACGATCGGCTACAGGCTCCGCAGCGTCTCCGGCATGTGGTTCGTCTTCTACGTGCTCACGATGACGTTCGCCGGCATCGACTGGGCGATGTCGCTGACGCCGACCTGGTTCTCCGGCATCTACTCGGTGATACTCATGGCCGGCCAGGCGATCACGGGCATAGCGTTCGTGATACTCGTCGTGAGCTGGCTCGCCGACCGCAACCCGACCGTGGACGCGCTGCTCACGCCGCGGCGCCTGCAGGACCTGGGGAACCTGCTCATGGCGATCACGATGTTCTGGGCCTACACGCAGGTCTCGCAGCTCATCATCCAGTGGTCGAACAACGTCGTGGAGACGGCGAGCTGGTACGTGGTGCGCTTCGGCCCCGGCTGGGTGGGCGTGGCGGCGTTCCTGCTCTTCTTCGGCTTCTTCGCCCCGTTCTTCGTGCTGTTCTCGCGTTGGGTGAAGCGCAAGCGCCGCGCGCTGTCGATAGTGGCCGTGTGGGCCATCGTGACCCAGGCCCTCAACTACTTCTGGTTCCTGGCGCCGGCGTTCGGCCGCGAGGGGTTCGCCCTCACGCTCGCCGACGTCCTCGTGTTCATCGGCATCGGCGGCATCTGGCTAGCGGCGTTCGCGCGCCAGCTCGCCAGCCGGCAGGTGCTGCCGGCCAACGACCCGCGCCTCGTGGCCGCCGTCTCGGAGCACCATGGCTGACGACAGGACCCCCGACTACCAGCCCGTGAGGCAGTACCTCGTCTCCGAGAGCCAGGTGCGCTCCGCCTTCGTCCTCTCCTTCGCGGGGATGGTGGGCCTGCTGCTACTGCTGCTGCTCCTGGCCACGGCGCGTCCGCACGCCCGCTTCCAGGCCCTGAGCCCGCAGGAGTTCCAGACCGGCCTGCTGGCCGCCACCTCGCACCTCGATGGCTACGAGGTCTACCCCGACGGGCGCGCCAGGCTCGACATCGACAGGGCCATCGAGCTCGTCGCCCAGCGCGGCGTGCGGGTCCCCGGCATCGTGCCGCCCGGCCAGGCACCGGCTGGCGCGCAGGGCGGCGCTGGGGCCGGTGGGGAGGCCGGCGCCCCCGGCGGTGAGGCCCCGTCCGTGGACGGCGCCGCTGCCTTCGCGACCTGCGCCGCCTGCCACCAGCCGAACGCGCAGGGCCTGCCCGGCGTCTTCCCACCGCTGGCCGGCCACGCCGGCGACCTCTACCAGGCCAGCCGCGGCTACCCGGTGGACGTCGTGCTGTTCGGCCTCATGGGCCAGATCGAGGTGAACGGCACCGCCTACGACGGGGTCATGCCCTCGCACGTGCACCTCTCGGACGCCGAGATCGCGGCGATCCTCAACCACGTGCTCACGTCCTTCGGCAACGAGGACGTCGTCGCGTCGTTCGAGCCGTACACGGCCGACGAGGTGGCCGAGCACCGCGCCAAGGCGCTGAGCTCCGCCGACGTCTACGCGGAGCGCCAGGAGCTCGGGCTGGAGTGACGGCCCGCGTCTTCGTCACGAGGAGGCTGCCCGCCGCCGGCCTCGCGCCCCTGCGCGAGGCCGGTCTCGCCGTGGAGGTCCACGACTCCGACGAGGCCATCGCGCGGGACGAGCTGCTGAGGCGGTCGGCGGGCGCCTCGGCGCTGATCACCCTCGTGTCGGAGCGCGTCGACGACGAGCTGCTGGACGCGGCCGGGCCCGGCCTGCGCGTCGTGGCGAACTACGCCGTGGGCTACGACAACGTCGACGTGGCGGCCTGCGCCAGGCGCGGCGTCGCCGTGACGAACACGCCCGACGTCCTCACCGACGCCACCGCCGACCTCGCCGTCGCGCTGCTGCTCGCCGCCGCGCGACGGCTCGTGGAGGGCGACGCCCTCGTGCGCGCGGGCCGCTGGACCGGCTGGCAGCCCGGCCAGCTCCTCGGCGTGCCCGTGGCCGGGGCCACCCTGGGGCTCGTGGGCATGGGGCGCATAGGCGCCGCCGTCGCCAGGCGCGCCCGCGGGTTCGGCATGAGGGTCCTGTACCACAACCGCCGGCGCGACGCGTCCGCCGAGGAGGCCCTCGGCGCCGTCTACCGTCCCCTGGAGGACCTGCTGCGCGAGAGCGACGCCGTGAGCCTCCACGTGCCGCTCACGCCCGCGACGAGGCACCTCATCGGCGCGCGCGAGCTGGCGCTGATGAAGCCCACCGCGGTGCTCGTGAACACCGCGCGCGGGCCCGTGGTGGACGAGGCCGCCCTGGCCGCGGCGCTGCGCGCCGGCCGGCCCTTCGCCGCCGGGCTCGACGTCTACGAGCGCGAGCCCGCGGTGGAGGCCGACCTGCTGACGCTGCCGAACGTGGTCCTGGCCCCGCATCTCGGCTCCGCCACCACGCGGGCCCGCACCGACATGGCGCTGCTCTGCGCGCGCGCCGTCGTGGACGTCCTGGCCGGGCGCACGCCGGCGAACCTCGTGACGCCCTAGACGTCGAGCTGGGCCAGGTGGGCGTTCTCCTCGATGAAGCGGCGGCGCGGGGGGACGTCGGTGCCCATCAGCGTCTCGAAGACCTCGGAGGCCTCCAGGGCGTCGTCGTTGGTGACGCGCTTGAGCACGCGCGTCTCGGGGTTCATCGTCGTCTCCCAGAGCTGCTCTGGGTTCATCTCGCCGAGGCCCTTGAAGCGCTGGATCTCGTAGGTCTTGCCCTTGTTCCCCTTCAGGACCTGCTGCAGTGCGGACTCGTCGTAGACGTAGGTCAGGTCCTTCTGCCTGCCGAAACGCACGCCGTAGAGGGGCGGCTGGGCGATGTAGAGGTAGCCGGCGTCGATGAGCGGCCGCATGTAGCGGTAGAAGAACGTCAGCAGCAGCGTCCTGATGTGGGAGCCGTCGTGATCGGCGTCGGTCATGATGATGATGCGGTGGTAGCGCACCTCGTCGAGGTTGAAGTGCGCGTCGTCCCCCGTGCCCTCCATGCCCGCGCCGATGGCGGCGACCATCGCCCTGATCTCGGCGTTCTTGAGGATCTTCCCGAGGTTCGCCTTCTCGACGTTGAGGATCTTGCCGCGCAGCGGCAGGATCGCCTGGAAGCGCCGCTCGCGGCCCTGCTTCGCCGAGCCGCCGGCCGAGTCGCCCTCGACTATGTACAGCTCGGAGACGGCCGGGTCCTGCGACTGGCAGTCGGCGAGCTTGCCCGGCAGGTCGTCGTTCTCCAGCGGGTTCGCGCGCCGCACGAGGTCGCGCGCCTTCCGGGCCGCCTCGCGGGCGCGCGCGGCCTGGGCAGCCTTCTCGACGATGGACTTGCCCACGCGCGGGTGCTCCTCGAGGAACTCGTTGAGCTTCTCGTAGACGACCGAGTTCACCGCCGACTGCGCCTCGGGGTTGAGCAGCTTCACCTTGGCCTGCGACTCGAACTGCGGGTCGGGCAGCTTCACCGAGATGACGGCGGCGATGCCCTCGAGGAAGTCGTCGCCCGTGGGGGCCGGGTCGCCCTTCTTCAGCAGGCCCTTGGCCTTGGCGTAGTTGTTGAGCGCCCGCGTGTAGGCGGCCTTGAAGCCCGTGAGGTGCGTGCCGCCGTCGCGGTTCGTGATCATGTTCGCGTAGGTGAGGACCGTCTGCCCGTAGCCGGACGTGTGCACCATGCCCACCTGCACGTCGATGGTCTGAGGGCCGCGGTCGGACTCCACCGTCGCCGTGCCGGTCAGCGCTATGGCCTTGTCGTAGAGCGGCTTGGCGTCCTTGGCCAGCGCCTCGGCGAAGGCCGCGACGCCGCCCTTCTCGTGGAAGACCTCGCGCTTGACCTCGGCGCCGCGGCGGTCCTCGAGGACGATCTTCACGCCGCCCGTGAGGAACGACAGCTCGCGCAGGCGCCTGCGGACCCGGGCGTACTCGAAGCCCTCGATGCCCTTGAAGATGTCGCGGTTCGGCAGGAACCTCACGGTGGAGCCGCGCGCACCGCGCGGCGCCTTGCCCACCACCCTGAGCGGCTCCACGACCTCGCCGTTCTCGAACGCGATGCGGTAGAGCTGGCCCTTGAGCCTGACCTCGGCCTCGAACCGCTTCGAGAGCGCGTTCACGACCGAGGATCCGACGCCGTGCAGGCCGCCCGAGACCTTGTAGGCGCCGTTGTCGAACTTGCCGCCGGCATGCAGCTCGGTGAAGATGACCTCGATGGCGGGACGCTTCTCGGTCTCCATGACGTCCACGGGGATGCCGCGCCCGTTGTCGACGACGGTGGCCGAGCCGTCGGGGTCGAGGTAGACCTCGACGGTGTCCGCCTCGCCGGCGAGCGCCTCGTCGATGGCGTTGTCGATGATCTCGGTGAGGAGCTGGTGGTAGCCGTCCACGCCCGTGCCGCCCTGGACGTACATCGCGGGCCGCTTGCGGACGCCCTCCAGGCCCCTGAGGACCTTGATGTCTTGCGCCGTGTAAGAGCTCAACCTGACCTCCGGGGACGGCCGGCCGGCGGCCGCCCCAAACGATTCATTCTACCCCTCCGAGGGGCCCCTGGTCAAACGGTTTTCTCCGTCCTGGACGGCGCAAAAGCCTAGGAAGCGCGGCGTGGTGCCCGGCGCCCGCACCCCGCCGGACGGGCGTCCGCCGCGAGGCGCCGACGCCCTCCCCCGCTCAGGCCCGGACCTCGCCGCTGCCGTCCACCACGTACTTGTAGGTGACGAGCTCGGCCAGGCCCATGGGCCCCCTGGCGTGCAGCTTCTGCGTGCTGATGCCGATCTCGGCGCCGAAGCCGAACTCGAAGCCGTCGTTGAACCGTGTGGACGCGTTCACGAACACGGCCGCGGCGTCCACCTCGCGTCTGAAGCGCTCGGCGCTCTCCAGCGAGCGCGTCACTATGGCCTCGCTGTGCCTGGTCCCGTAGGCGGCTATGTGCTCCAGCGCGTCGTCCAAGGAGTCCACTACCCGCACGGCGAGCACCAGGTCCAGGTACTCGGTCTCCCAGTCGGCCTCCGTGGCCGGGGCCGCGAAGGGGACCAGCGCCCGCGTGCGGTCGCAGCCGCGCAGCTCCACGCCGGCTCCCCTCAGCTCGTCGGCCAGCCCGGGCAGCAGCGCCGCGGCCTCGGACTCGTGCACCAGCAGCGTCTCGGCGGCGTTGCACACGCCCGGGCGCTGCGTCTTCGCGTTCACCACGATGCGGCGGGCCATGGCGAGGTCGGCGCCGGCGTCCACGTAGACGTGGCAGTTCCCCACGCCCGTCTCGATCACGGGCACCGTGGCGTTCTCCACGACGTGCCTGATGAGTCCGGCCCCGCCGCGCGGGATCACCAGGTCGACGAGGCCGTTCGCGCGCAGCAGCTCCGTCACCAGCTCCCGGTCCGGCGAGTCGACGAGCTGCACGGCGTCCTCCGGCAGGCCGGCGCCGGCGAGCGAGCGGCGCAGGCTGGCCGCCAGGGCCCTGTTGCTCCGCAGCGCGCTCGACGAGCCGCGCAGGACCGCGGCGCTGCCGGCCTTGAGGGCCAGGGCGGCGGCGTCCACCGTGACGTTCGGCCGCGACTCGTAGACCATCGCGATCACGCCGAAGGGCACCGTGACCTTCGTGACGCGCGGGCCGGCCGCCAGCGTCCAGCCGCCGAGGACCCGCCCCAGCGGGTCGGGCAGGTCGGCGACCTGCTCGCAGGCCCGCGCCATGGCCTCGAGGCGAGACGGCGTGAGGGCCAGCCTGTCAACCTGCGCCGCCGGCATGCCGGCGGCCCTGGCGGAGCGCACGTCCTCCTCGTTGGCCGCCAGCACGGCAGCGGCGTCGCGCTCCAGGCCCGCCGCGACGGCGCGCAGGGCGGAGTCGCGGTCGGCGCCCGGCAGCGCCCGCGCGGCGGCGCGTGCGGCCAGGAGCTGAGGCCTGAGCGCGACCGTGAGGCTCATCCGTGGAGTATATGGCGCGGACGCACGTACACTGCGCCCATGCCCGTCGACCTCTCCTCACCGCGCCCGGGCACGTACGCCGCCGTCACCGGCGCCGGTGGCGCGGTCGGCCCCCACCTGGCGGCGGCGTTGGCCCGACGCGGCTGGCCCGTCGCCCTCGTGACGCGCCCCGGCGGCGCCGAGGCGGCCAGGGACGCCGTGTTGGCCCTCGAGCCGTCCGCCGAGCTCGGCTACGCCGGCCTGGACCTCCGCGACGAGGCGGCCACCAGGCGCCAGTTCGAGGCCTTCGAGTCGGCCGTCGGCTCGTGCGCCGTGCTCCTCAACGCCGTCGGCGGCTTCGCCGCCGGCCCGGCCCACGAGGCGGACCTCAGCGCCGTGCGCGCCATGGTCGACGAGAACCTGACGACGGTGGTCAACGCCACGCGCGCCGTCCTCCCCGGCATGATCTCCCGCGGCGAGGGCTTCGTGCTGGCCATGGGCGCCGGCGCCGCCCTGCAGCCCGCGCCGGGGCGCACCGCCTACGCGGCCGCCAAGGCGGCGGTCGCGGGCTACCTCAGGTCCCTGGCCGCCGAGCTGTCCGGCACTGGCGTGCACGCGGCCGTGCTCCACCCCATGGGCACGATAGACACGCCGGCGAACCGCGCCGCGATGCCGGGCGCCGACACCTCGCGCTGGATCCCCGTGCAGCGACTCGTGGACGCCGCCCTCTACCTGGCGTCGAGCCCCGGCGTCCGCGAGCTGGAGTTGCACGGCGGGACCTGACGGACCGACGGGCGCGAGCGTGCCGGAGCCGCGCGCCGCCCGCTAGCGCCGTGGGCGGGGCGCGGACAGCGCCCGGGTCGCCGTGCCAGGGGGCGCCGGCGCGGTGGACACCGGGGGCGCGATGCGGGTAAGCTGACTGCTTGGTCAGCGCGCGGCCCCGTTCGCCGCGCCTCGGAGGACAGATGAAGCTTGCAGCCGAGAAGCGCGGCAAGGGCGGCCTGGGCGACCTCAGGCGCAGCGGCCGACTGCCCGCGGTCGTCTACAACAAGGACATCAACGTGCCGGTGAGCATCGACGAGCGCTCCTTCGACAGGGCGTTCCGGTCCGCCGGCGTCTCCAGCCTCATCGACCTGGACGTCGACGGCGAGGTCCACAGCGTCCTGGTCAAGCAGGTCCAGATGGACAAGCGGCGCCGGAAGCCCATGCACGTGGACTTCTACGCCGTGAGCGCCGACGAGCCCGTCGTCGTGCACGTGCCCATCGAGTACGTGGGCAGCGCCGTGGGCGTGCGCGCCGGCGGACAGCTCGACGTGCAGCGTCGCGAGGTCACGATCTCGGTCCTGCCGCGGTACATCCCCAGCCACGTCGAGGTCGACGTCAGCGCCCTCGAGGTCGGCGGGTCGCTGCACGTCGCCGACCTCGTCGACAGGCTCCCCGCCGAGGCGCACGTCCTCGACGACCTGGAGCTGGCCATCGTCGCGGTCGTGCCGCCGCGCGTGGTGGCCGAGGAGGTCGAGGCCGAGGCCGAGGCCGCCGAGCCCGAGGTCGTCGGGCGGGAGGAAGAAGAAGAGGAGCCTGCCGGCGACGAGGAGTGAGCGTGGAGATCGTCGTGGGGCTCGGGAACCCCGGGCCCAGGTTCGAGGGAACCCGGCACAACGCCGGGTTCCTCGTCGTTGACGAGCTCGCGCGCCGCTGGGGCGGGAGGTTCCGCCGCGAGGGGCGCGGCGACGCCACCCGCGAGGAGGCCCGCCTGTCGCTTCCCTCCGGCGCGGGCGCTACCGTGCAGCTCCTCCTCGTCAAGCCGCAGAGCTACATGAACCTCTCCGGCACGCCGGTACAGGCCGTCCTGGCCCGCACCCGCGCGTCGCCCGCGAGCCTGCTGGTGGTCCACGACGACGTCGACCTGCCGCTGGGTCGGCTCCGCTTCAAGCAGGGCGGCGGCGCGGGCGGCCAGAAGGGCGTGCTGGACGTCATCGGCAAGGTGGGGCAGGGGTTCCTGCGCCTCAAGGTGGGCGTGTCACGCCCCCCGCCGGGCTGGGCGACGGACGCCTGGGTCCTGTCGCGCTTCCAGGAGAGCGAGAGGCCCGTCGTGGAGCGCGTGGTCGCCGCGGCGGCCGACGCCGTCGAGTCCCTCCTGAGGGACGGCCTCGAGGCGGCGATGAACAGGACGAACGGGCTCGACCTGGCCGGCGAGCCGACCGGGTAGCCCGCACTGGGCCCCGCGGACCGCACGGGCCCCGCTCGGGGCTCCCGGCCCGGCCGTCGCCCGAGTCCGAAGGTCCCTGCTCGCTCCGCTCGGGCGCCCTCGCCTGACGGCGAGGGCGCCGGGAGCGCTTCAGTTCACCATCTTCGTGCGGCGCGACTGGAAGTCCTGCAGCACGTAGCGGCCTATCGTGTGCGGCGTCGTGAAGTAGGCCTTGCCGCGCGTCATGGCGCTGACGCGCCTGACGAAGGCGATGAGCTCGGGGTCGCGCGCGAGCATGAAGGTGTTGACCTGGATGCCGTGGCGCCGGCAGTTGCCCACCTCCCGCAGCGTCTCGCCCAGCACCAGCGGGTCGAGGCCGTAGGCGTTCCTGTAGACGCGCCCGTCGGGCAGCGTGATCGCCGAGGGCTTGCCGTCGGTGATCATGACGATCTGCTTCATGTCCTTGCTCTCGCGCTTGAGGATCTTCTGCGCCAGCCTCAGGCCCTCGGCCGTGTTCGTGTGGTACGGCCCCACCTGCGCGGCCGCCAGCTCGGAGAGCGGTATCTCCTCCGCCGAGTTGTGGAACAGGACGTAGTGGATGGAGTCGCCGCTGTACTGCGTGCGGATCAGGTGCGCCAGGGCCAGGGCCACGCGCTTCGCGGGCGTGAAGCGGTCCTCGCCGTAGAGGATCATCGAGTGGCTGCAGTCGAGCATCACGACCGTCGCGGCCGACGAGCGGTACTCGGCCTGCATGACGTAGAGGTCGTCCTCCTCGAGCCGCAGGCGTCCCGGGCCGTGACGGGCGGCGTGCTTGAGCGTCTCGGCGACGTCGAGGTTGAGGCTGTCACCGAACTCGTAGGGCTTCGACTCGCCCACCGCCTCGACGCCCGCGGCCGTGAAGCGGGTGTCGTGGCTGCCGACGGACGAGCGCCCGGCCGCGCCGAGGAGGTCGCGCAGGGTGCGGTAGCCGAGGAAGTCTATGGCCTTGTCGGTGAGCTGGAACTGCGTCCGCCCCGGCGCCTCCCCGCCGTACCCCGGCCCCGGCGCCTCGCGCTCGCCCGGCTCGGCGCCCTCGGGGCGGATGAAGCCCTCGTCGGCCAGGCGCTTCGCGAGCTGCTTGACGACGCGGCCCATCTCGGAGTCGAGCCAGTCCTCGGCGTCCATGGCCTGGCGGATCATCTCCTCCGAGATGAGGTCCTCCTGGATGAGCGCCTCGGCGATGGCCTCGTAGAGGTCCTCCATCGTGGGCCGCCAGTCGGGGTCCGGGTCGAACGGGTCGCGGTCGAAGCCCGACTGCAGCAGCCTGTCGGACAGCATCCTCATGAGGTCGGCGGGCTCGAGGTCCTCGAGCGTCGCCTCGTACCGCGAGTACCTGACGGTGGGCATCCCTGGCCTCAGTTCCAGCGGGCCCGCGGCGCCGCCGCGGAGGCGGCGTCGAGGTCGGCGGCGCTGTAGCCGCGCTCCTCGCTGCGAGAGATCAGCTTCCTGGCGTAGAGGCCCTCGAGCACGAACTCGGCCGCGGCGGCCACCTCGTCGGCGGCGGCGCCGGGCGCCAGGGCCCTGGCGGCGTCCAGCAGGCCGGGCACGGACGCGAACACCTCGAGCAGGTCGGCGGTCCTCACCTGGTCTGGCACCCTGAGCTGGTTGTCGGCCTCGAAGTGGGCGACGACGTCCTCGGTGTCCACAGCGGCCGCGAGCCGGCCGAACGCCTGCCCGATGGCGCGGCGCACGATGTCGCGCGCCACCGCCTCGGCGCCCTTGAGCTCGCCCTCGTACTCGAGCTCGAGCTTGCCCGTGACGGCGGGCAGCGCGGCGTAGAGGTCGCTGACGCGCGCCACCGGCCTGTCCTCGCCCAGGACCAGCGCGCGTCGCTCGGCGTTCGAGACGACGTTCTCGAGCAGGCTTATGGGCAGGCGCTGCGAGACGCCGGAGTGCTTGTCCACGCGGGAGTCGTCGCGCGCCTGGAACGCCACCTCCTCGACGGCCTCGGCCACGAACGAGGGCACGTGCGCGGGGGCCTCTCCGTCGCGCGCCAGCCACGCCTCCTGGCGGGTGATGGCCATCGCCTCCTCGAGCGTGCGCGGGTAGTGCGTCCTGACCTCGCTGCCGATGCGGTCCTTGAGCGGCGTGATGATCTTGCCCCTGGCCGTGTAGTCCTCCGGGTTCGCGCTGAAGACCAGCAGGACGTCGAGGGGCAGCCGCACAGGGTAGCCCTTGATCTGGACGTCGCCCTCCTGCATGACGTTGAACAGCGCCACCTGGACCTTGCCGGCGAGGTCGGGCAGCTCGTTCATGGCGAAGATGCCGCGGTTGGCGCGCGGCAGCAGGCCGTAGTGAACGGCGCGCTCGTCGCCGAGAGACGTGCCGAGGCGGGCGGCCTTGATCGGATCGATGTCGCCGATGATGTCGGCCACCGTGGCGTCAGGCGTGGCGAGCTTCTCCAGGTACCTGTGGTCGCGCGGCAGCCAGGCGATGGGCGTGGCCTCGCCGCACTCCTCGACGATGGCGCGCCCCTGCGCGCTGATGGGGGCGAAAGGGTCGTCGTGCAGCTCGGTGCCGGCGACGTAGGGGACCTCCTCGTCCAGGAGGTCGACGAGCTGCCGCAGTATGCGGGTCTTGGCCTGACCGCGCAGGCCGAGGAGGATGAAGTTGTGGCGGGAGAGGATGGCGTTCACCACGGCGGGAGTGACGGTCTCCTCGTAGCCGAGCACGCCCGGGAACAGGTCCTCCCCGGCGCGCAGCTTGCGGATCAGGTTGGCCCTGAGCTCGTCCTTCACGCTGCGTCCGGCCAGCCGCTCCCAGCGCGTGCCGCGCAGCTCGGCGAGCACCGCGGGACGCTCTCCCCCGGGGCGCTTCGTGTGGGCGGCGAAGTCTTCCATCTCCGGATGCTAGCACCGCCTTCTGGCACCGCTGTTAGAGGCATGGACGGGAGCCGAGGCGGTCTGGGCAGCCGCACGGGCCGCGCCCTGTGCGAGCCGCTCCGCGCGCCGCGGCGAGCGCAGCGTCCGCCCCGGCGGCAAGGCCGCGGCGACCGGCAGCGGAAAGAGAAGGACCCTGCGTGGGGGGCGCAGGGTCAAAGAGGAGATGGTGGAGGGTTACTCCCTCCGTAGGCGCTGGGGTGAGCGCCCATCTCGGTCCCGGGGGTGGGGACCGAGGGGATTCTACTACACCCGCGGCGCTACCATCGTCTCTCATGGCTACCCCCGGAAGCCGCGGCGAAACTCCCGTGGAGAGCGCGGAGCTCATCAGCGTCGGCACCGAGCTCCTGCTCGGGGAGATAGTGGACACGAACAGCGCCTACCTGGCCAGCGACCTCGCCCGCCGCGGGGTCGACGTCCTGTGGTCGGCGCGCGTGGGCGACAACCGGGCGCGCATCGAGCACCTCGTCGCGCAGGGCCTCACCCGCAGCGACCTCGTCGTGCTCTGCGGCGGCCTGGGGCCCACCGACGACGACCTCACGCGCGACGCCGTGGCGTCGGTGGTGGGCGAGGAGCAGCGCCTCGACGACGGCCTCGTGGCCTGGCTGCGCGAGCACTTCGCCGCCACCGGCCGCGCGATGCCGGAGCGGAACCTGCAGCAGGCCCGCGTGATCCCCTCGGCCGAGGTGCTGCCCAACGCCATCGGCACGGCGCCCGGCTGGCTCGTGCGCACCGAGAGGGACGGGCGGACGCGCTACGTCGTCACGCTGCCGGGCCCGCCGCGGGAGCTCGTGCGCATGTGGGAGGAGCAGGCCGTGCCGCGCCTGCCCTTCCCCGGGTCGCGGCTCTTCACCCGCACCTACAAGACCGCGGGCGTCGGCGAGTCGCTGGTCGCGGAGCGGCTCGGCGACCTCACCAAGGGCGCGAACCCCAGCGTGGCGACCTACGCCAAGCGGGACGGGGTGCACGTCAGGGTGGCCGCGAAGGGGCCCAGCGCCGACGCGGCGCTCGACCTCGCCGGGCCGACCATGGCGGCCGTCGAGCGCGCCCTCGGCGACAGCGTCTGGGGCGTGGACGGCGACGAGATGGCGTCCGTGGTGCTGCGGCGGCTGACGGAGCGGGGCCTCAGGCTGGCCGTCGCCGAGGGCGCCAGCGGCGGCCTGCTCACGGAGCTGCTCGAGGAGGCGCTGGACGCGCTGCACCGCGGTGGCGGCTACGAGTCGC
Source organism: Deinococcaceae bacterium (assembly GCA_044508445.1). Lineage (GTDB taxonomy): Bacteria > Deinococcota > Deinococci > Deinococcales > Trueperaceae > DASRWD01. The sequence goes on from JBIQHQ010000001.1 coordinate 270,833, forward strand.
GCTCCCCGGTAGGCGACGCAGCGGGAGCGTCCGCCGACGAGAGCGAGGCAGCCCGCGGTCAGGGGGCGCTGGCGGGCAGCGTGGTAGCATGGCGACCGGAAACCATGCGAACCCTGCTCCCCCACCTCACGACGCTGCAGCGCCTCCCGGCCGGCCTCCACGCCGGTGCCGCCGAGGTCGTCGCTGCCGTGGCCGCGGCGGTGAGAGCACTGTTCGCCGCGGACGTCGGGATCGCCATCGGCTACCCCTACCTGGCCCACGTCACGGCCGGCGCGGCGGCCGGAGCTGCCGGCGTCCATGCACGACCCAGCGAGGACGAGCTCGAACCGGGCACGGTCGGCGGCGCACGCCGGCCCCAGTTGCGCCTAGAGATCGCACTATCCGACGGCGACAGAACGACCTCCCAGACCCTGAGCCTGCCGCCCCTGGGGCGAGGTTGGGCTCGGGAGCGGTCGGCCTTCACCGGTCTGAACCTCCTCCTGCGGTCGGTGCTGCGCTGACCTAGGCGCGCGCCGCGAGGCGCGGCGGCCTGGCTCGGCGCGTCCGGACCGCCTTCACGGCGGCCCCGGCCGGACGGAGGGCTGTGCCGCCATGAACCAGGACCGGAGGAAGGCTCTCGAGACAGCCGTCTCTCAGATCGAGAGGCAGTTCGGTAAGGGCGCGATCATGCGTTTGGGGG
>JBIQHQ010000016.1:0-3670 GCA_044508445.1 Deinococcaceae bacterium
CCCGCGGCGACCCGGCGGCTGGAAGTGCCGGTGCTAGCATCCGGCCGTGGAACAGCCCTCACGTGACTCCCTCGCCGGCGTGAGGACGCTGCTGCGCCGCGAGGAGAGCTACGCGGTGCACGTGATCGTCTACATCGCGGAGAACCCGGGCGCCAGCAGCTCGCGCATCGCCGAGGACCTCCAGTTCCCGCCGGCGTTCCTGGCGAAGGTCCTGGCCCGGCTGTCGAAGGCCGGCTACGTGGAGAGCAGGCCGGGGCGGACGGGGGGCGTGAGGCTCGTCGTCGACCCCGCCGACCTCTCGCTGCTCGACGTCATCCAGACCGTCTCCGGACCGGTGCTCATGGACACCTGCCAGACCCGGCAGCGCTGCGCGACCCAGCAGCGCAAGGGCTTCTGCAGCGTCAACGGCATGTGGGTGCGCACCACGCTGCTCGTGCACGAGGCCTTCGCCAGCGTGAACATGGCCGACCTCATAGACCCGCCCGCGCTGGAGCGTTTGAGGACCGAGCTCGGCGGCGGTGGCGGCGGCGTCCCGGACGGCGTTCGTGCCTGAGGGGTCCCCCGCGCGAGCGGGGAGCTGGCGCGACGAGGCCGCCTGGGCGTCCGCCTGGCGCGCCCTCGAGCGGCACCGCGACGCGCTCGCCGGCTTCAGCCTGAGGCGCGCCTTCGCCCAGGACCCCGACAGGTTCGCGCGCTTCTCGCGCCGCCTCGCCCTGGGCGCCACGGAGATGCTCGTCGACTACAGCAAGCACCTGGCCACAGAGGAGACGCTGGCGCTGCTCCTCGACCTCGCCCGCGCCTCCGGCCTCGAGCGGGCGCGCGAGGCGATGTTCGCCGGCGAGCGCATCAACGTGACCGAGGACCGCCCCGTGCTGCACGTCGCGCTGCGGAACGTCTCGGGCCGGCCCATGGCTGCCGACGGCGAGGACGTGATGCCCGCCGTGCGGGACGTCCTGCGGCGGATGAGGTCCTTCGTCGAGCGGGTCCACACCGGCGCCTGGCGCGGCTTCTCCGGCGAACGCATCACCGACGTCGTCAACATCGGCATCGGCGGCTCGCACCTCGGCCCGCAGATGGCCGTGCGCGCCCTGGAGCCCTACGCCGTGCCGGGCCTGCGCGTGCGCTTCGTTTCGAACGTCGACGGCGCCGCCATCGCCCGCGCGCTCGCCGACCTCGACCCCGGCAGGACCCTGTTCCTAGTGGCGTCGAAGACCTTCACGACGCAGGAGACGATGATGAACGCGCGCACTGCGCGGGCGTGGCTGGTGCGCGCCGCGGGCGGCGAGGAGGCCGTGGCGCGGCACTTCGTGGCGCTGTCCTCCAACGTCGAAGGCGCGGCGAAGTTCGGCATACCGGCCGAGGGCGTCTTCGAGTTCTGGGACTGGGTCGGCGGGCGCTACTCGCTGTGGTCGGCGATCGGCCTGTCCATCGCCCTCGCCGTGGGCTACGAGAGCTTCGCGCGCCTGCTGGCCGGCGCCCACGCCCTCGACGAGCACTTCAGGACGGCGCCCCTGGCGGAGAACCTGCCCGTGTTGCTGGGCCTGCTCGCCGTCTGGTACGTCGACTTCCTCGGGGCCCAGACGCGCGCGGTCCTCCCCTACGACGAGTCGCTGGAGCACCTGCCCGCCTACCTGCAGCAGCTCGACATGGAGTCGAACGGCAAGCGCATGCGGCGCGGCGGCGCCCCCGTCACCTACCCCACCGGTCCCGTGGTGTGGGGGCAGCCCGGCACGAACGGCCAGCACGCGTTCTTCCAGCTCCTCCACCAGGGCACGGTGCTGGTGCCCGCCGACTTCATCGCGTTCGCCGCGCCGCACCACGACCTGGTCGACCACCACCGCGCGCTCCTGGCGAACTTCGTCGCCCAGACGCGGGCCCTCATGCACGGCCGCACCGTCGAGGAGGCGCGCGCGCAGCAGAGCGGCCCGCGCGCCGACCTCCTGGCGGCCGCCAAGACGTTCCCCGGCGACAGGCCCTCGACGTCGATAGTCATGCCGCGCCTCACGCCTGAGGCGCTCGGCGCCCTCATCGCGCTGTACGAGCACCAGGTCTTCGTGCAGGGCGTGGTGTGGGACATCGACTCGTTCGACCAGATGGGCGTGGAGCTGGGCAAGGAGCTGGCGCAGGACCTGCTGCCGCGCCTGCGCCTGGGCGGCGCGCGGGGCGAGGAGCCGGCCGAGGGCGCAGCGCCGGCGGGGGGCGCAGCGCCGGCGGGAGGCGCGGAGCCCGTCGTGTCGGACGTGGACGCCTCGACGGCCGGGATCCTCGCCTACCTGAACGAGCGCGCCGACGAGGGTTGAGGTCAGCAGCGGGGCGCGGGCGACGTCGGGGACGAGGCGACGCCGGGCGACGGTTCCGACCCGACACGCGACGCGCCGGTCGCGGCGGGTAGATTCAGGCGCATGGCGAAGAAGAAGGCCAAGCAGGGGGCGAAGGCCGACAAGCGGCCCGTCGCGACCGTAGCCGCCGGGAACGCCGCGGCGGCCAGGCCCGCCGCCGGGAGCCAGGGCAAGTCGGGCTCGGAGGGCGCGGCCAAGCCCAGCGGCGGGAGCCAGGGCAAGGGCAGGGCGGCCAAGGCGGCCGGCGGCAGCGTCGCGGCGCGGGTGCGCAGCGACCGCAGGCGCCGGCAGCAGCGGGTGAACATCGCGGTGGGCGCCGGCATCGCCACCGTGATCGTCACGGCGATCGCGGTGCAGGTGGTCAGGGAGGCGTCGCGCCCCGGCCAGCGCTTCCCGAGCCTCGGCAACGTCCACCTGGCCTCCATCAGCACGCAGCACGTGCCCTACAACAGCGACCCGCCCACGTCGGGCCCGCACATGCCCACGATCGCGGCGTGGGGCACCTACACCGAGCCCATCGCCGACGAGTACCTCGTCCACAACATGGAGGACGCCGGAGTCGTCCTCTGGTACGACATGGGCACGCCGGAGGAGAACGCCGAGCGCGCCGCGGCGCTCGAGCAGGTCGCCCGCGGCTACAGGAACGTGATCATCGTCCCGCGCGAGGACCTCGGCAGCGCGTACGTCCTCACCGCGTGGCAGCGCCTGCAGCGCTTCGACGACATCGACGAGGCGGGCATGCGCCGGTTCCTCGAGGCCTACGAGGGCATCGACCACCACCCGCGCTGAGGAGGCCCGGGCCCGGCCTCCCCCGGGTGTGTCGCGCCGGTCACGAGACGGCGGGCGGAAGCCGCGCCGCGGGTGGACGACCGCAGCCAGGCTTCGGCTCGCGGGCCGGTCCGTCATATGGTGCTCCCGTGGCCACGTTCGCCGAGCTGGACGCCCTGGCGCGCTCGTTGCCCGAGGCCGAGGCGTTCCTCTCCTCCTCCGACAGGCCCGCGTACACGGTCCGCGGCAAGACGTTCCTGTTCCTGCGCCCGCCTCGCAAGGACGCCGTCGACCCCGAGACCGGCGAGCTGATGGACGACGTGCTCGTGTTCCGCACCATGGGGCTCGCCGGCAAGGAGGAGTGGCTCTCCGACGAGTCGCTGCCGCTCTTCGCCACGCCCCACTTCGACGGCTGGCCGGGCGTGCTGCTGCGCGTGAGGGACCTCCCAGAGGTGCCCATGGAGGCGCTGAGGGCGCTGGTCTTCGAGGCGTGGCGCGCGCAGGCGCCCAAGAGCCTGGCGAAGCGGGCGCTGGCGGACGGCTGGGCCGGGCGGTCGGGCTAG
>JBIQHQ010000016.1:3770-15911 GCA_044508445.1 Deinococcaceae bacterium
CCAGGCTCACGCCGCCAGCGTAGACAGCCCGTTCACGACCATCTGCACGGCCAGCATGATCAGCAGCATCCCCATGAGGCGCTCCACGGCCTGGAGGCCCCTCTCCTTGAGCAGCCGCAGCAGCAGCGGCGCCGCCATGAGCACGGCCGCCGTGCCGAGCCACGCGATGAGCAGGGCCACCACCCACTGACCCAGGCCGCCCGGCTCGCTGCGCGCCAGGAGGATCACCATGGCCATCGCCGAGGGCCCGGCGATCAGCGGCACGGCGAGCGGCACGATGAAGGGCTCACCGCCCACCTGGTAGCCCATCACGCCCTCGGCGCGGGGGAAGACCATGCGCAGGCCTATGACCCCGAGCACGATGCCGCCGGCGATCGCGACGCTCTCCTCCTGCAGGCCGAGGAAGGCGAGGATGCCCTGGCCGAAGAGTAGGAAGAAGAGCAGCACGGCGAGGGCGATGACCAGCTCGCGGGCCACGACCCGACGCCGCCGCTCCTCGGGCACGTCCCGCAGCAGCGTGAGGACGAGCGGGACGTTGCCGAAGGGGTCCATCACGAACAGCAGGAGCACGGCCGGCTGCCACACGCCTTGCCAGACGTCCATGGCGCGAGGATAGAGGCGGTAGCGTGTCCGCATCACACGATGCGCGACGGCGGGCCGAGGGGGTCCGCCGCGCGCGGCGCGGAGGTAGGGAGTGAGGGTCCTCGTCGTCGGCGGCAGCCGGTTCGTGGGCAGGCACATCGTGGAGGCGGCCGTCGCGCGCGGTCACGAGGTCACGCTCTTCAACCGCGGGAACCGGCCCGCCCCCGCCGGGGTGTCCCGCGAGCTGCGCGGCGACCGCGACGGCGACCTCTCCGCCCTCCACGAGGGCACCTGGGACGCCGTCGTGGACACCTGCGCCTACGTGCCCAGGCAGGTGAGGTCGCTCGTCGACGCCCTGGGCAGCAGGGTCGGGAGCTACGCCCTCGTCTCCACCGTCAGCGTCTACGCCGACCAGACGACCCCGCACCTCGACGAGGACGCCGCCCTGGCCGCGCTGGAGGACGAGACCGTGGAGGAGGTGACGAACGAGACCTACGGCGCCCTGAAGGCCCTGTGCGAGCGCGCGCTCGCCGAGGGCTTCGAGGGACCGACGCTGGTCGTGAGGCCGGGGCTCGTCGTCGGCCCCCACGACCCCACGGACCGCTTCACCTACTGGCCCGCGCGCTTCTCGCGCGGCGGTGAGGTGCTGGTGCCGGGCCGCCGGGACGCGCCGCTGCAGTGGGTGGACGCCAGGTCCCTGGGGCGCTGGGCCGTGCGCGCCCTGGAGGACGGTCTCACCGGCACCCACAACGCCACCTCCGCGGCGGGCCGCTTCACGCTCGGCGCGCTCGTCGACGCCTGCCTCGCCCACGCGCCGGCCGGGACGCGGGCGGTGCCCGTCGACGAGCCGTGGCTGCTGGAGCGCGGCGTGCAGCCCTTCGCCGACCTGCCGCTGTGGCTGCCCGGGGAGTACTCGAACTTCTTCCTCCTCGACACCTCCCGCGCCCACGCCGCCGGCCTGGAGGACATGGCGCTCGAGGACACGGTGGCCGACACGCTCGACTGGTGGCGGTCCGAGGGCTCTCCGCCGCTCAAGACCGGCCTAGCCGCCGAGCGCGAGGCCGAGCTGCTCGCGCGGTGGCGGGCGGCGAGCGCCTCCTAGACGCACCCGAGGTGGTCCGCAGAGCCGGTCCCGTCACGGGGTCGCCATGGTTGTGCCACACTCTGTGACCGGAGGTACAGCATGGCGCGTGTCCGGGTTACGGCAGTAGTCGCCACGGCCTTCACTCTCTTGCTGGCATCGTGCACCCAGGCTCCCGTGAAGGGCGATCCCTTCGTCGACATCCTCAGCCCATCGGAGGGCGAGGTGCTCAACCAGTTCGAGGCGGTGGTCCTGCAGGCCGTCGCCGTCGACGCCGAGGACGGGGACCTCAGCGACGCGGTCACGTGGGAGAGCAGCCGCGACGGCGAGCTGACCCCCGACTCCGAGGGGCGCGTCAACCTGACCCCCGGCGCCCACGTGCTCACGGCCAGCGTCACCGACTCGAGCGGCGCCACCGACAGCGACGAGGTGAACGTCACCGTCGAGACGCCAACGAACCTCCAGGTCGTCAGCTCGGGCCGCACGCTCACGATCGTCGGGCTCATTGACGACACCTTCTCGTACGTGGACAGCGCGGAGGTCCCCGCCGGCGACTACTTACCCACGCAGAAGGTCTTCAAGGCCATCTACCACCCCACCGAGCCGGTGCTGTACGTGTCCTCCTTCGACCAGGACTGGGGCAACGCGCGCCTGGACCGGTTCGCCGTGAGCGACCACAGCATCGATTACATAGGGCCCGCGTTCGTCTACGACGTGAACCTGACGGACGTCAGCTGCACGCAAGACTCCGACCTCGACGACGGCATCATCGGGGGCTGCGCTCCCATAGGCATGGTCTTCTCGCCCGACGCCCAGCGCCTCTACGTGGACGACGACAACTGCGACTGCCTGCAGATCTTCTCGGTCGAACCGGACGGCACCCTCGCGTTCATCGAAGAAGGCGGCATTACCAGCGTGCACGGCCTCACCATCGACGACACCGGTACCTACGTCTTCAACGGCACCAACGTCATGGACGTCACGGGCGACACCGTGTCGCCGGTCAGCAGCGGTGACGGCGGGAACAGCACGACCTTGGTGGACCTGGACGGCACGCCGGGCCTGATCACCGGGATCGCTACCGACACCATAGGCGTGTACGACGTCACCGACCCCACGAACCCCGTGGAGGTCACCACCGAGACCGTGGGCCCGAACCAGGTGAGGGAGATCGCCCTCGACGACGCGCTCGAGCGCATGTTCACCGTCGGTCGCAACTCGGTCCGGTCGTTCTCGTTCGACGGGGCCGACATCGCGGAGCTGGACGCCTACGCCCCCTCCGCCCTCGGGACCGAGTACCGCGACCTCTCGCTCGACGAAGCGGACGGCCGGCTCTTCGCCGCCTGGTTCAACGGGGCCGGCGGCAGCGGCGTCGACGCGTTGGCTGTCGCCATCGACGGCACGCTCACACCGCTCGACAGGATGGAGTTCGGCGACGGCTTCGGGCACATAGTTCTCGCGCTCCGCCAGAACTGAGCCGGAAAGGGCGAACACGTCGCGGGGCGGCCGGCTAGCCGGCCGCCCCGCTCTCGTGGCGTAGGCCCGCCGCGTCGGCCGGAGGGTCGGTCAGCCCGCGCCACCCTGGAACCGGTAGACGTTCCGGCACACGACCTCGAGGCTGATGCCCACGCCGCCCGGGTCGGTGCCCTCGAGGGTGAGCGTGGCCGTGTCGCCCTCGTCCACGACGCTGGTCTCGAGCGAGCCTTGGTCCCGCGACTCCCAGATCATGTAGCCCGCGCCGTCCTCGGCCAGGTCACCGAAGCCGATGACGAGGTCGGGCGTGTCGACCTCGGCGGCGTCGGGCTCGGTGTGGGCGGCCTGGATGCTGCTCGGCCAGGCCGTCACGTCCTCGGCGAAGTACTGCACGCTGAACCAGCCCGGTCCCGGCAGGCCGAACGCGCACATGAAGAGCGGCACGTCGGTGAGCACGTACTCCCCGGCGTGCTCGCCCCCGGTCAGGACGAGCCGTACGTCGCCCGTCGCTCCGATCTGTGCCCTCCCGACGGGAAGGAGAGCGGCGAGGGAGGCGGCGCCTAGTGCCAGCGTGAGGAGGTGGGGGCGCCGAGCGTTCGCGTGCGCCGGCGTCGTCATGGCGCGACTGTAGACGCCCTCGCCGAGGCGCGCAAGTCGGCTCGAGCGGCCGTCCGGGCAGCCCGCGCGAGGCGGCCGGCGCACCGGCCCGGTGGTCCCGTGCCCGACGACGCTCACAGGCTCGGCAGGTCGAGGCCCCTCTCCCGCGCCATGCGCTTGGCGCGCTCGTAGCCGGCGTCGGCGTGGCGCATCACGCCGGTGCCGGGGTCGTTGAGGAGCACCCGCGACAGGCGCTCGGCCGCGTCGTCGGAGCCGTCGGCCACGGTGACCTGGCCGGCGTGCAGCGAGTAGCCCATCCCCACGCCGCCGCCGTGGTGGAAGCTCACCCAGGCGGCGCCGGACACGGCGTTCAGGGCGAAGTTCAGGAGCGGCCAGTCGGCCACGGCGTCGGAGCCGTCGCGCATGGCCTCGGTCTCGCGGTAGGGGCTGGCGACCGAGCCGGCGTCGAGGTGGTCGCGGCCGATCACGATGGGCGCCCTCACCTCGCCCGCCCGCACCAGCTCGTTGAAGAGCAGGCCGGCCCTGTCGCGCTCCCCGTAGCCGAGCCAGCAGATGCGCGCGGGCAGGCCCTGGAACGCGAACGTCCTCACGCCGTCGGTGAGCCAGCGCCTGAGGTGCTCGTCGTCGGGGAAGAGCTCCAGCAGCGCCCTGTCGGTGCGCCAGATGTCCTCGGGGTCGCCCGACAGCGCGACCCAGCGGAACGGCCCGCGCCCCTCGCAGAACTGGTCGCGGATGAAGGCGGGCACGAAGCCGGGGTAGCTGAAGGCGTCCTCGAAACCGCCCTCCCTGGCGAAGGCCCTCAGGTTGTTGCCGTAGTCGAAGGCCACGGCGCCGCGCCGCTGCATCTCGACGATCGCGCGGCAGTGCTCGGCCATCGCCTGCAGCACGCGCTCGCGGTAGGCCTCGGCGTCGGCGGCGCGCGCCGCGGACGGGTCCTCGTCGGGCGAAAGCGGCGGCACGTACCCGTACAGCGGGTCGTGGGCGCTGGTCTGGTCGGTGACGAGCTCCGGCGTGAAGCCGCGCGCCACCATCGCGGGCAGCACCTCGGAGGCGTTGCCCAGCAGGCCGATGGACAGGGCCCGACGCTCGGCCTTCGCCCGCTCGGCCCGGCGCAGCGCATCGTCGAGGTCGGCGGTCCAGGCGTCGAGGTAGCGGGTCCGCAGGCGCCTCTCGATGCGCTCCCGGTCCACCTCGACGGCGATGACCACGCCGCCGTTCAGCGTCACGGCGAGCGGCTGCGCGCCGCCCATGCCCCCCAGGCCCGCGGTGACCGTGATCGTGCCCTCGAGGCTCCCGCCGAAGCGCTGGCGCGCCGCCGCGGCGAACGTCTCGTAGGTGCCCTGGAGGATGCCCTGGGTGCCTATGTAGATCCAGCTCCCTGCCGTCATCTGTCCGAACATCATCAGCCCGGCCCTGTCGAGCTCGTCGAAGTGCTCCCAGGTGGCCCACCGGGGCACGAGGTTGCTGTTCGCGATGATCACGCGGGGCGACAGGGGGAACGTCCTGAACACGCCCACGGGCCGGCCCGACTGCACCAGCAGCGTCTCGTCGTCCTCGAGCCTGTCGAGGGTGGCGACGATCCTGCGGAAGTCCTCCCACGTGCGCGCGGCCTTGCCCCGTCCGCCGTAGACGATGAGCTCCTCGGGCCTCTCGGCGACCTCGGGGTCGAGGTTGTTCATGAGCATCCGCTTGGCCGCCTCCTGGATCCAGCCCTTGGCGGTCCTCTGCGCTCCGCGGGGTGCTCTCACCGGTGCGTACTGGCTCATGCGGGCTCCAATCGACCAGCGCTTTGGCGTGGCTATTTGGCCTCACCCACCTGCCCACAGGGTGCTCTCATCGGCTGTTACGTTGATTATCGAGGTGTAGCGCGCTTACCCATACTCCCTACGTAGCTCCCTGAGAAATGAGGCGGGGTACAGGATGACCATCAGACTGCAAGTCGACAAGACCAAGTTCAACACCGCTATCGCTCTCCCATACGCCCTCCGCCTTGAGGACTTCCAGATGGCGATGCAAGACGTGTACGACTTCTTTTACGACGTCAATACGTTGCTGCAGAATCGAGGGCTCCAACGACTCGATGACATGTTGCGACCCGCCGCCATGTCCGGGATGGTGTCCGACATGTTGACCGCGAGCATCGCGAAGCACTCTCGTTCGCTAGTCGAGAACAGGCACTTCAATGGCCATCCAGACTTGGTAGTGAACGGTATCTATCCGAACAATGCGGTCCAGTCCGGGACCGATGGCGTGGAGGTCAAGAGCACCCGCAAGCGCGGGGGCCAAGTGGACATGCACGGGGCCCGGGACCAGTGGTTGTCTGTCTTCGTGTACGAGGTCGACAACAAGACGGAGCCTGCTGCCCAACGCGCTCCAATGAGGTTCGTAGAAGTCTACCTGGCATATGTACAGGTCGGCGACTTCCGTAGGAATCCGCGGGGTGAACTTGGTACTAGGACGGCGACACTAGACCGCGACGGCATCAAAAAGCTGCGCCTGGGTTGGCTCTACAAGGACGTCTAAAGAAGCCAACCTGTCGATCGCGGAGGTAGCCAGTGTGAAGTAGTGTTCGTCCCTCTCCGTTCCGCAGCTGGCATATCCAACCGCATTTGCGGCGGCGAGAGTTGATCCAGAGCCCGCGAACGGGTCGTAGATTACCCCCCGGCCGAGCGGTAGAACGGCGCGCACCAGTTGACGCAGGAAGGCCTGCGGCTTAAGCGATGGATGGGGAGCTATCGCCTTCTCGCGCTGGGGTGTAGGACTAGATCTGATCACGTCTCCGAAAGGCTTGTCGCGAGAGAGCCGTCGGAAGCCCCCAGTGCCCCAAGTGCGTAGGTTGTCTTGGACCCGACCCTCCAGCGGTTTGCGTAACACCACCCATGGTTCAAACATAGAACGCGGCAGGACGCTAACGTCCGCAAATTCAAGGTGGGCGTTCTTCGGTCGGTCTCCCCCTCGCATGGTCATGACTAGACGCACTATAGTACCGCGAACCTCCAAGCCGCCTTCACTCATCCCGGTAGCGACGATGTGAGCAAGCAACGGGTTGCTAGCCACAACCACGTTGGCGCCTGGCACGAGGACGCGCTGAAGCTCTTCCGCTAGACGTTTGAAGAACGCGTGCAGCTCCTGATGGTCTTCCCGAGACAAGATTGTGAAGCGCGGCAGTGGTGAACGAACGTGCCCATCGAACGACGGCGGAATGCGCCAGACGCCGCCCTTGTTGCCGTCGCGAAGCTTTCTCAGCTCGGCGTCCGTGTACTCGTCCAACCCGTAGGGCGGGTCCGTGACGACGGCGTGGACCGAATTGGCGTCTCTGGATCTCAGCCAGTCGAAACAATCACCGCGCACAAGCGTGGCGAGGCCGTGGGTAGAGGTCGGTCCTAGCAATGCTCGCGGAGCCTGAACGCTGGCCATGCCCCTCAGGCGATATTGACCTCTTCCTGTGCGCTCGAACGTAGATCCGACGTTCAGGCGGAGGTATGACCGGACAGAAGAGGCGGGCACCCCACCGAGCCTTCTTGACACCGCTGCAACGATCTGGGAAGTAGAAGCTTCGCGGCCGACGGTTTGAAGATAAGCGACAATCGCGTCTCGAACGGCGCCGGGCTGGTGAGGCATATGCGCAGGATACGCAAAAGACGTCTAGACGTCAAACACTCTCTTAACACGCGCCGGCGGGTTCTCGTCTCGCTACTAGGTAGCCTGGCCGCTCGTTCACTGGCAGCAGTTGGAGCCGGGAGATGTTCCCGGTCCTCGCCGGGAATCGGCGCTCTAGCGACCCGTCCCGCCCTGACCTAGCTTCGAGCCCTGACGCGGCGGACGAGGCCGCGGGGAGGGAGCTGGTGTGAAGATGGTCGCTTACGCATCTGGTTCCACTCTCGGAGGTAGGTTGCGCCGCGCGCTGCTCGTCGGCCTGGCCGGGCTGTCCCTCGTCGCCCCCATGGCCTGCTCGACGATCAGCGCGACGCCCGCTGCCGACGACCCCGTGATCGCCGCGCAGCTCGAGTACCAGGAGTCGCGCCTGGCCGCCTATCGCCAGGCACGAGGTCGGTGACGCCGCGGGGCCGTGCGGGCGGCCCGAGCGTGCCTCGCGGGTAGACTGGGCGCAGGACCCAGCTTTCCAGGCCGACCGCATCGGGTTCGCGCTCAGTCGTTCACGAGGAGGACCTCGTTGACAGCGACATCGGGGGTGGAGCTGCGGCGGCCGGCCCGTACCGCCGCGAGGCGCCGGGGGCCGGACCGGGTGACAGGGCGCTTCGACCGCTCGGCCCGGGCGGTCCTCTGGTGCGCCGTCCTCTTCCTCGCCGCCCTCGCGTCCGTGGAGGCCTACCGCTTCGCCCTCCCCACCGACGGCTGGAGCCTCGTGCCCCCCGTGGAGGCCCCGGTCTTCGCCGAGGACCTGCTGGGCCTTCCCGGGGCCCTGGAGCCCGGCGACAGGCTCGTGGCCGTGGACGGCGTGCCGTTCCCGGTCCTGGTCGTGGAGGCGATAGGCCTCCGGCGTACCGACCTGCGCTACGCGCCGGGCGACGTCGTCACCTACACGGTGTCGCGCGCCGGGGAGGACGTGGACGTGGCGGTGACCGTGGGTCGGTGGAACGCCGCCGGCGTGGCCCGCGCGCTGTGGCGCACCCTCGCCCTCACGCACGTGGGCGGCGTCTACCGGTGGCTGGCGTGGCTCCTGGCGGCGTACGTGTTCCTCAGCCGCCCCGCGGTCCGGAGCGCTCAGCTCCTCTTCCTGCTCGAGAGCGTGGTGCTCGGCGCCGCCATCACCGGCACCGTCGCGCAGGTAAGCATCGCCGACGCGCTCTCGCCCGCGCTCTTCTACGAGGCCAGGTTCACGGGAGACCTCTTCACCTGGCTCCTGGCCCCGCCGCTGGCCCTGCACGTGGTGCTCGCGTTCCCCGGGTCGCGGCCCGTGGGGCGTGCGTGGCTGGGGCTCACCTACGCCGTGCCCTGGCTGGTCCTCGTCGCCGTGTGGGTGTGGGGAGCGGCGTCGCTGGTGCCGGCCATGACCAGCACGTACTCCCTGCTGACGCTGGCCGCCGTCGTGCGCCTCGTGGTGCTCCACGGCGCGGGAGCGAACGCCGCCAGCGTCCGCTGGTTCGCCTTCGCCTACGGGCTCTCCAACCTCGCCTCCGCCCTGTTCTGGCTGGGCACGACCGGTCTGCTCCCCGCGCCGCACTGGCTGCACTCGCTCCTCCTCGACCAGTGCCTCTGCGACGTCCTCTACGTCGCCGGCTTCGCCGTGGCCGTCCTGTGGCACGGCCTCTTCGACGTCGACGCGGTCATCGGGCGCACCCTCGTCTACGGCGGCCTCACCCTGGCGGTCGTGGGCGTCTACGCGGCGGTGGTGGGGGGCGCCGGACGCCTGCTGGCCGGCGGCTCGAGCCTGCCGCTGTCGCTCGCCGCCACCGCCTTGGTGGCGTTCCTCTTCGACCCGCTGCGATCGCGGCTCCAGCGGGCCTCGAACCGCCTGCTCTACGGCCTCCGCGACGAGCCCCACGAGCTGCTCGCGCGTCTCGGCGAGGGGCTGGTCTCGGCGCCCCAGCTCTCCGCCGCCCTCGGGGAGGTGACGCGCGCGGTGGCGGAGACCCTGCGGCTTCCTTTCGCGTCGGTGAGGCTCGGTAACGTCACGGCCAGCAGCTACGGGGAGCCCAGGCGGCCGCGCGAGGTGTTCCCCCTGCGCCACGCCGGCGCGGTGCTGGGCGAGCTGGAGGTCTCACCGCGCCAGGCGGAGGGTCGCCTGTCGCGCGCCGACCGACGCCTGCTCGGCGCCTTGGCCGCCCAGGTGGGGACCGTCGCGCACGCGCTGCTGCTCGAGGCGGACCTGGAACGGGAGCGGCTTTTCGGCGTGAACGCCCGCGAGGCCGACAGGAGGCGCCTGGGCAGCGACCTGCACGACGACGTCGGGCACAGGCTCGTGTGGCTGATGCGCCGGGCGCAGGAGGCCGCCGCCCTCGTGGACACGGACCCGGCGGCCGCCAAGGCCGCCCTGGCCTCCATCGGGGAAGAGGCGCGGGCGACGATGTCTCGCGTCCGCTCGCTGGCGCACCTGCTACACCCGCCCGAGCTCGCCGTCCTCGGCCTCGCCGGCGCCGTCGGGGAGAGGCTCGAGGCCCTCGGTGCCGCGGGTCCGCGCTGTCACCTGGACGCCGAGGACCTCGGCGACGTGCCCGCCGCCGTGGAGCTGGCCGCCTACCACATCGTCACGGAGGCGCTCTCCAACGTCGTCAAGCACGCGGCCGCCCGCGCCTGCCGCGTGCGCCTGGCGGTGGTCGAGGCCCCGCACGGCGCCGGGCTGAGCGTGTTGACGGGGCGCTGCCTGCTCGTCGAGGTATGCGACGACGGCGTCGGGACCGGCGTTGGCGGCGCGGGCCCGAGCGGGAGCGGCGCCGGCGCGCGGGCCGGCGCGGTCGCGGAGGGCGATCTCGGGGCCGCCCCGCGCCCGGGCCTCGGCTTGCGCTCCATGCAGGTGCGGGCGCGCGAGGTGGGAGGCGTGCTCACCGTGGAGAGCCCAGCGGGCGGCGGCACCGTGGTGCGCGCGCTGCTGCCGTGGCCGGAGTGACGATGGAGAGCGTCCGCGTCCTCGTCGCCGACGACCAGGAGATCACCCGCAGCGGTCTCAGGGCCCTGCTGGCCACTGCGGAGGGGGTCGAGGTAGTGGCCGAGGCGCGCGACGGCGCCGAGTGCGTGGCGCTCGCCTTGGAGCTGCAGCCCGACGTCGTCCTCATGGACCTGCGGATGCCCGTGCTGAGCGGCATCGAGGCCACGCGGCGCATCCACCGCGCGCAGCCGCACGTGGGCATACTCGTGCTCACGGTGTTCGCCGACGACACCTCGGTGTTCCCGGCGATCCGCGCGGGGGCGCGCGGCTACCTGCTCAAGGACGCCGGGCGCGACGAGCTGCTGCGCGCCGTGGAGACCGTGGCGCGCGGCGGGGCGATCTTCAGCCCCGGCATCGCGCAGAGGGTCATGGCCTACCTCAGCGCCGGCACGCGGCCCGTCCCCGGGCCGGACTTCGCCGAGCTGACGGGCCGGGAGCGCGCCGTCCTCGAGCAGATCGCGCTCGGTCTGAGCAACGCCGAGATCGCCGCTCGCCTGGGCATCAGCCCGAAGACGGTGAGCAACAACGTCTCCAACGTGCTGTCGAAGCTGCAGGCGGCGGACAGGGCTCGGCTCATGCTCATGGCCCTGGAGGCCGGCATGGGGAGCGCGTCGGCACCCGCGGGGCTCGACGACGCGTCGGTCGGCGCGGCCGAAGAAGACGAGACCTCCGACTAGGGAGGCCGCGGGCCGGTTCGGGCGGACCCCGTCGCGCCGCCGACCCCGCCCGGGCACCGCCGCGCCGTCGACCCCGCCCGGACACCGCCGCCGTTGCCCGCCGGCTCGCCGGGGCGGTAGCTTCGCCTCAGCGGCGAGCCGGGCCTCCCGGCGCCGGACGGAGACGCCATGCCCCTCACCGAACCGCCGGCCACGGCCAGCTTCCTGGCCTGCCCCGTGACCACGGACCTCGACGCCTTGGTGGCCGACTTCGCGGTCGTGGGCATCCCGCACGGCGTGCCCTACGACCCGGCGGCGCCTGCGACGGCGGCGGCGCAGGCGCCGCGGGCCGTGCGGGAGCGTTCCGCTCGCTACGGGGCGTTCAGGGAGCACCACGACTTCGACTCGGGCGGGCCGCTGCTCCCAGCCGCGGTGCGCGTGGTGGACGTGGGCGACGCCGTCACGCCGGCGGGCGAGCGCCCGGGCCGGGGCGCCGTGGCGACCCGGTCCGTGGCCGCGCTGCTGGCGCGCGGCGCCGTGCCGGTGGTCCTCGGCGGCGACGACTCCACGCCGGCGTTCGCCCTCGCCGCGTACGAGGGACACGGCCCCGTGACCGTGGTGCAGGTGGACGCGCACATCGACTACCGCGACGAGGTGGGCGGCGAGCGCTGGGGCTACTCGAGCCCCATGCGGCGCGCCGCCGAGATGCCCTGGGTGGAGAGGGTCGTGCACGTGGGCGCCCGCGGGGTGGGCAGCGCCAGGGGGGAGGAGCTGGAGGCCACGCTGGCGCGCGGCAACGCGGTCGTGACGGCTCGCGAGGTGCTCGAGCGCGGCGTGGCCGCGGCGCTGGCGCACGTGCCCGAGGGCGGCAGGTACTACGTAGCCGTGGACGTCGACGGTTTCGACCCCGCCGTCATGCCCGGCACCTCTGCCCTGGCGCCCGGGGGCCTCACCTACTGGCACGGGCTCGACCTACTGCGCGGCCTGTGTGAGAGGGGGCGCCTGGCGGGCATAGGCTTCGCCGAGTACTACCCCGACCGCGACGTGAACGGCCTCACCGCCCTCGGCATCGTGCGCCTGGCCGTGGCGGCCATGGCTGGCGCGCGGCGCTAGGCGGCCATGGC
>JBIQHQ010000016.1:16011-32664 GCA_044508445.1 Deinococcaceae bacterium
TCGTGCGCCTGGCCGTGGCGGCCATGGCTGGCGCGCGGCGCTAGGCGGCCATGGCGGCCGCGCGGCGCTGGGCGGCGGGGGTCGGCGCGCGTCGCCGGGCGTCCGGCGCCGGACGGACCGCGTGGGCGACGTCGCGAACGACAGCGGGGACGGCGTAGCGGAATGCACGGCGTCTCGGCGGAACCGTTACCTAGACTGACCGGCCGAAGCACGAGACGGGGATACCGAGTCCCTGACACGAGGAGGTCTCAAGTTGCGCCGGCAGTCCATACCCTTCGTCATGGCCGCCCTGCTCGCCCTCTCCGCCTGCTCGACGCCCCAGCCCCCTAGCGAGCCCGAGCCCGTCTACCCGGTGTCCGGCAAGGTCATCAACGTCGGCGACCTGCCCGTGCCCACCGTCATCAGCCTCGTCGCGACCAACCCCAGCACCTACGGCTTCGCCACCGGCCTGAGCCCGCTGTCCCGGGACTACGAGGGCAAGTGGCTGGCGCTCGACTCGGACGTCCTGGACGCGGACGGCAACTTCGAGTGGGACCTCGGGGACGGCTCCGACATACCCGCCGCGTACCTCGCGCCGGCCGGGCAGGCGTTCCAGTCCCTCTTCGGGGACGTCACCTGCACCAACACGGCCTCGAAGCCGGTACAGGTGCTGAGGGTGTGGATGACGTCTGGTGCCATGGTGCCGACCGCCAGCCTGGGCCCGCTCACCGCCAGCGGCACCTACTCCGACGGCCTGGTCGTCTACACCGACGCGCCGTCGATCGACACCGTGCCGTCCGAGCCCTTCAAGATGGGCAGCTTCACCTTCGCCGCCGACGACGTGACCGTGCAGGGGAGCTGCGTGCTCGACGACGGGGTCAACCCGGCGAAGACGGTGATCGACATCGACGTCGAGCTGGTGTCCGGCTGGAACCAGATCGTCATGGAGGTCGACCCGACGGAGGAATTCGCGACCGTCACGGACGGGACCTTCGAGGGAGCCTGGCTCGGCATGGCGTACGACACGGCGCCGTAGGCGCGCCGGGGACGGGTCCGTGGGCGCCCCGCCGCGGAGCGGCTGCGCCCCGCGGCTCGTCGGGGGCACGGCGACGGCGGCCGGGTCCTACCTCAGCGTGACCTCGTAGCGCGCCGCGGCGTCGTTCTCCGGCAGGTCCGACGGGTCGTCGCGCTCCAGCACCAGCACGGCGGGGGTGGGGCCGGACACCGTGAACTCGAGCTGGCCCTCGAAAGGCACGAACCGTTCCGTCATCCACTCGCCCTGCGCGGTGACGAAGCCGGAGGCGATCTGGGTGCCGTCCTCCCCCAGCAGACGCACCGGGAACGAGCCCTCGAAGAACCACGGGCCCCTCGCCTCGCCGCGCAGCGTCAGGGGGCTCGTGACCTCGGCGGGCAGGTCGACGCGCACGAACGCGGAGAGGTCGCTCTCGCCCTCGGTCGGCCAGGTCACCGGCGTGCCGAGGACCGACGCGCTGTCGAGCACCGCCCACAGCAGCGACTCCACGTCGGCCCTGTCTTCCTCGGTGAACTCGAGGACCGCGCCGGGCGGGTAGTTCTCGAAGCGGGTGAGCGCCAGGCGCGTCTCGAGCTCCCAGCACTCCTCGCCGTCGAAGAGCCTCAGCACCTCGCCGAGCGTGTAGCTGCCGGCCGCGCCCTCGCCCACGTCGCCGAAGCGCGAGGTGGCCGGCGGACGCGCGGGAGGCTCGCCCGCCTCGCCGCCCGCGGCCGCGCCGCCGTCGCCCGGCGGCTCCGCGTAGACGACCCCGGGCTGCAGGTTCGACCAGCCGTCCGGCTGCGCCAGGAGGCACGAGACCGGTGAGCGCAGGTCGGTGCGGCGCGTGATGCCGAGGCCGGCGGAGCGCAGGTTCGTGCCGGCGTAGGCGTCGTCCGGCAGGTAGAGGCAGTAGGCGAAGCCCTCGCGGCAGGGGGGCGGCGAGGCGTCGGTGAGTAGTTGCGCCTGGCTCACGGCCAGGGAGAGGCCGGGGGGCAGGTCGAGGCTCACGCGTCCCCCGGCGAGGGTCATGGAGTCCGCGTCTCCCGCCGCCAGAGACGGCGCGGCGAGCGCTGTCAGCGCCGCCCAGGCCAGGAGGCCACGTGCCGATCGGGACGAAGGCATGGGTGATGGTAGGCGACGCAACCGGGGGCCCGCCACACGAACCCGCGGCCGGCCTTCCCATTGACTTAATACTCGCTGGTGCTATGTTCGTTAACGTGACTAAAAACGGTTCGTTATGGAGGCAGGTCGCGGTAACCCTAGTGCTCGCCGTGGCGGGCACGATGGCCGCGGCCCAGGCGCCCGCCTACTTCATCAAGGCGGACAAGGTGCGCGGCGCTCAGGGGGCCATGGGCCCCGCCTGCGTGCCCAACGCCGTGTTCTTCGGCGGCGAGATGGTCGTGTTCCGCATGGTCGTCTACGACGCCGCCACGGGCCAGGAGCTGAAGTTCGACGACATCCAGGAGCGCGGCATCACGGCCACCGTCATGATCGACGGCGTCGAGCCCATACAGATGTTCTACCCGCCCCCCATGGAGGCGGGCGAGGGCGCGCCGCCGGCCGCCGGCGAGGGTGCACCGCCCGCGGGCGGCGAGGAGGGTGCACCGCCGGAGGGACCGCCTCCCGGCGCCGACTTCTTCCGCGGACCTTGGGCCATACCAGCCGACTTCCCTCCGGGCATGTACGGCTGGAGCATCCAGGTGACGGACGCGCAGGGCAACACTGCGACCTTCGAGCCCATCGGCGTCGAGGCCGGCCTGCCCAACCTCATCGTCCAGCCGCCGGCGAACTGAGCCGCCCGAGCGGCGAGCGAAGCGGAACCGTAGCGAACGCCGTGTCCGGCCAGGGCACGGCGTTCGCTTCTGCGGTCGACGGAGCGGGGGCGCCGTGACCCGCGGCACCGAACGAGTTCTGGCACCGCCAAGCGGGGCGGGTCGACCCCCGACAGCGGACGGGAAGGACGTACAGCCGTGAAGAGGATCTTGGTCCTGTTGGCGGCGCTGCTGCTGGGCGCCGCCGCCGCGCAGGCGCCGGGCCGGCTCGCGCTCGAGCCCCTGGACGGCGTCGTGGGCACGGCCGTGAGCGCCGTCGCCACGGGCCTCACGCCGGGCACCGAGGTCGAGCTGGTGTGGATCAGCGCCGACGCCGCTTGGAACGTGGGCGACGGCACCTTCCACGGCATCACCGCCGAGGAGACGCGCACCGTGCTAGCCACCGCCACGGTGAGCGCAGCGGGCGAGGCCTCCTTCGAGTTCACCGTCCCCGAGGACTACGGCTACGTCCACAACGTCTTCGTCGAGGCCGGCGGCGAGCTCCAGGCACGCAGCGGCTTCACCGTGGTGCCCTCGCTGTCCATCTCGCCCGCGTCGGGGCCCGTGGGCACGCCGATCACCGTGACGATGAAGGGCGTCGGCTACAGGTTCTGGGAGTCCGTCTGGCACCTCCTCTACGACGGCGCCCACACGGGCTGGGTCTCGGCGATCACCTCCCAGGGCACGGCCGTGTTCACGATCCCCGCCACGGGCGAGGTGGGCCTGCACACGATCCAGGCCATCTCCGGCACGCACCCCGTGCCGTACCTCAACCAGCAGCAGTCGCCGAACTTCAAGCCGGCGGTGCCCACGGTCCTCGGCGCGATGTTCGAGGTCACCGAGGGCCCCGCCGTGATGCCGCCCGCGCCCGAGGCGATGACCCTCCCGCGCGCCGAGGCGGTCTCCTCCACGGCCGACGGACCGAGCCTCGGCCTCGACCACGGCTCCGGCAC
This sequence comes from Deinococcaceae bacterium, assembly GCA_044508445.1. GTDB lineage: Bacteria > Deinococcota > Deinococci > Deinococcales > Trueperaceae > DASRWD01. The sequence continues at coordinate 19,767 of JBIQHQ010000016.1, forward strand.
AGTGGGCAGCCCCGTCGAGGTGAGCGGCGCGGGCTTCCCGCCGGGCGCGACGGTCGACCTGATGTGGAGCACCGTCACGGGCAACCGCATCAGCGGCCAGGGCTGGGAGGAGGTCGAGCGGCAGCTCCAGCAGGTGCAGGCCGACGCCTCCGGCGCGTTCACCCTGGCGCTCGCCACGCCTGACGACCTCGGCGGCGCCCACACCCTGCGGGCCGTGGCCGGCGACGCGCAGGCCTCGGTCAGCTACGTGATCACGCCCAGCGTCGTGACGCTCGAGCCCAAGGTCGTGGAGCCGGGAGGCGACATCACGATCACCCTCAAGGGCGTCGGCTGGACGCAGACGGCGAACATCTACGCGCTGCTCATCGACAACGGCTACGTGGGTTACGGCTGCGGGTTCAACAGCCAGGGCGACGTGACCATCTTCCTCAAGGCGCCGGGTCGCGAGGGCACGCACTTCATAGGCATCTACCCGTCGATCTACCAAGGCGAGGTGACCTCCCCGGGCGGGCCCACCACTCCCGACGCGAACGCCACCTACCTGCAGCTCCCCATGCTCCACTTCCAGGACCACCCGGGCGAGGAGCTGCCCGCCTTCGTGCTGGCCTTCGAGGTGAGGTCGGACTAGCCGCCGCGGGCGCAGCGTCGGCGGCTGCGTCGCCGGGGCGCGGCGCGCCGGCTTCGGGGACGGCCGGCTCCTCGCCTCGTTAGGCGGGGGCCGTTACAGTCGGCTCATGGACCACCTGCGGTTCGAGGGGCCGGTCTGGTACTGGAAGGGACCGGCTCCCCACCACTTCGTCTCCGTGCCCGAGGACGGCTGCGACTACATAAGGGCCGCCGCCCCGTTCGTGACCTACGGCTGGGGCATGATCCCGGCGCGCGTGACCATAGGCGCCACCTCGTGGGCCACGGCGCTGTGGCCCAAGGACGGCGGCTACATCGTCCCCGTCAGGGCAGACGTGCGCCGCAAGGAGGGGATAGAGCTCGGCGACACCGTCACCGTGGAGCTGGAGCTCATGGAGGTCAGTCCCGCCAAGGCGCGGGCGGCCGGGCGTTGAGCGGCGGCCCGTCCGCTACTCCCGCCAGATCGCCCAGGTCTCGCTCTCGAGCTTCTGCCGCGTCTCGACGGGACGGCCCGCCTGCCTGAGCAGGGCCAGCACCTGGCCGCGGTGGTGGGAGTCGTGGACGATGGTGTGCTGGATGAGGTGCGCCGGGTGAGTCTCGTACACGCCCTGGAAGCCGCGCCCCTCCCTCACCGCCTCCAGCACGGCCGCCCGCACGGCCGCGTCGCCGGCGTCGAAGGCGGCCTGCAGCTCGGCGATGCTCTTCACGCCGAGCCACGTGGGCGACTTCTCGTCGATGACGTTGGGCACCTGCGCCGCGTGCTGGGGCGAGACGCGGCTGAGCCAGCTCGGTCGGAAGTCCACGAGGTCGGCGAGGTGCTGGCCTATGTTGTAGCCGCCCACCCCGTCGCTGTAGCCCAGGTCCTCCATCGTCAGCGTGTCGAGCAGGGCGCGCGTCACCCGGGCGTTGCGGTCGAAGGACTCGAAGACGATGCTCAGTTCGGCCGGCACTTCCATGGTGCACCCCTGTCCGCGGACGCTCGCGCGTCCGCTCCCGCCCCGTCGGTCTCGCGTCGGCGAGTGTAACAGCCTCTTCCGGCCGAGGCCCGGCACGGGACTTTGGTAAGACTGCCCCGAGGGGACCATGAACGAGCCGTACACACCCACCCCCACGACGGAGCCGCGGGGCGACGACGCTCCGGCGCTGCGGCTCGCGGGGCTGACGAAGCGCTTCGGGAGCACGGTGGCAGTGGACCGGCTCTCCCTCGAGGTGCGCCGGGGTGAGCTCTACGCGCTGCTCGGGCCCAACGGCGCCGGCAAGACCACGACGCTGCGCATCGTCGCCGGGCTGCTGCGGCCCGACGCGGGCGACGCCCACGTGCTGGGCGTCAGCGTGCTGCGCCAGCCCGAGGAGGCCAAGCGGCGGCTGGCGTTCCTCCCCGACGAGCCGCTCCTCTACGGCAAGCTCAACCCGCTCGAGTACCTGGAGTTCGTGGCCGGCCTCTGGGGCATGCCCGCCGACGAGGCGCTCGCCAGGGCCACCGAGCTCCTGAGGTGGCTTGGTCTCTGGGGCAACAGGCACGACCTCACCGAGACCTTCTCGCGCGGCATGAGGCAGAAGCTCGGCCTGGCGGGCGGCCTGATCCACGAGCCCGACCTGATCATCCTCGACGAGCCGCTCACGGGCCTCGACGCCGCCGCGGCCAAGGCCGTCAAGGACCTGCTCGTCCAGTACGTGCGGGGCGGGCGCACGGTGATCCTGACGACGCACATCATGGAGGTCGCCGAGCGGCTCGCCGAGCGCATCGGCATCATCGACCGCGGGCGGCTCGTGGCCGAGGGCACGCTCGAGGAGCTGCGGGCGCGGGCCGGCGACGAATCGGGGACGCTCGAGGCCGTGTTCCTCGAGCTGGTCGAGGGCCCTTGAGGCCCGGCTCGCTGCCCTGGCTGCTGCGGCACGAGCTGAGGGTGCGGTGGCGCGAGGCGCTGGGCGACACGAAGCCGGCCATGGCGCTCCTCGTCCTGGCCCTGGGCTGCGCGGCCGTAGTCCTGCTCTTCTACCCGCTCGTCGTGCCGCTCCGGGGCATGGTCTCCTCGCCGCTGCCGCCCGAGGCCGTGTTCCTCGGCGCCGCGGTTCTGCTGGTGCTCACGCCCTTCGGGCTGACGATAGGCATCAACCACAGCGTAGTGGCCCTCTTCGAGCGCGGGGACCTCGACCTGCTGGCGTCCTCGCCGCTCCGCGCCCGCACCCTCTTCGCCAGCCGCCTGCTGGCCGTGGCCGCCGGCGTGTTCCTCACGCTCGGCGCCTTCGTGCTACCGCTCCTCGCGCTGGCGCTGGTAGCGGGCGTGCCGCGGCTCTTGGGCGCCGTGCCGCTGCTGGCGGCGGTCGCGCTAGTCACGGCGTCGCTCGGCATGCTCGTCACGCTGGCGCTCGTGCGCCTGCTGCGTCCGCGCCGCGCCCGGACCGTCTCCCAGGTGCTGGCGGCGCTGTCCGGCGCCCTCCTCTTTTTGCTCGCGCAGCTACCCAACCTGCTGAGCGGCGGGCCCGGGTCGGCGTCCGACAGGGTGGGTCGCCTGCTCTCCTACTTCGAGCCCGGCGGACCCCTGGCCGCGGACAGCCCTCTGTGGCTGCCGGCGCGGACCCTCTACCTGGACCCCGCGGCCACCGCCTTCACGCTGGCCGCCAGCGCCGCCGTGGCCTGGGCGGCCGTCGCTGCGCTCCAGGGCGCCTACGCGCGGGGGATCGGCCTCTCAGAGGGGTCCAGGCGGCGGCTCCGAGCGCGGGCCTCCGCGGAGCCGCGCTTCGCCTCGGGCGGCGGTCCCGTGAGGGCGCTGCTCGTCAAGGAGTGGAAGCTCATTGCGAGGGACCCCTACCTGGTGTCTCGGACGCTGCTCCAGCTCATCTACCTGCTGCCGGCGGCGTACGTGCTGCTGAGGGGAGACGAGGGCCTCTTCACGGGCCTGCGCACGGGCCCCGCCCTCGGCGTGACGATCACGGCGCTCGTCGGCACCCTCTCCGCCAGCCTGGCGCGCATCTGCGTGGCGGGGGAGGAGGCGCCGGACCTGCTCGCCGCCGCGCCGCTGCCGGGAAGCACCGTGCGCCGCGCCAAGCTCCTCGCCGCGACCCTTCCCGCCCTGGCGCTCTGCCTGCCGCTGGCCGTGGGCCTCGCCGCCACCGACCTCCTCTCCGGAGCCGCCGCGATCGTCTGCGGGGCGGCGGCAGCCCTGGGCACGGCGACGGTGCGCCTATGGAACCCGGTGCGGGTCAGCCGCGGGGACCTGTTCCGCCGGCGGCGCGCGCAGGGCGACCTGGCGCTCTTCCTGGTGGAGGGTTTCACGCCGCTGGCGTGGGCCGCCGCCTGCTACCTGGCGGCCACGCTGAGCCCCTGGACCGCCGCGGCCTTGGCCGCGTCCGTGGCCCTGCCGCTCCTGGGCCTCGCGCGGGCGCGCGGCCGGGGGTTCGCGTTCGAGGGCTAGGGCGGCAGGGCGAGCCGCCGGCGCCGACGAGGCCCGCGCTCGCGGCGCGGCGAGCCGCGAGCGCTCGCGAGGCCACCCCTGCGGCGGGGCGTGGCCGGCGCCGGCCACGCCGCGCGCCTCGCGGGCGGCGCGGGCGCCATGGGATACGCTCTCATGGCGGGTTCACGCTCAGGCGACCGCGAACGGAGGACCCCGATGCGCGCTTACCTGATGGAGTTCGTCGGCACCTTCTTCCTGGTGCTCACCGTCGGCCTCACCGTCGCGCAGGGCAGCGAGCTGGCCCCCCTGGCGATAGGGCTCGCGCTGATGGTGATGGTCTACGCCGGCGGGCACGTCTCGGGCGGGCACTACAACCCGGCCGTCACCCTCGGCGCCGTGCTGCGCGGGGCGTTGCCGTCGCGGGAGCTGGTCCCCTACTGGGTGGCGCAGCTCCTCGGGGCGATCGTCGCCGCCGCCGTCGCCCGCTGGGCGGCGGGCGCTCCGTTCACGGTGGCGCCGGGCCCCGCGTCCGGGACCCTCGCGGCCCTGGCCGTGGAGACGCTCTTCACCTTCGCTCTCGTCTCGGTGGTGCTGGCCTCGGCCACCGCGTCGGCGACGAAGGGCAACTCCTTCTACGGCCTGGCGATCGGCGGCACGGTGGCGGCCGGGGCGGCGGCCGGCGGCGCCGTGTCGGGCGGCGCTTTCAACCCCGCCGTGGGCGTGGGAGCCGTCCTCGTCGACGCGCTAGCCGGCGGGCCGGCCGGCCACGTCTGGCTCTACGTCGTGGGGCCGCTGCTCGGCGGCGCCCTCGCCGCGGCGGCGTTCAGGTACCTGCACCCGGAGGGCTAGGGCGGGCGGCAGGGGACGGCTCGCGCGAGCCGCGGAGCGCAGTTGGCACGCGTCCTCTGGTACAGGCTGTGGCGAGGCGCCCTGACGGTCTGGTTCGTGCTCACCGTGGCCTTCGTCGCACCGCGGCTGACGGGCGACCCGGCGCGGTCCCTGCTGCCCGAGAACGCCACGGCGGCCGAGCGGGCCGAGCTGAGGGCGCGCCTCGGGCTCGACCAGCCCCTGGCGCGCCAGTACCTCACCTACCTCGGCAACGTCCTGCGCGGCGACTTCGGCGATAGCTTCGCCGAGAGGAGGCCGGCGGCCCGGGCGGTGATCGAGCGCGTCCCCGCGACGCTCGAGCTGGGCGTCGTGGCCTTCGCGCTCTCGCTGCTGCTGGGCGTGGGAGGCGGCGTCCTGGCCGCGCAGGGACGCGGGGGGCCCTGGGACAGGTCGGTCACGGCCGCGGCCCTCCTGGGCCAGGCGGTGCCGAACTTCGTGCTGGGCGTGGCGCTGATCCTCGTCTTCAGCCTGGCGCTGCGCTGGCTGCCCAGCGGGGGGCGCGAGGGCTGGCACAGCCTGGTCATGCCCGCCTTGACGCTCGCGGCCGGCTCGTCCGCCTGGCTCATGCGGCTGACACGCGGGGTCATGCTCGACCTCGCGGAGCTCGACTTCGTCCGCACCGCGCGCGCCAAGGGCGCCGGCGCCGCGTCCGTGGCCGTGAAGCACGTGCTCCGCAACGCCTGCCTCCCCGTGCTCACGCTGCTGGGCCTGCGGGCCGGGGCCCTGGTGGCGGGGTCCGTGGTCGTGGAGACGGTGTTCGCCTGGCCGGGCGTGGGGCGGCTGCTCGTTACGTCGGTGGCCGCGCGCGACTTCCCGGTGATCCAGTTCGCCGTCGTGCTGATCAGCGCGTCCGTGGTGGCGGCCAACCTCGTCGTCGACCTGCTGTACGGGGTCGCGGACCCGCGCGTGCGCGCGTCGTGAGGCCCTGGGCCCGCGCGACCCGTAGCGAGGCGGGCCCCCTGACCCGCGCGCCGGGGCGCCGGCGCGGCCCGCCCCCGCTCGCCGTGGCCAGCTACGCGGTCCTCGCCTGCCTCTTCGCGGCGGCGCTGCTGGCGCCGGTCATCGCGCCCTACGACATGAGGGAGCAGGACCTGCTGGCCCGGCTCCAGCCCCCGTCGTGGCTGGGCGGGGCGGAGGGCCACTGGCTCGGCACGGACCACCTCGGCCGCGACGTGCTCTCGCGCCTCCTCCACGCGCTGAGGACGACGCTGGGCGTGGCCACGCTCGGCACGCTGATAGGCCTGGCGCTCGGCAGCGCCTTGGGCCTCGCCGCGGGGTTGGCTGGCGGCTGGGTCGACGAGCTGATCATGTTCCTCGTCGACGTCCAGGTGTCCGTCCCCTTCGTCCTGGTGGCGCTCACGGCCATCGCGCTCGGCGGGACGTCGAAGGCCGTGCTGGTGCTCGTGGTCGGGCTGGCGGGCTGGGAGGTCTACGCCCGCGTCGTCAGGGGGCAGGTCCTCGCCCTCGGCCGGCTGCCCTTCGTGGAGGCCGCGCGGGCGCTGGGGGCCACAGGTGGCCGGATCGCGCTGAGGCACCTGCTGCCCTCCGTCTCGACCTCGCTCGTCGTGTTGGCTACGGCCAACTTCACGCACGTGATGCTGCTGGAGTCGGCGCTGTCGTTCCTCGGCATCGGCGTGCGCCCGCCCGACACCTCCCTGGGGGCGATGCTGGGCACGACCCGTGACTACCTGCTCACGGACTGGACGCTGCCCGCCGCCCCGGCCGCGACGCTGGTCCTGCTGAGCGTGGCCGTCACCGTGCTCGGCGATTGGGCGAGGGACAGGCTCGACCCCAGGCAGAGGGGCTGAGGGCTCAGCGGAACGCCAGGTTGTAGGGCCTGAGGTCGATGTAGAAGTCGCTGTAGGGCGTCCACCGAACGCCCCGGCGCACCCCGTAGAACTCGACGGAGTAGTAGAGGACGGTCCCCGGCGCCTCCTCCTCCCAGATGTCTAGCATGCGCCAGTAGTCCCGGCGGCGCGTGTCCCTGTCGGTGATGCCGGCGGCCTCGGCGCCCAGCGCGTTGAACTCGTCGGGCGCCCGCCAGTACCCGCTGGCCTGGGGCGGCGCGTTGGGGTTCCACGTGGCCCACAGGCCGCCGGCCGGGTCGGCGAAGCGCATCGAGTTCGACCAGATGTTCACCATCGCGAAGGGGTCGTCGTGGCTCAGGCCGAAGAGCTGCTCGGGCCCCGGCACGACGCGTACCTCGGCGTCTATGCCCACGGCCCGCCACATCTCGACGATCGCCTCGGCGGCGGCCAGCCCGTTCGTGTACCAGGTGGGGTGCGCGTTGAGGTAGACCTTCTCGCCGGCGTAGTCGGACGCCTCGACCAGGGCCCTGGCGCGCTCCGGGTCGTACTCGGCGACGGGCCGCGAGGGGTCGTACATGTCGCCGAAGGCCTCGAACTGGTGCCCGCGCGGCACGACGGCGGCGCCGCCCCACAGGGAGTCGGACAGGAGCTGGCGGTCTATCGCGAGGTTCATCGCCCGCCTCAGCCTCACGTCCCTGAGCACCGGGTTCGAGGTGTTGTAGCGGAGCATGTGGATGTTGTCGAGGACGGCGGGCCGCACCTCGACGCCGTCGAACCGCCCCAGCGCCGCCGCCTGGTCGGGCGGCAGCGACGCGGCGATGTCGATCTCGCCGGTGATGAGCGCCGTGACCCGCGCCGCGGTCTCGGGGATGACGCGGAACACGACCTGGCGCGCCGTCGGCGTCCCTCCCCAGTAGCCGTCGTACGCCTCCAGGACGAGGCGGTCGCCCGCCACGAACGAGGCCACGCGGTACGGACCGGTGCCCACGGGCTGGCGGTTGAAGGCCTCCGCGCCGGCGGCGTAGGCCTCGGCGGGGACTATCGAGGCCTCCTGCATCGTCAGGACCTGCTCGAGGACGGGGTCCGGCGACCTCGTGGTGACCTTCACGGTCCAGTCGTCGAGCGCCTCCACGGCGGCGATGTTCGCGAAGGTCCCGCGCGCCGTCACGAGGCCGGAGTCGGGCTCGAGCACGCGCCCCAGGGAGAAGACGACGTCGTCGGCCGTGAGCGCGGAGCCGTCGTGGAAGGTCACGCCGCGGCGCAGCTCGAGGACCAGCTCGGTGTCCGACTCCCACCGCCACGACTCGGCCAGGCCGGGTCGCAGGCCGCCGCCCAGGAAGTCGCGGAAGATGAGCTTGTCGAAGACCGAGTAGAGCGTGCGGAACCCGTTGGCGCCGATGTTGATGTCGACGGCGGGGTCGAGCCCGTTGGGCAGCGCCACGACGCCGATGACGAGGTCGGGCCTCTCGGCCGCCACGCCCCGACCCAGCGCCAGGACGAGGAGCAGAGCGACCGCGCGGCGCACGAACCTGGGCAGACGAGGCTTCATCCTCCCGCACCTACCTCGGGCATTTTCGTATCCCACCGTATACCAAAGCGGGTGGACGGGGTGCGGGTGAGCGCGGGTGGGCATGACGAACCGGGCACGGGCAAGTGGAGGGCGCTCCAGCCGGGATCAGGCGGCGGGGCGCCGCGCCGGCAGCTCGGCGAGGTTGGCGGACACCCGGCTCCGCACGTCCTCACGCACCCACGGCGACCCGACCTCGCGCTCGACGACGAGGCCGGCCCCCAGCACTACGTCGTCGGCGCACCGCCGGCCCACGAGCTGCACGCCCAGGGGCAGGCCCTCGCGGCTCAGGGCCGCCGGCACCACGAGCGCGGGGTGGCCCGTGAGGTCGAAGAGGGGCGTGTACGCCTGCCGCACGTCGCGCAGCGCCGCGCGCTGCGCCGTGGGATGCGCGGGCACCGGGACGCCCGGCGTGAGGAGGAGGTCGACGGACGCGAACAGGGCGTCCACCTCCCGCGTGAGCTCGTCGCGGGCCCTGCGGGCCTTCACGTAGGCGGCGGCGCTCGTGTCGGCCGCGCGCTGCAGGGCGGCCCTCAGGCCGTCGCCCATCCCCGGGCCCCACAGGTGAGCCTCGAGGTCGACGAGCAGGTCGGCGGCGCCGAGCGTCCACATCGTCGTCTTGGCCAGCGCGCGGTCGGGCAGGCTCACGACCACCGGCGCGCACCCGGCCGCCACCAGGGCGTCGCGAGCCCTCCCGACGGCCGCCGCGGCGTCCGGGTGGACACCCTCCAGCTCCTCGTCCGGCAGCACGCCCAGGCGCAGGCCGTCCGTCACCCCCTCCAGGCTCGCCAGGCGCCGGCGTCGCTCCCAGCCGTCCCGCGCCATGACCTCGAGCAGCAGGGCCGCGTCCCGCACCGTCCGGGCCAGCGGGCCCACGTGGTCGAGCTCGCGGCTGATCGTGACCACGCCGTCCAGCTCGATGAGCCCGAAGGTGGGCTTCAGCCCCACGAGCCCGCACATCGAGGCCGGGATCCTTATGGAGCCGCCGGTGTCGGTCCCCACCGAGCCGTAGCCGATGCCCGCGGCCAGCGCGGAGGCCGAGCCGCTCGAGGAGCCGCCGGTGGACAGCCCCGGGTCCCAGGGGTTGAGGGGCTCGCCGAATGCGGGATGCGAGGAGCCGAAGGCGAGCTCGGAGAGGTTCGTCTTGCCCAGCACCACCGCGCCGGCGCGCCTCAGGCGGGCCACCGACGGCGCGTCCTCGTCGGCGACCCTGTCGGCGAAGAGCCCCGACCCGGCCGTCAGGCGCAGGCCGGCCACCGCGACGTTGTCCTTGACGGTCACGGGCACGCCGTGGAGCGGGCCCGCGACCGCGCCGGAGGAGAGGGCGGACTCCAGCCGCGCGGCGTCCTCCATGGCCTGGTCCTCGGCGACGGTGATGAACGCGCCCAGCGCGGCCCCTACGGTCTTGGCCCTCTCGAGCTGCCGGGAGACCAGGTCGACGGGGCTCAGCCGGCCCTCGCGGACCGCGTCCGCGACGGCGGTCAGGGGCTCGAACTCGAGCCCGTCGCCCGCGGTCCGCGGCCCGTGTGCGCCGGCGGTGCCTCTCGGCCCGGCGGCGCGCGGCGCGCCGCCCTCGCCCCCGCTCGGCGGCCCCTCTCCGGTCACGGCGCGCCCGAGACGACCTCGATGGTGTCGGGCCAGAACTGGATCGTGCTGTCGGGCACCAGGCTCTCGATGGGCTCCCTCCACGCCGCCACGTAGGCGCGGTAGAGGAGCGGTATCACGGGCAGGTCCTCCATGACCTGCCGCTGGACCTGCTCGTAGAGCTCCTGCCTGCGCTGCGGGTCGAGCTCGTACCTGGCCTCCTCGATGAGGTCGTCGGCGGCGGAGTAGCCGGAGAAGTTCGACCCGGCGCCTCCCGTGGAGCTGGAGTGGAGGACGTCGGTGAAGAAGTAGTCCGGGTCGCCGGCGCGGGAGGTGGCGGAGAACGTGACCTCGAAGTCGCCCGAGGTGCGCATGTCGTGGGCCGTCGTGGCCTCGGTGCCCTCCAGCGTGACGCTCACGCCGACGGCCTCCCAGCTATCGGCCAGCCACTGGGCGATCGTGGCCTCGGGCTCGCGGGTCTGGAACATCAGCGTGAAGGCGAGGTCCCCCTCGCCCGCCTCCCGGAGGAGGCTGCGGGCGCGGTCGGGGTCGTAGCCGTAGGTGGGCACGTCGTCGGTGCCGCCCGGGAGCTGCGAGGGGCGCATGACGTCGGCCGGCTGGTCGAGGCCGGGCAGCAGCAGGGCGATCGCGCTCTTGTCGAGGGCGTAGGCCAGCGCCTGCCTGACCCTCACGTCCTGCACGGGCGCGAAGTTCGGGCTGAAGGCGATGTGCATGATGTTGTAGTACTCGACGACGGTCTGGGCCTGGACGTCGGGCGAGCTCAGCAGCTCCTGCGCGACCTCGGGGTTCCCGCGCGTGTAGATGGCCTGCAGCTCGCCGCGCTCCAGCGCGGCCGCCGCCACGGCCTCCTCGGCCACGTGCACGAAGGTGATGCTGCGCGCGCTGGGCATGCCGCCGAAGTAGTCGTCGTGGCTCGTGAGCACGACCTCGTCGGTGGGCGTGACCTCCTCGAGCACGTACGGGCCCGTCCCCACGGGATGCCGAGCGAACTCGTCCAGCCCCAGCTCCTCGACGGCGCGGCGGGAGACCACGAAGCCGGCGCCGTTGGGGTTCGTGAGCACGGCCAGCAGGAACGAGGGCTGCGCCTCGGCCAGGACGATCCTCACCGTGTGGTCGTCCACGGCCTCTACCCGGCTCACGTTGGAGTAGATCGAGTGGAAGGTGGCCTCGGGGTCGTCGATCTGCCGCTGGATGGAGAAGACGACGTCGTCGGCGGTCAGCTCGCCGTAGCCGCGCTGGAACTGCACGCCTTCGCGCAGGTGGAAGGTGTAGGTCGTGCCGTCCGCCGAGACCTCCCACGACTCGGCCAGGTCCGGCTCGAGGTCGCCGCCCGTGCCGGGCACCTTGCGCACGAGCTGGTTGAAGAGGGCGGGGTAGACCCAGCCGTCCGAGGTGTAGCGCCAGTACGCCGGGTCGTAGATGCCGCCGGGCCTGGCGAACTGCAGCCTGATGCGCAGGTCGGGCCGCTGCGCCGCCCCTTGCGTGTCGGCCACTCCGCCGAGGACCCCCGCCGCCACGGCGACGGCGCAGAGGGCCAGGAGCAGCCTCGAACGGGGCAGGACGTGTGGCGCGCGTACGGGTCTAACCATGCCGTTCCCTCCTCTGGGGCCACGGGGGTCATCCTTCGCGATCACGCGGTATTCGACGGTATACGACGCGCGACACGGTAGCAGAAGGGGGGCCGCCTGTAAAGGCCGAGGCCCCGCGGGGACGTCCTCGCGGGGCCTCGGCGGTGGTCAAGGGACCGTCAGAAGCCGGAGACCACTATGTGCCGCTCGAGCTCCGGCACCTGCCGCGTCTCCCAGCCCGACTCCTCGGTCTCGTACACGTTGCAGACGCGGGCGCCCGTGTTGACTATGGGCAGCAGCGAGGTCCGCACGATGATCCCGTTCGCCGGGGCCGTGAGCTCCTCCACGACGTCGTCGTAGAAGTCGCGGATCTCGGCCAGGAGCTGGCCCTTCCTCACGTAGTCGCCGGTCTTCACCTTCAGGTGCGACATGCCGCCCTTGGTGGCCGTCACCTCGTAGCGCTTGGTGATCTCGACCTGCATGGCCGGGAGCTCCGGCTCGCCGGGCAGGACGCCTGTCGCCTTGAGGAAGTTGTAGGTGGCCCGCAGCATCATCTCGGGGAACGGGTAGAGGTTGCGCCAGCCCTCGCCGGCCTCGATGGCGATGGCCGGCACGCCGCGGCGGCAGAAGATGCCCGTGGGCCCGCCGCTCCGCCCCTTGCGCGTCCACCTGTGGATGATCTCGAAGCCGCAGGCCCGGCCCAGCTCGAGGCGCCGCCGCTCCAGGTCTTCCGGCAGGTCACCGGGCGAGGTGAGCATCGCCCTCGGGTAGTTGATGCTGTCGAGGTGCGTAGCGTGGATGTCGAGGGCGTGGTCGATGTCCTTGGCGATGCAGTCGACGACCGCCCACAGGATGCGCGTGGAGAGGACGCCGTCCTTGTCGGGCTGCGTGCCACCGATGTCCACGACGGTGGGGGCGTCGAGCGGGTAGAGGCGCTGGCGGTGCACGAAGGCCGGCACGTTGATGAGCGGCAGCGCGATCACGGTGCCGGACACCTGGCCGGGGTCGAGCTCGCGCGCGAGCCGCTTGACGGTGTCCATGCCCGCGGGCTCCTCGCCGTGCACGCCGGCCCCCACGAAGGCCGTGGGGCCGTCCTTCTGGCCGCGCACCACCGTCACGGCCAGCTCCACGGGAGCGCCGCTCGCGAACTCGCCGACCTTGATGGCGTAGCGCTGCTTGGTGCCCTTCTGGACGGCGCCCAAGTCGAACTGTTCGGGGGTGATGCGGAGTACTTGCACGGCATGCTCCCTTCACACCTGCACGGGCCACGTATACGGCTGTATACAACTGGATGGAGTCTAACAACGGTCGGACGCGAGCGTCAACCTCGCCGCGGCCCGGCCGGGACGGCCAGCCCGCTACGGCTCGGCGGGCTCCCCCGGCGCGAGGGACGCCCGGCCGCTCCACGCGTCCCGCCCGGCGCGAGGGACGTCGCGGGCGCTC
>JBIQHQ010000016.1:32764-34977 GCA_044508445.1 Deinococcaceae bacterium
CGGCGCTCGGGGTTCGTCACCACCCTGTTCGTGCGGGGGTCGACGGCGTCCCTCAGCCCGTCCCCGAACAGGTTCAGGCCAAGCACCATGAGGCCTATGGCGAGCCCGCCTGTGGTGATCACCCAGGGCGCGGCCTGCATGTAGTTGCGCCCGTCGCTCACGATGCGCCCCCAGGTGGGCGTGGGCGGCGGCACCCCCAGGCCCAGGAAGCCTAGGCTGGCTTCCACCAGCAGCGCCGTGCCCACGTAGAAGCTCAGGGCCACCGTGGTGGGCGCCAGCGTGTTCGCCAGGATGTGCTTGAGGATCACGCGGTTGCTGCGCGCCCCCATGGCCTTGGCCGCCTCCACGTACTCGAGCTGGACGACCTTGAGGACCTCGCCCCTCACGACGCGCGCCACGCGCGGCCAGACCGCCAAGGCGATCGCGAACACGAGGTTCTGGAGGCCCTGGCCCAGCGTGGCGATCATGACGAGCGCGAAGAGCTCCATGGGGAAGGCCAGGAACGTGTCCACGAGGAAGACGACGGCGCGGTCGGCCTTGCCGCCGAAGTACCCGGCGATGACGCCGGCCAGCCAGCCGATGGTGCCACCCACCAGGATGGCGCTCACCGCGATGGCGATCGAGTAGCGAGCGCCGAAGATCGCGCGCGTGAAGATGTCCCTGCCCAGGTGGTCCGTGCCCATGAAGTGCTCGGCGTTGGGCGGCTGCAGCCGGTCTCCCGGCGAGATCGTGTTCGGCCCGTAGGGCGTGAGGAACGGGCCGAAGATGCTCACGAGGACGAAGAACACCATGATCGCCGTCCCCGCCACGAGGTTGCGGTGCTTCGAGAGCCTCCTCAGCCGCGAGGGCGCGCGCGGCTTCACGGGCTCCGCCAGCGTCTGGCGCGTCCCGAGCGGCGGCGCCGCAGGCTCACGTGTAGCGGATCCGCGGGTTGAGTAGGCCATAGGTGACGTCCACGAGCAGGTTGACGACGAACACGCCGGCGGCGAACACCAGCACGCCCGCCTGGGTCATGACGTAGTCGCGCTGGGTTATCGACTCGACCAGGAGGCTGCCCATGCCGATGCGGCCGAAGAGGATCTCGACGACGGCCGAGCCGCCCAGGGCCCTGCCGAGCGTGAGACCGATGACCGTCACGACGGGGATGAGGGCGTTGCGGATGGCGTGCTTGTACGCCACCCTCGTCTCGCCCACGCCCTTGCTCCGCGCCGTGCGTATGTAGTCCTCGCCCAGCACGTCCACCATGGCGCTGCGGGACATGCGGACGATGTAGGCGGCCTGGGACAGGCCCAGGGTGAGCGCCGGCAGCACGAGGTGCTCGAGACGGCTCACGAGGTTGGGCTGGCCCACGCCGAGCACGGGGAACCAGCCCAGACGCACCGAGAAGACGCTGATGAGGATCAGCCCGAACCAGAAGTTCGGCATCGAGTAGGCGAAGACGGACAGGCTCGAGCTGAGGAAGTCGGCCGCGCTGCCGCGGCGCCGCGCCGCCATGACGCCCACGGGGATGCCGATGATGACGGCGACCACGATGGCGGCGAGGGCGAGCTGGACCGTGAACGGGAGCTGCTGCTTCACTATCGTGAGGGCGGGGCGGTTCTTGCTGAAGGAGATGCCCAGGTCGCCCTGGAGCACGCGCTGCACGTACCTGACGAACTGGACGACCCCGGGCTGGTCGAGGCCCAGCTCGTGACGCAGGTTGTCTATGAACTCCTGGGAGACGGCGCTCTCGCCCCCGAGGCGCGCCATGTACGCGCTCACGGGGTCGCCCGGCGTCGCCCTGATGAGGACGAAGGCCAGGACCAACACGAAGAGCAGGAAGGGGACAGCGGAGAGCAGGCGGCTGACGACGTAGGAGGTCATGCGGCACCGGTCATGAAGGCGACGCGCCTAGCAGGCACCAGGCCGCGCCGCGCCGGCGTACGCGCCATGGCCGCGCCGCCCATGAAGGTAGTGGTCAGATACTCGCCTACGGCGACGCGCGTAGGCTGGCTGCCCTGGTCTGCTCATCGAGCACGTCCTCCCTCGGAGGCCGCTGGCTTGGTCGGCGAAGCGGGCGCGCGAACGTCCTGCGAACGCATGGGCCGCTGTATACAGCCGGATACGGATTAGTGCGAGGAGTCTAGCAACGAGCGCCCCGGGTGTCAATTTCGGTCGCGGCCCACGGCGCCTCCCTGTCGGGACGGGCGCCCCGGCGGCCGGCTCGCGCCCCG
>JBIQHQ010000016.1:35077-68492 GCA_044508445.1 Deinococcaceae bacterium
CGCCCCGTCACTCGCGCCGGGGCTCTCGCGCCCCGCCACTCGCGCCCTAGTCCTCCTTGACGCTTCGGGGGGAGACTGCTAGTCTCGCAGCCAGCCAATTCGTGTACGACGGTATACGGCCGCTGGGCCCGGAAGGGCGACGGGAGGGGTTGTGGGCGATGAACCACCGACGGACCCTTGCTAGCTGGAAGGTCGTGTTCGCGGCGCTAGCGGCGCTGGCGACGTTGTCGCTGTTCGCCGGCGCCACGGCGCAGGAGTCGCGGCCTGACATCCGCATCCGACTGCAGTTCGCCAGGCCCGGCGGGGTCTTCGACCCCGGCTACTGGCGCTACACCTCGGACTCCTTCATCAACCGCAGCATCTTCAACTCGCTGGTGAGGATGGTGCCCGGCACCGGCGGCGGCGAGCTCGCCCCCGACCTGGCCGAGAGCTGGGAGGTCTCGGAGGACGGCACCGTCTACACCTTCCACCTGAGGCACGGGGTCCAGTTCCACGGCGGGTACGGCGAGATGACGGCCGACGACGTCGTCTTCACGTTCCAGCGCCAGCTCGACGACCCCGAGTCGTCCTGGTACTCGCTGCTCACGGGCGTGGCGTCCGTGGAGGCCGTGGACGACTACACCGTGCGCATCACTCTCACCGAGCCGCAGCCCTCGTTCCTGCGCAACGTCATCGCCTACAGGCCCGGCCTGGTCGTGTCCCGGGCGGCGGTGGAGGAGCTGGGCGAGGGCTTCGCGCAGCACCCCATCGGCACGGGGCCGTACTCGTTCGTGGAGCTCAACCAGAACGACGAGGTGGTCCTGGCCGCGAACGACGACTACTACATGGGCCCGCCCGACTTCGCCACGGTCACCTTCGTGCACGTGGGCGAGGAGACGGTCGTGGCGGCGGCGCTCGAGAGCGGCGAGCTGGACGCGGCCTACACCAGGGGTAACCCGGAGGTCGCCCAGCAGCTCCTGAACAGCGACACGATCGAGGCCGTCACGGTCGTCGAGTACTACAACCTCATGCAGGTCCAGTTCGGCCCCAACTACGAGCCGGTGCAGGACGTGAGGGTCAGGCAGGCCCTAGCGCACGCGATCGACAAGAGCCTGATCACGTCGTTCCTCCCGGGGCTCGACCAGCCGGCCGACGTCATGCGGCCCTCCCAGGTCGCCGGCGGCACCGACGACGTGCCCACCTACCCCTTCGACCCGGAGCGCGCGCGCGAGCTGCTCACCGAGGCCGGCTACCCGAACGGCTTCGCCATGACCCTGATGTTCCAGATGCGCGAGCCCGAGACGACGATCGCGCAGATCCTGGCCGAGTCCTGGCAGGCGATCGGCGTGAACGTCACGCTCGAGGGCCTCGACGCCACCACCGCCTTCGACCGCCGCGAGAGCGGCGACTTCGACGTGACCTTCTCGGCCACCTCGCGCTTCGGTGACCCCGACCTGTTCTTCACCGACGTCTTCCACTCCGACTCGATCCCGCCTAACGGCTCGAACTTCTTCCACTACGACGGCGCCGACGACCTCATAGAGCAGGCGCGCGGGGAGCTGAACGAGTCGCGGCGCGAGGAGCTCTACCACGAGCTCCAGGCCAAGCTCATGGACGAGCTGCCCATCATCCCGATCCTCTACAGGGCCTACGTGGCCGCGTGGCGCGACCCCGTGGCGAACCTGACGCCCGACACGACCATCGAGTTCTGGGCCGAGACCCTCGAAGCGGCCGAGTAGGCCGCCGGGCGGGGGACGGTACGTCCGTCCCCCGCCGCTTGCTCCCTCAGGAGGGAACGACTTGCGCTTCGGTGTACGCCTCCCCCACTCGGGCCCTTTCGCGTCCAAGGAGGCCATCGACGTGATGGCCACCAGCGCCGAGCGCCTGGGCTACGACGCGGTCCTCGTGCACGACCACGTCCAGTGGGGCGACTTCGACCGCTACCACTTCTACGCCGGCTCGGTGGAGGCCGTCGACGCGCTCGAGCGGGCGACGGACTTCTACGAGGCGCACTCGGTCCTCGCCTACCTGGCGTGCAAGGTGCCGAGCCTGCGCCTGATCCCCGCCTCGATAGTGCTGGGCTGGCGCGACCCCACGCTGGTCGCCCGCCTGGCCACGACCCTCTACCACCTGTCCGAGGGCCGCTACGTGCTCTCGGTGTGCGCCGGCAACGTGAAGAAGGACTTCGAGGTCTCGGGCGTGCCGTGGGAGGAGCGGGGCAAGCGCACGGAGGAGTCCCTGAAGATCATCAGGAAGCTGCTGAGGGAGGACGGCCCGCAGTCCCACGAGGGCACGTTCTGGCACCTCGAGGACGTGGAGCTCTTCCCCAAGGCGCCCGACCTCAAGATCTGGTACGGCGGCCAGAGCGACGCGGCCCTGCGCCGCACCGCCAGGTTCGCCGACGGCTGGCTCGTGGGCGGCTCGCCCGACTTCTACAGGCAGAAGGTCCCCACGATCCTGAGGCTGGCCCAGGAGAAGTACTCGCGGGACCTGCGGCTCGAGGTCGCCTGCCTGTCACCCACCTCCATAGCGCCCACGGACGCCGAGGCGCGGGAGGTGGCCGAGGCCACGGTGCGCAAGCGCCAGCAGGAGGCCGACTGGCTGAAGCGGACGCACGACCCGCGCGACATCGGCGGCGCGAACCTGGTGGGCTCGCCCGAGACGATCGCGGCGCGGGTCCGCGAGTTCGCGGACGCCGGGGTGAGCTTCATCGGCATGGGCTTCATAGGGCACAGCGTCGACCAGATCGTCGACGAGATGGCGCTGTTCGCCGAGAAGGTGTTCCCCGCCGTCCCCTGACCGCGCCGCACGGGCGGTGCCGGGAGCGAGGCCTCCCGACGGGCGGAGGAGCCGGCGCCCGGCGCCGGTGCCGTGCTAGGGCATGAGGAGGAAGTACATGCAAGCCGCATCCACGACCGAAGGCGTCGCGCCGGAGCGCGTCACCGGCCCCATCCGCGAGCGGATCGCGCGGGTGCCGCGGGTCCCCTTCAACGACCTCCCGACGCCGGTGCAGCGCGCCGCGCGCCTGTCGGACGAGCTGGGCATCGACCTGTGGATCAAGCGCGACGACCTCTCCGAGACCTTCGGAGGCAACAAGAGCCGCACCCTCGAGTTCCGGCTGGCCGAGGCCCTGGAGCAGGACCCCGACCCGCTGATCCTCACCGTGGAGGGCATCTCGAACACGGCGCCCGCCACGGCCAGGGTCTGCAACAGGCTCGGCGTGCCGCTGCTGTTCGTGCTGCGCGACCAGCCGGAGACGACGCTGCAGGGCAACCTCTTCCTCAGCCACCTCTTCGGCGTCGAGGTGAGGCGCTTCCACGGGGCGGGCCTGGCCGCCGCCTACCCGGCGATCGACGCGATGGTCGAGGAGCTCAGGTCGCAGGGGCGGAACCCCGTGGTCTTCAACAGGATCCCCAGCTTCTTCGGCTACGGCCCCACGCTCGCCTACCTCGAGGCCACCCTCGAGGTCTACGAGGCCGAGCCGGCGCTGAGGCCCGACCACGTCTACATCACGTCGACTGGCAAGAGCCAGGCCGGCGTGCTGGCCGCCAGCGCCCTCCTCGGGTACGGCGCCAGGGTCGTGGGCGTCACGCCGCACGGCAAGCCGGACACGGCGAAGATCCTCGCGTCCGTCGCCGACGTGGCGGAGCGTCTCGGCATCGACGTGAGCGTCTCCGAGTCCGACGTCCACTCGGACACGCGCCACCTCGAGGGCGGCTACGGCGTGATGACGCCCGAGGCCGCCGACGCGCTCCTGCGCGTCGCCCGCGCCGAGGGGCTCCTGCTCGACCCCGACCGCACGGCCAAGACGATGGCGTCGCTGCTCGCCGACGTCGACGCCGGCGTCGTCAAGCCCGGCGAGACGGTCCTGTTCTTCCACACCGGCGGCGTGGCCTCGCTCTTCGCTCACGCCGAGGAGCTCCTGAGCCGCGTCGGAGCCGCCTGGTGAGGCCGCGGAGGCCGGCGTGAGCGCGGCGGACCTGGGCCAGCGCGGAGCCCTCGCCCGGCGCCCCTGCGAGGTGCGCGGGGGATGAAGGCCTACGGCCCGTACCTGGGGCGCGAACAGCGCCTCACCGGCCCCACGGCGCCGGTGCTCGACAAGTACGGCCTCGAGCCCTTCGCCGCGGTCCACCTGGCCGACGCCGACGCCGTGAACGAGGCGGTGGGCACGGCCCTGGAGGCGTTCGAGACCACGAGCCTCTCGCCCGCCGAGCGCTACGAGGTGCTCTCGCGCGCGGCCCAGCTCGTGCGCGAGAGGTCCGACGACCTCGTGGACACGATGGTCTCCGAGACGGGCTTCACGCTCAAGGACTGCGCGTCCGACGTCTCGCGCTGCGTGCAGACGCTCATCACCAGCGCCGAGGAGGCCAAGCGCCTGCAGGGCGAGATGGTGCCCCTGGCCGGCGCCCCGGGCCAGGCGCATCGCCTGGGCTTCACGCTGCGCGTGCCCCTCGGCGTGGTGTGCGCCATCACGCCCTTCAACTCGCCGTTGAACACCGTCGCGCACAAGGTCGCGCCGGCGATCGCCGCCGGCAACACCGTGGTCGTGAAGCCCTCGCAGTACACGCCCGTCTCGGCGGCGAAGCTGGCCGAGCTCCTCTACGACGCCGGCCTGCCGGACGGCCACCTGAGCGTGGTCTTCGGCTCCGGCGAGGAGGTGGGCTCGCTGCTCGTGGAGGACCAGCGGATCGCCTTCTACGCGTTCACCGGCAGCACGCAGGTGGGCGCGTCGATCCAGCGGGGGGCCGGGCTCAGGCGCACCCAGATGGAGCTGGGCTCCATCGCGTCGACGATCGTGATGGCCGACGCCGACCTCGAGGCGGCCGCGACGAAGGTGACGGCCGCCGCCTTCCGCAAGGCCGGACAGGTGTGCACCTCGGTGCAGCGCCTCTTCGTGCAGGACACCGTGTTCGCGGAGGTGGCCGAGCTCGTCACGTCCCGCGCCCGCGCCCTCGTCGTCGGCGACCCGCGCTCGCCCGCGACGGACGTGGGCCCGATGATCAGCGTCCGCGAGGCGGAGCGAGTGGAGGCGTGGGTCAGGCGGGCCGTGGACGGCGGGGCGCGGCTGCTCACGCCGCTCGAGCGCGAGCGGGCGGTCGTCTCGCCCGTGGTGCTCAGCGACGTGGCCCCCGACGCGGAGGTCCACTGCCGCGAGGTGTTCGGGCCCGTGCTGGTCCTCTACCCGTTCGCGACGCTCGACGAGGCGCTCGCCGGCGTGAACGACTCGCCCTACGGCCTCTCGGCGGGGATCTTCACCAGCGACATCGAGACCGCGTTCAGGGCCGCGCGGCGGATCAGGACCGGGGTGGTGCAGATCAACGAGAGCTCGAGCAGCCGCGTGGACCTGATGCCCTTCGGCGGGACGAAGGCCAGCGGTCACGGCAAGGAGGGACCCCGCTACGCGATGCGCGAGATGAGCGAGGAGCGTCTTGTGGTGTTGAACCTCGGAGGCGATGGCGAGAGGCGGGGGAGCAGATGACGGAGGGTTCCTGGGACGTCATCGTCGTCGGGGGCGGCAACGCCGCGCTGTGCGCCGCCCTGTCGGCGCGCGAGAGCGGGTCGCAGCGCGTGCTGGTGCTGGAGCGGGCGCCCGAGGCCGAGCGCGGCGGCAACAGCCGGTTCACGGCGGGGGCCGTGCGGTTCGCCTTCGACGGCATCGAGCAGATCCTCGAGCTGGTCCCCGACCTCACCGCCGAGGAGGTCGCCACCTACGACTTCGGCTCGTACCCCGCCGACGAGTTCTTCGAGGACATGCTGCGGGTCACGCACTACCGCACCGACCCCGACCTCGCCGACACGCTCGTGTCGCAGAGCCTCGACGTGATGCTGTGGCTGAAGTCCAAGGGCGTGCGCTTCCTGCCCAACGGCAGGCAGGCCTTCAAGGTCGGCGACACCTACAGGTTCTGGGGCGGGATCGTCCTCGACGTCGCCGGCGGCGGCGCGGGCCTCATCGACTACCTCTACGCCGCCGCCGCCAAGGCGGGCGTGGAGGTGTGGTACGGGGCGCGGGCCATGGAGCTGCTGCGGGACGGTCCGCGCATCGCCGGGGTGAGGGTGCGCCGCCAGGGCGAGGACCTCGACCTGCGCGCGAGGGCCGTGGTGCTGGCCTCCGGCGGCTTCGAGGCGAACAGCGAGATGCGCACCAGGTACATGGGGCCGGGCTGGGACCTCGTGAAGGTCCGCGGCACGCGCTTCAACACGGGCGACGGCGTGCGCATGGCGCTCGCCGCGGACGCGATGCCCTGGGGCGAGTGGTCGGGCGGCCACGCCGTGTTCTGGGACCAGAACGCCCCCGCCTTCGGGGACCTGTCCGTGGGCGACGGCTTCTCGAAGCTCAGCTACCCGCTCGGCGTGCTGGTGAACGTCGACGGCAAGCGCTTCGTGGACGAGGGCGCCGACTTCCGCAACTACACCTACGCCAAGTACGGGCGGGAGGTGCTCAAGCAGCCGGGGGCGACGGCGTGGCAGGTCTTCGACTCCAAGGTCACGTCGCTGCTGCGCGACGAGTACCGCATCCGCCAGGCCACGCGCGTGAGGGCAGACACGCTCGAGGAGCTGGCCGCGAAGATGGAGGGCGTCGACGAGGCCGCCTTCCTGCGCACGATGGAGGAGTACAACAGGGCCGTGCGGCAGGACGTGCCCTTCGACCCGACGGTGAAGGACGGCAGGAGCACCGTCGGCATCGAGCCGCCCAAGTCGAACTGGGCGAACACCATAGACACGCCCCCCTTCGAGGCGTACTCGGTGACGTGCGGGATCACCTTCACGTTCGGCGGCCTGCGCATCACCGCCGACGAGGCGCGCGTCCTCGACACCGAGGAGCGCCCCATGGAGCACCTCTTCGCCGCCGGCGAGCTCGTGGGCGGCCTCTTCTACGGCAACTACCCGGGCGGGTCGGGGCTGACCGCGGGGTCGGTGTTCGGGCGCATCGCCGGCAGGTCGGCGAGCGCGGCGGCGAAGGGGGACTGACCGGACACGGCAACCGCGGGCAAGGTCGGTCCCCTGTGGATACTGTGCCTCAGCACCTCCTTCGTGTTCATGGCGAAGGCGATGCTCACGCCCCTCGTGCCGCTCTACAGCCTCCAGCTGGGGGCCTCGGTGTCGGTGGTGGGGCTGCTGGTGGCGGCCTCCTTCGTCCTGCCCCTGTTCCTGGCCCTGCCCGTGGGTAGCCTCGTCGACCGCCGCGGTTCGGCGCCGGTCCTCACCGCCGGCGCCGTGCTCATGGGCCTGGCGCCCCTGATCATCGCCGTCGTCCCCGGCCTCGCCGCCGTGGCCCTCGCGCAGGTCGTCGCCGGCCTGGCGCACCTGCTCATGGGCCTGGCGTCGCAGAGCTTCGTTGGCTCCATCTCCACCGGCGTCCGCCGCGAGCGCGACTACGGCTGGTACACGACCTTCGCGTCGGCGGGCCAGCTCGTGGGACCCCTCGCCGCCGGCCTCCTGGCCGACGGCCTGGGCTTCAGGGCCGCGTTCACGGTGGCCGCGTCGATCGCCGTGGTCGGGGTCGTCCTGGCGCGCATGCTGCCCGACGACAGGGGGCAGGCGAGCGGCAAGGCCGGCCTCGGCTCCAACCTGCTGACCGTGGGCACGCTCCTCGGGCGCCCGGGCGTGCGGCTCGGCATCCTCGCCAGCGCCAGCGGGATGTTCGCGATGACGGCCTTCCAGGCCTTCCAGCCCACCTACCTCGAGAGCCTGGCCTACACCGCCACGACGATCGGCATGCTGCTGTCCATCAAGAGCCTGGCCTCGATGGCCGTGAGGCCCTTCATGCCCGGCGTGATCAGGCTCCTCGGGGGGAAGCTGAACACGCTGTGGGCGATGATGCTCACGATCGCCGTGACGATAGGGGCGACGGGGTACTTCGAGACCCTCGGCCCCCTGGTGCTGTTGTCGATAGGCTTCGGAGTGGGCTTCGGCATCTCGCAGCCGGTGAGCATGGTGACGGTGGTCGAGGAGAGCGAGCCCGGCAACCGCGGGTTCCTGCTCGGCCTCCGCCTCACGGGCAACAGGGTCGCCCAGCTCGTCGGGCCCCTGGTGATAGGCGTCGTGGCCGACGCCCTCGGCTTCGGCCCGGCGTTCCTGGCGGGTGCGCTCGTCGTCGTGGTGGGCAGCTTCCTGCTGCTGCTCTTCAAGCCCCGAGCCGCCCAGGCGCTGAACCGCTGAGCGCAGGTGGCGAGCACGCGAGCAGCGCAGCCGGCGGCGCCACGCGCCGCCCCCTCAGCCCGACAGCGCCGGCAGCACCTCGGACCCGAAGGCCTCTATGAACTCCTCCTGGTTGCGGCCGACGTTGTGCACGTGGATCTCGGTGAAGCCCAGGTCGGCGAAGCGCTGGATGTGCTCGCGGTGCTCGTCCAGGTCGGGCGAGATGAGCATGCGGTCCTGGTAGTTCTCGATCCGCACCAGCTTCGCCATCTGCTCGAAGTCCTCCGGGGAGCGTATGTCCTGCTTGGGGAAGGCCATGCCGCCGTTCGGCCACTCCCGCAGCGCGTTCGCCTCCGCCTCCTCCCTGGTGGGGGCCCAGGAGAGGTGGAGCTGGAGGAGCTTGGGCATCTCGTCCGGGTCCTTGCCGGCCTTGCGCGCGCCCTCGGCGAACCTGTCGAGGAGCATGCGGAGCTTCGCCGGGGCGGCGCCCGGCATGATGATGCCGTCGCAGTGCTCGCCGGTCCAGCGCGCGGTGATGGGCCCGGAGGTGGCCACCAGCAGCGGCACCGGCTCCTCCGGCAGGGTCCACAGCTTGACGCGGCCCACCTTGAAGTAGCCGTCCTCGCGGTGCTTGATGACCTTGCCCGTGAAGAGCTGCCCGATGATCTCGATGGCCTCCTGCATCATCCGCAGGCGCACGTGGGGCTCGGGCCACGAGCTCCCCACGAAGTGCTCGTTGAGGGCCTCGCCGCTGCCCAGACCGAGCCAGAAGCGGCCCGGGTACATGGCTCCGAGGGTCGCGGCCGCCTGTGCGATGATCGCCGGGTGGTAGCGGAACGACGGGCAGGTCACGCCGGGACCGAAGGTCAGGCGCTCCGTGGCCTCGCCCAGCGACCCCATCCACGACCACACGAAGGCGCTGGCGCCCTGGGCGGGGACCCAGGGCTGGAAGTGGTCGGCAGCCATCACGCCGGCGAAGCCGCGCTCCTCGGCCAGGCGGCAGTAGCGCAGGAGCTCGGACGGCCCGAACTGCTCGAGTGCCGCTGCGTAACCGATCTTGACCATCCGGTCCTCCTCGGCCGGCGCAGGCGGGAAGGCGGCGCGCCGCCCCAGAGACTCCGCATACGCTGGTATACGGCCGCATCCAGTAGGTTCGGTCCCGAGTCTACGCGAGCCCGAAGCCGGAGTCAAAGCCTCGGACGCGCCGCACGCGCCTCGCCCACGGGAGCACTGGATGGCAGCACCGCCCGACACCGCCCACGAGGTGACGGCATGACCGCACCCCGCGGCCGCGACGAGGTGCCCGCATGACCGACCGCATCGAGATGGTGGCCCTCACGACGCTGCCCGTGGTCCGCGAGCCCACGCCGCTGGCGCCGCTCGTGCTCGGCGCCCTGGAGGCCGAGGGGCTGGGCGTGAGGCAGCACGACGTCCTCGTGATCGCCCAGAAGCTCGTGTCCAAGGCCGAGGGCTCGTTCGTCGACCTCGCCGCCGTGACGCCCAGCGAGCGGGCCCTGGGCATCGCCGCCTCCACGGGCAAGGACCCCCGCCTCGTGGAGGTGATCCTCGCCGAGTCGCGGGACGTGGTGCGGGTGTCCGGGGGCCACCTGATCACCGAGCATCGGCTCGGCTTCGTGTGCGCCAACGCCGGCGTGGACAGGTCGAACGCCGGGGCGAGCGACAGGGCCGTGCTGCTGCCGAGGGACCCGGACGCCACGGCGCGGGAGCTGCGCGCCGCCGTCCACGAGCGGCACGGCGTCGACGTGGCCGTGATCGTCAGCGACTCGCACGGACGCGCCTTCAGGAACGGCGCCATCGGCGTGGCGATAGGCGTGTCCGGCCTGGCCCCCCTGCACTCCTACAAGGGGGAGGCGGACCTCGACGGGCGCCTGCTCCAGACGTCGGAGGAGGCCGTGGCCGACGAGCTGGCGTCGGCGGCGTCGCTGCTCATGGGGCAGGGGTCGGAGGGGAGGCCCGTGGTGCTGATACGCGGCTTCGGCGGCGAGCGCTGCGAGGGCGGCTACGCCGGGCTCGTCCGCGACCCCGCGAGGGACCTCTTCAGGTGACGCTCGGTCTCAAGGCGAAGGCCGGGACGCACGCGTAGGGCCCGCTCAGTCGAGCTCCTCGCGCACGTTGAGCAGCAGCCTGATGTTGAAGGCGTTGTCGATGTGCTGCCTGGCGATGCGCTCGGCCTCCACGGCGTCCTTGCGCCTGAAAGCCTCGATGAGCTCCTGGTGCTCCGCCAGCGCCTGCTGCGCGCGGCCCGGGTAGGCCAAGGTGGTCTGCGTGGCGCGCCTCAGCGAGGCGTGGATCTGCTCCATGAAGCCTATGAGCGTGAGGTTGTGGGTCGCCCTGAGGATGACCTCGTGGAACGAGAAGTTGAGGGAGGCCAAGACCGCGGGGTCGTGGGCGTCCGTCGCCGCCTTCAGGCGCTCCTGCGTGTGCTCCAGGCGGACGAACTCGCGCTGGGTCATCTTGCCGGCGGCCAGCCGCGCCGCCAGGCCCTCGAGGGCAGACCTCACGGCGTAGATGTCCTCGATCTCGGAGGACGTGAGCTCGGCGACGATGGCGCCGCCACGCTTGTCGCGGCTCACCAGCCCCTCGCTCTCCAGCCGGAAGATCGCCTCCCGCACGGGCGTGCGGCTCACGCCCAGCATCTGGGCCGTGGCCTCCTCGACGAGCCGCGTCCCGGGCGGCATCTTGCCCTCGACGATGATCTCGCGCAGCCGGTGGTAGACCTTCTCGGCGGTCACCGCTCCGGTGCCGCCGCCGTTGGGTACGGCGGCCTCGGCGACCTGGTCCTGCTCGGTCACCGCCTTGCCCTGGCGGCGGCTCATGCGGTGGCGCGCGCCGCGCCCCGCTCGCTGCGGGATGCGGGCGCGTGGTGGCTGACTCGTGTAGGCGCGGGGAAGTCCCCCTTCATGTCGGCAGGCATGCTCGACCCCTTCTCAGCGCATGTGGCCATGCGTGCGGTACGGGAACTTGTGACTCCGTATCCCGCAGTATACGACTAGTGCTCCACCGAGGACCTCGGGCTGGGCGGGCCTGGCGGCCGCCCCGACCGGCCTCAGAGGCGCAGGTCTGTCACGACGATGGTGCGCCCCCTTCCCCCCACGCCCCGCGCCGGCAGCTCGCGGACGCCGCCTCCGTCCCCGGAGAGCAGGCGCGACAGCGCGGCCCTCTTCTCCGCGCCCGTCACCAGGAACACCACGACGTCGCTGGCGTTCAGCGACACGAGCGTGAGGCTCAGACGCCTGGAACCCGTCTCCGGCTGCACGGTGGCGACGGTGAGCGCCGTGCTGTCCAGCGCCGGCGATCCCGGGAAGAGGCTGGCCGTGTGGCCGTCGGCTCCCAGCCCCAGCAGCGTGACGTCGAACGCGGGGCGCGGTCCGGCGACCTCGGAGATGGTCTCGGCGTAGCGCCGGGCCGCAGCCTCCGGGTCCCCGCTCACGGGCCAGGGGTGGACGTTCTCGCGCGGCACCCCCGCCCTCTCGACGAGCGCCGGCAGCGCCGCCCCGTAGTTGCTGTCGGGGTGGTCGTGGGGCACGAACCTCTCGTCGGCCCAGAACAGCTCGACGCGCTGCCACGGGACCCTCTCGTCGTCCGCGAGCAGCGCGAACAGCGGCAGGGGGCTGCGCCCCCCGGAGACGACGAGGAGGCAGCGGCCCCTCGCCGCGACGGCGTCGGCGATCGCGGCGGCGATGACCTCGGCCGCCCGCGCGGGCGCGTCGTCGTCCACCAAGACCTCGTGCAAGGCGCAGGGCTCTCCAGGTGTCCCGCTGCGCAGCCTACAACTCGGCGGGTCCGCGGCGAGGGGTTCGCGTTCACGGGCCGAGCGCATGACGTCCGGAACCAGGTGGGAGCCGCGGGGCTCTGTCGGCGCTGCGCAGCCTGTTCGGTGTCCGGAGGTGGGGCCATGGAGAAGCCGAGCAGCCAGCAGATCGTGGAGTTCCTGCGCTCTCTGAAGCACGACCGCGACATCAGAAACACCCTGGACGGTCGCCGGCGCTCGGAGTTCAAGAAGGGATGGGCGAAGGCGGTCGACGGTGGAACCATCGCGGAAGACACGTTGCTTGACCGGCTGACGTGGCACAACCTCGGGTTCCGGGCGGGCCAGCGGTTCCCGCATGCCGATGTCGACACCGTGCCGGACCAACTCGAGTTGCAGTACACGCGGGCGAGGAGAGGTGCAGGCTAGCTCACGGCACGGCGTGCGTCGGAGTGGCACGAATAGGTAACAAGCGGAACGGCCGTCTTCTCGACCGCGAAGACCGATCGTGGCTGAGGACCTCCACCAACTCCGCCGCCTCACGCTGGGCGGCCGCGCAGCCGTCAGATGGGTCCGCACGGCCTGGGCAGCCCCCGCCCACCACCGCTCCCACGACGGCGGAGATGAGGTCGGTGGAACCGGCGCTGTCGGCACCGGCCTGCCTCCAGCCCGCCGCTCCCCTCTCCGTTCCCGTCCCGGCCGTCTCTTCGCGCGTCCCACTTGACATGGCCTGCCGACGGCCCTAGCATGCCGAAAACGATTTCGCGAAAACGATTTCGGCCGCTTCACTTCCCCCGGGAGGGCGATGAAGAAGCCTGCCACGCTACAAGACGTAGCCCAACACGCCCAGGTCGGCGTCAGCACCGTCTCCAAGGTCATCAACGGCTACTCCGACGTGGCGGAGAGCACCCGGGAGCGCGTGCTCGCGTCGGTGCGCGAGCTGGGCTTCCGGCCGAACCGCGCGGCGCGCAGCTTCCGCACGGGGAAGACCCAGACCATCTCGGTGTTCATGCCGATGATCGGTACCGAGTTCTACGATCGCCTGATCACGGCGATCGACGACGTGCTCGCCGCGCACGACTACGACGCCGCGCTGTTCCCTCTACTCAACGAGAAGCGCCTCGAGAGGTACCGCTCCGCCGAGGCGCTCCCGTACCACGCCGACGGGCTGATCCTGGCGTCGCTCAACCCGGATTGGCTGTTCGCCCGGGCCCGTCTCCCGGCGCCCCTGCCGGCCGTGCTCGTGGACGCCTACCACGCCGAGTACGACACGGTGACCTTCGACAACGCGCGCGCCGCGGCGTTGGCGACGGAGCACCTGCTCGAGACGGCCGCACCGACCTTCGCGCTCCTCGTCGAGCGCTTCCAGGAAGGCACGTTCTCCAGCGGCGTCTTCATCGAGAGGCACAAGGGGTTCGAGCGCGCCGTCGAGGCGCACGGCCGAGGGCTTCACGCCGAGGTCCTCGAGGTCCCGTTCGATCCGTCGGGCGGTGCCGACGCGCTCGTCGCGGTCCTCAGGCGCTTCGAGCCGCCGGTGAACGTCTTCGCCAGCTGCGACCTGCTGGCCAAGGGCGTGGTGGAGGAGGCGCGCCGGCGCGGTCTCGAGGTCGGCAAGGACGTGCGTGTCGTCGGCGTCGACGACCAGCCGTGGGCGGAAGCCCTGGGACTCAGCACGGTCCACCAGCCCATCGAGCGCATGGGGACGCTCGCGGCCGAACTCGTGCTCACTAGGCTCCGCAAGCCAGGGGCCACGCCGAGGCACGTCGAGCTCGAACCGACGTTGGTGATCAGAGGCTCGAGCGGAGGAGGTGGTCGGACGCAGCGAAGCGGTCCCACTCGGGTCTCCTGACGCCGCCGGTGCTTCCGGAGGCAAGCTCAAGGGTAGTCGCAAGGAGCATCATGTCCATACGTAGAACCCTCGTCGGCCTGCTCGTGATGACGCTGGCGGCCGGCGCAAGCGCCCAGACGTTGACCTTCTGGCATTACTGGGACGGCGCCAACGGCCAGGCGCTGCAGGCCCTCATCGACAGGTACGAGGCCGAGCACCCCGGCGTGACGATCGAGGCCGTGTTCGTCCCCGGCAGCGAGATGGTCACCAGGCTGCAGACGGCGATCCAGGGGAGGAGAACGCCGAGCCTCGCGATCTCCGACCTCGTGGCGATGCCGCTCCTCATAGACAGCGGGGCGCTGGTGCCGCTCGACGACCACATCTCCGCGTCGGGGCTCGACCTGAACGACTACTTCCCGGGGCCGATGGTCTACGGGATGAAGGACGGCCACCGCTACAGCCTCCCGGTGACGGCCTCGAACCTCGCGCTCTTCTGGAACAAGGACCTGTTCGAGGAGGCCGGCCTGGACCCCGATCAGCCCCCCAAGACCTGGGGAGAGCTCGTCCAGTTCGGCCAGCAGATCCGCGAGCGCACGGGCGCTTGGGGCTACGAGCTCTTCACCGACGGCGGTGAGGGCACCAGCTGGCAGTGGCAGGTCTTCCTGTGGAGTGCCGGTGGAGACATCCTCTCGGAAGACCTGAGCCAGCCCGCTTTCGACTCCGCGGCAGGCGAGCGCGCTCTACAGGCCTGGGTCGACCTCGTGAACGACTCGAAGGTGAGCACCATCGCCCCGTGGGGCCTCTTCGGTCGTGGCGAGGCCGCCATGGTGATGGACGGCTCCTGGATGACCCAGTTCTTCCCCATGCAGGTCGACTTCCCTCTGGGCGCCGGGCTCTTCCCCTCCGCCGACGACGGCCAGGTCGCCAGCAACCTGGGCGGCGAGCAGATCTTCATCTTCGACGGCGACGAGGCCACCGAGCAGGCCGCCTGGGACTTCATCGAGTGGTTCAGCTCCACCGAGGTCCAGGTCGAGTGGGACCGCAGCACGGGGTTCCTGCCGGTCAGGGCGTCGGCCGCGAACGACCCGGCCTACCTGGCCTGGGTCGCGAACGCGCGTCCGCTCCTGCGGCCGTTCGTGGAGGCCATGCCGTACGCTCACTCGCGTCCGCCCATCGAGAACTACCCCAGGGTCTCCGATACGCTGGCGAAGTACGTGTTGGAGGCCGTCTACGAGCGCATGACGCCAGAACAGGCGTTGAAGGCGGCGGCGGAGGAGATCGCGCCGCTCCTGCCGTAGCTCCCGCGGCGACGATGGGCCTTCCCGATGCCTACCTCGAGCGACGGGACTGGCTCAGCTCGCGGAGCGCCGAGCGATGACGGTACAGGCGAGTCGGCTCGCCGGACGCCGGGGCAGTCCCCGCGTCCGGCGAGCCCGCTCGGAGGCGCCCGCCGCGTTGCTGCTGCTCCTGCCCGCGCTCGCGGTGCTGGCGGTCTTCAACGTCTACCCGGCTCTCCAGTCGCTCTACCTGAGCTTCTTCGACTGGAACGGCATCAGCCCCACCAGGGAAGCGGTGGGGCTCGACAACTACCGCGCGATCCTCGGCTCGGGCGAGTTCTGGAACTCGCTGCGGGTGACGCTCCTCTACTCCGCGGGCATGACGTCCTGTGCTCTGGTGATAGGCCTCGTCGTCGCCGTCCTCCTCGACCAACCCATCGGCGCCATCCCTCTGTACCGCGTGCTCTTCTTCCTCCCGGTGATCACGCCGTCCGTGGCGGCGGGCGTCGTGTGGCGCTACCTCTTCGACCCGTCCCAGGGGGTGATCAACAGGTCGCTGGCCCTGGTGGGCATCGCCGGGCCGTCGTGGCTGACCGACCCGCACTGGGCGCTCCTGGCCGTCGTCGCGGTGGCGGTCTGGAAGCGGACCGGGTTCGACCTCGTGGTCTACCTCGCCGCGCTCCAGGGCATACCTCGCACCTACTACGAGGCCGCCCAGCTCGACGGGGCCAACGCCTGGCAGACCCTGCGCTTCGTCACCGTCCCGCTGCTCGCGCCCGCGACGTTCTTCCTCACCGTCACCTCGCTGATCGACGCGATCCAGGTCTTCGACCTCGTCTACGTGATGACCTCGGGAGGGCCCTTGGGGAGCACCGACGTCTTCGGCTACCTGCTCTACCGCTACGGGTTCCGCTACCACGAGCTCGGATACGCCTCGGCCATCGCCTACGTGATGTTCGCGCTCGTCTTCGTGGCCACCGCCGTGCAGTTCAGGCTGACCCGATGGGCCGGCGATGAGGCCTAGCGTCGCTCGCAGGACCCTCACCCATCTGGTCCTCGCGGCGGGCGCGTTCGTGGCGGCCATGCCGTTCCTGTGGATGGTCACCACGTCGCTCAAGCCCGCGGGCGCCCTCTACCGACAGCCCCTGCTGTTCCCCGTGCACTTCGAGTGGAGGAACTACGTCGACGCCTGGAGAGCCGCGCCGTTCCCCCGCTTCTTCCTCAACAGCGCGGTGATGGCGGTGGGCATCACCCTGAGCCAGACGCTCTTCTCGGGGATGGCAGGGTACGCGTTCGCGCGGCTGAGGTTCCCGGGCCGCCACGCGCTGTTCCTCGTCGTGCTCGGCACCATGATGGTGCCCTTCCCGGTGACGCTCATCCCCAGCTACGTCATCGTCGCCAACCTGGGTTGGCTGGACACCTACCAAGCCCTGATCGTGCCGCGGGCCGCCAGCGCGTTCGCCATCTTCCTCTTCAGGCAGTTCTTCCTCACGATCCCGCCCGAGTTCGAGGACGC
This sequence comes from Deinococcaceae bacterium, assembly GCA_044508445.1. Classification (GTDB taxonomy): domain Bacteria; phylum Deinococcota; class Deinococci; order Deinococcales; family Trueperaceae; genus DASRWD01. Next base: position 51,586 of record JBIQHQ010000016.1, read on the forward strand.
CGCCCGCATCGACGGTGCGGGACGGCTGACGGTCTTCTGGCGCATCGCGCTGCCCCTGTCCAAGCCCGTGATCGCCGCCAGCGCGGTCTTCTCCTTCCTGTTCGCCTGGAACGACTTCCTGTGGCCCCTCGTCGTCACCACCGGCCCGCGCATGCAGCCCATCCAGGTGGGGCTCTCGATGTTCCAGGGCCAGTACGGCACGTTCTGGACGCTGCTCATGGCCGCGACGGTCCTGACGGTGATCCCCGCGATCCTGGTCTTCCTCTTCGCGCAGCGCCGGTTCATAGAGGGCCTCACCGCCGGCGGCCTCAAGGGCTGACCATGACGATCCCGGATTGGGTGCGCGACGCCGTCTTCTACCAGATCTTCCCCGACCGTTTCCGGAACGGCGACCCCGCCAACGACCCCGTCGGCGCCGCGCCCTGGGGCGCCGCGCCGACGCGGGAGAACCACTTCGGCGGCGACCTCGCCGGCGTGATCCAGGGGCTCCCCTACGTCCAGGACCTGGGCTGCAACGCCATCTACCTGAACCCCATATTCGCGGCCGGTACGAACCACAGGTACGACACCCACGACTACCTGAAGGTGGACCCCGCGTTGGGTGACGACTCCGTGTTCGACGAGCTCGTCGCCACCGCGCACCGCCTGGGGATCCGCGTGGTCTTGGACGGCGTCTTCAACCACTGCGGCCTGGGCTTCGCTCCGTTCCAGGACGTCGTCGCCCGCGGCGACGCCTCTCCCTACAGGAGCTGGTTCGACCTCTACGAGCTGCCGGTGCGGGTAGGGGTGCCGCCGAACTACGCCACGTGCGGCGGCGCCCACTACCTGCCGAGGCTCAACGTCAGCGAACCCGCCGTCGAGCGCTTCCTGCATCGGGTCGCCCTGCACTGGCTGGACCGGGGGATCGACGGCTGGCGCCTGGACGTGGCCTACGAGGTCCCCACGGGCTTCTGGCGGCGGTTCCGGACCGCGGTGAAGGCCCGCCATCCCGACGCCTACCTCGTGGCCGAGGAGTGGCGCAGCCCGAGCGCGTTCCTCGAAGGGGACACCTTCGACGGCGCTACCGACTACGAGCTCAGGGGCCTGATCCTGGACTACGTCGCACGACGTGCCATCACCGGCGAGGCGTTCCTCCGCGGCTACGTGAACATGGTCAGGTACAGGCCCGCGGGCTGTGCCGACGGCATGATGAACGTCCTCGGCACGCACGACACCGCGCGGATCATGACCGAGCTGGGGGGCGACGAGGACCTGGTGCGGGTCGCGTTCGCTTGCCTGCTCACTCTGCCGGGGGCCCCGCTCCTCTACTACGGGGACGAGGTGGGCATGGAGGGAGCCAACGACCCCGACTGCCGACGCACCTTCCCCGCGGACGAGAACGAGTGGAACGCCTCCCTGCGACGGTTCGTGAGGCTCCTGGTCGAGCTCAGGAGCCGGCATCGCTGCCTCCGGCGCGGCGAGGTCACCCCGGTCTTCGGCAACGACAGGGTCGCGGCCTATCTGCGGGCGCACGACGGCCAGGCGGCCCTCGTCGTTCTGAACGCCACCGAGCTGCCCCGCACGCTCGACATCGCGGTGCCGTTCGCCGACGGCACGCGGGTGACCGACATGCTCGGCAGCGGGTCGTTCGAGGTCAGGGACGGGCGCGTGCTGTTCGAGCCGCTGCGGCCGAAGTCTGCCATGGTCCTCATGCCGACCTGAGGCGCAGGCTCCCCGCGACGGGCGAGGTGGGGACGCTCACGCGCTCGCGTCGCGAACGCTCCGCGGGCGCACCGCCGCGACGAGCGCCGCCGCCTCGCGCCGGGCAGCCGCGAAGCCGTCGGCCGCGCCGCCGGGGCGCGACAGGGCGCCCCCCACGCCCACGCCCACCGCGCCGGCGGCGATGAAGTCGGCGGCGTTCGCGCTGCTCACGCCGCCCACGGCGAAGAGCTCGAGGTCTGGGTACGGGCCGAGGAGCTGCTTCACGTAGCCGGGCCCGAGGACGCCCGCCGGGAAGAGCTTCAGCAGCGCGGCGCCCGCTGCGCGCGCCGCGGCGACCTCGGTGGGGGTCATGACGCCGCAGAGGACGCCGAGGTCGTCGTCGCGGGCGAAGCGCACGACGTCCAGGGCCGCGTGGGGCGTGACGAGGAACGTCGCCCCGCGCTCCACGGCCGCGGCGGCCGCCGCCACCGAAGTGACCGTGCCGGCGCCCACCAGCACGTCCTCGGGCGCCCGGCGGCGCAAGGCGTCCACCTGAGACAGCGCCGACGGGTCCGACAGCGACACCTCGACGATCCGCACGCCGCTCTCGACGAGCGCGTCCACGAGCCCCGGCAGCTCGTCGTCGCCGACGCCCCGCAGGATGGCGACCAGCCGGTGTCGCCTCATCGCGGCCTCGAACCCGGCGGCACGGCTCATGCGACCACCCCCATCTCCATTGCCCGCTCGTAGAGCCGCACGGCACCCCTGGCGGCGGCCTCGTCGGCCACGTCGTGCGGCACGACCTCCACGCGCTCGCGGCCGCGGGCCGGCAGCAGCGCCGCCAGCACCCGGACGAACAGCTCGCCGCCGTAGAGCACGACGGGCGCGCCGGGCCCGGCCGCGGCCAGCAGGCCCAGGTCGAGGGACGCCAGCGCGCCCAGCAGGTAGCTGGTCATGCGGTCCTTGGGCTCACCGGCGAGCTGCTCCCCCACCCTCACCAGGAACAGGGCGCGCCCCACGCCGTGCTCCTCGGCCGCGGCGGCGCCGGCGAGCGCCGCCTCCAGGTCGAGCTCCAAGGCCTCCAGCTGCGCGACGCTGCTCCTCAGGACCGTGTGGCCCGTGACCGCGGCCAGCAGCTCGCCGGTGATGGCGGTGCGCGAGGCGAGGATGCGCCCCGCGGCGTCGACGTCGATGGCCTTGTGGTGCGAGCCCACGTGCAGGTAGACGCTGTCCTCGCCCAGCGCGAGCTCCGGGTGAAGGCCAGCCACCTCGGCCTCCTCGCCCCGCAGCACGTCGCCCGTGACGAGGCCCTCGAGCCCTGCCGAGGGAGGCGTCTTCACGCCCGGCACGAACGAGAGCGGCACGGGGCTCACCGCGGGGAACGGGCGCTGCCTGATACCCGCCGCCAGGTCGTCGAGGCCGGCCGGCGCCGGGAGGTGCGGCAGCTCGAGGAGGCCGAGGTTCGAGGTGATCATGCCGGAGCAGACGATGGCCGCCGGCGTCTCGCCGCACTCGTCGAGGAGCGAGCGGAGAGCGGTCACCACCTTGCCGGTATGGCCGTCGACCGCGGTGTCGCGCGCGCCGGCTGTCCGGCTGCCGCTCCACGCCACCCTGCCGTCCCGCCACAGGCGCACGCGCGTGGTCGTGGTGCCCGAGTCGACGACGGCGTAGGCGCTCACGGCGCCCCCCGCGCCGCGAAGCCGGCGGGGCTCACGGCGCGCCCACCCGCGCCCCGTCCGCGGCGCTCACGGTGCCACCGCCAGCGACCTGACCTTCTCCTCGTCGACCTCGATGCCGAGCCCCGGTCCCTGCGGGACCGGCAGGTGCCCGTCGACGAGCCCCAGGGCCGGCTCCACGAGGATCGCGTCTCCCAGAGGGTTCTCGCCGAACCAGTACTCCATCATGTGGAGGTTCGGCGCGGCCGCCGCGCAGTGCGCGCTGGCCACGAAGTGGATCGCCGAGCCGATGCTCACGTGCGGCGTGAACGCGACCCCGAAGGCGTCGGCGATCACCGCGATGCGCTTGAGCTCGGTGATGCCGCCGGCGCGGCAGACGTCGGGCTGCACCAGGTCGAGGGCGCCGGCGCGCAGGAAGCGCAGCACCTGGTAGCGGCTGTAGATGAGGTCGTTCGCGACGGGCAGGGCCAGGGCGTGAGCGACCTGCGCGTAGCCTTCCACGTCCTCCGGCGGCAGCGGCGCCTCGAGGAAGCCCACCTTCAGCGCCTCCAGCTCGCGCCCGACCCGCACGGCGGTGCCGACGTCGTAGTTGCCGGCGGCGTCGACGAAGACCCTGAAGCCCGGCCCCACGAGCTCGCGGACCGCCGCCACCGAGGCGACGTCGGCCTCCGGGTCCAGCCCTATGGCCATCTTCAGCCCGCGGAAGCCGCGGTCGACGGCGCTCTGGGCCGCCGCCAGCATGCGCGTGTGGTCCTCGCCGCCGCGCGCGGCCCTGGTGGCGGGCACGCCCGAGGCGTAGACGAGCACCCTGTCCCTGTAGGCCCCGCCGAGGAGCCTGTGCACGGGCTCGCCGGTGGCCTTGCCGATGACGTCCCACAGGGCGATGTCCACGCCGCTCATGGCCTCGAGCAGGAACCCGCCCTCGTGACCGCGCAGCCGCATCGAGGCGTACATGGTCTCCCAGATGACCTCGACGTCCCTGGGGTCGGCGCCCAGGAGGAGCTCGCGCAGCAGGTCGTGGACGATGGCCTGGGCCACGCGCGGGGCCACGGGCGCCTTCGCCTCGCCCCACCCCACCAGGCCGTCGTCCGTCTCGATGCGCACGAGGCAGGTGTCGATACCGGCCGCGTAGGAGGGGCGCATGCGGGCCGGGTGCGGAACCCTCGTCTCGTTCCAGTGCGCCAGCGGGTCGCGGGCGGAGGGGTCGGCGCCCCAGGAGGCCTTGCCCCAGTAGGCGCCGGCGGGGCTGGGCGCGCTGATCGCGATGGCCTCGACGTCGACGATCCGCATCACGCCACCCGGTGCGCGGCCACTACGTCCTCGCGCACCTCGATGCCCAGACCGGGCCCGTCGGAGACGTGCAGGTGGCCGTCGCGCCAGTCGAGCGGCTCGGCCAGCAGGTCGTCCACCAGCGGGTTCTCGAACACGGGGAACTCGTGGACGAACACGCTGGCCTCGCTGGCCGCCCACTGCAGCGAGGCCGCGACGTGCACCGCCGAGCCGATGCTCACGTGGGGGGCCACGCGCAGGTTGTGCGCGTCGGCGAGCACGCCCACGCGATGGCAGGCCGTGAGCCCGCCGGCGCGGCAGACGTCGGGCTGCAGCACGTCGTAGGTCCCCTCCGCGATGAGGTGAGCGAAGCGGTAGTGCGTGCACTCGCACTCCCCGCCCGCGACGGCGATGTCTAGCTTCCGCCGCAGCAGCCTGTAGCCGGCGGTGTCCTCCGGCGGCACGGGCTCCTCCAGCCAGGCGAAGCCGTTGTCCTCGAGGACCCGCGCCATCCTCACGGCCTCGGCGGCGCTGTAGCGGCAGTTCGCGTCGGCCATCAGGTCCATGTCGTCGCCCACGGCGGCGCGCGCCCTCTCGGCCTTGAGCCTGTCGGTGCGGGGGTCCTGGCCCACCTTGAGCTTCAGGGCGGTGAACCCCAGGTCGCGGTAGCGGACGGCCGCCTCGGCCAGGTCGCCCGGCTCGAGCCACTGCAGCACGCTGGCGTAGGTGCGCACGCTGTCGCGCCGCTTCCCGCCCAGCAGCGTGTAGGCGGGGACGCCGAGGGCCTTGCCCGCCAGGTCGTAGAGGGCGATGTCGACGCCGCTGATGGCCTCCTGCATGAACCCGAGGGCGTGCCCTCGCGGGCGCATGAGGGCGTACTGCCTGTCCCACAGGACCGCGGGGTCGAGGGGGTCGCTGCCCACGAGGTTCGGCGCCAGGAGCGAATCTATGACCGCCTTGCTCACCTCCGGCGCCACGGGCGCGTGCACCTCGCCCCAACCGACGAGGCCGTCGTCGCTCTCCACGCGCACCAGGGTGGTCTCGGCGAACCTGAAGGGCACGGCGAAGCTGGCCGCCCGCCAGGTGCCGATGCCCGGCACGGGCGCCTTCAGGACCATGGCCTCGATGCTGGCGATCTTCATGCCCTCACTCCTCCGTGCCCCACGCCGCCACGGGGCTCGTGCCGTGACCGCCTCGGCGCTCGTGCCGCGGCTCCGCCCGCCTCATGCCGTGACCCCCCGGCGCGGCCGGGGGATGCGGCCCGCGCCTCGAGGAGGGTGAGCAGCAGGGGTCCTTGGCCCCAGGGGAAGACGCCCACGGGCGCGCTCACGTAGGTGTCGCGCTGGCCGACCGGCGTGGCGTACGAGACCGGCAGCGCCCCCACCTGCGGACCGCCCTCGGCGGGGTCCACGAGGTCGCGCAGCGCCGCCACGGACGCCTCGACCATCGCCCCCAGCCCGCTCACCCCGCTCAGCAGCCCGTGACGCCTGGCCTTGAGGGCCGCCGAGGCGTAGAAGGCGGCGGCCGAGTTCTCGAGCGGCGTGGTGGGGTCGTCGAGCACCGTGTGCCAGTGGCCGGAAGGGTGCTGGAGCCCCGCCAACGCGCCGACGAGCCGCTCCAGGAGGTCGGTGAGGGCCCCGCGTCCGGGGTGCGAGCCCGGCAGCTCGACGATCGTGTCGAGCAAGCCGTGCAGCGCCCAGCCGTTGCCCCGGGCCCAGCAGCAGTCGCTCCGGGCCCGCCGACGGGTGTCGAAGCCGTGCCTGAAGAGGCTCCTCTCCTCGTCGAGGAGGGCGCGGGCGTAGGCCAGCGTCGTCTCCACGGCCAGGTCGCGCCAGGCGCCCTCGCCCGTGACGTTCGCGAGCCGCGCCAGGAACGGCCCGTCCATGGCGATGCAATCCACCCATATCAGGTCGCTCAGCCCGGCCAGGTCGGGCCTGTGGACCCTCACGCCGCTCACCACGGGGAAGCCCTGGTGGAGCGCGCCCAGCCTCAGCGCGGCCTCGAGGTAGACGGCGTCGCCGGTGGCCTCGTAGAGCTCGAGGACCACGACGCCGGGCGCCACGTGGTCGGCGTGGGGCAGGCGCTCTGGGGAGCCCGGGGACGTCCTGGCCTCGCACCACGGGCGCACCAGGCCGGCCACGAACCGGGAGGGCCTGGGGTCTCCCGTGGCGCGGCCCAGCTCCAGGAGCGCGCGCAGGCACACGTCCTCGCCGAAGCCCCACACCTTGTACGGGTAGGCCATCGCCAGCTCGGCGGCGGCCCACAGGACCCGCGCCGTCGGGGCCTCGTCCACCGCCGGCCTCAGGCCGTCACCGGCGCGATGAGCAGGTCCTCGACCTCGGCGAGCAGGGTGTCCAGCTCGGCGTGGTCGGCGTCGTCGAGGGGGATGGCGCCCACCCTCACGTGGCTCGAGCGCAGCACGCCGCGGCGCCTCAGCACCTCCTTGGTCATGTCCATGCGGAACACCGCCTGGAACGTGAGCAGCGGCAGGCTGCGGTTGTAGAGCGCCCTGGCGGCGACCGCGTCCCCGGCCTGGTGCAGCTCGTAGATCCTCACGTGGACCTCCGTGATCTCGCAGGCCGGCATGGCCCCGATGGCGCCGCGGTTCAGCTCGTCGATGATGTAGCGTCCGCCGGCGCCGCCGAACACGCCCTGCAGCCCGGGCGGCGGGCTCTGCAGCAGCCGCGTGATGCGCTGGCCGCCTGGGGCCGTTTCCTCCTTCACGTAGCGGACCTGCGGCACCTTCGCGATGAGGTCCCTGATCGTGTCGGGGGCGTAGGCGGAGCCCAGGGGCGGCGGAGCGTTCTGCACGATGAGGGGCAGGTCCACCGCCGCGGCCAGGCGCTCGAAGAGCCTCACCGTGGCGGGCAGCCCGTCGCGCACCACGTAGGGGGGCATCACCATGACGGCGTCCACGCCGGCCCTGGCCACCGCCTTGGCCAGCTCCACGGCGCCCTGCGGGCTCGCCGAGGTGGCGGTGCCGACGACGGGCACGGCGCCCCCCACCTCGGTGACGATCAGCTCGGTGAGGCGGAGGCGCTCGGCGTCCGTGAGGGCGTAGAACTCGCTGGCCATGGCGGGGAACGCCACGCCGTGCGCGCCGGCCGCGAGGACGTAGCTCACCACCCTGCGCATCCCGGCCTCGTCGACGGCTCCGTCGTCGGTGAAGGGCGTGGGCAGGATGGGGATGATGCCTCGTATGCGACTCATTGCTTGACACCTCCGGCCGCGATGCCTTGCACCAGGAACCGCTCCAGGAACGAGAAGAGCAGGATCACGGGCACGATGAACATGAGTGAAGCGGCCATTATCTCGTTCCACTGCACCTGGTACTGCTGGTTGAACGAGGCGATGCCTATGGGGCCCGTCCAGCGGTCCTCGCCCGACATGAGGGTGGCGGCGAAGACGAACTCGCCCCAGGTGAGGATCGCGCAGTAGATCGTGGTGGCGGCGAGGCCAGGCAAGGAGAGCGGCATGACGACGCGGACCAGCGCCATGAACGCCGAGGTCCCGTCGATCATCGCGGCGTCCTCGAGGTCGCGGGGGATGCTGTCGAAGAAGCCCTTCAGCATCCAGGCGCCGAACGGGACTATGAAGGTCGTGTTCGCCACGATCAGGGCCGCGAAGCTGTCGATGAGCCCGAGCCGCGCGAAGATCGCGTAGAGCGGGATGATGAGCAGGCTGGCGGGCAGCATGCGGGCCGTGAGCAGCAGGTAGCCGGTCTCGCGGACGCCGCGGAAGGCGAAGCGCGACATCGCGTAGCCCGCCAGCGACGCGATGGGCACGGCCACGAGGATCGTGAGGGCCGTGACGATCGTCGAGTTCTTGAACCAGACGAAGATGTTGCTCTTGCGGAGCACGCCGGCGAAGGCGTCGAAGGAGCCGTCGCCGGGGAAGAACCGCGGCGGGTAGGTGAGGAGCTGGTTCCCCGGCCTGACGGCCGTGACGACCATCCAGTAGAAGGGGAAGAGCAGGACCACGAGGGTGGCGATGACGAGGAGGTAGACGAGCACCGTGGTCGCTCGGCGGCGGGGCATCAGTAGAAGGACCTCGAGGTCAGGCGCAGGTAGAAGAAGGTGCTGATCACGGACAGCGCCAGCGTGACCATGCCCACCGCGGCGGCGTAGCTCATCTCGAAGTACTGGAAGGCCTCGCGGTAGATCTGCACGGCGAGGGTCTCCGTGGCTCCGGAGGGCCCGCCGCCGGTCATGACGAAGATGATGTCGAACACCCTGAACTGCCACAGGGTGGCGATGACGAGCGAGATACCTATCACCGACCGCAGCGCGGGCACGGTGATGAAGCGGAACTGCTGGAGGCCGCTGGCGCCGTCGACGCGGGCGGCCTCGTAGAGCTCCTTGGGGACCGACTGCATGCCGGCCAGCAGCGAGATCGTGAAGAACGGGTAGCCCTTCCAGATCGTGGCCACGGTGACGGCCACCAGCGCGGGGATCGGCTTGGTGAGCCACTGCACCGGCTGGTCGATGAGGCCGCCGCGCAGCAGGAGGAAGTTGACGACCCCGAAGGACGAGTTGAAGAGCCAGACGAAGATCGTGGCGGCCACGACGCCGGGCACGGGCCAGGGCAGCACCATGAGCACGCGCGCCAGCGTGCGCCCACGGAACGGCTGGTTGAGCAGCACGGCGGTGAAGAGGCCCACGCCGAACGAGCCCGCTACGCCGAAGAAGACGTAGTAGAGGGTGATGCGCAGCGACCGCCAGAACGCCTTGTCGCGGAACATCGACCTGAAGTTGTCGAGGCTCGTCTCGCCCGTGATGCCGCGGTCCACCCTGAAGATCGCGATGTCGTGGAGGCTCATCCGCGCCGCCATGAAGAGCGGGTAGACGATCACGACCAGCACGACGACGATGGCCGGAGCCAGCAGGGCGAACGCGTAGAGGCGGCTGCGGAGCGCTCCGCGCGTCGGCCTGCGCCGTGGCGGTGCGCTCGGGACCGTCTGGACCGTCGTCATGGGGCTGGGCCTCCGGATGGCGGGAGTGGGCGCGGTTCGTGGGCGTGCGAGGTAGGAGGAGGGCGCTGTGGCGGCGTGACGCCTCGGGGTGCCGGACGCTCTGCCGGCACCCCGAGGCGTCGGGACGTCACCTCAGCATGCGGTCGATCTCGGACTGCATGTTGTCGAGCACGGTGTCGGGGTCCTGGCCCTGCACCACGACCTCCAGGGTCGACTCGACGACGAGGTCGCGGAACCGGGTGTAGTCCTCGGCCAGGCCCGGCGGCACGTAGTCGCGGGCCTTGTCGGCGGCCTCGACGTACTGCTGCATGTTCGGGTTCTCGGCGAGGATCTGGTCCGAGAGCACTCCCGACCGGGCCGGGGGCTGGCCGGCGATCGTCGCGTACTTGGCCTGCCACTCCTCGGAGGTGAAGAGCTGGATGAACTCCCACGCGAGCTGCTCGCGCTCGGGGTCGAGGCCGGCGGGGATGGCCAGCACGTTCGAGGCGCCGCCGTACACCTGGCCGTTCAGCGGGAGCTGGGCCACGCGCAGGCCCTCGCGGACCTCGGGGGCGGCGCTGTCGATGTTGCCCTGGATCCACGGGCCCTCGAACATCATCGCGGCGCGACCCTCGACGAAGTACTGGCGCTTGCCGTTGTTGTCGAGGCCGAGCGGCACCGAGCCGTCGTCCACGAGCTGCTTCATGACCGCCCAGGCCGCCTTGGCGGCGTCGCGGTTGAGCTGGCCCTCGGAGTCCACCCAGTGGCCGTCGGGGTCGGCCTCGAAGAGGAAGGCGGTGGCGTAGGACTCCACGCCGGCGTGCGTGACGGTGGGGAACGAGATGCCGTACTGGTCGATGGTGCCGTCGCCGTCCTTGTCGACCGTGAGCCTCTTGGCGTACTCGATGAGCTCCTGGCTGTTGGTGGGGGGACCGTCGAGGCCGGCCTCCTCGAACTCCTTCTGGTTCCAGCCCAGCACGTAGCCGTAGCCGAGGACTATCACGCACAGGGTCTGGCCCTCGTACTGGCACGACGACTGGACCGGCGTCCACTCGTTCAGGACGGGGCTGTTCGACTCGGCGAGGCGGTCGTCGAGCGGCGCGAGCCAGCCCTCCTGGGCGTAGATCATGAAGTTCGCGGCGGGCAGGTGCAGGATGTCCGGCGGGTTGCCGGCCGCGAAGCGGGTGACCATCTTGTCGTTGTAGGAGGCGAAGGGCTCGTTGTTGAACTGGATCGTGACGCCGGGGTGCTGCGCCTCGAACTCGGCGATGAGCGCCTTCCACCAGTCCGAGGTCCCGGGTTCCGTCACCTGCCAGGACGGCATGTCGAGGGTGATCGTCTGGGCTGTCGCGCTGCCCAAGGCGAGGGCGCCCGCGATGAGCGCGGCCGCCGCTGCGCGACCGAAGCGAGGTGCTGTCATGCTTCCTCCTTACTGGGGTGCGTCGGGGGAGGCCGTGGGCGGTCTAGCTGTCTCGTTCCCTCCCTTCGGCGCGCGTGATATCGCCGATCAGCGAGGCGGCGGAGCGCCTGAGGTGGGCGTCGAGGGCGGACTTCAGGGAGTCCACGTCGCGCCTACCCAGGGCCCTCACGATCTCTTGGTGCTCGCGGGTCTCCTCCGGCACGCGCGCCAGCCAGCCCGTGGCGTCGACGTGCGCCCTGGCGATCTTCAGATGGGCGCGTAGGTCGGCGTAGAGGGCTATGAGGCGGCGGTTTCGCGAGAGCCCGACCAGCTTGAGGTGGAACTCGAGGTTCTTGGCGTCGTGCACGCGGGCGGCCTCGGCGGGGCCGGAGGCGTGCCTGACCGTCTCAGGCATGCCGTCCACGAGCGCCTGCAGCTCGGCGATGTCGTCGTCGGTGGCGTTGGCGCAGGCCGTCTCGCAGGCGAGGACCTCGAGGGCTCGCCTGATGTCGAGGGTCTCGGCGTAGTCGGAGGTCGTGAACTCGGTGACGAAGGTGCCGCGGCGCGGGCGCACCTCCACGAGCCCGTCCGTGGCCAGCATGGCCAGCGCCTCGTGCACCGGGGTGCGGCTCACGTCGAGCTGCCTGGCGATCTCGTCGACGTTGATCTTGCTCCCCGGCGGGAACTGCTGCTCCACGATGCGCTCTCGCAGTACCTGGTAGACGGTGTCCGTGACGCGCTCGGTGCGGATCGCTGTGAGGGGTTGCCCCATCGCCCTCGCCTCCTGGGCCCTGGCGGGCCGGCCTGTGCCCCGGCTCGTCGCCCACACGCCTCCGGCTTGACGAGCCCTCGTTGTGTTGTAATATCTGAAATGTTACATATCAGCGTCCGGAGCGTCAAGTAGCGGCCCGCAGGAGGCGCCCATGTCCGACCAGGTCCCCGACACCGAGGCGATAGTCGCCGCGTTCGCCGCTCGAGCCCGGCTGAGCCTCACCACCGACGAGCGAGCGCGCCTCGTGGAGTACGTGAGGGACTCCTGGGACCTCGCCGACCGCCTCCGGGCCGTCCCCACTCCCGGCCTCGAGGGCCTGCGCGAGAGCCTGCCCCTGCGGGCCGCCTACTCGAACCGCGCCGGCGCGGAGCGCGCCGAGGAGGCGTCGCCCCCGCCAAGCGCCGGCCGGCCGCGCCCCGTGCCAGAAGGCGTCCTCACCGGCACCGCCACCGACGCCGCCGCGGCGCTGGCGGCGGGCGAGCTCACGCCGCTCGACCTCGTGAACGCCCAGCTCGAGAGGATCGCCCGCTACGACGGCGTCGTGCGCAGCTACATCACCGTCGACGGCGCGGGCGCCCTGGCCGCGGCCGCCAGGCTCACCGACGAGCTGGCGGCGCGCGGTCCGCGCAGCCTGCTGCACGGCCTCACCTTCGGCGCCAAGGACAGCATCCCGGCCGCCGGCATGCCCTGCACCTACAACTCGCCCCTCACCAAGGAGTGGCGGCCCAAGCGCGACGCCGAGGCCGTGCGGCGCCTGCGGGCCGCCGGGGCGGTGCTGGTGGGGAAGCACAACCTCAACGAGTTCGGCTGGAGCCTGCCGCGCGAGGACGACCTCAACCCACCGCCCCGCAACCCGTGGCTGCCCGAGGAGTACTCGGTGGGCTCGAGCAGCGGCGGCGGCGCCGCGGTGGCGGCAGGGCTGGCGATGTTCGCGCTCGGCACCGACGGCGGCGGCTCGGCCCGGCTGCCGGCGGGTCAGCACCTGCTCTTCGGGCTGAAGCCCGGCCACGGGCGGGTGCCCGGCGCCGGCGTCTCCGAGGGACGCGTGTCGGAGGTGAGCGTCCTGGCCCGCGCCGCGGAGGACGCCGCGGCGGTCCTGGCCGCCCTGCTCGTCGACCCCGACGAGGACGACGCCGCCGAGCGCCTCCGCCTGGAGCCGGCCGCCCGTGTCGACCACGTGCGCGCCGCTCCCGGGCGCCTCCGGCTGGCGGTGCCGGAGGGCTACGTGGAGGACGTGGGCATGGAGAGCTCGGTGCGGGCGGCCTTCGACGCCACGGTGCGCGCCGCCGAGCGGCTCGGCCACGAGGTCGTGCGCCTGCCGCGGCCGGTCCTCGACGTCCTCCACGACGGCGTCCGGGCGAACTTCGTGGTCATCGCGGCCGAGCACTACTTCGACCACGAGGGCACGGCCGGAGACCGCAGCCGCTACGGGGCCAGCGCGGGCTTCTACAACCTGCCGGGCGCCTGCCTCACCGCCGCCGACTACCTCCACGCGCTGCGGGTCGGCGAGCTGGTGCGGCAGGAGGTGGACGCCGTGCTGGGAGACGCGGACATGATCCTCACGCCCACCAGCCCCGTCACGAGGACCTCGACGGCGCGCAACCCCAAGACCCACAGGCGCGGCGGCAACGCCGCCTACACCTCGCCCTTCAACATCGCCGGCCACCCCGGCGTGTCCCTGCCCGTGGGGCTCAGCGACGAGGGCCTGCCCGTAGGCATGCAGCTCGTCGGCCGACGGGGCAGCGAGTTCGAGCTGCTGCGCGCGGCCCGGCAGCTCTCCGGCGCCTTCGAGCTGCCGGCGTTCCCCGACCTGGAGCGGATGGCGAGCCTCGTGGCAGGCTGAGCCCGTGGCGTCCCGCCGCTACGACCTCGTCCTGCACGGGGGACGCGTGCTGGGCTCCGACGGGGCCTGGCGCCGCGCCGACCTGGCCGTGGCCGACGGGGTGGTGGCGGCCGTCGAGGACGCGATCGACCCCGCGCTGGCGGAGCGCTCCGCCGACCTGGCCGGGGCCATGGTGCTGCCGGGCCTGGTGGACCTGCACGTGCACGCCTACCCGGGCGCCACCTACTGGGGCATAGACGTGGACGACGCGAGCCTGCGCTGCGGCGTCACCACGGTGGTGGACGCCGGCAGCGCCGGCCCTCACACGTTCGCCGGCCTGGCCCCGCGGCTGCGCGCCGCCAGGGTGAGGTCCCTGGCCTTCCTCAACGTCGCCGCCGGCGGGCTGGCGGCGCCCCACGGCGAGCTGCTGTCGGAAGCCGCCCTCGACGTGGAGGCCGCCGTCCGCGTGGCGCGCGAGCACAGGGACCTCGTCGTGGGCTTCAAGCTCCGCGCCTCGCCGAACACGGTGGGCCCCAACGCCGCCGCGGCGCTGGCCGCCGTCCGCCGCGCCGCCGACGAGACGGGTCTCAAGGTCATGGTGCACGTGAGCGAGGCGCCGCCCGACCTGGACACCGTGCTCGCCCACCTGCGCGCCGGCGACGTCCTCACCCACTGCTTCACGCCCTACGACAACGGCGTCGTGGGCGCCGACGGCACGCCGCGCCCGGAGGTCGTCGCGGCGCTGGAGCGCGGCGTGTCGCTGGACGTGGGCCACGGCAGCGGCAGCTTCTCGTTCCCCTCCGCCGAGGCGTGGGCCCGCTCCGGCCTCCCGCCGGCCGTCATCAGCACCGACCTGCACCGGCGGTCCGTCCTGGGGCCGGCCTTCGACATGACCACGGTGATGACGAAGATGCTCGTCGCGGGCGAGTCGCCCACGCGGGTGCTGCGCGCCGTCACAGAGCTGCCCGCCGGCGTCCTGCGGGCAGCAGCGGGCGCGAGCGGCTCCCGGCTCCCGTACGTCCCGGACGCCCTCGCCGTGGGCGCGCCGGCCGACGTCGCCGTGCTGCGCCTCGAGGACGGGCCGCTGAAGGTCTGGGACTCGCGCGGCGTGGAGAGGGTCGCCGAGCGGCGCTTCGCCTGCCTGCTCACGGTCAGGGGCGGGGAGGTCGCCTTCGCCGGCCACGAGGTGCGCGTGGTGGGGGCGTGAGCAGGCCCGCGACCCCTCAGGGCCCGACGCCGCCTCACGCCGAGAGGAAGCCGCCGTCCACCGCCACCACGGCGCCGTGCATGTAGGAGGCCAGGTCGGAGCAGAGGAAGAGCACCACGCGGGCGACCTCGTCGGGGCTGCCGAGGCGGCCCGCCGGCACGCGCTGCATGAAGTCGTAGCCCGTCTTCACGAGGCCCACGTTGCCGCGCAGCACCTCACGCGCCACGCGCCGCGTGCCGGGCGTGTCGATGCCGCCGGGCACGACGACGTTGGCCCGGATGCCGCGCCGAGCGTACTCGCGCGCCAGCGCCCGCGTGAGGGCGATGACGCCGGCCTTGCACATGCTGTAGGTGGCGAGGTCGTCCTTGAAGGGCAGCACGGCCTCCACCGACCCGACGTTCACGATCCCGCCTCCCTGGTCGCCGCGCGCCGCCACGAAGCGCTGGCACATGCGGAACACGGCGTCGAGGTTCACGCCCACCGTGGCGCGGTAGTCCGCGTCGTCGACCGCGTCGAACGCCCGGCCCGCGTAGACGCCCGCGTTGTTCACGAGGACCTCGGGCGGGCGCCGGCTCAGCTCGCGCCACAGCTCGTCTATGGCGTCGGGGTCGGCGAGGTCCAGCCGGCGCAGCGCCACGCTCCGCCCGATGGGCTCGAGCTCGTCCCTCAGCGCTTCGAGGCCGGCCATGTCCCTGTCGACGAGCACGAGGTCGGCGCCGGCCTCGGCGAGGCGCAGGCTCGTCGCCCGGCCTATGCCCGAGGCGGCCCCGGTCACGAGCGCCGTCCGGCCGGCCAGGCTGATGAGCTCGCCCAGCGCCTCGCGCTCCTTGCCTCGCGCCCTGTCCGGCGCCCTGCTCGGTGACCTACGAGCCTCCACCGTCGCCTGCCTCTCCGCGTGCGCCGGCCGCCGCCCGGCCGGGCACGTTATGATACACACTGTATCACATCCGCCGGTCCGTAGCTGGGGAGGCGACCGGCGTCATCCCCGTCTGCGAGGGACTTTCTTCCGTGTCGTGGACGAGCGCCGCCTGGCTAGCCTGCGGGCGGAGGTGCCCATGAGGCTCGCAGGCAAGGTAGCCGTGGTGACCGGTGCGGGGTCGGGGATGGGCAGGGCGACCGCCCTGCTGTTCGCACGCGAGGGCGCCACCGTGGTGGGCGGCGACATCGACCGCGCCCGCATCGAGGCGGTGACCGCCGAGGCCACGGCCGCCGGCGGCAGGATGGTCGGCGTCGTGGGGAACGTGGCCGAGCGCGAGGACGCCGAGGCGCTCGTGAGGCGCGCGATCGACGGGTTCGGCAGGCTCGACGTCCTCGTCAACAACGCCGGCGTGATGGACATGATGGAGGGCGTAGCGAACTTCTCCGACGAGACGTTCGAGCGCGTCTTCGGCGTGAACGTCTACGGTCCCTTCACGACCTCGCGCGCCGCCGTCAGGCACATGAAGGAGAGGGGCGGTGGCGCGATCGTGAACGTCGCCTCCGTGGCGGCGGTCTCCGGCGCGTCGGCGGGCGCCGTCTACACGGCGTCGAAGCACGCCCTCCTGGGCCTGTCGCGCAACACCGCCTACGCCTACGCACCCTTCGGCATCCGCTGCAACACGCTGATCGTGGGCGGCGTGGAGACGAACATCATGGCCGGCGCCGACCCGGCGAGGTTCGACCACGAGGCCCTCGCGCAGTACGGCAAGTGGCACGCGGTGAACCCGCGCACGCTCAAGCCGGAAGAGGTGGCGGAGCTCATCCTCTTCCTCGTCTCCGACGCCGCCAGCGGCGTCAACGGCGCCGAGGTGGCGGTGGACGCGGGCTGGACGGCGGCGGGCTAGCGCCCTCGGCCCCGCAGGAGGTCGCGTGAAGGCCGCTCTCATCGTCCTGCTCGCTCTCGCGCTGGTCGCGCTCGTCGCCTGGGCGGGGCTGTGCGTCCGACCCCGCCCCCTGCCCGCCTTCTCCGGCACCGCGGCCGACGCGCCGACGGCGACGCTGCGCCTGCCCGGGGACCTGCCTGCGCCGGTGGCGCGCTTCTACGGGGCCCTCTACGGCGCGGACGTGAGCGAGTACGTCCGCTCGCGCGGTCCCTGAGACGCCGCGCGGGGACGCGTCGGGGCAGGAGGGCCCCGGGCACGTGTCGGGCGCA